>JAGAWT010000026.1 GCA_018110985.1 Oscillospiraceae bacterium
ATACTACAAATTACCAAATCCTAAAATCTGTTTCAGTCTGTTTAGTTGATGTGAATTTTATTATGAAGAGCCGGATGCGGGAAAACCGCACGTCCGGTTCTGTGAGGGGCTTACATTGCAAGGTGTAGGTCTACTCGACTGCCGGGATGCCACTGAAAAGAAATTATGGGGAGAATCATCATTATGTTTGTGATTGCACTTGACGACATTAATATTGTCCTTAGGGATTATCATATCGATGCTGAGTGTTTTTCTTTTACAGAATTACAGCGTTATCATTACGAAGAAGACAATCCGGATTCCAGAGAGGTAAGGCTGATAGTAAAGGCTGAACTTAAAGACGGTCGTTCCTTAGTCATTCGTTTCAAAAACGAAGAAGATGCTCCACAGGACGTGATTGAGGCGCAGAGCCGTTTTGCTGCGCTGCTTCTTGCGAATGGCATTGAGACCCCGAAGGCATATGCTTCTGAAGGTGTTTTTACCCGTGCGTATTCCATAAACGGATACGATGTCGTCGTGACCGTGGAGGACTTTAAGGATGGTGAGATCAGGACAGTCGATTTGCAAACCGCTGAAGATACCGGCAAGCTGCTCGCAAGGATGCACAGTATTGCTGAAGCAAATGACTGTCATGTGGACTGCAAGGTGCTCTTTGATCCACTTGCGCCAAACGATCTTTTCTTCTACGAATCATTTAAAAAAAGAAAAGAGAGGCTGCTTTTGATCGACAGCAGTCTGTATAACAGAATCGTTCAGCAACATGATGAATTAATGTCGCATATAGCTCCTTTGGGAGAAGAAATGCGATATGCTGTTCAGGGGGACATAAGCGATTGTAATCTGTACCGGACAGAAGACGGGAGGATCGGGATTTTTGATTTCAACCGCTGCGGCGACAACAGTCTGTTCTTTGATGCTGTGATGCAGGCTGTGTTCATTTCACGGCTGATGGATTATCCGGAAGAGATGGACGCTCGCCGGGAAGATATCATTTTTTCATCGTTTCTGAAAGGATATCAGCAGATCCGTTCATTTACAGAGGAACAGAAAGAGGCATTCCCGTATCTCTATGCTTTGATCACAGCGTTCTGGGGCGATGACATGAAGTGGGTCGATAACAGTTGTACAAAGAGTGTTGATGAAGCGGATGATAATGCTGTTCGCCAATGGATGGAAGATATATTGAAACGGGAAATGACTATGTGTCCATTGACTTGATGAGGCAGTCGGACAAATTCTGGTTTATCTTAGCAGTTGTATAAAATACAATGCCCCGAAGCACTTTGAAGTGCTTCGGGGCAAAACTTCTATATGGGTATCCGTCTTACAAGGGGCTTTTTTTACACAAAAGTTGGTCATATATAACTTGACAAAACAGCCGATCTATGGTAACATAGAAATAATGGGGGATAATACCCATCTGATAAACCTACTTATCACAAAGAGGCATAGATCATGAAAACAAACTTATACAAAAAGGCAGCAGCAGGACTGGCAGCGCTGATAATGCTCTCCGCCTGCGGCTCAGGCGCAGAAGTCCCGGTCGAGACCGACTCCGAGCCCACAAATACGGTATTGGAGCAGGAAAAGGACGAATCGGAGGAGACCTCTGTCACCACGGCAGATCCCTTCGGGGATGATCTGTACGAGGCTCAGACCACTGTTTCCCACAATGTGAAGCTAAATGGCGGAGAGGAGCTCTCAAACGAAAATGCGGAGACTGTTTCACTGGTCACGGCTGCATCTCCGGGAAGAACGGAGGAAGAAGCTCCTGCCACCCTTTCCACCACCGCACTGAACACCGGGACCACTTCAAAGAAAGACACCTCCAAAGCATCCGAAAAGGGCTCATCCTCCGAAAAGTCCGTTCAGAAGGATGATGATGTATCCGCATCATCGGATGATGTGAAGGTGGTCATATCCGAAGCCGGAGGCTGGAACGACGGTACTGCGGATTTCAAGCAGTACACTATCAAGGTGCAGAACAAGGGAAAGAAATATGTTTCCTCGTGGAAGGTGACCGTTCCTTTCGGCAGCTCTGCTGCCATAGATCAGTCCTGGTCCGCTGAGATAAGCATGAACGGCGGCACCCTGACCGCATCCAATGTGGACTGGAACGCCTCCATAGAACCCGGAAAGGAAGCGGAATTCGGTGTCATAATCAAAAACCCGGGCTCTCCCGATAAAAACGGCACAAAGGTGAGCTGCACCTTCGGTGATGCTCCCTCATGGGCAAACAGCAATAACGGCGGCGGAAGCGGCACACCCGTCACGACCCCCGCAAAGGAAGTTCCGCCTCCCACCACGGATGACTGGCTCTACACCTCAGGCAGCAAGATCGTGGACAAGGACGGCAAAGAGGTATGGCTCACGGGTGTCAACTGGTTCGGATACAACACGGGCACCAATACCTTTGACGGTCTGTGGGCGTGTGACCTTAACACCTCACTCTCGGAGATCGCAGACCATGGCTTCAACCTGCTGAGAGTTCCTTTTTCGGCAGAGCTCATAAACAAATGGGCAGCAGGCGAATACCCGGAAGCAAATTACAACCATGCCTACAATTCCTACCTTGAACAGATGAACAGTCTGGAGATATTTGACTATGTGGTGGGTCAGTGCAGGGCAAACGGTCTGAAAATAATGATAGATATCCACTCCGCAAAGACCGACGCATCGGGGCATATGAAGAATATGTGGTATGAGGGGGATGTAACGGAGCAGGATTACATCAATGCGCTCAAATGGATAGCAAAGCGCTACAAAAACGACGACACCATCATCGCCTACGACCTTAAAAATGAACCTCACGGCAAGGCAAACGAATCCCCCAGAGCAAAGTGGGACAACACCTACGACCCGGACAACTGGCGCTATGAGGCGGAAAAGGCTGCAAATGCCGTCCTTTCCCAGAACCCCAATGTGCTTATAATGGTAGAGGGCATAGAGATCTACCCCAAGGACGTAAAGAGCGGCTTTTCATCCCGTTCCCCTGAGGATTATCACTACACCTGGTGGGGTGCAAACCTGAGAGGCGTGAAAGACTATCCCGTGGATCTGGGCAAGCATAAAAACAAGCTGGTGTATTCTCCCCATGATTACGGTCCGTCGGTATATGAACAGAAGTGGTTCAAGGGCAATTACAGCTATGAGTCACTGAAAAAGGATGCCTGGAACGACAACTGGCTCTACATCTACAACAGCAAGACCGCTCCCCTGCTCATCGGAGAATGGGGCGGATTCATGAACGAAAGCAATCTCAAGTGGATGAAGGCTCTGCGAAAGCTCATCAAGGAAAACCGCCTGCATCACACCTTCTGGTGCTTCAACGCAAATTCGGGAGATACAGGCGGACTTGTAAAGGACGACTTTGTTACATGGGATGAGGAAAAGTACAAGTTCGTAAAGGATGTGCTGTGGCAGAAGGACGGAAAGTTCGTCGGTCTCGATCATGAGATACCTCTGGGAGAAAACGGCATGAGCCTTGATGAGGCATTCTGAAAGACAGGAGAAAATGAAAATGAAAAAAACTGATATGATCCTGAAGGGCGTGGGTGCAGCAGCCATGATAGCTGCGGGGGTTTACTCCTTCTTCGTACTTGGAAGTGCGGTGGACACCATTTCAAAGATAATAGCAGTCATAGCCTTCATAATCGGAGCAATACTCCTTGTAACACGCATAGTGGAAAAGAAGGGCGGCGGCATCCTGCGGCTCGACTTTCTTATCTGGCTGTGCATCGGCTTCCTCTTTGCAAATACAGGCATACTTACATCCCTTGGCAGCATCATCGTTATCATAATCTCCGTTATGCTGATACTCCAGGGAATAAACTCCGTCAGACTCAGCCTTACGGCAGGTTCCGGCAAGGACATTTTCGGCATAGTCATTGCTGTGCTACTCATTCTCGGAGGCGGCTTCATGCTCCTGAACTCAAGGTATGTATTCACAGAATTTATCGGCAAGGCGCTGGGCATATATCTGGTGATACAGGGAGCAGGCATGGTAAAGGAGCTTATGGGGGATGTAAAGTACAGCCAGAACTTCAAGGGCGTGGAGTGACATGGTACACGTTTTCGACCTTGACGGCACCCTCCTTGATTCCAACACCGTCTGGGCGGATATAGACAGGGAGTACCTGAAAAAATACGGCATAGACGGAGCGGACTGCACAAAGCTCGCATCCCTTACCTATGATGAGCTTTACACGGCTCTGAGAGCCCTGTCCTTCCCCGATATCGGCATAGACAGACTAAAGGACGAGCTGGATGAAACAGCAGTGCATTTCTACGGCACATCAGTTCCCGAAAAGAAAGAAGTGACGGATCACCTGAAAGCTCTTTTCCGAAAGGGAAAGCGCACGGTACTGTTCACGGGTTCACCTGAAAGGCTGTACCGCCCCGCCCTGGAGCGTATAGGGATCATAGAGCTTTTCTCCGATCTGTACTCCACCGATGTGACAGGCTTTGAGAAATCCGATCCCCGTGCATGGACTGACCTGGCTGAAAGGCTGGGAGTATCCGTCAAGGATCTGACAGTCTATGAGGATTCGCCCGCAGCCCTTTCATCAGCAGGAAAGGCGGGAGTAGGATGCCGTGTGTGGGTAGAGGACAGATTTTCCGGAAGGCCTTCCGAAAGCGGCATTTACCGCTTTTCAGACTATTCATACTAACTTCTGACCGATGTATAGACAAGAAACAAGCCGCAAATGCTTGAATATAAGGGATCTGCGGCTTGGGGATCGTCTATACATCGAGGAAGAATCAGTATCATTCCCCAACAAGCCTCACTGCCACAATCTTGCGTGGCAGTGAGGCTTGTTTGTTTTAATGAACAGCTTTTTAAGGTTACAGATCCTCAGTAAAAAAATCATATACCATTTTGTTGAATCTGCTGTCAAGGTATACGGCATGACCCTCATTCCGGAAAATATGTACCCTGCAGCCAAGCCTGCGGGCGATCTCACGGGAGCTGTCCGCAGGCGTTATTCTGTCACGCTCTGCCCCAATAACTGTCACAGGGCATTTTATCCTGTCAAGGATATCATAGCTGTCCAGCGAATATATAGCCCTTGCGTGATCTGCAAAGCGCTCTGTGCTCATGACTTTTGTAAATCTCACAATAAGCGGCAGGATCAAGCGGTACTTCTTCATCTGCTTTTCGGTAAACATCTTTTCGTAGTTTTTGGTGATAACACCCTGCATATCTCCGCTTTCCGCCAAAGCTATCCACTCATCCACAGCGGCGGTCATGGCAGCATTTGTCCTTGCTGCCGTCACACCGAGCACCAGCTTTTTCACAAGCTCCGGATGCTCCGCTGCCAGATACTGAGCTATCATCCCGCCCTGGGACACACCCATGACATATGCGCTTTCTATCTTCAGTGCGGTCATGGCAGCCGCAAGATCCTCTGCCATGGAACGTATCGTACAGCCCGGGTCACGGCCTTTTCGCCTGTCAAAAACATAAACAGTGAAATCCTTGGCAAAGCGGCGGTAGAAATAAGCAAGATTTGCTGCCGTCCCGTTCATATCCACTGTATTCAGACCCGGCACCATCACCAGCAGCTTTTTTCCCCTGCCGAATCTCGCATAGTACATTTCTGCACCCGATGGGAGCCTCAGAGTTTTGTTTTCTGCACCAAACATATCATCACCCTTTCATGCTTTGCGTGAATAGAGCTGCCGCCAGAATCCTATGAGCTTTACAAGATCCCTTTCCATAGCGTCCGGGTCTATGCTGTCCCCCTGCAGCTTTTCCCACAGATAGCCCTGCGAAGCCAGAAACATATCCGTGTACATCATTTCAAGGTCAAGCCCCTCAATGAACCTGTCCTTATCCAGTTTAAGGATCTCCGAGCGTGACCCGAACTCCGAATACTTCCCTATGAGCCTGTTTATCTCGGGACGAAGGGACTTGTCCCTTTCGTAGTAGGCTTTGAGCTGAAACAGGGAAAGGTCCGGGTATTGCCGCATGAGCTGCACCTTGACTTTCAGACCGCTGAGGAAAATGTCGAAGAAGTCCTCCTTTTCATAGCACTTCTGCCGTATCATTTCCCGCTCCGTAAGCTCGGTGCTGTAGCTGCACAGGAAAAGGTACAGTTCCTTTTTGTTTTTGAAGTAGTAGAACAACAGTGACTTGCTGATACCTGCCTCCGCAGCTATCTCGCTCATGGGACTGTTTTTATAGCTGTACCGTGAGAAAACACGGTAGCCTGCACCTATTATCTTATCCCTTTTGTCATCGGGG
Source organism: Oscillospiraceae bacterium (assembly GCA_018110985.1). Taxonomy (GTDB): domain Bacteria; phylum Bacillota; class Clostridia; order Oscillospirales; family Ruminococcaceae; genus Huintestinicola. Next base: position 6,248 of record JAGAWT010000026.1, read on the forward strand.
AGCCGAAAAAAACTGTCATTCATGCCCTTTTCCCTTTCTGACCGTATCGGTCAGTATCATTATAGCACTGCTGACCGATTTTGAGAAGACCCTTTTTCAAAAAATACTCTTATACTGACTTCTGACCGATGTACAGACAAGAAACAAGCCGCAAATTCTTGAATATAAGGAATTTGCGGCTTGGAAATGGTCTATACATCGAGGAAGAATTAGTATTATCCACGGCAAAAGGGATAGGAGTAAAACAAAAAGCAGGATCTCAAAGGATCCTGCCCGGAATGGAGCGGATTACGAGGCTCGAACTCGCTACCTCCACCTTGGCAAGGTGGCGCTCTACCAGATGAGCTAAATCCGCATTGGTGGAAGTTATAGGGCTCGAACCTATGACCCTCTGCTTGTAAGGCAGATGCTCTCCCAGCTGAGCTAAACTTCCTCATCGCACCGTCAAGCGACTTAAACATATTATCATAAATAACACCAATTGTCAAGAGGATTTTCAAAATTCGTCATATTGCACAATTCAGGTGCCGTTTTTTTGTGAGTATATAAGAAGTAATATTGCTCTGCAATTGTCACTATTTGTAATCAAATCTTTATTGCAATCAAGGGAAAAATATATTAAAATTATATATATTCTTTTAATGTGAAAGGACCCCTATGAACAAAACATACGAAAGGGAAAACGCAGACATCAGGGAAACAGATATCCTGAAAGACGGTCTTCTGAAGCTGTTTGATGAATACCATACCGAAAAGGACACAAAGGAAGAGGACGGTTCCCGGACCATCACCCTGAGAAACGGTGCCGACGGTCATATGACCCTGAACTTTGACGCAAAGGAAAAAAGGCTCACCCTTGTCTGCCCCGATACGATACCCATAGATGAAGTCGAAAGGCACACCGGATCACACTTCAAGAAGCTGAAGCAGCACCGCTCTTTGTGGTTCATGTTGGGAAGTGCCGACTCAACTGAGAAATACTCTGTAAAGCCTGATAAACTGGCAGTCCTCAAATATATCTTTATACCGTTCTTGTATTGCTGTATGTTGGTATATTTAGGAGGTTCTCCCTTAATTGCCATTGAGATAATGGTGCTGATGCTTCTGGCATCATGTGTGTATCTCTGCCCCTACATACTCTTGTCATCCGTACTTTCTGAAAAGGTAAAAGGGTGTCTCTGGAGACTGCCCATGTCTGTGGGACTTGCTCTCCCCTTCTTTGTTTTTCTTTTCTTCAGTGTGACGGAGCGTATAATTGATCCTTACGAGTCATATTTACAGTTTGTCTTATATTTTACTTCGCCCATTTTTTTATATCCATACTATCTGCCCGCTCTTGCTGCCGACCATTACATGACCGGGAAGCACGATATCATCACCAAAAAGAAGGAGAGGACATCCTCAAAGGTCCTTTATCATCTTTTCGTCATGGTGATGACAGGGCTGCTCTTACTCTTTACGCAGGCTGCATTATCAGGTCTGCAGGCACAGGAGGAGGACAGAAGAGCCGCGCTCAGAGAGGAAGAGATGTACAGGGTGACGACCGAGGTATACCCTGCCGAGGAGGAATACATCGAAGACACAATGGGTCAGGAGCTGACACTGATAATGCTGTATGCGGAAAAGTATTCCTGCTTTGACTTTTTATACTGTCCCGACGAAAGGCTGGAGGATGCCTGGAACAGGGTATTTGCCAATAAAAATATAAAAACAGACACATATTTTGACACGGATAAGGGAGAAATATCCACCACGCTGAGGTACAACAACAGGAACTACACCGTATCCGTAAAAGATGGAGTTGTCCGTATTTCCAAGGGCACTACCGAAAGGGAGCTGGGCAGAAGGGGGCAGGAGCAATGAGCAACACATCAAAGACAGTTATCGCAGTCATCGGTCTTGTCATCCAGTGTACGCTGATCGTCCTTGGTGCGCTGAAAGAAGCGGATAACAGGCAAATGGCACAAAAAAGAAAAGAACACTTGGAACAAATGCAAGCAGACCCGGGTATAGTCCAAAGGAAACTGAGAGCTTTTTCCGGATTAAAAAACAAAGGCGACATGGAAAAATTATTTCAGAACGGAGCATCCAAAGATGACTCTGACCGATATATCTACTCACACAATGTATTCAGTACGCCGAAATACGACCATCTCACCATAGACCTTTGTGCAGACACCTGCGATCAAAACGGTTATTACGGAAATAACCGCATAGTGACTTCCGGTTCGGTGACCTACTGTTCATATGATCTTGAAAAGCAGGAAGCAGTCTCCTTTCGGGTAAAAGAGCCATTCCTGCTCAGGGCAGAGGACTACAACAACGACGGTCATCCGGATTTCGTCCTGAGAATTAAGGAACCCGTAAACAATGTTTCCTGCTACGCTCTTGCAATGACAGATCCATTTTCGGATAAAGTGACCACGAACCGTTTTTTTAACGATTATATACAAGACAGTATGTATGACTGTGCTTTCGCTGTATGGGGACGGGATGGATATTCCATCACCTTTGACCGCCTTGACGGGAAACGATTCTTTTTCCTGACTCCTGACGCAGACGGAGAGCCTTCACTTGCAGTCTTTGAAGAGCTTTCCCCCGCTGATCCCTCTGTCTACACCGAAAAAGACTATCTCTTCTCTGCTGTGTACAGTGATGAGGTCATAAGTCTGAAAGCCACATCCACCCATGTAAACAAGGACGAGAGTGGTGAGGACAGATACTATCAGCTCGAGGGCGAATACCCGGTGAAGATAAAAAAGCTCGACGGACAGGTTTTCAGAGACCTTTCCCCTGCGGGCTTCTCGGAGAAAGCAGTGTTTGAGAAGCAGGACAGCATGACATCTCTGGCGAGATTCGATCAGTTTCTTTCATGGGGCACCTATATCCTTGAAATTGAGGTATACGGGGAAAAACAGTCTGCATGGCTTGAAATATACTGATTTGGACAACTGCCTGTGCATACGCACGGGCAGCCGTTTTTTTATGTTGATATCCAAAACAGGGCGGGTCTGATACTAATTCTTCCTCGATGTATAGACAATCTCCAAGCCTCAAATCCCTTATATTCAAGCATTTGCGGCTTGTTTCTTGTCTATACACCGGTCAGAAATCAGTATGACCTATACCTGACAATTATACCGACCGAATGTACGGTATTTAGATAAATTGCAATAATCAGACAATTATTATTGCAATATTTTGACAATTGTTTTCGTAAAACCTTGACAATGCTGTTTTTATATGATATAATCAAGGGTGTCGGTACATAACTGCCGGCAAAGGGGGAAAGATACTTTTCCTTCCGCCCCCGGGGCGGCAGAGGAAAATATGGGGAGGTCGGTATCTGTGAACAAAAAAAGGCTCAACATAGGTCTTCTTGTTGGAAAGATAACGGACTATTTCAGCAGTGAGCTTTCAAAAGGAGCCATAGAGACAGCAAAACAGCTTGATGTGAACCTTACGGTCATACCCGGCGGTTATCTGGGTATACAGGATTATAATGACAGCTTAGGAAATTTTTACGAATATCAGTCAAATGTGCTTTACAACTATGCCGCAAAGGCAGCCTTCGAATATCTGATAGTGTGTACGGGCACCATTTGCTATGCCTTGGACAAGGAAAAGTCGGAAAAATTCCTGGACACCTTCGGTGACACTCCGCTGCTGAGCGTTGCCTATGTGTCCGAAAAGCATGAGTCACTGGTGTTTGACAATCGCTCCGGTATAGCTGATGCCATAGATTACCTTGCAAAGCAGGGAAGAAAGCATATAGGCATAATGGCAGGTATGCCCGACAACTACGACTGTCTCAAAAGGATAGAGGCATACAAGGAAGGACTTGAAAGGAACGGACTGGAGTTTAAAGAGAGCTACGTTCAGCACTGTGACATTGCCTTTGAGTCGGGTTCCGAATGTGATGAATTTCTGGACAACAATCCGGAGATAGATGCAGTCCTCTGTGTAAACGATATTATCGCATCCATAATGTACAACTGTATCGTTGACAGGGAAAAGCGTGTGGGAAGCGACATAGCCGTTATAGGCTTTGACGACAGAGCCTCCTCAAAGGATCTGGATCCTCCTCTGGCGTCCGTCAAGGCGGATGCGAAGCTCCTCGGGAAAAGGAGCGTGGAGATAGCCGTTGCAAGGCTCACCGGGAAAAAGACGGAGATCGTGCCCGTTCCCACCTCCTTTGTGCCGAGACATTCCTGCTTTACAGAGGATGCCTCCTTTGAGATGCCCGCAGATCTGTTTGAAGGCACAATGGATCAGGTCAAGGAAAACCTGAAGGCTTACCTCGACACTGTGATCTTCGATCTGAGCGAAAGGAAGAAGATAAACGATTCACTTTCGGATTTCGTGGATTTTCTCGATGCAGAGTTCATAGACAAAAAGGCAGACCGCAGCTCCGTAGAAAACACCTTTGCAAGAGTGAGCCGCCTTTATGCCACCCAGGTAGGCGGTCTTTCGAGAATGGCAAACCTGCTTGAAGTTCTTTTCATATGGCTCATGAGGAATGCGGATGCCGCCAATGTCCCTGCCGTAAAGGAGCTTTTCGACTCCCTGAAGACCATCCGTGAAACTGATATCCACAAGGGTCAGAACCTGCATGAATTCTATTCAAGGCTTGAAAACGGCTTTATCCGTGACTCTCTGAACGTGGGCGTGAACCTGAAGGACAGCTACGGAGACATCCTCAGAAAGCTGTGCAACATAGGCTCGGTCACCAGCTATCTTTATGTGCTGGACAAGCCTGTTATCCACAATAACGGCTTTGAGTACCCTCAGGACTATTCATGGCAGTTCAAAGCATACTGCTACGGTGCACACCCCTACATCATCCGTGACAAGGACAAAGACATGGACACTCCTCAGGTGTTCAGCAATGTTTTCCTTGTGTCGGACAGACCCAGGATCCTTATAGCCACTGTTCTCTACACGGCTGCGACACAATACGGCCTTGCTCTTCTGGAGCCGGAGGGATGGGAGCTTTTCGATGAGCTCACCCTCATCACCAACCAGCTCAGTTCTGCCTGCCGTACACTGGATATACTTCGTTCTCTCAACGATCACCTTATAGACATAAACGACCGCAACACCGAGCTTGAGACCGAATCCAAGACCGATGAGCTCACAAGGGTCTATAACCGTAAGGGCTTCTTTAAGGCCTGTGATGAGCTGATCGAAAAGTATGCAGGCAAGGACGATGAATTCGTTATCTGCTATGCCGATACGGACGATCTCCGTGAGATAAATATAGAGCACGGACACATAGAGGGCGATTACAGCATAAAGCTCACCTCCGACTGCCTGCGCCACGCCTTTGGCAGGTATGCGGTGATAGGAAGGATGGGCGGCGGAGAATTTGCGGTCATAACCCACCATTCCCAGATATTCTCCCCGGAGGATGTCATGGGCAGGAAGGAAAAATTCCTTGAGAACCTTAACGCCTCTTCCATAAAGCCATATAAATTCAGGATCTCCATGGGAATAACCCAGGAGCACTGCACAAACAGAGCCGACGTGGAGGATGCACTTGAAAAAGCCTGCGAGCTTATCCTCGACCGCAGAAAGAAGTAGATATGAGCGGAGATCCGACGGGGTCTCCGCTGTTTCTTTTTTTGGGGATATTTTTAAAAATATATTGACAAAATCATATTTTCGTGATAATATAGACTATAGATGATAACATCATCCACTATTTCCACATCAGGAGGGTCATATGCAGTACGAAATTAAGAACCGTCCTCTGAGCGTGCTTATATGCGGGCTTGCGCAGGGCGAAAGCGTTGAATGTCAGAAAGGTGCCATGTCCTGGATGAGTGACACCATTGAGATGAAAACAGGTCTGGGCGGCAGCGGCGGCGGCGGACTTCTGGGCGCACTGGGCAAAATGGCTAAGAGCGCCGTTACGGGTGAGTCCATATTCCGCAACACCTACACTGCTACGGCAGGTCCCGGCGAGATCGCATTTGCATCATCCTTCCCCGGAGACATAATCTCCTTTGACCTCAACGGCACCAACTCCATAGTAGCTCAGAAGACTGCTTACCTCGCCAACACTATCGGCGTTACTTCGGATATTTTCTTCCAGAAAAAGGTAGGCGCAGGCTTCTTCGGCGGCGAAGGCTTCATCATGCAGAAATTCAGCGGTCAGGGAACAGTCTTCCTTGAAATAAGCGGATGCACCTGCGAATATGTTCTGGCTCCCGGTCAGTCCATGCTGGTAGACACAGGATTCCTTGCTGCAATGGAAGCTACCTGCACTGTTGACATTGAGACCGTAAAGGGCATAGGCAACGCTCTTCTGGGCGGTGAGGGATTCTTCAACACAAGAGTTACGGGTCCCGGCAAGATCTGGCTCCAGACCATGCCCGCATCCTCCCTTGCAACTGCACTTATCCCCTATCTTCCCAAGCCCAGCAATTAAGCTGGCAAGACCCGCAGCACAAAGCCGGGTATATTTCAGATATACTGCACAAAAGCCTCCTCTTTCAGAGGTGTGCCGATAAAGAAGTATTTGGGTTTTTAAGATTAGGCTGCGTAACCCATGCGGTTACTCAGCCTTTCTTTTTTTATCGCACTTTATACTGTCAGCAACGGCAGTCGATACTGCGACATCGAAGCGATAATAAATGTCGATCTGCTGTGTGCGTTGACCGCTGCTCTTATCGGGGGCATGAATGGCAATCTTCTCGATAAGTTCGTGCATGATCTCAGAGGTTAGCTCCGTAACGCTTGCCTTTAGTTTCTTCTGCTCGTCCTCATATCCTTCGGACATGACAGCAAATCGCTCATCAAAACTGTAGGTGCTGTGCTCCTCATACATTTTCTTAAAAGAACCTTGTACATTCATCAACTGCCGTGTATTGGCAGCATTTCACATCGACCTGCACCTTCCGAGCCGGATACCAAGCCTTTTCATATGGCTTTGGCTTGCGGACTGTGCGCTTCATGATATTTTGTTGGTTAGCACTTAACACTATATCATTATTGAAAGTTGTTTTTCTATTACTTTTTCCATGATCTGTTGTAACATAATAAGTTTCGAAATAATATCAGTTCGGAGCATCGGGAACAAAATGGAGTTGAAACATCTTTATTTTTGTGGTATAATCTGTAATGGTCTTGGACGCAAGACTTTTTTTATGGCATTCGGTTAGCTGTACCTAACCAAATCGGAGGTAATTATGAAAGGTAACGATCTGATCAGCATCGGTATATTCTCGGCGATCTATTCTGTTATCGTGTTCATTATCGCTATGCTCGGTATGATACCGATCTTTCTGCCGCTGCTGTCAGTGCTCGTCCCGATCATCGGCGGACTGATCGGCAGACGTCTGATGAAAAAGCATTTTGAAAAGGCGGGGATCGCATGAGTCGGGATATCTTCGATACACTTGACAAAACCGGATTCGGCTCTAATGTTCACGAGATCGCAGCCGAGGGCGAGTGCCGTGTGCTGCGGATCGATGATGAATCCGGTGAGGGGTTCATGACGATGTACCGTGTGTTTGACGGTATTTATCTGATGTATAATGATTTTCACATGAAGCACTGTATATCGGAGTATCAGAATGCGGATACGGTGCTTTGCATCGACCACTGCCGAGAGGGACGGATCGAGCATGAAAACGCCCTCGGCGAGCGGTACTATATGGAGGCGGGTGATCTGCGCATCGACAAACGTGTGCATCACGCAGGCAAGGTAGAGCTGCCGCTTTCTCACTATCACGGCATAACCATAGGCTTTATGCAAGGGACTGCGCAGAGATCGCTCCGACAGGAAATGCCGTTTCTTTCGGTCGATCCGGATATGCTCGGCAAAAAGTTCTGCCCTGAGAATAAGGAATTTCTGCTCCGTACAAATGAGTCATTGAATACTGTTTTTTCTCAGTTATATCATGTACCGAAGGATATGCGGATCAGTTATTGCCGGGTAAAGATCGCAGAGCTGCTTCTGCTGCTTTCTGCCGTTGACACCGCTGCAAATTCAGAACAGCGGCAGTATTTTCCCGCAAGCCAGGCCGCAAAGGTCAAGGAACTGCATACTCTTATCACAGGCAGGCTCGATAAGACCTTTACTGTAGAGGAGCTTTCCAAAATATCGGGAATGCCGCCTGCTTCCCTGCGAAAGGTGTTTAAGGCAGTATACGGTACACCTGTGTATCAGTACATCAAGAGCTATAAGATGAAAGCAACGGCGGAAATGCTTATCTCTGATAGGAGAATGAATATCGCTGACATTGCACAGCGGCTCGGATATGACAATGCTTCAAAATTCTCGGCGGCGTTCCGTGATGTCATGGGCGTAACACCGCAGAATTATCGCAACAGACAGGAGGATATATAATGGGGAAGGCTCAGAACGGCTCATTTGTCTGGCTGCTCAGGCAGTCCGGAGAGCGGAAGGGAAAGTTTACCGCAAGCGGGCTCGAAAACGGTTGTAAAGGAAAGGGAGCAATATGAAACAGACACCTTCTTTGCATAGAACAACTGAACTGACTACGGCTGAGCAGCAGCTTGCCGAAAACACATTTTCCTTTTGTATGGAGCATAAACAGGAGCATTTTACGATCTCTTTTCTTGCAGCACATATGGGTGTTTCTCCTACAAAGCTCAAGCAAGTATACCGCCGTGTTTACGGCACCTCGTTATTTGCACATATCCGCAGAGAGAAGATGCTTTTTGCTGCCCATGAGTTAGCTGATACTAACACAAAGATCATTGATATTGCCGAAGCCTGCGGTTATGACAATGCAAGCAAATTTTCAGCGGCATTTCGCAGCGTCCTGGGCTGTACGCCCACAGAATACCGCCGACGTGTCCGTTTGGAGTAGAAAGTGCATCATTTCTATGCTACAATAAAACGAATGGAGTGATACTGATTTCTGACCGATGTATAGACAAGAAACAAGCCGCAAATGCTTGAATATAAGGAATTTGAGGCTTGGAGATTATCTATACATCGAGGAAGAATTAGTATGAAAGCTCCGGAAAATAAAAGAGGTGATCTGTATGAGCCGTTTACCTTGGGCAAAACTCGGTCTGTTTGCAGGCGGTGTACTGTTCGGTACAGCAGGCATTAAGATCCTGAGCAGCAAGGATGCGAAAAAGTGCTATACAAATGTGACCGCCGCAATCCTTCGTGCAAAGGACTGCGTGATGGAAACTGTCACGAATGTGCGTGAAAACTGCGATGATATCCTCAGCGATGCAAAGGACATCAATGCAGAACGTGCTGCTGCCGATGCAGAAGCTGTCATTGAAGATGCTGCTCCTGAGTCAGCAGAAGAATAACCGGAAGCAGACCGCTCTCAGGCGGTCTGTTCTGCTATGAGGTGAGTATATGAAATGTAGAATCCTTCATGAATCAAAAGGGCGTATCCGTGTCCGTTTCTGCCGGAAATATATGACGCTGCATCAGGCAGATATGGCGGAATATGCACTGTCTGCGGTAAGCGGCATCACAAAGGTCCAGGTGTTTGACCGCACCGGCGATGTGATAATTTATTACCGCTGTGACAGGGAAACGGTTATGTCTGCACTCGCACATTTTCGGTACGATGAGAAAACAGAAGCGCTTGTTCCGGCACAGACAGGCAGAGCGCTGAGCCGGGAATACGAAGACAAGCTGGCGTCTGCGGTCATGCGGCGTGTTCTTCACAAATTCCTGCTGCCGCAGCCCTTCCGCCGTGTGATCTCGTTCATCAAGGCACTGAAATATATTTGCAAAGGGCTTCGGTGCCTGATGCACGGCAGACTTGAAGTTGAAGTGCTTGATGCTGTTGCGATCACGGTCTCGATGCTGCGCAATGATTTCGATACCGCCGGAAGCGTGATGTTCCTGCTGAAGATCGGTGAAATTCTCGATGAATGGACACACAAGAAATCTGTCGATGATCTTGCAAGGACCATGTCGCTGGGAGTGGAACAGGTCTGGATGCAGACGGCAGACGGACAGGAACTGCTTGCTCCCGTCTCACAGATCCGGAAGGGTGACTGCGTTATTGTGCGCACCGGTTCTATGATCCCGCTGGACGGAAAGGTGATATCGGGCGATGCGATGATCAATCAGGCATCTATGACAGGAGAATCCGTGCCTGTTCACAAATCTGAGGGCGCATATGTCTACGCAGGAACTGTTGTCGAGGACGGTGAATGCACGGTACAGGTCGAGAATACCGCAGGCAGCGGACGGTATGACCGCATCGTGAAAATGATCGAAGAATCCGAGCAGATGAAATCATCGGCAGAGAGCAAGGCAACTCATCTTGCAGATAAGCTCGTGCCGTGGTGCTTAGGCGGCACATTGCTGACCTGGCTGCTGACACGCAATGCAACAAAGGCTGTGTCGATCCTTATGGTCGATTTTTCCTGCGCATTGAAGCTCGCCATGCCGATCTCGGTATTGTCGGCAATGCGGCAGTGCGCAGGAAAGGGTATTACGGTCAAGGGCGGAAAGTTTCTCGAAGCGGTCGCCGATGCAGATACTGTCGTATTTGACAAGACCGGCACACTGACACATTCACAGCCCCGTGTGGCACAGGTCATCCCGTTCGGCGGGCGTGATGAAGCGGAAATGCTGCGGCTTGCTGCGTGTTTGGAGGAGCATTATCCGCATTCGATCGCAAATGCGGTCGTTGCAGAGGCGGCGCAGCGTGGTCTTCTCCATGAGGAACGCCATTCCAAGGTGGAATATGTGGTCGCACACGGCATTTCCAGCATGATCGGCAGCGAACGTGTCGTCATCGGCAGTTATCATTTTGTGGTGGAAGACGAAGCCTGCAAAGCTCCGGACGAGGACATTTTCCGTCATCTGCCGAAGGAGTATTCGCATCTGTACCTTGCTATCGGCGGCGAGATCGCAGCAGTCATCTGCATTGAAGATCCGCTGCGTGAGGAAGCAAAAGCGGTCATTGGAACTTTACATGAACTGGGGATCTCCAATATTGTGATGATGACCGGCGACAACGAACGGACTGCAAGATCTGTTGCGAAAAAGGTCGGTGTCGATACATATTATTCGGAGGTACTGCCGGAGGATAAGGCAGCATTCATCCGCAAAGAGCATGAAGCCGGACGGCGTGTCATCATGATCGGTGACGGTGTGAACGATTCCCCCGCACTCAGCGAATCCGATGCGGGAATTGCGATCAGCACAGGTGCGGCTATTGCAAGAGAGATCGCAGATATTACGATCTCCGCAAACGATCTGTATGCGCTGATCTCGCTGAAAAAACTCAGTGATGCGCTCATGGAGCGGATACACCGAAACTACCGCACGATCATTGGTTTTAATGCGGGACTGATACTCCTGGGCGCAGCCGGTATCCTTCCGCCTGCGACATCTGCTCTGCTGCATAATGTATCGACATTGGCGATAGGTCTGAAAAGTATGACCGATCTTAAGGTATAAAAGGTAAGCAATACAGGACAGTACAAATATAAGCGGTGCTGCGAGAGGAACCCACAGCACCGCTTTTTATGATACTGATCTCTGACCGATGTATAGACAGGAAACAAGCCGCAAATGCTTGAATATAAGGCATTTGCGGCTTGGAGATCGTCTATACATGGAGGAAGAATTATTATGGTGCCATGTTCCTCAAGCAGCTTTTTTGTCTGTGGCGTCATACACCGGTATGCGACCTGCGGTGCTGAAAATGCACCGATCAGGCAGAAAGCGGTAAGGAGTACGATCCCGGCCAGACCGTATAAGAAGCTAATCAACATCCTGCATTCCCTCTTATCTGTACTTTCTTGCAACACAATGCAGACGGCAGAAGCCTCGCTTTTCAAAGAACTCCATATACAGTCCGGCATTCATGCACAGCTTCCGGATATCCTCTCTGCCGTAGATGCGGACATCACCCTTGCCGATCAGATGTGCAAGCGGCATTTCAATGGTATTGCAGAACCAGCGCACCGCCGCCGAATCCATCGTCATATCACGCAGGATAAGCCTGCCGTTCGGGCGGAGAACACGGTACACGCTGTCAAAGAATCTCTGCGGTTCAGGATAGTGATGAAAGCTCTCGCAGCAGATCACAGCATCAAAAGAGTTTTCGTCAAACGGCAGGTTTTCGCAGTCACCGACCACAAGTTCAACGCCCTTCATTTTCTTTCGTTTGGCGACCTCGATCATTTTCGGCGTCAGGTCGATCCCGGTGTAATGCCTGTCAGGATATTTCCGATGCAGCAGCGTCAGGATCGGAGCTGTTCCGCAGCCGCAGTCCAGCAAGTCGGTAAACGGCTCTTTTTCAAGCTCTGCCAGCACATCGGGATAATCCTTTTTGCACATCTTATATACGCCGGCATTATCCGATTCATATATCTCAGCAGCTCTGGTAAACTCCTTGACGGATAACTCTTTGTATTTTTTGCTTGTCATGGCAAGCTCCTTTCATCTTCCACAAAGCGATCAGAATACTTTTGATATTTTTTCATGCTTCGATCCCGGTGCAGCATTAAGTGATCCCTTTCAAAACAAACTGCATATCCAAGCCGCAAGTGCAGATGCCGCCGGGAAAATAATGAACAGCTTGAGCAGTTGACATTTAAGATTATAGCCATATTTTCTGCCATTGTATACGCTTTCTACTTCGGGAAAGTAATACTGAAAGAACCTGAACTTACAAAGCAGAAAATAGTCAAAGCAGATCATGTCGTATAGTTTGTAGACCGTTAAAATGGAAAGGAACCGCAGGAAGAACTGCCAAAAACTGTAGCCGCTCCGCAATCCGTCCCAGACAGAGATGACACCGACCCCTGCGATCATCAGCAGACTGAAGATCATCAGTGTCCAGCCGATCACTCTCGCACCGTAGTATAATTCACTCTTTCTCGGTCGAAGCAGCTCAACAGCTTCCTTCGGTGCGGATGAGAAAAACTTCTTATTCTGAATAAATGCGACGGCTGACAACAGCATCAGCGAGATCGCCGCACAAAAAACAATTGCAAGAAAAATTGTCAGTAGCATTGCTGTTTACCCCTTTTTGTGCTTTTTGAGCTGATACGTGATCAACCGCATGATCTCATCAAATGCAGGCTTACAGCCGGGGATAAAATACTGGATAGCATAGCAGTGGTGCATACCTTTGCCCACATGGATCACGCACTTTGCACCTGCTTTACGGTAGCTCTCTGCATAGCTCGGTGCAAAGGCAAACAGTGTTTCAGCACTGCCGTAATAGAAATGCGTTATTGGAGCGCCCCGGAAATCTCCGTGCGCAGTCGCAAGATACTTTTCGGGGATATCTCTGCCGTGACACATGATATCACGGGCAGTAAACATATACTCCGCAGGTATCATGATGTCCCTTTTATCAAGTGCTTTGATCGCTGTTTTTTCCGCTTCTGTTACGGGAACACTTCCGGGTGATATGGGTATGAGCAGTCCGGGCATTGGGATATCCCTGCCGCTGTCATTGAGTTCATTGATATAGGTAATAAGATCAAGTATCAGCGCACCCCCCGCTGAAAAACCGAGGAATACAATGTTTTCAGGCTTGTAAAATGTCAGCATTTTCTCATAGCATTCAAATATCATCTGCACATTTTCAAGCATATCGTGTTCGTGGCAAAGCGGATAATACGGGAACCACACATCTGAGCCTGTTTTCTCTGCGATCTTTCTTGAAAGTCCGATGTCGCCCTTATCAGAGCCGAGGATCATACCGCCGCCGAACACAAAGAGTATCGCATTTTTACGCCGTTTCTTATCCATATCAATTTCAATGCAGTGGTATTGCCCCTGTATCAAATGATCGGTATAGTGTGCCTTGTTGTCTGTCGGCATGATAAAATGACGGTTCTTTGCATTCATTTTCGCCGCTTTTGCAAGGACTTCTTCCTTTGTTCCGATCAGACTCTTCCGGAGATCGGCTGCGATCACCGCTTTTATCATGATCCGGTACAGCGGATCTCCCAGTGCATCAGGTGCTTTTACCACTTTATCCTGTTTATCAAATCTCATGCTTATGACCTCCTGTGGCTTTCTTCATTGTCAGCAGCAATCCGCCGAACATCCATATATTGCCAATACTGATCCATGCGGCAGTCAGACCGTTCGTAACTGCGTGATTTACTGTAAATTTCAACAGCATTGTCGCCGCCATACCGACCGGCATCGAAAATATCCAGCACCACTTAGGATAGGGAGTCAGTCCTTTTGCAAAAGCACTGATCTGCGCCGCGCTCATAACAAGGAAGAATATCAGGAACAGTATCATTGCAGGCAGCAGGAAGTAAACGCCGAATTTCAGTGTCAGATCATAAGCAGCTTCGGGACTTTCAAGCATCATATGCTTATAGAAGAACACAGAAGAAAGGCACGGCACATGAACGCCGCAGGCCGCAAACAGCATATATCCGAACACACCGCTGCGGAATACATGGGCGTGTTTCATACTGCCGCTAGCGATCAGTCTGTATATACCAAAATAGCAAAGCCCCTCCAGTGAAATGCCGATCAGTCCGAGAAATGCCGACCAGAACAGCTTGCCGTCAGATAAAACAAGATATTGTGACAACTTCTTTTCAAGTCCCGACAGACTTTCATCATACACACCGTATCCCAGAAGCCAGTCGCCCACAAATGTCATAATACCGCCGATCAGTCCGATGATAAACAGCTTGCGGATACGGTTCCAGTCAAGACTGCTGTCAATGCCGATGTCGTTGAATTTCATTTTATCACTTCCATTATATTATTTTTGCAAGCAGGACCACAAGTCCCGCAACGATAGCTGCACCCATCACCCATATCAATGCAAGGAATGAACGCTTTTTCAGTACCTGCGCCCATGTCTGCACAAACTGGATATCCTCCGTACCCTTCAGGATCCAGAATTTACTGTGTCCTACCCACAGCTTGTCGATCACAACGCCATCATAGATATTCATGACTTCCAGAAAGAGCAGTGCCTGAAAATAGGCAGTCCTGAGATCACTGACATTATTCCACACGGCAATGATAAGTACAAGTGCAGACAGCATTACGATATAGAACAGCGTCATAAAGCGTTTGCGCTGCTTTTTCACAGTCTTCCTGTCAGTCAGACCGATCTCATACGCCCGTTCCTGCACCGCTTTCGGATAGAAATACAGCCCATTGATTGCTCCGCCTCTTACAGAATATCCGACCATTGCTGTGAACAGCATACAGTATAAGCATAATTGCACATATATCATAATACACGCTCCCGACTAACCAAGCAAAGCACCGAAACCTGCAGCGATCAGTGCGGATATCTCATCAATTCTATCTTTTTATAACATACGGACTCTTTTCAATACTGTGACCCCCAGTCAGGCAATCAGTTAGCATATGCAAACTCATGATCAATTATATCATATGCTAACAGGATTTTCAAGTCTTTCCCACAAAAAAACCGTCCAAGAATGAACGATTTTCTCAAATTATTTCTGTACTGTTTTTCCTCTTACAGAGTCTTGATGTCAAACACAAGGTAACTGCTTGAAAAATAAAATGCCTCTCAAAATGTGACTTTTTTTGATCTGTTGGGTCGGGCAGGCAGCAGATAAAGGCCGAGTATTTTGCAGAGATCAAAACGGAACTCTCAATTACTGCGGCTGTCATATTGCCGATCTGCATATCTCAGTAGACGGAGATCACGCTGTTATTACTTGTATGACAACACTTGATGCAAAGGTTCACGGCTTTTCGGGCAGCCGAGAATTGCATACAAACGCATATTTTGAAAAAGATGGATAGAGATCTGATATACTGCCATGATCAGGAGAGATAAGTAACCATTTTGCGGAAAGCGTTACATAAGTAACAATTCAAAAGAAACTGCCCGTTGTTTTTTCGGGAGTTATCTGCTAAAATAGAATTAAGGACACGACAGTTACCTAAAGTCAAAGGAGGAACTACTATGAACACTATCGTTATTTTCTTTTCAAGAGCCGATGAAAACTACTTCGGCGGTGCAATGAAATATGTGGAGGTGGGCAACACTGAGATTGCAGTCGGTCATATCACTGAGATGACAGGCTTTGACAGCTTCAAGCTCGAAATGGTGCAGCCCTATTCCGCAGACTACATGACCTGCATCGATGAAGCAAAAACACATCTCAGAGAGAACGCACGTCCTGCGCTGAAAGAAATGCCTGATGTATCCGACTATGACAGTATCATTCTTGCATACCCAAATTATTGGGGCACAATGCCGATGGCGGTGTTCACATTCCTTGAAAGCGCAGACCTGAACGGCAAGACGATCTATCCCCTTTGCACCAACGAGGGCAGCGGGCTCGGCAGGAGCGTTTCGGATATAAAGAAATATGCCGGTGTCGGCGAGGGTCTTTCCCTGACCGGCAGCGGAGTGAAAAATGCAAAGCCCGCTATCGAAAAGTGGCTGAAAAATAACCGACTTATCTGATGAGGTATTATTATGCAGACATACATCACTTTGAATGACGGTACAAAGATCCCCCAGTTCGGACTTGGTGTTTATCAGATCCCGGAGGGAGAAGCAACATACAACGCAGTTCTTGATGCGCTGAAAATGGGTGTGCGCCACATCGACACAGCTCATGCTTATCAGAACGAAAGAAGTGTCGGCAAGGCTGTGAAGGACAGCGGCGTTCCCCGTGAGGAAATATGGATAACCACAAAGCTCTGGCCCCACGAATACGGCGAGGGCAAGACAGCCGCCGCTATCGGCAAGATGCTTGAAAGGCTCGGCACCGATCACATTGATCTGCTGCTGCTGCATCAGCAGTTCGGTGACTATCTCGGTGCGTGGAAGGACATGGAGAAGGCTGTGAAGGCCGGCAAGGTAAAGTCTATCGGTATCAGCAACTTTGAGAGCGAGCGCCTTGAAGAACTCTGCGAAGCTGCCACGATAAAGCCCTCAGTTTTGCAGGTGGAGTGCCACCCCTACTACCAGCAGAATGAGCTGAAAAAGCGTATTGAGAAGTACGGAACAGTCATTGAGAGCTGGTATCCCATCGGTCACGGTGACAAGGGGCTTATAAATGAGAGCGTGTTCACGAAACTGGCTCAGAAATACGTAAAGAGCAATGTGCAGATGATCCTGCGCTGGCACATCCAGGAAGGAACTATCGTATTCCCAAGAACCACGAATCCCGAACACATGAAGGAGAACTTTGATATATTCGACTTTGAGCTGACCGCTGATGAAATGGCAGACATCAGAGCGCTGGACTGCGGCAAGCGTTTCTTCAATATGACCCTTGAACAGCAGGAAGCAAATCTCGGCGCATGGCATCCTGCGGACTGATGCTTGAAAAATAGTACACTCTATGGTATAATGTAACTACAGTTGCTTTACCACAGAATGTATAGGAGGAGAATATGATACTGACAGGCGGCGAAGATCTCAGAGTACGCAGGACCATAGATTCTATCAAGAGCGTATTCGAGCAGATGATATGCGAAATGGATTACGGCAAGATCAGGGTGACGGAGCTTTGCAGCCGTGCCATGATAAACAAGAAGACATTCTACGTCTACTATCCCACCCTTGACGATCTGCTTGCCGAGATACAGTCGGAGTATTCTGCGGAATATATAGAGCGTATCAGGGACTACAAGCTGCCTGATGAGCTTGACAGGGTAAACCGTGAATTCTTCCTGTTTTCGGAAGAAAAGGGACTTGCCTATGAGAAGATAACCTGTGCGGGCAATGAATCCTACCACTATATCCGCAGCGGTATGATAAAAAAGGTAAACGCCGCAGGCTGGAGCAGTTCAAAAAAATACGGCTCACTGCCGGAATACCAGCAGACCATGCTGATGAACTTTGTCAATAATTCTGTACTCGGCATTTACAGGCAGTGGATAGAAGAAGGCAAGCAGCAGTCAGCTGAGGAGATCATCGAGATCACAAACAGGCTTGTGCTTGGCGGTGTAAAGGGATTTTTCAAATGAGGTCATGTTATGAAAAAAAGGAAACTTCGGGATATAGAGGTATCGGCTGTCGGTATGGGCTGTATGGCATTTTCTCACGGTTATGGCAAAATACCCTCCGAGGAATACAGCATCGAAGCGATACAAAACGCTTATCGGCACGGCTGTACGTTCTTTGATACAGCAGAGGTTTACAGTCCTAACCTGTCGGGTATCGGTCACAACGAGCTCATCGTTGGCAAGGCACTGGAAAATGTGCGTGAGAATGTAGTAATCGCCACAAAGCTGATGCTCCATTCCGTCGGCTTCGGCAGAAAAGCTTATGATGAAGTGCGCCGTCATCTGGAAGGCTCACTTGATCGGCTGAGGACCGACTATGTGGATATCTACTTCGTATAAAACAGTGCTCCCTGTCCCCTTTCGTAAGAAAATCGGGACAGGGAGCTAATTGTATGGGAAGAGATCGGCAAATAACTACGGGACAGGAGGTCGTCCCTATGAGCAGCAGGATATGCCTGATCTTTTTGAGAAAGCTGATTAACCCTTTACACTTCCTGCGGAGATACCGTCAATGAACTGATCCTGTGCAGCAAAGAAAACCACGAGCTGAGGCAGGATGGAGATGAAGGACACCGCAAGTACACGGTTCCAGTCAAAGCCTGTATCCGCATCCATGGACAGCTTTACGAAAATGGTAGCAGGATAGAATTCAGGTGTCTTGACGTAAAGCAGGGGTCCCATGAAGTCGTTGGAGGACCACATGAACTGGAAAAGTGCGCAGCTGACCATAGCGGGTCTGAGCATGGGTACGATAACATACCACAGGGTCTGTATATGGTTGCAGCCGTCGATGGTAGCAGCCTCATCAAGCTCTCTGGGGATATTTCTGAGGAACTGTATCATCATGAAAACAAAGTATGTGTCAAAGGCAAAGAGGGAAGGGATGAGCAGGGGAAGATAGAACTTTGAATCTATCCAGCCGAAATTGTTGTACAGGATGTACTGAGGAACATTCATTACAACATTGGGCAGGAACAGAGTAGACATAAGCACCGCAAAGAGCAGGTTCTTTCCCTTGAAATTGAACCTTCCGAAGCCGTATGCCGTAATGGTACAGGAAACTACAGTAAATACGACCTTGGGGATAACATACTTGTAGGTGTTGAACATGGCGCTGAAAAGATTTATCTTTCCGCCGTAGTCGTTCATGGCATTTTTGTAGCCGTCAAGAGTGGGATGCAGGGTAAAGGGAGACATACTGCTGAATATCTCGTTGTTGGTCTTGAAGGTAGCGCCGAGCATCCAGATAAGAGGATAGACCATTATAAGACCCACAACTATGAGAACGGCATATTTAAGATATGTGCCGATCTCCTTCTGCTTTTTCATACTGTGCATATTCTCACTTATCCTTTCTCGTCGCCGTAATATACCCAGTATTTCTGGCTCATGAAGGCTATAAGGCTAAGTACCATAACTATCACGAAGAGCACCCATGCCATTGCGCTCGCCATACCCATTTCGTAGCTCTTGAAGGCTCTGTTGTAGATGAGCAGTGAGAAGAGCGTGGTAGCATTTCTGGGACCGCCCTGCGTGATGATGAAGGGGCCGTTGAATTCCTGGAAAGCCTGGCAGAGCTGAGTTACGAGATTGTAGAAAATGATGGGAGTTATCATGGGAACGGTTATGGACCAGAACTGTCTTATCTTGCTGGCACCGTCAATGGTGGCAGCCTCATAAAGGTCAGCAGGCACGCCCTTCAGTGCGGCAAGGAACAGCACCATTGCAGAACCGAACTGCCATACACGGAGCAGAGAGATTATGAACAGGGCGTATTTGGGATCCGCCAGCCAGTTGGCACCCTCACCGCCGAAGATCCTGATAATGGCGTTTACAAGACCCTGATCTCTGAAAAGAGCCTTCCAGAGCACTGCAATAGCTACCGATCCGCCCAGGATGGAGGGGATGTAGTAGGCAGTTCTGAAGAAATTCACGCCCTTTATCTTATAGTTCAGGATATAGGCAATGAAAAGAGCAAAAGCCAGTTTCAAAGGAACGGTGATGAAGGAATACTTGAAGGTTATCCCCAGTGAGTTCATTATCTTCTTATCGGAGAAGATCTCCTGATAATTCATAAGTCCCCATTGCTGTATGCCGTTGAACAGATGGAAGTTCGAAAAGCTGTAGACCAGCGAGGACAAGAAAGGATACAATCTGAAAACGAGGAAACCCACGAGCCACAGAAGGATGAAAAGAAAACCGAGATTTCTTCTGTAAAAGAGGGTGAACTTGCCGGGTCTCCCCTGAAGAGTGTCAGAGGGCTTGTTTGCCATATGTACCTCCGGGATTTTTTTCTAACATCAGTTTCTGAGCATACGCCATCATAAAGGGGCCTACGCCCTTCGGATCATCGGACACGATCTTTTCGGAAAGGTAATACTCCACGCTGCCGTCTCTTTTTTCTCCGGGACCCAGTCCCGCTACCCAGCAGATATCTTTAAGGTGCTCACTTCCGTTTTCGGAAACAAGTTTTTCCCTTACAAGACAGTCAAAGATATCCTTTCCGAGAGCCTCATACTTCTCACGGCTGATAACTTCAAGGCGTGATGCCTTCATAACAGCATAAGCCACCATTGCGGACCCGGAGGTCTCGGCATAATTTCCTTCTGCCTCGGGATGATCTATGACCTGCAGGAAAAGTCCCGTTTTTTCGTCCCTGTATTTCAGGATACCGAAAAGGGTCTCTCTGAACTGTTCACAAAATTCATCGTAGTATTCGTACATTTCCTTTGAGCAGCTGTCGATAACATCAATAAGAGCCATAAGGTACCAGCCCATGGATCTGAGCCAGAAATTCGGCGAAAGCCCTGTTTCCTTATCCGCCCAGGGCTGCTCTCTTGCCTCGTCGTAGCCGTGGTAGGAAAGCTCCTTTTCCGGATCTCTCATTATCCTGCGCACATTTCTGAACTGTTTCAGGATATCGCTGTAATTGCCCTTTCCGCCGTACTTGGTCTCATACTCCATATAAAGGGGCTGTGCCATATACAGACCGTCCAGCCACACCTGATAGGGATAGATGGACTTGTGGAAGAAATTCCCTTCCTTGGTGCGGGGCTGCTCCCCAAGCTGAGACATAAGGAAATCAAGAGCCTTTTTAAAGCGCTCGTCTCCCGTTTCTTCATAGGCGATGAAAAGCACTTTTCCGGGATTGAAGCCGTCAATATTGTGCTTTCCCGTTTCGTAGTTGGTGATGACACCGTTTTCGTCTATGAGCTTGTAAAGATAATCTGTTATGAAATCAAGATACTTCCGGTCCCCTGTTGCAAGGAAAAGCTGCTTTGCACCCATGAGAACACATCCGTCCTCATAATTCCAGTATTCCTTGTAGTTTTTGTAGCCCGAAAGATAGCTGTCGATATAAGAAGATACAGACATAAGATCGCTCCCGTGACAGAAAAGCCTGCCGCCATGACACCTGTGCCACAGACGGCAGGCATATCATCTGTATTAGATCAGCTGTTGAGAACAGCGTTTATACCATCGTAAAGAACAAGAGCAGCATCGCCGGGAGTGTACTCATCGTAGGAGAGGCCGCCGATAGCATCATAGTAAACACCATCGGGATTGTTCTTGAGCTTGGCATCCTCGAACTTTGCATCCAGAGGGAAGGATACCCAGCTGAGAACCTTCTTGTTTGCTTCGCTTACCATAGGATCGAGAAGATTGTTATCTGTGCATACCTTGAGAGCATTTGCGCTCAGAGGGATACCTCTCTCGGAGGACATTATGGAAGCGCCCTCGTCATCGTTGAGCAGGAAGTTGAGAAGATCTGCGCAAACTGCGGCGTTGGGAGTGTTCTCGGATATCGCAAATGCAAGAGATACCTTGGAGAAGCCGCCCTTGGAATCGCCAAAATCGCTGAAGTAGTCGCCAACGATGAGCTCCTGACCCTCTTCAAGTGCAGAATTGAACTTGGAAGCGGAGGAATCCCACTCAAAGATACCTGCATAGGTACCGTTCATCCACTTGGGGTTCTTATCGAGAGAATCGGCACCGTCACCGAGAATAGTGGCGCAGGTGGGGATAACATGGCTGTCCTCCAGATCGTTGAGGAACTCCATACCCTTCTGGATCTCTTCGGGAGTGTAGTTGAGAGCGCCGTTTTCTACCCAGGGCTTGCCATAAACAGACTCAAGGTAATATACCATAAGGATCATTCTGTCGTACTCGCCTGCTGCCAGAGGATAGTATTCATCGCCCAGCTTCTCCTTGAAGGTCTGACCTGCAGCCTTCAGGTCTGCAAGAGACTTGGGAGTATCTATGCCTGCCTTTTCAAAGGTGGTCTTGTTCCAGTAGAAGATACGTCCTGTCATGGAAACGGGTATAGCCTGAAGCTCACCGAACATTGTGCAGGACTGGAGCGCTGCATCGGAATACTGAGAAAGATCAAAGTGATCGGCAACAGTATTCAGATCCAGGAATGTAGCGCCGTTTGCACCGTAGTTCTCGATCCAGTTCCAGTTTATCTGGTTCACATCGGGAGCTGTGCCTGCATAGAAGGAAGTGGACATAGCCTCTTCCCAGCCGCTCCATGCACCGAAGGAAACATTTACCTTAACATTGGGGTTCTTTGCAGTGAAAGCATCTATAGCCTTCTGGGTAGCCTCATGTCTTGCGTCACCGCCCCACCAGGAGATGCTGATCTCAGCATTGCCTGCGGGTGTCTCGGCTGCTGCCTCTGTTTCAGCGGCTGCCTCGGTATCAGCTGCAGCTGTATCAGCAGCGGCTGTGGTAGTATCGGCTGCTGCCTGAGTGTCAGCAGGTGCAGCTGTGGTGGTGCTGCCGGAGGATGAAGATGTGCCGCCGCAAGCGGTCATTGATGCACATACGGAAAGTGCCATAATTGCAGAAAGTACCTTAGTTGTAGTTTTCATAACGATCTCTCCCGTTTAAAAAGTCTTATTTAGGCTGCTTGCCGATATAGGCAAGTATGCCGCCGTCAACATAAAGAATGTGTCCGTTTACAAAGTTGGAAGCATCCGATGCAAGGAATACTGCGGGACCGCCAAGATCATCCGCACTTCCCCACCTTGCGGCAGGTGTCTTTGCTATGATGAAGCTGTCAAAGGGATGTCTTGAACCGTCCGGCTGACGCTCTCTCAGAGGTGCGGTCTGGGGCGTAGCGATGTAGCCCGGCCCTATGCCGTTGCACTGGATATTGAATTCTCCGTATTCAGATGCTATATTTCTCGTAAGCATCTTCAGTCCGCCCTTGGCAGCCGCATAAGCAGAGACTGTCTCACGTCCCAGCTCGCTCATCATGGAGCAGATATTGATTATCTTTCCGTGACCAAGCTCTATCATCTGCGGGATAACTGCCTTTGATACGATAAAGGGGGCATTGAGATCCACATCTATGACCTGCCTGAATTCGGCAGCCGACATATCACACATGGGGATCCTCTTGATTATACCTGCGTTGTTCACAAGGATGTCGATCCTGCCTGTCTCGCCGAGTATCTTCTTTACTGTCTCGTTTACCTGTTCTTCATTGGTAACATCGCACACATAGCCGAGTGCATCGATGCCTTCCTCCTTGTAGGAAGCCAACCCCTTGTCCACAAGCTCCTGCTTTATATCGTTGAAAACGATCCTGGCACCTGCGGCATGCATCGCCTTCGCTATTGCAAAGCCTATGCCGTAGGAAGCGCCTGTGATAAAGGCGACCTTTCCTTCAAGAGAAAACTGATCCATAATACCTCCTTACCTCAGATCCTGCATTGCGACCTGATCCATGTCATCGTAAACCTGATTTTCTCCTGCCATACCCCAGATAAATGTGTAGGAATGAGTAGCCGATGCACAGTGTATAGACCAGCTCGGTGAGATCACTGCATCCTCGCTGCGCATTACAAGATGTCTTGTTTCGGTGGGCTCTCCCATGTAGTGGAAGATCACCGCATCGTCGGGAATCTCAAAGTAGAGATATACCTCCATACGTCTGTCGTGGGTGTGACAGGGCATGGTATTCCACACGCTGCCCGGCTTGAGGGAGGTCATCCCCATTACAAGCTGACAGGTCTCCACCTGACCGGGCAAAATATATCTGTTTATCACACGGTGGTTGGAATCCTCAAGGCTCCCAAGCTCCACCTTGTTTTCGGGCTTGATCGAATCGGGAGTGATCTTTACGGTGGGGCAGGTCCTGTGAGCGGGAGTGCTGTTGAAGTAGAACTTCGAGGGCTTGTCCTTGTCTGCGCTTTCAAAGATTATCTCCTTTGAGCCTCTGCCTATATAGAGAGCATCCTTGAAATCCAGCTCGTACACCGTGCCGTCAACAGTGACACATCCCTTTCCGCCGATATTCATGATACCGATCTCACGGCGTTCAAGGAAGTACTCTGCCCTGATGGCAGGGTCTGCTTCAAGATAGAGCTTCTTGTTCACAGGCACCGCAGAACCGACGATCATCCTGTCTATCTGGGTGTATACCGTTTTTATCTCATCCGGCGCAAAGAGGTCGTTTATAAGGAACTCCTCACGCAGTCTTTCAGTGTCATAGTGCTTTACATCTCTCGGAGAGGATGCTGTTCTTATTTCCATTTTATCTGACTCCTTATCTCTGAACTCTTCCGGAAGCGTCGCCCTTTGCAAGAGTCTCGACTTCTTTCCTTGTAACAAAGTTGAAGTCGCCGGGGATGGTGTGCTTCAGAGCCGAAGCTGCCACACCGAATTCAAGGGCCTCCTTCATATCCTTGCCGTCAAGCAGACCGCAGATAACGCCTGCTGCAAATGAATCACCGCCGCCTACACGGTCAACTATGGGTCTGATGGAATACTCCTTTGAATGGTAGAACTCCTTTGTTTCGGCACTGTATATGCAGGCTGACCAGCCGTTGTCGGAAGCGGAATGGGACACTCTCAGGGAGGAGATGCAGTATTTTGCGCCGTACTGCTCTGCCATCTGCTCAAAGATGCTCTTGTAGCCTGCAAGCTCCAGATTGCCGCCTGTAACATCGGTGTTTCCGGGCTTCATGCCCAGCACCTTCTCGGCATCCTCTTCATTGCCGATTATCACATCCACGTACTTCATGAAGCCTTTCATCACGCTCTGAGCCTTTTCCTCGCTCCACAGCTTCTTGCGGAAGTTAAGGTCGCAGGAGACTGTAAGACCGTGAGCCTTTGCGCAGATAAGAGCCTTTTCGGTGAGCTTTGCAGCGTTGTCGGAAATAGCGGGAGTAATGCCCGTGAAGTGGAACCAGTCTGCTCCTTCAAAGATCTTGTCAAAGTCAAAATCAGCTTCGGTGGCAGTGGAGATAGATGAATGTGCTCTGTCGTACACTACCTTTGAGGGACGCATGGCGGAACCGGATTCCAGATAATAGATACCGAGCCTTTCACCTGTGCGTGCGATGAACCTTGTGCCTACATTATACTTTCTGAGGGCAGCCGCAGCACAGTCGCCTATCTCATTTGCGGGAAGTGCAGTTACATAATCCACATCGTAGCCGTAGTTTGCAAGTGAAACAGCTACATTTGCCTCTCCGCCGCCGTAGTTTATATCAAATTCGTCTGCCTGGATGAACCTTTCATTGTTCGGAGTGGAAAGCCTGAGCATTATCTCTCCGAAGGTCACAACCCTTTTTGCCATTTTAACACAACTCCTCACCATACAACGGATCTCATCTGAGATCTTTATTCCGTGTTCCTGTTTATACAAAGGGGAAAGCCGCCTGCACCGCATCATTGCATGAAGTCGATGCAGGCGGTGAAGAATGTATCATTTCTTTTTCAGATGTACTGCAAATCCGCCGAAATCGCCTTCGAGATATATAGCTTTCAGCTCGCCCTTGTCGTCACGCTTCTCACTTGACTTGTCAAAGCTCATGCCCATCTTTTCAAGATGGTATACGGCTCTGTTGATGAAGTTCGTGGCTATGGCGATGTGCCCCTTGGCACCGTAGCCCGGTTTCTTGTTGACCTCGATGCCCTTGCCCGCAAATACGGAGCTGTTGCCGTTCTTGGCCGTGAAGCCGAAGAGCTTTTCAAAGCAGGAGGCAAGTGCCAGAGCCTTTTCTTCGCTCTCTTCATTGATACCGATATGATCGACTTCAAAGCCCAGCATATTTGAGACTGCCTGACGTGTCAGAGCAGTAATTTTATTGAATTCTCCGGCAGCTATAAGATCCTTCTTGACCATCCAGGAGCCGCCGCAGGCGATTATTTTTTTGAAAGAAAGGTATTCCACAAGGTTGTCTGCGTTTATGCCGCCGGTGGGCATGAACTTAACGCTTGTGTAGGGGGCGCTCATAGCCTTTATCATGGGAAGACCGCCGGCAGCCTCCGCAGGGAAGAACTTGACAGTGTCAAGCCCCAGCTCAAGAGCTGTTTCTATATCAGAAGGAGAGGAGCAGCCGGGGCAAACGGGATAACCGTTCTTCACGCAATGCTCTACCACCTTGGGATTCAGTCCGGGACTCACGATGAACTTTGCCCCTGCCTTAACGGCTCTGTCAGCCTGCTCGGTGGTAAGGACAGTACCGGCACCCACCAGCATATCGGGGAACTTTTCTGTCATTATGCGTATGCTGTCCTCTGCCGCAGCTGTGCGGAAGGTGACCTCGGCACAGGGAAGCCCGCCGTCACAAAGGGCTTTCGCCAGCGGTTCCGCATCCTTTTTATCATCAAGGGCGATTACAGGCACTATGCCTATTTTGGATATCTGTTCAAGGACCTTATCCATCAGAGTGTTACCCCTTTCTTAAATATGGCTATCTCCGCATATCCGGAAACTTCGCTTTTCAGCTTTTCTCCGTTTGCGGTACTTATTACCTTTTCAAAGAGTTTTTCACCAAGCTCCGCCGGATCCCCGCCTTCAGCCACGGGACCTGCGTCAAAGTCTATCCAGCCGGATTTCTTCTTTGCAAGAGCAGAGTTGCTGGAGATCTTCATAGTAGGAACGGGACAAGCAAAGGGAGTGCCTCTTCCCGTGGTAAAGAGCACTATCTGCGCTCCCGCACAAGCCAGTGCTGTTGCCGCCACAAGATCGTTCCCGGGAGCAGAGAGGAGATTGAGCCCCCTGCTCTGAGCCCTGTCACCGTAGCCCAGCACACCGCAGACCTGAGAAGTTCCGGATTTCTGTGTGCATCCCAGTGATTTATCTTCAAGAGTGGTTATGCCCCCTGCCTTGTTTCCGGGGGAAGGGTTTTCGTAAATAGGCATCCCTGCGGTCTCGAAGTAGCTTTTGAAATCGTTTATCAGCTTTACTGTCCTGTCAAATGTCTCTCTGTCCTTTGCCCTGTCCATGAGTATGGTCTCTGCACCGAACATCTCGGGAACTTCTGTAAGTATCGTAGTTCCGCCCACGGATGCCAGCAGGTCGGAAAACCTGCCCACCAGAGGATTTGCGGTGATGCCCGAAAACCCGTCGGAGCCTCCGCATTTAAGTCCTACAATAAGCTCTGATGTATCGCACTGTGTCCGTTCAAAGCTCTTTGCATAATCTATGAGCTCTTTCAGAAGAGATATGCCTTCCGAGATCTCATCCTCATGATCCTGAGCCTTCAGAAACTTCACTCTTTTTTTATCATAATCGCCCAGAAGAGGCTCTATTATCTCTATACCGCTGTTTTCGCAGCCGAGTCCTATCACCAGTACACCGCCTGCATTGGGGTGGGAAATAAGGTCCGCAAGAGCTTTTCTTGTGTTATCCTGATCATCCCCAAGCTGCGAACATCCGTAGGGATGAGTAAAGGCAAAAACATCGTCCACGCTGCCGCCTATCATTTTGGCAGCTTCACGTTCAAGGGTCTTGGCAATGCCGTTGACACAGCCGACAGTAGGGATTATCCATATCTGATTGCGGACGCCCACTCTGCCGTCCTTTCGCCTGAAACCCATGAACCCTTTATCGGAGGAGGGCTTGGAAAGACTTTTGACCTCCGTGGGGGAATAGCTGTATTCAAGCTGTCCGGAAAGACCGGTGCGAACATTGTGAGTATGTACCCAATGCCCTTTTTTTATATCTTCCTTTGCGATGCCGATAGGGAAACCGTATTTGATTATCCTGTCTCCTGCCGCAATGTCGCAAAGAGCTATCTTATGACCTGCGGGTATGTCCTCTTGAGCAGCTATGTCTATACCGCTGCCGCTGAATGTCGAGCCTTTTTCCGCTTTTTTCAGACACACAGCCACATTGTCGCTGCTGTTGATCCTTATGATCTTCATTTACTTGACCTCTAAGGCTCTCATGGCTTCTCTTGCGCCTCTGCTCCTTATATCCGAAAGGTATGCGCAGACACTTTCCTCAGCACCCTCTATGAGAGTGAGATCCTGTCCCCAGAACTTTTCGTTCGAGAGCACCAGCTTTGTGAGCTCGGCAGCCCCCTTAGAGGAATTGTCGGCAAAAAATCGGAGAACGAAGCCGTCATCCAGTATCTTGTACTCCTCACCGTTCCTGTGACCTATGAGAGCATTTTCTCTTATCTCACTGCCGCTGTAAAAAGCTATGAGAGCGGCAAGTGAGAAACAGAGATGAGGAGGAAGCTTTCCGTAATTCTCAGTATATTTCAGGAAACTGGGCATACATCTTGCACGCCATTTTGATACACTGTTAAGAGAAATGGAGAGAAGTGCATGCTTTATAAAAGGATTCTTGAACCTGTCTATCACAGCGTTCGCAAAATCAAGAAGATCCTGCTTTGGAAGGTCAAGAGTAGGAATAACTTCATCGAATATGGTCTTTTTCATGAATGTGTATACATCCGCATCATCCATGGACTGACCAACAAAATCATTTCCCGCAAGGTAGGATGCCAGAACGAAGGAAGTGTGGGCACCGTTAAGGATGCGGACCTTTCTCTGCTTGTAGGGCTTGTGATCCTTTGTGAAGATCACCGGGAGACCTGCCTTTTCAAAGGGGAGCTCTTCGGAAATATCCTTGTCGGATTCGATCACCCAAAGCGCAAAGGGCTCACCGGTAACTACCAGCTTGTCTTCGTAGCCCAGCTCCTCAAAAACAGCCTCTTCCTCTCCTCTGGGATAGCCTGTAACGATACGGTCAACAAGAGTGCTCGTAAATACGCAGGCATCATCCAGCCATTTATCAAAGTCATCGCCAAGACCCCAGAGCTTTGAAAGCGCTTTCACGCATTTTTTCAGGTTCTTGCCGTTATCATCTATAAGTTCAACAGGAAGTATCACCAATCCTTTGGACACATCCCCGTTAAAGTGTTCAAAGCGTTCGTAAAGGA
Source organism: Oscillospiraceae bacterium (assembly GCA_018110985.1). Lineage (GTDB taxonomy): Bacteria > Bacillota > Clostridia > Oscillospirales > Ruminococcaceae > Huintestinicola. Next base: position 35,405 of record JAGAWT010000026.1, read on the forward strand.
ACTTTGTCAGCTTTCCGGGGTATGACACTGGAGGACAAAGCTCAAGCTTATCGCTCTCATCAAGTACTATCCCCGCTTCGGTGGTGTTGGAGATCACAAATCTCAGTGTATCGAGCTTGGCAAAGGAAGAATACTCATCATATTCCTCATTGCAGGCAACTGCTCTGTCAACGGATGTGACGATCCTCTTGATCTTCTTTTCGACGCCGTTTTCAAGACCTCTGAGAAAAACAGTGTAGATGCAGTCCTGGTTTTTGAAGTTTTCGAGAGAGCCGAACCTGATAGGCTTCAGAATGGCGATGCTGCCGCCAAAATCAGTCTTTTCATTGAGGATGTCGATCATATAGTCAACGAATGCTCTCAAAAAATTTCCTTCGCCGAACTGTATGGCTCTGATAGGATATGAAACCTTTTTCACGCCCGTCTGCACAATGTTTTCCACAGCAAGATCTCCTTTTTTTGATCCTTAACACTTTCAGTAGGTCACACCCGAAACGAAACTGTTTCAAATGCTTTGCGGCCATTGAATGTAATCGCTTACATGGTTTATTATATATTCCCTTGTGAAATTTGTCAATAACTTTTTTGAATTTTGTAAAATATTCTATATTCTCCACAAGTTATTGTGCATATCTAACAAATTTGCAATTTTGCTATTGATTTTGTCTGTTAGTCAATATATAATGTCAATATGTCTTGCAGTGTATGCGCTTACATACTGATTTACATTATCATCGAATACTCTGTCAGAAAGCGATGTACGCTGTTTCATTCTGTAGAAAGGAGGAACTGCATGAATATATATGACATTTCCAAAATGACAGGTGTTTCCACGGCTACAGTTTCAAGAGTGATAAACGGCAGCAGCAATGTCAGCGCAAAAACAAGGGAAAAGGTGCTGTCCGTCATTAAGGAGCAGGGGTACACACCTAATGTATTCGCCAGAGGTCTGGGTCTGAACACCATGAAGACCATCGGCATAATGTGTACCGATTCCTCCGACAGATACATCGCCCATGCGGTCTATTTCCTTGAAGAATCGCTCAGAAAGCAGAACTATGACATGATCCTTTGCTGCACGGGCTATGAGCATAAGGAAAAGGAAAAGCAAATGAGTATGCTCCTCTCAAAAAGAGTGGATGCGGTCATACTTGTGGGTTCGAGCTACGCCGAAGAAAACGACGAGCTGAATTCATACATCACAGATGCAGCAAAAACAGTTCCTGTCATGATGGTGAACGGTGTCATAAATTCGCCCAATGTTTACAGCGTGGTCTGCGACGATTACCTTGCCATGTACGACTGCACAAGGCAGATGCTCCTTTCCGGAAGGAAATGTCCTCTATATATCTACAATTCCCTTTCATACAGCGGAAAGAAAAAAATGAAGGGTTTTATGGATGCGGCAGGGGAACTTGGGGTGACAGACCTTGAAAGCAATATGCTATACATTCCTTCACACTCCACCCTCAGCAGGCGGCTCTCCCCAAGCTACATAAGAAGCATGATCGGAGAGGTGTTCAAAAAAAGAAGCGGCTACGACAGTGTTATATGCTCGGAGGATGTGCTTGCGGTAGGCGTTCTCAAATATGCTTCGTCTGCCGGGCTCTCCGTTCCGAAGGATCTGGCTGTTACCGGTTACAACGATTCCGATCTCTGTGAATGCTGCGAGCCGGAGCTCACTTCCGTTGACAACAGGCTGCAGGCTATATGTGAAAAATGTGTCTCCTCTCTTATGGAGATATTTGAAGGTTCAAAAGCTGTCCCAAAGCAGACAGTGTTCTCATGTGAACTGATACAAAGAAGTACCACCGATTTTCATTGAAAGGATGATAACTATGAAAGCATTTATGGACAAGGATTTCATGCTTTCCACAAAGACAGCATCTGAGCTTTTCCATTCCCATGCAGAAAAGATGCCCATTATAGACTATCACTGCCATATCGACCCAAAGGAGATCGCAGAGGACAGGCAGTTTGAGAGCATCACACAGGTATGGCTCGGAGGCGATCACTACAAGTGGCGCCTTATGAGATCGGCAGGCGTGGATGAAAAGTACATCACAGGAGATGCATCCGAAAAGGAAAAATTCTTCATGTGGGCAAAGACACTGTCAAGGGCTGTCGGCAATCCTTTGTATCACTGGTCTCATCTGGAGCTTCAAAGGTATTTTGATTATCACGGCACGCTCAATGAGAAAACTGCCGAGGAGGTCTGGGAGATATGCAACAAAAAGCTCCGTTCTCCCAAAATGTCCGTAAGAAATATAATCAAAATGAGCGGTGTGGATGTCATATGCACCACCGATGACCCTGTTGACAGCCTTGAATATCACAAGGCGATCGCAGAGGACAAGAGCTTTGATGTTAAGGTGCTCCCCGCCTGGAGACCCGACAAGGCGATGAACATAGAAAAAGCTGATTTCTGCGATTACATACAGAAGCTGGCAAAGGTAAGCGGCGTTGATATCACATCATGGGATGCTCTGAAAGCAGCACTCAGCACAAGAATGGATTTCTTTGCATCCATGGGATGCAGCGTTTCCGACCACGCCTGGGAATTCCCCTATTATTCCCCCGCAGACGACAGCACTGTTGATTCGATCTTCCGGAAAAAGCTGTCCGGCACAAGTGTCACGAATGAAGAAAAGCTCATTTTCAAAACTGCATTCATGCGTTTCGTTGCAGGCGAATACTGCAGGAGAGGCTGGGTAATGCAGCTTCACATGGGGGCAAAGCGTGACAATAACGGTCCCATGTTTGAAAAGCTGGGTCCCGATACCGGTTATGACAGCATAAATTCCTACACTTCCTCTGCCGACCTGGCTGATTTCCTCAATTCTCTTGAAAAGGAGAAGTCACTTCCGAAGACTATACTTTACAGTCTCAATCCCCACGATAATCAGACAATAGATACCATTCTCGGCTGTTTCCAGAGCTCAGAGGCTGTCAGCAAGATCCAGCACGGCAGCGCATGGTGGTTCAACGACAATGAGACCGGCATGAAGGAGCAGCTCACCTCATTGGCAAACCTTGGTTATCTTGCAGGATTTGTGGGTATGCTCACAGATTCAAGGAGCTTTCTTTCCTATCCCCGCCATGAGTATTTCCGCAGAATACTCTGTGATGTTCTGGGCACCTGGGTGGAGGATGGAAAATTCCCCGCCGATATGGACGTTCTCGGCAGCATAACAGAGGATATTTCCTACAACAACGCAAAGAATTATTTCGGCTTCTGATATGTGGGACATTCCCGAAAACTCAGACCCCGCATCTTCATTGCAGGCAGCCCTTGACAGTACGGACAACAGTGTTATCCAACCGGGCAGCGGCATCTTCAAGGGTCAGTTTGAGATAAGAAGGAACGGCATCACACTGCTTGGAAAGGACCCGACCCGTACTATCCTGACAGGCGGTCTTTACGCAAAGAAGAAACATCCTTTTCTTGATGAGCCTCTTGGGACTTTCAGAAGCTATACGCTGCTCATATATGCAGATGACATAACGCTGAAAGGTCTTACTGTGGAGAACACGGCAGGCTTCGGGGATGGTATAGGTCAGGCAGTCGCACTCTATGCGGAGGGAAACAGCATCACTGTTGAAAACTGCATACTGAAAGGCAGACAGGACACACTCTTTACAGGCCCTCTCCCTCCGAAGGAGATAGAGCCGGGAGGGTTCAGAGGTCCCACGGAAAAAGCCCCCCGCATACAGGGTCACCAACTGTATAAGAACTGCTATATAGAGGGGGATGTGGACTTTATCTTCGGCAGTGCCCATGCGGAATTTGAAAACTGTCACATCCATTCTCTCGACAGAGGGAAAGAGATAAACGGCTTCATTACAGCTCCGTCCACTCCCGAAGGTGCTGAAATAGGATATGTTTTCAGAAACTGCACCTTCACTTCCGACTGCCCTGTAAACAGTGTGTATGTAGGAAGACCGTGGCGTGAATACGCAAAAGCCACATTCATCGACTGTGAATTTGGGGCTCATATAAAAAAAGAGCTTGTTCACGACTGGAACAAACCTCTTGCCCATAAATATTCCCGCTTTGAATTCATACACTGTAGATTTAACGGATCCATACTTGAAAGATCTTCCGACTTTGTAAGCATAATTGATTAAGAAAGCCTGTTCCGCAGTTTATACGGCGGAACAGGCTTTATACTTCTTCTTCGATGTAAAGATGATCTCTGCCCGCAAAGCCGCATATATCCGGGATTTTGCGGGCATTTCTCTGTACATCTGTCAGAGATCGGTATCATACTAATTCTTCCGCGATGTATAGACGATCTCCAAGCCTCAAATACCTTATACTCAAGAATTTGCGGCTTGTTTCTTGTCTATACATCGGTCAGAAATTAGTATCACTTATTTCTTATCATTATTCTTCAGCTTGATGATACGCAGTATGAACAGTTCAAGGGAGATAAGGGCAATTACCGCAGCTCCTGCTATTATAGCCACCTTGATTATCCCGCTGTTATCGCTTTTATCCTTGTCTTTTTCGGAATCGTCATCCTTTTCCTTTACAGCTTCCGTTGATGCAGTCACTCTTACACCGTCTTCGTCTTCCGCATCCTCCCTTTGAGGAATTATTCTTTCCTCATTTCCGGCATTATCCGCATCATCAGCAGTTCCCTCATACACTGTCTCTGTTTCGGAGACCTCATAGCTCTGCGGCTTTGCACTTGCTCCGGGGCTTGTTCTGTTTATGGAAACACCGCCGCTTTCCACTGCCACAAAACCCGTCAGCCACGCAAGGGATGCATTCCAGTTTATGCAGCATTCATTTACAGACCACGCCTCTATATGATCCAGATAGCATTTTTCCGGAGGTATCTGACCCTTTTTCCAGCCCGAGCCTTTTACCCAAGGATCCTGCATACCTGAATTTGGGCCGCCCACCATAACACCGTCAGGCGCCGATGGGTACATAGGGTCTATCTGCTTTGACCAGTAGCGATGGTGAGGGTTTTCGGCAGTGTACGCACCGTAGCCTGTCACATAGGAAATGTCGTTGGGGTTCCTGCCGAGAATGTAGTCCATGGTGCGGACAGTGCCATCCAGATATTTATCTTCTCCGGTCAGAAGATAGGCATAGGCTTCCGCAATGGCATTATCAACCGCAAAGGAATTGGAGCCCCACTGAAAGCCCTTGTCGCTGTCATTATAGGCTATGGTGCTGCTCTTGTAGGGAAGACCGTATCCCTGTTTTTCGCCTGTTTCAAGAAAATAGTCCGCAGTTTTTACGATATTGCTTTCTGCCTTTTTCCTGTCGTTCTCATCAAGGAAGGAAGGGTGCAGAGCAAGCGAAAAAGTCCCCAGTGCTGCTGTGTTACCCCAGTCAAAGGTGCCGCAGCTGTCAACGCTTTCACCGCCCGACAGGTCGGAGGGCACAGCCAGAAAGAACTTTGACTTCTTCATGTCCTCATAGTAGCTCTTATCCCCTGTGGTGACAAATAGCTCGCAGGCAGCCCAGTAAAATTCATCCGTCACATCATCGTCGCCGTAGGCACCGCCGCCCACAGATTCATCAAGAGGTGCGAACATATCGGGGTGGGCTTTGGCCGCCGCATAGCTTTTTACGGCAGCATTTACGCACTTTTGGGAAAAGTCATCGTCAAGACCTGCCCAGAGCCTTGCAGACTGTGCCATACACGCCGCAAAATTCAGAGTTGCGGCAGTTGTCGGAGGCTTTACGATACGGTTCTTATCATCCTCCGCAGGAGCGATACCCAGTCCTGTCCATGTTTCATCATGCGCCTTATGGTATACGCAGCCGTCGTACTCTCCCCCGTCTATTACCATTTTAAACATCCACTCAGCCTCATAACGGGCTTCATTGAGCAGGTCCGGAAAACCGTCCCCGTTCTCCGGAAGATACATTGTGCCGTCTCCGAAAACAGCATCGTAACCGTATGCGGAGGCAGTCTCATATTCATTCTGCAAAAGCCACAGAGAGAGGCCGCCGTTTACAGTGTATTTACCGTGATCTCCCGCATCATACCATCCGCCGGAAACATCTATGCTTCCGGATGTACCGGAATAGCCCCATGTATGCTGTATCTGCGCATTGTCCGTCACATGACCTGCCGCTCTCGACAGCGCATCCTTGTCTCCGGAGCTGATGTAAGCGCTCTCTATGGGGATACCGCTGCGGTTCTGGTAGAAGTAGTTGAGGGAATCGTACAGAAGCCTTGAATACTCCCCTGTTCCGCCTATGACAAAGCTGCGGCTCTTTTTCCCGTTCTCACATTCAAGGTAATATTCCCCCTCCGTATCAAAGTCTGTGAGATCAAGGATGTGTACACTGTCACCGGAATCACTGTCATTTCCGAAAGGCCTGCTCTTGAATTCATAGACAGTGTTCCCCGATGTGTCTTTCAGATACATATCCAAAGGCTTTTTCTCGTCCGAGATAAGGGTCGCCTGCTTGCATCTGCCTGTCAGATACCCCACCTGGTTCGTGACGATGGCTGCTCTTTCCCTCAGAGGGACATCCACATAGTCGTTCTCATTGCTTGAAAGATCCGTAAGTGACATATTGTCAAAGGTGATGACCGTGCCGGCGGGAAAACACCCTCCGGGAGTGTATTGTCCGTCCCCGCCAAGATGGAAAGCCCATTCCGCCACATCTATGTTCATGCCCGCAGTAAAGGTAAGATCCACCCTCTTGGTCTCGTTAGCACCGATATATATGGGATCCCATGTACTGTCAAGGTCATAGCCGTTGCTCATATTGTGCCAGACCTCAACATCACCCTCAAGGTTTCCTATTTTGGTGTAGTACTTGCCGCTGTTGGACGGGGTGATCTCATAGCTTACCCTGTACTGATGACCTGAGACTATTTTCAGCCCCCTGTGCCTGAACTGGCAGTCCCACCTGTCTTCTCCGCCGTTGGAAGCGCCGCCCGGATTCACAATGGTTATCTTGTATACTCCGTTGTCTATCTCAAAATCCATTTTGCCCGTGGTGGATTCACAAACGTGCCATGGCAGACCCACACCGCTGTCAAAATCGTTCTGACCCAGCTGCTCCCCTGCCCATACATCCGCCGAAAACAGCTCCGCCGTGAAAGGGAGGACCGGTGAGGCAGCAACTGCTGCGGCACAGACAAGAGATAACACTCTGTAAAATGCTTTTCTGTCCATAATATCACCTATAATGCAAAGTTTGAAATTTGTTCTTCAATTATAACATATAATGACGCAAAGTGCAATGGATGCAGAAAAATAAAATGAACTGTTTCGCTGCATGGTCTCATAGCGGAGAAGGCACTGCCCGGTCATAACATATTACACGGAAAACTTCAATGGAGATAAGTGAAAAAGAATCGGATCCGATGATACGGATATCATATGCACCGAAGAGCGTTTTACGGCTTATACCGCATCCATAAAGCCACTGATACCGTATAATTCAGTATGCTTATTTGTGAAAACGGTGTCATCGGAAAAATCCCATAACATCGTTAAATGCGTCTATGCGTTTTGTGCATTTAGCCTAAATAACCACAAATAATTCATAGCGTAATCAGTCATATTGCTGTATTTTATGAACAAAGATGAAATTGAAGTCAAAGCCCTTGATTTTTCTCCGATTTGTGATATAATATAATGTAACCACTTTGTAACCGCAAAAATAATACAGGGGGTCTTTTATGCCGACATCACATAACCCCGGGGACATAGAGAGCAGTGCTGCAGTGTCTCCGAGCAAAGGTGAAAAGCATGATAATAACCGTGAAAGCAAACTGCTTTCCGTTTTGAATACAGTCTTTCCCATAGCAGCCGTAGCGGCTCTTGCCTTTACGGTGAAGTCCACCGCTGCCGAGGACTACGGTCTCAGCGTTGAGTACGGCGGAACGAATATGGGAGTTGTAACGGATGAAAATGTCGTAAACGGTGCGAAGATAATCCTTTCCGACAGGGTAAAGTATTATGACACCGGGGACAGTTTCTCCACCAACGCATCCATAAAGTTGCAGCCCCTTTCCGGCACCACACAGGTGCTTGATGAGAGCGAGCTGGTGCTGAATATGGAAAACCTCATCTCCGAAAACTATGACGAAGCCACGGAGGAAGAAACATCCGCCGAGGAGACCGAGGAAGGCGTTGAAGGCAAGGTAAAGGCTTATGCGGTAAGAGTTGACGGAGAATTTCTGGGAGCAGTTACGGACTATGAGCCTATCGCTTCCTCCATCGAGAGCTTCAAGACCGCATACAACAACAATGATTACATCAAGGTAGATTTTGAGAAAAAGGTAGTTTACGACCTTGAAGAATATGTAGACCCGGAGGATGTGGTCTCCCACGCCGATATACTGAAGGTCATACTGGGAAGAGTAGGCACCACCGAGTACTACGAAGTCAAGGACGGAGACTGGCTGATGAAGATAGCCGAGGATCTGAATATGTCCCTCGACGAGCTGTGCAAATGCTACGCCACCTATGAGGGCAGGCAGATACAGCTTGGAGGCGACCTTCTCAAGACCGGCACTCTCATAAAGGTATCCACCACAAAGCCATATCTGCAGCTTGACTGCACCAAGGAAGAGACCTTCCGTTCCCCTATCGCCTTTACTACCGTTAAGATAGAGGACCCTACTCTTGCAGAGGGTCAGTGCATAGTGGAAAAAGAGGGCATAGAGGGCGAAAGACGCTCAAAGGTGCTTGTGACTTACAGAAACGACATTCCCGTCCGCAAAAAGACACTTGAGACTGCGGTTTACAGCAGGCCTGTTCCCCAGGTGGTAAGAGTGGGTATGGCACCCTCCATAAACCACAATGTTCCTCAGTTCAAGGTAGGCGTTGGCAACGGTGAATATGTCTGGCCGGTAGACGGCGGGTACATTTCAGCCCATGTTGGCGACAACAGGAACCACAAGGGAATAGACATAGCTGCTCCCTATGGGACTCCCATCTACTCCGCTGCGGCGGGTACAGTGATAGAGGCGTCCGAGGGCTGGAGCGGCGGCTACGGGAACAATATAAAGATCCAGAATGATGACGGCAATATCTGCGTATACGCTCATCAGTCGGAGCTCAATGCCGAAGAAGGCCAGCATGTGGAGGCAGGCGAGCTTATAGGGTTTATAGGCTCCACAGGCGACTCCACAGGAAACCATCTCCATTTTGAAGTCCGTCAGGACGGTTACTTCGTTGACCCCGAGGAGTATGTTTCCCAATAATTCTGATTTTACCCAATTCTTTTCATTTTCTCCCTTTCTACGGTGCGCCCTCGCTTTGCGGGGGCGTTATCGTTTAGGGCAGAGTGCAGAACACCGTATATTTTAATTTGGCAACATATACGCAAAAAATCATCTTATTGACATAGTTCTGCTTATGTGTTATACTGATTTCTGACCGATGTACAGACAAGAAACAAGCCTCAAATGCTTGAATATAAGGGATTTGAGGCTTGGAGATCATCTATACATTGAGGAAGAATTAGTATTATACTGTAAAAAAAAGACATCAGGCAAGTGCAAGACCATGTAAAACGGAGGAATACTAAATGAAAAAGCTATCACTTTTATGTGCGGGCGTTCTTATGACGAGCATCATGGCAGGGTGCGGTCAGTCGGGGGCATCTACCGAAACAGCTCCTGCGGAGACTTCGGCTGCCGTGGCAGCCGCTGAAACTACGGAGCTTAAAAAGGCCGAAGCCAATTTCAGCCTTTCGTCGGTGGACTATGCAAAACAGCTGAAGCTGGGCTGGAACCTTGGGAACACCCTTGATGCACTGGGAAATTCCGGACTTGAGACCGAAACTGCCTGGGGACAGCCCAAGACCACCAAGGAAATGATAAAATATGTAAAGGATGCAGGCTTTACCTCTATTCGTGTTCCCGTCTCATGGGGTCAGCACACCGACAAGGACTTTCACATCGACAAGGCGTGGATGGGTCGTGTCACCGAGGTAGTGGATTACGCATATGATGCGGGTCTCTATGTTATAATCAACTCCCACCACGACAACGACAAGAAGTATTATTATCCCGATGACAAAAACTACGAAAACTCCGAAAAGTACATCGAGACCATCTGGTCACAGGTAGCTGATAATTTCAAGGACTACGATCAGCACCTTATCTTTGAGTCAATGAATGAGCCCCGTCTCAGCGGCACCTCAAAGGAATGGTGGTTCCAGCCGAATGATGCGGAAGGCGTAGCTTCCATAAAGAACATATCAAAGCTGAACCAGGTGTTCGTTGATACGGTAAGAAAGAGCGGCGGCAACAACGACAAGCGCTATCTCATGGTGCCGAGCAACGCCGCATCTCCCTCGAATGCTCTTAACGATGCCTTTACCATGCCCACCGACAGCGCTGAACACATCATTCTCTCCGTTCACGCCTACACCCCCTATGACTTTGCCATGAATTACGGCGGCGGCTACAAGGACTGGTCTGAGACTAAGGGCAAGGATCTCTCCTTTATGGACGATCTGAACAAGAAATTCATCCTGAACGGCTATGGAGTGGTCATCGGTGAATTTGGCGCCACCAACAAGAACAACCTTGATGCCCGTGTAGCCTGGGCAAAGCAGTACACCGAAAAGGCAGCCTCCTACGGCATCCCCTGCTTCCTGTGGGACAACGGCGGCACCGATTCCGGTGATGAGAACTTCGGTATGATAAACCGCAGCGCCCGCTCCGTTTACTTCCCCGAAATACTTGACACCATGAAGGCAAGCTACGAATAAAATAATTCCGCAAATAAGACCGCATATCCGCTGCTTCGGCGGATATGCGGTCTTTGTTATCTTTCGATTATCTGAGTTCTTTCGGGGCCTACGCCTACCATCTTTATACTGCACTCGCACAGTTCTTCAAGCCTTGAGATATATTCACGGCAGACTGCGGGAAGATCCTCGAACCTTCTCACACCGGAGATATCATCCTTAAAGCCCGGATGCTCCTCATAAACGGGCTCACAGCCCTCAAGCCCCTCAAGTGTGGGAGGGAAGTCCCTTATGATCGTACCGTCGGGCTTCTTGTAAGCCACGCATACTTTAAGGGTATCAAGACCCGCCAGTGTATCCAGCTTGTTGATGCAGAGAGCGGAAAGTCCGTTCACTCTTACCGCATGGCGCACGATAACGGAGTCGAACCAGCCGGTCCTGCGGGGTCTGCCCGTAATGGTGCCGAACTCATGGCCCTTGTCTCTGATATAATCCCCTGTTTCGTCAAAAAGCTCCGTAGGGAAGGGACCCTTGCCCACTCTTGTGGTGTATGCCTTGGCAACACCGTAAACAGCGTCTATCATAAGAGGTCCTACGCCCGTTCCCGTGCACACACCCGCAGAAAGGGGATGGGAGCTGGTAACATAGGGGTATGTACCGAAGTCTATATCAAGGAGTGTAGCCTGTGCTCCCTCAAAGAGGATGGTCTTTCCTGCCTTGTTAGCCTCATAGGTGAGAACGGAAACATCAGCCATATACTTTTTCAGCTGTCTTCCGTACTCTGTGTATTCCTCGATGACAGCATCCAGATCGAGAGCCTCACCGCCGAATACCTTTGTTATGATGGCGTTTTTCAGTTCACCTGCGGACCTTGCCTTCTCCCTGAATATCTCCGGATTCACAAGGTCAAAGAAACGCAGACCGCTTCTTTCGTACTTGTCCATATAGGTGGGACCTATGCCCCTGTGGGTGGTACCTATGTCCTTGTTTCCCCTGAACTTTTCGGAAAGTCCGTCCAGAGCGATATGCCAGGGCATGATGATGTGTGCTCTGGGGTCTATCTTCAGGTTATCGAAGGAAAGTCCTCTCTTTGAAAGCTCGGAGATCTCCCCCAGGATATCCTTGGGATCCATTACCACTCCCGCACCTATAAGGCAGAGAGTGTCTTTGTAGAGAATGCCGGAGGGGATAAGGTGCAGCTTGTAGGTCTCGCTGCCGCTGGCAACGGTGTGACCTGCGTTGTTGCCGCCCTGTGCTCTTACCACAACATCGGCTCTCGAAGCGAGAAGGTCGATTATCTTGCCCTTTCCCTCGTCGCCCCATTGTGTTCCTATAACTATGTTAGCAGACATCCTGTTTCCTCATTTCTTATCCGATGAATTTCCCGACGATAGCGGGGAATTCGGTGATCACCTTGTCGATAAGGGAGATATCTCCCACACCTGCCATTGCAAGATCCTTCTTGCCGCCGCCTTTTCCGCCTGTGAGAGCGGCTGCCTCACGGACTATCCTGCCCGCATCAGCACCTGCTGCCACAGCATCCGCACCGCATACACACAGAAGTGTCGCAGAGCCCTCTGTCACATCGGCTATAAGCACCACCGCATCAGCGTTGGCGGAGCGTATGTCGTCGCCCATGGAGCGCAGCGTATCCTTGGGCACATCCTTTACCTTGGAGGCTGCTGCCCTGAAGCTGCCCACAACAGCTGCATCCGCCATAACATCACCGCTGCCCTGCTTTGCGAGCTTGGCATTGAGGGCTGCCACTTCCTTTTCGAGAGCCTTTATCCTCTGGAGATCGGACTGCGCCTTTACGGGCACATCCTCAAAGGTGGAAGCCTTGAGAAGAGATGCGCTCTCGGCAAGGAGCTGCTCATACCTGTCAAGCAGATCGGTGATGCCGGTGCAGGTGATGCTCTCTATCCTGCGCACACCGGCTGCAACAGAGTTTTCGGAGGTTATCCTGAAAGCGGCGAGCCTGAGAGTATTGTCTACATGGGTTCCTCCGCAGAATTCCACGGAAACATCCCCGGCAGAAACAACTCTTACTATATCTCCGTACTTTTCTCCGAAAAGCGCCATGGCACCCAGCTTCTTAGCTTCCTCTATGGGCATTTCCTCCATGGTGACGGGGATGGCATCAAGGATATTCCTGTTTACTATCGCCTCTACCTCACGGATCTGCTCACGGGTCAGTGCCTCGGGATGCACAAAGTCGAACCTGCCCTTGGTCTCATCCACATAGGAGCCCATCTGATGTACATGGTCGCCCAGTACCTTTCTCAAAGCTGCCTGGAGAAGGTGTACAGAAGTATGGTTCTTCATTATGGCATGGCGGCGAACGCTGTCTATCCTTGCAGTAACGCTGTCCCCTGCGGATATGCCGCCCTGGGATACCACGCCGAAGTGGAGATAAACGCCGTTGGGGTTTTTCTGGGTGTCACTGACAGCAAACTCGGATTCGCCGATAACTATAACGCCCGTATCTCCAACCTGTCCGCCGGATTCCGCATAGAAGGGAGTCCTGTCGAGAACGAGTACAGCCTCATCCCCCTCGCTTATGCTCTCTGCCTCATCAGCACCCTTGAAGATCTTCAGCACCCTTGCAGTGCTCTCCTCCTCGGTGTATCCCGTAAATACGGTCTTTTCTGTCTTTATGCCGCTGAGTACATTTTCATCCCAGGAGGAACCGCCCTTTGAAAGATAATCCTCCCTTGAACGGCGCTTCTGCTCTGCGATGCAGACCGCATAGCCCTCTTCGTCCACGCTTATGCCCTTTTCCTCGGCTATCTCACGGGTAAGGTCTATGGGGAAGCCGTAGGTGTCGGAGAGCCTGAAAGCCTCGTCACCGGGGAGCATACCGCCCTTTTCGATGCTCTCAAGGGAACGGGAAAGTATCTCCAGACCCTGGTCGATGGTCTTGGCAAAGCTCTCCTCTTCTGCTCTTACCAGCTTTTTGATATATTCACGCTTTTCCTCCAGCTCGGGGTAAGCGTTCTTGTTTTCGTCGATGACCGTGTCGCAGATCTTGTACAGGAAAGGCTCTCTTATGCCCAAAAGCCTGCCGTGCCTTGCGGCTCTGCGGAGAAGTCTGCGCAGCACATAGCCTCTGCCCGTGTTGGAGCAGGTAACACCATCGCCTATCATAAAGGTGGTGCTCCTGATATGGTCGGTGATGACACGGAGAGAAACATCCTTCTTCTCGTCCTCGTGGTACTTCACACCGGCGGTGTCGCTTATGGCTCTCATAATGTTCTGTACGGTGTCCACCTCAAAGAGGTTGTCCACTCCCTGCATAGCCACAGCCAGTCTTTCCAGACCCATGCCCGTGTCGATGTTCTTGTTCTTCATCTCCTCGTAGTGACCGTTGCCGTCACTGTCGAACTGGGAGAAAACAAGGTTCCACACCTCTATGATACGGTCATTGTCGCTTGCCTGCTCAAAGCTCTCAAAGGGACCGTAAGCCTCGCCTCTGTCAAAGTGTATCTCCGAGCAGGGACCGCAGGGACCCGAACCGTGCTCCCAGAAATTGTCCTTCTTGCCCAGCCTTACTATCCTGTCACGGGGAACGCCTATCTTGTCCGCCCAGATATTCTCTGCCTCGTCATCGCTTTCAAAGACGGTTATCCACAGCTTTTCTTTGGGTATCTCCAGAACGCCGGTGAGGAACTCCCATGCCCACTCTATGGCCTCCTCCTTGAAGTAGTCGCCGAAGGAGAAGTTGCCCAGCATCTCAAAGTAGGTGCCGTGGCGGGAAGTCTTGCCAACGTGCTCTATATCCGGGGTCCTGATACACTTCTGGCAGGTGGTGACCCTCTTGGAGGGAGGTGTCTGTGTGCCCAGGAAGAACTTCTTCAAAGGCGCCATGCCGCTGTTTATAAGCAGCAGGGAATTGTCATCCTGAGGGATGAGACCGGCACTTGCCATTCTCTTGTGACCCTTGCTCTCGAAAAAGGCAAGGAACTTTTCTCTCAGGTCGTTGAGACCGATAGGGTTCATTTTTATCACTCCATAATAATAACGTACATAACGTTGATAGAAGGCAGTCCCTTTTTAAAAGTAAGACCACCAAATTATTATTTTAGCAAATAAACTTCCTTATGTCAAGGTTTTTCCGATATTTTCCTTTCCTGTTTTCTCTCAGATGACCACTATCTTTTGCAGGTGCTCTGTCCAGGAGTCTCCGTCGGAGCGGTTCACCTCGTTCATATTGGTGATAAGAACGCTGTTTGTGTCGTAGATCTTCTCACTGTCGTCGTAATAGGTGCCCGCTGCGCTTATGCAGTAGGGCGCATCCTTGTAGACACCCAGGAATATCATTATGTGTCCCTTGAAAAACAGCACGGAACCTATGGGCACCTTTTTCAGGAGCCTTATCTTTTTCTTTACGGGGTATTCCGTCACATCGTAGGTCTTTTTGCCGTTGTAGTTGCCTATATCCGAAGACACACGGGGCAGCTTTATGCCGAAGCAGCGGAATATCTCTCCCGTGATGCCGGAGCAGTCGTTGGAATGGCTCATGCCTGCCCAGCCGTATCTGTCACCGTAGAGCTTCATTGCCTGCCTTACCACGTTTTCCCTTGTGTAGTCGAGGTAGCCGATATTCACATCTTCCTTTATGGATATAAGGGAATACCTGTCGGTGATATAGCCGTCCTCTCCCCTTACGGGCAGCTTTACGATGTAGCAGCCCTTGGTCTCCCTGTCGTTTATGAATTCCGGGGCATCCTCTATCCTTACCAGAGGCATTTTTGTCCCCATGGGGAGAAGGCTGCCGCTGAGGGACTCGTTCTCCACATCATCCTGAAGGCGCACCTCCCTGCCGGTCACCACGAGAAATTCCTCCGGGTCGGCTCTTTCAAGCCATTCATCCTTGGTCTCGCATAAAGCCACACAATCCTTGTGTACCCAGCCCGAAAAGCCCTCAAAGCAGACATAGAGCCATTCACCGTCGGCGGTCTCATGGAGCACGGCAAGGGGCATATAGGGCATGAACTCCGACCACACCATCACATCGTAGAACCTGTCTCCCTCGTCCTCTCCTATGAAATCATAGCTGGGAAAGGCTCTCAGGCTGGATCTTTTGGTGGAAAAGCCGAACTGCACCTGCACCTCGTCCTCTATGCCCTCCATGTTCCTCTTTTCCTCCAGCTTCCTCCAGTAGGAAGATGTGGTGGGCTTTCCCTTCCTGTAGACTGCCGAAGGGTCGGAGGGGGTGTTCGCCATGCCCACAAGGGCACGGACTATGCCGCCATCTATGGTGTCCTCCAGATCGTAAAGGGAGACGGTATTGCCGTCTATGCTGAATGTGATGCGGTTTTCCTCATTGAGCCTGTCTATACTGCTCCTGCTGTATATCTTCTTTTCCTCCGCTCCCTTCAGGTCTATCCAGAAATCCGCATCCGTCATCTTGAAGGGAACATATTCATCCATGCGCACATAGTCCGATATATCTGCCTTTGCGGCATAGGTCACGGGAGATGAGAGCATGAGCACCGACATCGCTGCGGCAAGCACCGCCGTTATTCTTTTCATTCCTGATACCTCTCTTTTGTTATTTGATGGGATATCTCATCAGTTTATAAATATTATCCTTGTCTCTCTGAAAGAGGAGATGATCCTCGTTATCGCCGAATAAATGATACCCGCACAGAAGATGTAGACAGCCGTTCTTTCGGAATTGATGAACACTATGCAAAGCGCCGCCGACACCAGATTTATTATACCTGTGGCAAGGGTGAACTTTGAGAACGGGTAGCCCGAATCCTTTGCCTCTTTTACTCTCAGCACATCTATCACTCCCGAAAAGGCGTGGCTGATGAAAAGGTACAGCAGCACAACGGCTCTCGGTATGCTGTCGAGGGAGACCGCAAAGGCTCCCGCATCAAGGAGCAGGACACCCATGTAGAGCATCCTCTTTCCGCCCACCATGTGCCTTGCCATGCTGAAATAGTATATGATAGTCTTTGCACCCATCAGCAGAAGCGAAAAAGACAGTATGACCGCCACAAAAACATAGCCGTCTGCGGGCTCTGCGATCATATACACCGCCGCCGCTGTCTGTATCAGGGCAAACAGGATGTTCCTTACTCTTCCCGCATTAGTCATCCGTACCTCTCCTTCCCAGATAGTCCTTCAGCTTCATAAAATCCTTTATGCCCTTTCCCTTACCGGGATCTGCCGAAAAGCCTGCCAGCAGGTTGCCGGACCTGAATATACTGCCGCTGACCATACTTTTCTGTGCAAGGGCAGCAAGAACGAACCTGCCTATCGCCGTATCATCCTTTTTGCTGTCGGGAGCATCCGTATATTCCTTTTCTGCGGCACGGGTGTCAAAATCCCCGGGCACCACATCCCAGTTTTCCTTTAAAAATGCCTTCCAGTCCTCACAGGCATCAAGCTGCCTCTTTTCAAGTATCTCCTTTATGCGGAGTCCGTAGGGCTCTGCAGCCTCATAGTCATAAACTCCCGTCTCAAACTCCCCGACCTCTCCCCTGAGGTACTTCAGGGCATAGACCATCTGACAGAAAGCGTTGTAGTATTCCTTAGGATTGTCCTTTATGACCTGCCTGTAATCTCCCCATGCGGGCATATACACATAGCGGGCAAAGCTGAGGTCGGGCAGGTGGCCTGCTCTCCCGTGACCCAGCACCATTACGGACTTTTCGGAGTAATTGTTGAGACTGTTGTTGTAGATGCCGTTTTCCGGGTCATCCTCTGCCGTAAGACTGTGCCGGAACTTTACGGGTCTTCTTGTAAAGCCATCCTCCCCCGGTATAAGCTCTTCAAGGTCATCGCCTATATTGTTTATTACAAGGGAGGGAGTACCCGCAAAATAGCGGTGTGCCCAGGTATCTGCCAGAACGTGCATGGCAAGCCCCGCCGCCTCGATGGTGCCTTCCCTTTTTGCAAGGCGCACCGTCTCTCCGGCCAGCGCCCCGTCGGGGCCGCAGATGAGCCTGTACTTGCTTTTGTACAGGATGGATCCCTTTACCTGTGCTTTAAGATCTGCGGGGAGAAAGTGGAAGGATGCCCATATGCGGGTGATATCCTGCATTGAAACAGGGTCCGAACCGCTCTCCATAAGCTCCAGCATGAGCTGAGTGGTAGCGGCGTTCAGCGGAGCCTTTATTCCGGAAAGGAAGGTGCGTGAGCAGTGATCCGTCATCTGTGAGAAAAAGCCCGTTTTTATGCTTTGGTCGGGGTCGTACCCTGCTATAAGGGCAGCGGCGGCGGTGGCGTAGTAGTGAAAATCAAGCTGCATCCCGCACCTCTTTCTTCAGCCGCCTTTTTATCAGCTTCACCTTTACGGCGTTCCAGGAAAGCTCTGCCGCACAAAGCAGGCAGGAAAACTGCACCACGGGAGTGATGACCACATCCATAACATATGCCCGCCCCTCAAAAATGTTCAGTATAACAAGCAAAAGCTGCCAGAACTCCCAAAGGAGCATGAACACCGACAGCACTGCGTACCCCATTCCGCTCTTCCTTCCTTTTCCCTCACGGCGTGCCCCCAGACCCACAAGCAGCCTTAAAAGCATATCCATCCCCAGCAGCCCGTATGATAAGACATACACAAGAAAATAATAGACCTGCTTGTCTGCTATGGCAGCAGGGTCGTAGTTCTGTTCAAGCTGTTCCGTCACAACGGCATCGTGGGTAGTCAGAGAAAGAGTGAAGCGGATCACGGACCACAGCCCGAAAATTATCATGGCTGAGCCGCTCACATAAAGGGTGTCGCTCCTGCGCCGCAGAGAGACTTCAAGATCCTCCATCCGAATTTCCTTCCTATGTGGAATGTAAAACTATACCTTTTAATTGTAACATATTTTTTCGGGATAATCAACCGTTTTGAAGATTTTTGACCCCCACAGATATTACATAACGGTTACATTTTTCTTCTGTACTTGATTTACAGGGACTTATATGATAGAATTTAAAGATGGTGTTTGTCAACTTTTCGTATTTTGACAATATATCCGTTCAACACTTTAAAGGGAATGTGGATATGAAAAAAAGAAATTCTTTTTCAAGCTCACTGGGATTCGTGCTGGCGGCTGCGGGCAGCGCCGTCGGACTGGGAAACATCTGGCGCTTTCCTTACCTTGCCGCAAAGGACGGCGGCGGACTGTTCCTCTGCATTTACATAGTCCTTGCCCTGACCTTCGGCTTTACCATGCTGATAACAGAGCTGAGCATCGGCAGAAAGACCAAGCAGAGCGCACTTTCTGCATACGGTGCCATAGACAGGCGTTTCAGGTGGATAGGTGTGGGGGCGAGCGTAGTCCCCTTTATGATCCTCCCCTACTACTGCGTTATAGGCGGGTGGGTAATGAAGTACCTGACCGACTTTGTGACGGGAAAGGGAAGTGCATCGGCTCAAAGCGGCTATTTCACGGAGTTTATCTCCTCTCTCCCCTCTCCTGTCATCTTTGATATCATTTTTCTCCTGATCACCGCCTTTGTGGTATACAGGGGCGTGAACCAAGGGATAGAGGCTCTCTCCAAAGTGATGATGCCCATCCTGCTCGTGATGATCGTCGGCATTTCCATTTATTCCCTCACCCTTTCAAACGGTGAAAGAACGGGTCTTGAAGGAATGAAGATATATATCATCCCCGACATAAGCGGAATGAGCATAAAGGACATTTTCAGGGTCATCTTTGATGCCGTGGGACAGCTTTTCTACAGTATCAGCGTTTCCATGGGCATAATGGTCACCTACGGCTCCTATCTCAAGGACGATGAGGATCTGGTAAAGTCCGTCCGCCGCATAGAGTTCTTTGATACCCTTGTGGCTTTCCTTGCAGGAGTAATGATAATCCCCGCCGTGTATGTGTTCATGGGCAGAGAGGGTATGAGCTCAGGCGGCCCCGGTCTTATGTTCGTAGCCCTGCCCGAAGTGTTCTCCGCCATGGGGACAGTGGGTAGCATCGTGGGAGCGGTATTCTTCGTGATGGTGTTCTTTGCCGCACTTACAAGCTCCATAAGCATACTGGAGACCATAACCTCCAGCCTTATAGATTCCCTCGGCTGGTCAAGGAAAAAGGCGGTCCTTGCGGAAACAGCCGCAGCAGGTGTGCTTGGAGTGCTCATCTGCCTGGGCTACAATCTCCTTTACTTCGAGCTTCCCCTGCCCAACGGCACCACCGCACAGCTCCTTGATGTATTCGACTACCTGAGCAACTATGTGCTCATGCCCGCAACAGCCATAGCCACCTGCATCTTCATAGGGTGGTTCGCAAAGCCACAGACCGTCATTGATGAAGCCAGAAAGAACGGCGAAAAAATGGGCAGAGAAAAGCTGTATGTGGTGATGCTGAAATTCATATCACCCCTGCTTCTCGGCATACTCCTTGTAAGCTCCTTCATAGATGCAGCCTCCTGAGTCGGCACGGCCGACAGCGAACATCCGGCAGGCCGGCAGCGAACATCCGCCACGGCCGGCAG
>JAGAWT010000027.1 GCA_018110985.1 Oscillospiraceae bacterium
ATATGATCTGCTACCTTTTCAAAGGAACTGCGGTACGGAACTGACATTCGATAGCCTAAATCCGTAAATTGAAAAAAAAAGACAGCCGCCAGCAACAACAGCAGTATTAAAGAAATACAACAGTATAATATGGTTTTCTTCTTTGATTTCACTTTCATGTTCATTTCTCCTGTAAATTCCGATTTTTGTCAGTAACAATTATAGCACATCATCTCTGTAATGTCAATAGAAACGCCATAGTACTTCTGACCTTGCATCAGAAATACCATGGCTTAATACTTCTATATCAGCGCCGCCCTTATGTAAGGGGCAAGGAAAGAGATATCAACGGGTGGGTGAAGGCTCTGCCTTCCAAGTGCCAGTCGGCGCTGCCGACCGAAAATGAATAGTTTGGATATGCTAACAAACATTGACAAATAATTTATCCTGCCGCATAATTTGTCTATTGACAGGGAGAAGAAAATAGATTAGAATAGACTTACAGGCAGTACAAAAGGACATCGGGGCATTTCCCCCGGGAAAAGAGGTACATCATGAGCTTTTACGATCAGTATGTTTATGACAGCAAAGGAAATAAGATCTCCATGGATGATTACAGGGGAAAGGTGGTCATAGTGGTGAACACCGCTACGGGCTGCGGCTTTACTCCCCAGTACAAGCAGCTTGAAGAGCTGTATTCCAAATATCACGACAAGGGGCTTGAGATAATAGATGTCCCCTGCAACCAGTTCGGCAATCAGGCGCCCGGTTCCGATGAGGAGATAACCCAGTTCTGCACCCTGAAGTATCACACCGAGTTCCCTCAGATGAAGAAGTCCGACGTAAACGGTGAAAATGCTCTGCCCCTCTTTGAGTATCTGAAGTCACAGAAGGGCTTTGAAGGCTTCGGAAAAGGGATAGCAGCCGTCACCATGAATGCCATGATAAAGGCAAAGGGAAAGGAAGCGGTAGAGTCCCCCGACATCAAGTGGAACTTCACCAAGTTCGTCATTGACAGAGAGGGCAGTGTTGTGGCCCGCTTTGAGCCTACCAATCCCATGGACGACCTTGCCAGGTGCGTGGGTGCGCTTATATGACGGATATCGCTATCATAGGCTCCGGCATAGGCGGTGTGTCTGCCGCTCTCACTGCCGCAGCAAGGAACAAGTCCGTCCTGCTTTTCGGTGAAAGGGATATGAGCCGCAAAATGCGCAGGGCGGAAAAGGTGTTCAATTATCCCGGTATGCCGGAGATCTCCGGTGATGAACTGGCGGATGCGCTGGCAAGGCAGATAGAGGGTATGGGCATTTCCCTTACGGAGGACAGTATCACTGCCGTTTACGACATGGGCGGGAAATTTGCGCTCCAGGGCAAAAGCGGCGGGATGTATGAGGCTGCCTCCCTCATCCTTGCCATGGGCGTGGTGAATAACGCCTCCCTTGCGGGAGAGGAAGAAAACCTGGGGATGGGCGTCAGCTACTGCGCCACCTGCGATGCTCCGCTCTACAAGGGAAAGACAGCCGCTGTCATCGCCTACGCTCCCGAGGAGGAGGCAGAGGTACGCTTCCTTTCGGAGGTAGTGGAAAGGCTTTTCTACTTCCCTGTATACAAGGGGAGAGAGGACGTGAGCTTTGACAGGGAAAACGTCCGGGTCATCCTTGAAGCCCCAAAGGAAATAGCTCCGAGAGGAAAGGCAGTCATCACCGACAAGGGTGAATATGCCTGCGACGGCGTATTTGTGCTGCGTGAGAGCGTTGCGCCCAAAAACCTTATATACGGTCTTGAAACAGAGGGCGCTCATGTAAAGTGTGACAGGATGTGCCACACATCCCTGAAAGGCGTCTTTGCCTGCGGGGATATCACAGGGAAGCCCTATCAGTTTGCCAAGGCAGCGGGAGAGGGGAATGTGGCGGCGCTTGAGGCTGTTGCCTTCCTTGACGGCAGATAAGAGCCGTAAAACTTTGAGAAGCGGGAAGTAATAATGCTTGAACTGAAAAACATAGTAAAGAAATATGGGAGCGGTGAAACGGAGGTCACCGCTCTCAATGGTGTAAGTCTTTCCTTCCGTAAGAGCGAGTTCGTGGCGATACTGGGACATTCCGGCTGCGGCAAGACCACTCTTCTGAACATTATAGGCGGCCTCGATCACTATACCGAGGGCGATCTTATCATCAACGGCCGCAGCACCAAGGAATACAGGGACAGGGACTGGGATGCCTACAGGAACCACTCCATAGGCTTTATATTCCAGTCCTACAACCTTATACCCCACCAGGATGTGCTTTCCAATGTGGAGCTTGCGCTGACGGTGTCGGGTGTTTCCCCCGCCGAAAGGCGGAAAAAGGCTCTTGATGCCCTTGAAAGGGTGGGTCTTACCGACCAGATACACAAGCGCCCCAACCAGATGTCGGGCGGACAGATGCAGAGGGTAGCCATAGCGAGAGCCCTCGTGAACGACCCGGACATACTCCTTGCGGACGAACCTACGGGCGCCCTTGACACGGAAAACAGCCTGCAGGTCATGGAGATACTGCGGGAGATCGCCAAGGACCGCCTTGTGATAATGGTCACTCACAACCCGGAGCTTGCCCAGAGCTACGCCACAAGGACGGTGCACATAAAGGACGGCAGGATAACGGGAGATGATGCCCCCTTTGACGCAAAGGACGAGGATGAGCAGATACAGACCAAGAAGCACGTTTCCATGTCCTTTCTTACGGCTGTGTCGCTTTCCTTCAACAATCTCCTTACCAAGAAGGGACGGACGTTCCTCACCGCATTTGCGGGCTCCATCGGCATCATAGGCATCGCACTCATACTCTCCCTTTCCACGGGCATCAACAACTACATAAACCAGATACAGGAGGAGACCCTTTCCTCCTACCCCATCACCATTAACAGGGAGACTACTGATACCTCAGAGCTTTTTGCGGATATAATATCTTCCGAGGCACAGATAGAAAAACTCGACCGGTCTCAGTCCCGAAAGGTCTATTCCAACACCGACAGCATGAAGATATTCAATTCCTACAATTCGGGTGCTGCCAAGAGGAACGATCTGAAGAACTTCAAGGACTTCCTGGATACGGACGAGGGCATCAGGAAGGATGTCACCGCCATAAAGTATTACTATGACACCGGTGTTCAGCTCTACACCAAGGATATCACCGGAAAGGTGATGAAGTGTGATATCGCCGATGTTTATGCGCAGGCGTGGGGCATGAGCTCCATGACCTCATCCATGACCTCTGTGATGTCCAGCGTTTCCTCCTTCGGAGATTTCCAGCTGTGGACACAGCTTATCTCCGACGAAAACGGGGAGATAAGCGAGATAGAGAAGAACAGATATGAGGTGGTCTACGGAGACTGGCCGAAAGATCCCAACGAAATGGTGCTCATAGTTTCACAGAACAATGAGATACCCGACCTTGTGCTCTATGCGCTGGGCTTCAAGGATCAGAGCAAGGCATCCGAAGTGCTGGGTGCGGTCGTCAAGGGCGAAGTGGTGGATGATTACGGTCCTACGGAGTGGAGCTTCGAGGAAGCCGTGGGACACACCTACAAGGCAGTGCTCCCCTTTGAATACTATTCCAAGGGCGCAGAGGCGGGCTATGTGAACATCACGGATTCCGCCGAGGGACTTGATTTTCTGTACAATTCCTCCGAAGTGGGGATAGACCTGAGGATCAGCGGCATAATCCGCCCCACGGGAGACGGCTCCGACTTTTCCACAGCTTACCTTGCCTACACGAGCGCCCTTACCGACAGGCTCATGGAGCGTATGGGCGACAGCGCTCTCATAAAGGAGCAGAGGGAGAACAAGGAAGTGAATCTGCTCTCCGCCCTGCCTTTTATCACCCCGGACTACACCGAGCCGGAGCCTGCCGAAAAGGCTGAAAGGCTGAAAGCCCATCTGGAGGGAGCGGAAAACGAAGAAAAAGCGAAGATACTGAGATATCTGGCATCACTTGCGGATACGGCAGGGGAGGAGGTATCCTCCGATTCGCTGGAGTCCTACACAAGGGAAGAACTTGAAGAGATAATGGTGGCAGCCTATGCGGAGCAGGTGGGCATGGACACGGAGACCGTTGCCGCCTATATCAAGGAAATGGATGACGAGACGCTGAAAGCCTATGTCTTTGAAATGGCAGGGGATTCTCTGGGCGGTGACGTGACTGCATCCCTTGATGAGCTTACGGATGACGAGATACTGACGGCATATTCTGTTTCGGATTTCGGAGAGGAGCAGCTTGCGGCAGCTTTTGACGAATTTATCCCCGACACCTTTTCCGATATGTCCTATGAAGAGGTGCTGAGGACACTGGGGGATGTGGATCCTGAGGAGCCCGCCACCATCATGATCTATGCCATGACCTTTGAGAAAAAAGACAGGATAGCCGACAGGATAGCCGCCTACAACGAACCTCTTGAAGAAGATGACAAGGTAAAGTACACCGACTATGTGGCGCTCCTGATGTCCTCCATCACCGATATCATCAGCGGTATCTCCTACCTTCTCATCGCCTTTGTGGGCATTTCCCTCGTGGTATCCTCCATCATGATAGGCATCATCACCTACATCTCCGTTCTCGAAAGGACGAGGGAGATAGGCATACTGCGAGCCATAGGCGCATCAAAGCGGGATATCTCCAATGTGTTCAATGCGGAGACGCTGATAGTGGGCTTTACTTCCGGGCTCATAGGCATAATAGTTTCGGCTGTTGCCATATTCCCCATAAATGCCCTGCTCTATCACCTGACCAACATTGAGGATCTCAAAGCCGTTCTCCCCTGGAAAGCGGCTGTGATACTGGTCATAATAAGCATGAC
Organism: Oscillospiraceae bacterium; assembly: GCA_018110985.1. Classification (GTDB taxonomy): domain Bacteria; phylum Bacillota; class Clostridia; order Oscillospirales; family Ruminococcaceae; genus Huintestinicola. Next base: position 4,810 of record JAGAWT010000027.1, read on the forward strand.
CCTTACCCTTATAGCGGGGCTCATCCCCTCCGGATTTGCAGCCCGCAAAGATCCTGTTGAGGCGCTCAGAACAGAGTGATCCGGCGGGCAGAGCCCGCACCCACTCGTTGATATCTTTATCCGAACCCTTTACATACGGGCTCGGTAACTCTACATGGATGGGGACGAAGAGTATGGCACGGCAGGCAGAGCCCGCACCCACCCGGTCGGCAGCGCCGACTGGCACTTGGCAGGCAGAGCCCGCACCCACTCGTTGATGTCTTTCTCCGAACCCTTTACATACGGGCTCGGTAACTTTTCATAGACTGGGACGAAGAGTATGGCACGGCAGGCAGAGCCTGCACTCACCCACCGAAGTCTCTTTCCTGCCCCTGCATAAGGGCTCGGTAACTTTTCACAGACTGGGACGAGAAGTTTGGCACGGCAGGCAGAGTCGGCACAGCCGACAGTGACCCAAAGCTCCCCTTGTATCGTATCGCACGATACAAGGGGAGCTTGGTTTATATCAAGTGACCCGTGCCTGTTTCCGGATCATCCGGGACAGACGGAGGTACACACATATATGAGACAATATGCCGCAGTACCCGGCGGCGCCTCTGATTTGGGCGAGGTAGTCAAAAAATACGGGTAAAATTTTACAAAAAAACATTTGACAATATCAGAGAAATATGTTATAATCTATAATAATCGGTAAATATGTGTATATTTGTTTAAAATTCATTTTAGTTAGCATTACTGCATAAATGATAAGGGCTCAGAAAGCCTGTATATGCACATTGTGTACAGATTACCGGAAAGTTTTAGAATGATTGGTGGTTGCGGATGATGGATATTGTTGAATTCAAAGCATTACTTCTTGAGGCACTCAAGGACAGCGATACCAAGGGTGAGCTTCTGCGTATCCTGGGGGATGACGGTGTTTCCGAGCAGATAGCAGAGTATCAGAGCAGGATCGCCGCCCTCGAGGAGAAGATCGCCGAGCAGGAAAATGCGGCTCGGGAAGCGGAAGAAAAGTACACCTCCCTCAAAGGAGAGCTGGAGGATGCCACGGGTTCTGCGGCTGCACTGCGTGCGGGAAACGAGGAAAAGTCCGCAAGGATCACCGATCTGGAAACAAAGCTGCTTGAACTTCGCACCAAGGCAGGGGATGCTGATTCCCTCAGAACTCAGCTTGAAGAGAAGAATGCCGCCCTCGAGGAGGCAAGAGCCAAGCTGGAATCCGCAGCACAGGCAGGAACGGACAGCGAGAAGGCCGCTGCCGACAGGATAGCAGCCCTCACGGAGGAATCCGAGAGGAAGGTCTCCGCTCTCGAGGAAGAAAAGGCAAAGCTTTCCGAGGAGATAAGGAACCTGAACGTTGCTGCCGAGGAGAAGGACAGGCGCATCTCGGAACTGAGTGCTTCCGAGGTCTCCCTGAAGGCGCAGCTTGACACTCTCAGCGCCTCTGCGGAGGATATGAAGCGCACTCTCGAATCCACAGGCTCCGAAAAGTCCGCACAGATAGCAGAGCTGAGCGACAAGGTGGCAAGCCTTACCGCAGAGCTTGAAAACACAAAGGCGGAGATCAGCAAATCCGCCGATGAGGCTGCGGCTCAGACTGCAAAGGCTCAGAAGGCCGAAGGCGAGAAGGCAGAGCTTGAAAGCAAGCTGGCAGCCGACAAGGCGGCCTTTGAAGAGGAGATCAAGGGTCTCAGGGAAAAGCTGGATTCCGCCGCAGTGGATGCAAGCTCCAAGGTGGCAGAGGAGAAGGTGCGCTCCGAATCCGCCCTTGCAGAGCAGAAGGCGGCATTTGAAGGCAGGATAGCCCTTGCGGAGGGCGACCTGAAGGCTGCCCAGTCCAAGCTGGAGCTGGCTCTTGCGGAAACAGAGCAGGCAAAGGCGAAGGCACAGGCTCTTGAGGATGAGGCAAATGCCACAAAGGCCAAGGTAGAGGAAAAGACCGCCGAAGTGGCAGCAGTGCGCACTGAGTTTGAGGAATACAAGGCAGGCGAGGCTGCAAGGAGCGCAGACCTTGCAGGTCAGGTGAAGATACTTACGGATAAGGCGGAATATCAGAAGGGTGAGACCGAAAAGGCTCTTGCACAGCTTGCCGAGGAGACCAAGAAGATAACCGACCTTGAGATAAAGGCAAGGGCAGCCGAAACAGAGGCAGCCGCCAAGGATGATACTATCGCAGACCTTAACTCCAAGCTCCAGGGTATGCTGGTGCTCAGGGAAAAGATCAACGAATACGCAGCCACCGCAAACGCATATGCGGAGGAAGTGGAAAATGCAAGGAGCATAGTTGCCCAGAAGGATCAGGAGATCATGACCCTCAGGGATTCAGTGGATCCTCTCAGCCGTCAGGTGGGAGAGCTCACCGCTCAGGTGACAGCCCTCTCCGAGAGCGTTGCCACAAAGGACTCCCAGATAGAGGAGATAGGAAACTACGCTCAGAAGCTGAAGGAACACGCTACGGAAATGTCCGAGCAGATGGTGCAGGCGAACAATGTCCTGCGTGAGAACGAAGCCCGCATGGAGCAGCTCAACAACGAAATGGAAGCCTACAACTCCACCTTCGGCGATCTTACATCCATGTTTGAAAAGTACAAGTCTCTCACTCCTGCCACAAGGGAGGGGCTCAGGGATGTGTTCCCGGAGAACATCACCGTGCGCAGCTTCCTTTCCAGCGGCGCCCAGTGGGGACACGTACAGGCTCTCTGGGAGTTTACACAGCAGAAGATACTCAACGAGGACTTCTCCGATGTAAAGACCCTCAACGCCATTTTCAGATACTTCCTGGAATTCCACAATTCCTCCTACGACACACCTCACTACGAAGTGCTCGATACTGCTCCCGGTGAACCCTTTGACGAGGAAAAGCACCAGAAGATCATGTCGAGAGAGGAAAGAAAGAATGCATTCTTTGCCAAGACAAAGGCACCGGCCGCCGAAGGACCTGTTCAGGAGGTCGTACTTCAGGGCTACAAGAACCTTAAAAACGGCAGGGTAATGCAGCCGTCGCTCGTGAGGGTGTAGATCCGTCATGATACTGCAAAAGCCGGAGAGATCCGGCTTTTGTCTTGATTTGAAAAGGAGCCTGACACAATGCTCGTTCTCATTTGCAGGTGTACGGCGGAGGATGATTCCGTCCGCTTCTGTGTCTATGACACAGAAGAGAAAAAGACGGAGCTGTACACCAATTCACGGCTTGAACCGCTGGTAGCCGCTAAAAAAGTGGTGAATGCCAAGCTGGAAAACTCTGTCATAAAGTCCACAGACGGAAGCAGGAGCATAATCGTGCTTGACAAGAAGGATTCAAAGACCTCCTCCGCCTTTTATATCCTGGCAAGCTATACCTCCCCCTCGGACAACACCGTTTACACGGCGGTGGACAACCTGGGCAGCCTGTACGAGTTTTCCGAAAATCTGCTGGGGGAGTTTGCCTCTCTCAGGAAAATAGTCAATATCCGGAAGAGCAGGTCGGGGCACGAGGTCATAAAGGTGCCTGTCTATTCCTCCGTGCTTCGGAAGTCCCTGGCTCATACCAATATCCATTGACGGAAAAGAGTGAAAAATGGCTGAAAGCAGGATAAAAAGGATATTCAAGGGGCTGGGCTGGTGGCTGGCGGGAGAGTTCATCACGGTGATATTCACCCTCTGCATGGTCTTTGCCATGAGGCGCTTTATGCTGGTGAGGATATTTGTGGGGCTGGCGTCGGTGTTCATCGTCAACGCCCTCTACTTCAACTTTGCCCACAACTGCGCCAAGGCTGATAAAAATGCGGTGAATTACCACAAGGCGGAAAGAAAGCCCTACGAAAGCGTGACCATCGCCATGTGGGCGCCGCTGTTCCAGTATATTTCGTGGATAGTGCTGCTGCTGTCAAAGCTGGGTGCGGTAAGGGATATTTTCAACTACTACATCCTTTCCAACATCCAGTGCATAGCATGGGTGGACCTTTTCACAGAGGGGCGCACCATAGACCACCTGTCTCCCGCAGGGCTCATGGGACTGCTGGCGATAGTGCTCATTGCACCCATCACCATAATAATCACATACGAATGTACTTTCAGGGAGCTTGATATCAAGTCCCTGCTGATGTACGACAGGAAGGAAAAATAATGGACTACAAAAACGAATTCATACGCTTTATGGCATCCTGCGAGGTGCTGCGCTTCGGAGACTTCACACTGAAGAGCGGAAGAAAGGCTCCCTACTTCATCAACTGCGGGAACTATCGCACAGGCGCACAGCTTGCAAAGCTGGGAGGCTTCTATGCAGACTGCATAAAGTCCTGCTCTCTTGAGGCAGACAAGCTCTTCGGCCCTGCCTACAAGGGCATACCTCTGGCAGTGAGCGCCGCAGTTGCGCTTTCAAACAAGTACGGTATAGATATGGGCTACTGCTTTGACCGCAAGGAGGCAAAGGATCACGGAGAGGGCGGCCTTTTCGTGGGTGATGTGCCGAAGGACGGAGACAGGGTCATCATCATAGATGATGTAATGACATCCGGCAAGGCTCTCAGAGAGTCTCTGCCGAAGCTGGAAGCGCAGGCAAGGGTGACGGTCCCGGCAATGGTCATCACCGTTGACCGCATGGAAAAATCGCTGGAGTCCGACCTTTCCGCAGTGGATCAGGCTTATAAGGACTTTGGCGTAAAGGTATACTCCATAGTGGACATAAACGACATCATAACCGCCATAGAGTGCGGGGAGGTCGCAGGCAGGGAATACCTTGGCGCTATGAAGGAGTACAGAGAGCAGTACGGGGCAAAGGCGTGATCCGCCGGAGCGTAAAATACAAGTGAACGGAGGCTTTATAAAATGAGTGCAAGACTTGACCTCAGCTGTGCGGTGCCCGAGATAATGGATGCCGTTATTTACATGGATAATTCTCCCGCCTACTCTGCCTTCAAAGAGGAGATAGAGGCGATACTGGCGGATTTCAACGAAAACAAGACCATTTCCCATCACTGGGTGGTAGATCCTTCCGACCTTACGGAAAAATCAGCCGACACCCTTGCAAATATGCACCGTGCATTCCTCTTCTGGTCCTTCAAGGAGGGCAAGGAAGCTGAGGGCAACAAGGTACACTCACTTATAAAGCTGTTTTTAAAGTCTCAGGAGAGCACACTGCGCTCCCTTGTGCCTGCCGACGGCTTTGTGGATGCCGAGAAGATACCGGATGTGAAGGCCGCCTTTATTGGCAGGATAAACTCCGATACAGAGGTCTTTGAGAGCGTAAAGGCGTTTTTCAAGGGTTATGTTTACGGCTGCTACTTCAACTATCTTGAAGAGGCTGTAATAATGAAGGACTACGCCAAGATGCTGGCGTTCATGGGAGTTATGTCAGGAGCGGTGGAGACGACTGTTTCCGAGCGGCAGAAGGTGCTTATAAAAATGGCGCCCCTGCTCCAGAATGAGCGTTTCAGGTACCTGAACGGACTTGTTCCCTTCGAGCTCATCACCGATATGATCTATGACCGTGTTGCCTTCGGCTCCCTGCCTGATGTGGATGTCTTTGCCATAAAGAGTGCCATTGCTGACTTTATGCGCACCAATTATGCCACCGATTCCGAGGACGGTGCGGAGCTTATTTCCGACAGTGTGCCCACCGACCTTCTTGAAAGGTTCTTCTCCTACACGAGCACAGTGCTTTTCACCGATGACATTTACAGGAACTCCTTCAGCGGCGTGCGCCCCTTTACGGACAGTGACAGGGACGACACGGGGGATTACAGCGCCGAAAAGCTCAACTCTGTTGCGGGTGAGTGCATAGCTCCGCTGGCAGATCCCTACTACGACATGACCCGTGCATCCATACTGGACACTTCCCTCGGCAGCGGCTTTGAGGGGTACAGATTCCCTGTTTTCATCGCCAACGGAAAGGAATTTTTCTTTGCGGGCATTTACAGGCGCAGCCTTTGCAGCTTTATCGAAAATGCGGTCTTTGACGACTGCGAGGTTCCCACGGGCTTCTTCCCCTTTGTGGATGAGGCTCTGGAGACCAATGTGCTGCGCACCTACCTTAATGTGGAAAGAACGGGAGTTTCAGTGCGCCACGACCGCATAGCAGTAGCTGAACAGGCTAAGAGGCTGGCAGCCTCCGACATCCCCGACGGCATAAAGAGGATGCTGCTTCTGGAACAGTACCTCTGCCTTATCAGCGCAAGTATGAGCGAGGCAAAGTACAAGGCGGTATTCACGGAGCATTTCCTTGGCACCGACCTTTATGAGGAATACATCAGGTACAGGATGAATGTCCTTGTGGCACAGGCTCTGAAGGGGCTTGAAGGAAAGAAGAACCTTCTCGACAGGATAAACGACATAGGCTGATGAAGATAATCAAAAAAGAACTGTCTCCCGATTACGGCGCCTTCGGACTGCCCGTCCCCGAAAAAAAGGCTGTGCTTACCTGCATGGTACACGACACCCAGCCGGAGCGCAGTTTCGGCGGTATGCTGGTGATACCGGGAGGAAGCTATGAAAAGTGCTCAAAGCGGGAGGGAGAGCCCTGTGCCGTTCGGTTCTACTCCCACGGCTTCAACGCCTTCGTGCTTGAATACAGCGTGGTAAAAAAGCCCTTTCCCACGGCTCTTCTGGAGCTCTGCGAGGCTGTGCGCTTCATAAGGGAGAACAGGACGGAGCTCTGCATGACGGACTTCCTCTGCGTCACGGGATTTTCGGCGGGGGGTCATCTGGCTGCATCCCTGGGAGCGTACCATGATTCGGACATTGTGGGTGCATACAGGGGAAAGGTCACACCTGACAGGCTCATCCTGTGCTACCCTGTCATAACCTCCGGGGAATACACCCATTCCCTTTCGGCGGCAAATATCGCCCCGGATGAAGAAACAAAGGAGCTTATCTCCATTGAAAAGCACATCGGAAAGGGTTTTCCCCCTTCATTCATATGGCACTGTGCGGACGACAGGACTGTGCCGGTCATGAACTCACTGCTGCTGGCAGAGGAGCTTTCAGGGCAGGGTATACCCTATGAGATGCACATCTTCCCAAAAGGAGGACACGCCCTTGCCATGTGTGATACCACTACTGTCCGTGATGAGGACTATGAACGATTTGTTGTTCCCCATAATGCCAGATGGGCAGAGCTTGCCCTTGAGTGGCTGGAGAAGGCTCAGGCGGAAAAACAATACTAATTCTTCCTCGATGTATAGACGATCTCCAAGCCTCAAATCCCTTATATTCAAGCATTTGCGGCTTGTTTCTTGTCTATACATCGGTCAGAATTTAGTATAAGAGAAGCGGTTATGGAAAAGTTTTTCAGATTAAAAGAACGGGGCACGGATGTGCGGACGGAGATACTTGCGGGTATCACCACCTTTATGACCATGGCATACATACTGGCAGTAAACCCGAATATACTGTCGGCATCGGGAATGGACAGCACCGCCGTGCTCATAGCCACCTGCCTTGCGTCCTGTGTGGGCAGCGTGCTCATGGGCTGCATGGCAAACCTGCCCTTTGCCCTTTCTGCGGGGATGGGTCCCAACGCATTCTTTGCATACACTGTCTGCATAGGCATGGGCTTTCCCTGGAAAATGGCCTTGTTTGCGGTGTTTGTGGAGGGTCTGATATTCATCCTCCTTTCTGTCACCAATGTGAGAGAAGCCATTTTCGACTCTATACCCCTTTCGCTGAAAAGAGCCGAGTCTGTGGGTCTGGGACTTTTCATAGCCTTTATAGGCCTGCAGAATTCGGGCGTGGTGGTAAGCTCCTCCACCATTGTGGAGCTGAGGGATTTCAGATCCGATTTCAGCACGGGAGGTATCTGCGCCCTGCTTGCTGTTGTCGGGGTCATCATCACCGCTGTGCTTTACTACAAAAAGATAAAGGGTGCAGTATTTTTCGGCATAGTGGGCACCTGGGCGCTGGGTATGCTTTGCCAGCTCACGGGGCTTTATGTGCCTGACAATGAGACATATTTCTCCGTGCTCCCCTCCTTCGGCGTAACGGATTTCACCGCTCTGAGCGAGACCTTCGGAGAATGCTTCGACATCGAATTTGATGAAGTCTCTGTGTTTGACTTTATCGTAGTGGTGGTATCCTTCCTCTTTGTGGATATATTCGACACACTGGGAACTCTTACCGGAGTGGCAACAAAGGCGGATATGCTGGATGAAAAGGGGAAATTCCCCGCAATAAAGCCTGCTCTCCTGTCCGATGCCATAGCCACATCCGTCGGTGCCATACTGGGCACATCCACCACCACCACCTTTGTGGAGTCTGCTGCGGGAATAGGAGTAGGCGGGCGGACGGGGCTCACAGCCATTGTGGCGGGCATACTCTTTCTTATCTCCACATTCATGGCACCGCTGTTCATTTCCATCCCATCCTTTGCCACGGCGCCTGCACTTGTCTTTGTGGGCTTTCTGATGTTCACATCCGTCACAAAGCTGGATCTTGGTGAGGATGCGGATCTTACAGATGTTATACCCGCATTCCTGTGCATGATCGGTATGCCCCTGTTTTACAGCATTTCCGACGGTATCGCCATAGGCATAATATCCTATGTGCTGCTGAAGCTGCTGTGCGGGAAGAAGGAAAAGCTCAACCCCATACTTTGTGTTATAGCAGTGCTGTTCCTGCTGAAATATATGTTTTTGTGATGAGGAGTTTGTAAATGAAAAGCTATACACTTCATGTTGCGGGGCTGACCCGTGAGCTGCCCCTGTGCAGGATAAGCGAGGAACTGAGCATAGGAGCATTCGTCATGTTTTCGGATGTGGAGCTTACGGTGGCGTGCGCCAAGGCGATACTGGAAAAGGTGCCGGAATTTGACATCATCATGACCGCCGAGACCAAGGGCATACCTCTTGCATATGAGGCTGCACGGCAGTGCGGAAAGAACTACATCGTGGGAAGAAAGAGCGTGAAGCTGTACATGACAGATCCCATAGAGGTGGATGTAAAGTCCATCACCACGGATCATGTCCAGAAGCTGATACTTTCTGCCGAGGATGTACAGCGTATCAAGGGAAAGAGAGTGCTTGCCCTGGATGATGTCATAAGCACGGGAGAATCCCTGCAGGCGCTGGAGAGACTGATAGAAGCAGCGGGAGGCACCGTTGCCGCAAAGGCAGCCGTACTGGCGGAGGGCGATGCCGCCGACAGGGATGATATCATCTTCCTTGAAAAGCTGCCCCTTTTCTCCAACACATAATACTGATCCTTCCCCGATGTACAGACACTCTCCAAGCCCCAGATACCTTGTATCCAAGCATCTGCGGCTTGTTTCTTGTATATACATCGGTCAGAAGTCAGTAAAAAAACACCCGTGAACGAAGGATGGACTCCGTTCCCGGGTGATATTGTTTTTATCAGAGGACAGCGCCTTCTGCGGGGCCTATATACCTGTCCGCCGTAAATCCCAGTATCAGGGACATTACCGGATTGAACAGGATGTATGCGATGCTGAAAAGTATACCCTTTCCGAAACGCCCGGGGAAACGGGCGACACAGGCGATGGCTACCACCAGATTCACAATGGGGATGAGGAGCAGAAGGAATCTCCAACCGCTGCCGTAGACCAGCTTGAACATAACGTACACATTATAGATGGGGATGATGGCAGCCCAGCCGGGCTCTCCTGCCTTTGAAAAGCACATCCACATACCGATGTTGCTCAGTATGCTGAAGACCAGACTGGTGGTCGTGGTAGTGCCGTTCTGTAAGCTCTGTATCAGTTCACTTGCGGTATCCATATCTCTGCTCCTTTAGTCTGCGCTCAGATAAGTCTTTACAAGCACCTGAAGGAGTTCATCCCTGTCTATGTGCCTTATAAGGCTTCTTGCATTGTTGTAGGTCGTGATATAGGTCGGGTCCTCGGAAAGGATATAGCCCACGATCTGGTTAATGGGGTTATAGCCCTTTTCCTTGAGGGCATTATAAATTGTTGTAAGGTTTTTCTTAAGCTCTGCCTCTCTGTCTACATGAACGGAGAAAGCCATAGTCTGCTCATTTTCCAAAGATCTCACCACTATTCTCTTTCATTCATTTGATGATATGTTTGCGGATATTACTGCCGCAGGTACACATCTATTCCATATGATTATACTTCATTTTTCCTAAAAATACAATAGAATAGGTTAAAAATCATTAACTTGCATAAGTCTGAAACGCTTATATTGTGCAATTCACATAAATCTAAAAAATATGCCATCCTTAAAGATTAGTTTAAGGATGGCATATTATTATTTTATCAGACAAAAACAAGAGGCACAAAATACAAATAAAAGCTATATACTGGAGGAAAACAAAGTTATGAAAAAGCTAAGGACCCTGAGCGCAGTTGCGGCGGCTGCAATGATGATAAGCGATATCAGCCTTACAGCCTTTGCCTATGACGGCAGCTATGACACTCTTTTTACCTTTTCCGACACAGGCGTGACCGCAGAGGATGTTTCAGCGGACAACTCAGCATCCTACGAGATAAACGGCACATCCCTCACACTGTCGGGCAGCGGCACCTATGTGGTGACGGGCTCTGCATCAGAAGGCAATGTGGAGGTGAAGAAAAACGCCGGGGAGATAACATTGGTAGTCTCCGACCTGAGCCTTACATCAAGTGAGAACGCAGTCCTCACCATAGGCAAAAACAGCGATGTGGAGCTGGTGGCAGAGGGTACGAGCACCCTCAGGGATGCGGAAGACCCCGAGGATGAAAACAGCGAGGGTGCAGCCATTAAGGTAAAGAGCGGCGGGAGCCTTACGATCACCGGAGACGGTACACTGAATGTGGACGGCTCCGACTGCAAAAACGGCATCAAGGGCGCATCCGAGGCGGAGATCGTCATAGGCGGTAGCGAAGAGGATGACTTTACGCTGAATGTTTCCGCCGCAAACAACGGTATAGCCTCCGACGGCAGTGTTGTTATCAATGGCGGGAATGTGAACGTGACTGCGGCAGGGGACGGTATAAAGGCATCTCCCGAAGAGGATGACACCGTATCGGCTGGTACGGTGACGGTAAACGGCGGCAATATAGACATAACATCCACAGATGACGGCATACAGGCAGACAAGGGTCTTACGGTGACGGGGGCAGTAATAACCATCAGGGCAGGCGGCGGTTCCTCTGCCGCATCTGAGGACAACAGCGCAAAGGGCTTAAAGTCGGATTCATACATTGTTATCACCGGCGGCACACTGAATGTTGATGCCGCAGATGACGGGATACATCTGAACGGTACGCAGGGGACGGAAAAGATCAGCATTACAGGGGGTACGGTCACGGTTTCCTCCGGGGATGACGGCATACATTCAGACTATTACCTTGACATAGGGAACGAGGACGGCAGCGGAGATGCAGTCATAAACATCCTCAAAAGTGCGGAGGGTCTGGAAGGTGCGGTGATAAACCTCTATTCGGGCAAGGGCAGCATAACGACCTCCGATGACGGTGTGAACGCTGCAAACAGTGACCTTACCGGCTATTCCTTCTCACTGAACATTTCGGGGGGCATCTGGTATATAAACGCAGGCGGAGACGGTCTTGACTCCAACGGAGATCTGAACATTTCAGGCGGCACGACGGAGGTCTATGGTTCCGCAAACGGCGGGAACGGTGCGTTTGACTACGGCGACTACGGCAATTCCTTTAATGTGAGCGGCGGTACAGCCGCAGGCATCGGCACCTCGGATATGGCAGCCGTGCCAACGTCGGGGACATATCTTCAGTTCGGCACATCCTCCGGTATGGGCGGACAGGGCGGAATGCAGGGGATGATGCCGCCTGCACAGGATCAGCAGAACGCACAGATGACAGAAGGCGGCGCTTTCCCCGGTGGGATGCCTTTCGGAACAGAGGGCAATATGCAGGGACGGACCCCGCAGGATATGCAGCAGAACGTCACACAGCCCGCTGAGCAGGAAAATATGCCTATGGGCTTCGGAGCACCTCAGGGAAATACAGCCTCATCTATAAGCATAAACGCAGGTCAGACCGTGGAGATAAAGGACTCCGAGGGTAACACCCTTTTCACTGCGGTTTCACCCAAGAGCGCCAACAGCCTGGTGTTTGCGTCGGAAAACCTTGAAAGCGGCAGTGAGTATACTCTTTACATTGACGGAGAAGCTGTCCAGACCGTGCTGGCTTTGGAAGGGAACGGTCAGGGCATGGGTATGTTCGGCGGTTTGCCGGGTCAGATGCCGCAAACGGATGAGGGTACAGAACCGCCCGCATTCCCTGAGGGAACGGAAGAGGGACAAATGCCCAGGATGGATGAAAGCGACGGTCCTGCTCTGATCCCCGAAGAGGGCAGCACGGCAGATAAAGCGGAGGATGAAAAGCCGGCGGAGGAAATACCCGTTGTTACCGTAAAGAACGACATCGAAAATACTCTGTCCGATCCCGGCATCTACTATTTTGCATCTGCCGACACGAGCGTGTCCGACAGCAGTCCATCATCAGCAGCGGGCAAGGCAGGGAATGCAGTCAGCAGAAAGACTATGGTAAAGCTCATCAAAGCATATGTAAAGGAGCATAAAAGGGCTTCTGCTGCCGATATCAGAGCGCTTTTCGCAGAAAACGGCTTTTCATACAGGGGCAGCAGCAGCATAAGCCTTAATGGTGTAAAGGTATGGAAGGGTCTTTCCGAGAATGCTGTAAAGGTCATAGAAGAAGTGACAGAAGATGAGGGCATAGAGTTCTCCTCAGAGAACGGAGAAGCTGTGCTCATAGCCAAATAGCCTGTTTCGGCAGGAGCCGGCAGTTCATATATCCCGCAGTTCCGAATGCTTTCTCCCGGGCTGCGGGAAAACTTTGTGCATTATTCACTACAATAATCAAATTTTAATTACTTTTTTAACAAATTATTATGGCTATGGAAGATATTACAAAAAAATCCTTGACAAATCCTTTATTTTAGTTTAAAATAAGTGTTGCAGAGTCAAAATAATGTTTTTATGACTTTGTGTAAGATCAGTAATTCGGCTGGGTAGCTTAATTGGACAGAGCGTTGTTTTTAACAAAGGTGTCGGTGAGAGTCCGTCTGTTGGCCGTATTGAAAAGAGGTAAAACTTTTATGTATGAGGACAAGGTTTTAGTTTGTAAGGACTGCGGTAATGAGTTCGTATTTACCGCCGGCGAACAGGAATTCTACGCTTCCAAGGGCTTTGAAAACGAGCCTCAGAGATGCCCCGAGTGCAGAAAGGCAAAGAAGGCCGCAAGGCGTGCTCCCAAGGAGATGTATGTAGGCGTCTGTGCAGAATGCGGCGGAGAGGCAAAGGTGCCTTTCACTCCCAGAGAGGATCAGCCCATCTACTGCAGTGACTGCTTTGCCAAGAGAAACGCATAAGTCTGAAAGTGAACGACTGTCCCTCCCCGCTGCGGGAGGGATATTTTTGATGGACAAAAAATACATCACTGTACAGTTAAAGAAGAGCAGGAAGAAAAGGCAGGAAATAATTATAGTTCTATGTAAGAGGCAGAGAAATAAACGGACATCGAAATAACAGGGCAGAAAACAATAGTATATAGTATGAAGTGTCGAGAGTGACAGCGGCATATTTAAAGATCAGGATAAAGAAAAAAAGAATTTCTGACCGAGATGAGATAATGGTAAATCATAAGAGCACCCTTCTGTTTCACTGCAAAAGAGGCGAAAAACATATGCAACCCGCCTAAGTGAATGTCAAAAAACATGTTGAAGTATTATGCAACCATCCAAAAGCGAAAAAAAAGGAAAAAAGTTCTTGACAAGCGGGGAGAAATGTGTTAATATATACAAGTCGCCCGATGAACGGGGCTGCGAGAGAGGGTCCGGGAGGACGCCAGAGGCGGCTCAGGGAAAGGGCAGAGCGAA
>JAGAWT010000028.1 GCA_018110985.1 Oscillospiraceae bacterium
AGTGCCCGCATCCTGCAAGGAAGAGGGGACTTATGAGGAAGTTGTTTATTGTTCCGAATGTGGTGAAGAACTCCACAGAGAGACAAAGGCGAGAGAAAAACTTGCTCATATTCCTGCGGAGGCTGTGAGGGAGAATGAAGTGCCCGCATCCTGCAAGGAAGAGGGGACATATGAAGAAGTAGTTTACTGTTCCGAGTGCGGTGAGGAGCTTAGCAGAGAGACAAAGACAATCGAAAAACTTGCTCACACTCCTGCCGAAGCAGTGAGGGAGAACGAAGTGCCTGCAACTTGCAAAGCAGAAGGAACTTATGAGGAAGTAGTTTATTGCTCCGAATGTGGTGATGAGCTTAGCAGAGAAACGAAAACGATAGAAAAGCTCGCTCACACCCCCGCCGAAGCAGTGAGGGAGAATGAAGTGCCCGCATCCTGCAAGGCAGAAGGGACATATGATGAGGTTGTATATTGCTCCGAATGTGGTGAGGAGCTTAGCAGAGAAACAAAAACAATTGACAAAATCGCTCATACTCCTGCGGAGGCTGTGAGGGAGAATGAGGTGCCTGTATCCTGCAAGGCAGGAGGGGCTTATGAGGAAGTTGTTTATTGTTCCGAGTGCGGCGAAGAACTAAGCAGAGAGACAAGGACCATCGAAAAGCTCGCTCATACTCCAGCCGATGCAGTGAAAGAGAATGAAGTGCTCGCATCCTGCAAGGCGGAGGGCACATATGAGGAAGTGATCTATTGCTCCGAATGTGGTGAGGAACTGAGCAGGGAGACAAAAGTTATCGAAAAACTTGCTCATATTCCTGCGGAGGCAGTTAAGGAAAATGGATTGCCCGCATCCTGCAAAGCAGAAGGGGAATATGATGAAGTAGTTTATTGTTCCGAATGTGGAGAAGAACTTCACAGAGAGACAAAAACAATCGAAAAACTCGCTCATTCTCCTGCGGAAGCAGTTAGGGAGAACGAATTGCCCGCATCCTGCAAGGCGGAAGGCACATATGAGGAAGTAGTTTATTGCTCCGAATGCGGTGAGGCGCTTAGCAGGGAAACAAAAACGATAGAAAAGCTCGCTCACATTCCTGCCGAAGCAGTTAGGGAGAACGAAGTGCCTGCATCCTGCGAGGAAGAAGGGGCATATGAGGAGGTAGTTTACTGTTCCGAGTGCGGTGAGGAATTAAGCAGAGAGACGAAAACAATTGACAAAATCGCTCATACTCCTGCCGAAGCAGTGCGGGAGAATGAAGTGCCCGCATCCTGCAAGGAAGAAGGGGCATATGAGGAAGTTGTCTATTGTTCCGAATGTGGTGAGGAGCTAAGCAGAGAGACAAAAACAATTGACAAAATCGCTCATATTCCTGCGGAAGCAGTAAGGGAGAACGAAGTGCTCGCATCCTGCAAGGCGGAAGGCACATATGAGAAAGTAGTTTATTGCTCCGAGTGTGGGGAGGAACTTAGCAGAGAGAAGAAAACAGTCAAAAAGAGTGCTCATACTCCAGCCGAAGCGGTGAGGGAGAATGAGGTGCTCGCATCCTGCAAGGCAGAAGGAACATATGATGAAGTGATCTATTGCTCCGAGTGCGGTGAGGAACTTAGCAGGGAAACAAAAACAATTGACAAAATCGCTCATATCCCTGCGGAGGCGGTGACGGAAAAACTTGTGCCGGCAACATACAGCGGGACAGGCTCCTGCGACGAAGTCATATACTGCACCGTCTGCGGAAAGGAGCTTTCGAGGACACAGGTCATTATTGAGAACCTTTCCCGTGAAAAGCTGTATGATCTGGATCGTGACGGTATCACGGACAAAGAGGATATCGATATCCTCGCACGGCATATCATGAACAGAAAGCCCTATGATGAAACACTTGACCTGAACGGTGACGGGATCGTGGATGCGGCAGACCTTGAGGAGATAAAGATTTATATTTACTCCCTGATGCAGACATAGTGCAAATACACCCGCAGATATACCTGTCTGCGGGTGTGCTTTTATCTGAGTGGGACTGCGTATGAGGGTGAACGCCGCAGTCCCGGTGCTGTCGATCCTATGGACTTGGTGAATATGCGCAGATGAAAGGGGATTTGCAGGTGTAATTTGTGAAAGAAGGATAATTTGGAGAAAATAAAGTTAACAAAGGGAAAATTTTCAAAAAAACACTTGACAACCGCCGATTTTTATGATAAAATCCAAAATTGTAATAACACAAATGCTATGACGGGAAAAAAGGCTGTGTTTTTGTTTTCAGAGAGCCGCCGGTGCTGTGAGGGCGGTAACGAGGTACAGTTATAACTCATCCCCGAGCATTCCGCTGAACTCCCCGGAGCAGGAAGATGCTGCACGGACAGACTGCTGTATACGGCTGACTGCCGAAAAGCCGCTTTGTGCAGGGTCGGGGCTATTAGGTCGGAACGGGCTTCTCCCGTTACTGGGAAGCGCATTGATCGATGCGGCTGAGGTGTATCAAGTATACACGAAGAAGAGTGGTAACACGGGTAATACTCGTCTCTTATGCCTATTGGCGTAAGGGGCTTTTTTGTTATCATAAACAGTAAATGACACAGAAAGTGCAGCGGATGCCTTTCGGAAACGAGGTAAATATGAAAACCATCAAGCTTATCGACATGACTCTGGCTGCTGCAGGCAGCGGGATATCCTTCAAGGAAAAGCTGGAGACTGCCCGTACCGTGGATCACATGAAGGCGGATGCCATTTCTCTCCCTCCCATAGGCGGCAGCAAGGCTGATACACTTGCAAACAAGACTATCGCATCTATGGTCAAGGCGGAGATATCCGCAGCGGTGAACATCTGCAGCGGACTTACGGAACAGACATGGGAAAGCGTGCGCTCTGCCCACCGCCCCTCTCTTAACCTGCTTTGCCCCGTTTCCACCGTACAGATGGAGTATTCCTGCCACAAGAAGGCACCCGCAATGCTGGAGGCTGTCAAGGAAGAGGTGGCAAAGTGCCGCTTTTACAGTGAGATAGTTGAATTTACCGCAGTTGATGCCACAAGGGCAGAGCCCGAATTCCTTGCGGCTGCCGTAAATGCCGCAATAGAGGCAGGCGCTGCACGCATAACACTTTGCGACACCGCAGGCATCTTCCTCCCCGATGAATTCAAGTCTTTTATAGAAGATCTCAGAAAGGCTGCCCCCGCCCTTGAAAACGCAGAGCTTTATGTACAGCCCTCCGACGATATGGGGATGGCTGCTGCCTGTGCTGCGGCTGCTATATCCGCAGGGGCTGCGGGCGTGAAGTGTACTGCCGTTCCCGCAGGGCTCCCCACCTTCGAGCAGATGTCACTGCTGGTGGCAAAGAAGGGCGCAGCGCTCGATATCGACAGCTCCATCCGCACTACCGACCTTTCCCGCAGTGCGGCACAGATAGCGAATATACTCTCCCGCAAGGAGGAGAAGGAAAGCCCTACGGCGGGGCTATCCATGGGGGATATTTCCGAGGTCACCCTTGATGCGGGGGATGATATCTCCGAGGTCATAAAGGTGATAAACCGTATGGGCTATGACCTGAGCGAGGAGGATTACGCCAAGGTATACGAGGAATTCCGCAGGGTGAGCGGCAAAAAGCACTATGTGGGCACAAAGGAGCTGGATGCCATAATCGCAGCCTCCGCAATGCAGGTGCCCTCCAGCTACAGGCTCGACAATTTCGTGATAAACAGCGGCAACATAATCACAGCCACAGCAAATGTGCTCCTTATCAACAAGGACGGCGAGAAGATAAGAGGCGTGGGGACGGGAGACGGCCCCATAGATGCGGCTTTTGTGGCAATAGAACAGATAATCGGTCACCACTACGAGCTGGATGACTTCAGGATAAAGACCGTTACCGAGGGCAGGGATGCAATGGGCAGCGCCCTTGTAAAGCTGAGAGCAGAGGGCAAGGTCTATTCCGGCAGCGGCATATCCACCGACATCATAGGGGCATCTATACGTGCATACATCAGCGCACTCAACAAGATAGTCTATGATATGCAGTAAAAGGGGGACAATATGAAACTTTCTTTTTCCATAGAACACTGGAACGATACGGACTGGCAGAGCTTTACTGCCGCCGCCGAATACACGGGAATGAAGGGCATAGAGATGCACGATATCACAGGCGTGCGCTTTATGGGAAAGGATTCACCCACGAACCCTGAGCTTGCGTCCTCCGTGCGCCGCAGGCTGAGGAATGCGGGTCTTTCCGTCCCCTGTATAGATACGGTGGGAGACTTTACGGATGAGGGCTTCCCCGCAGAGTTTGCGGAATGTGCCGAAACTGCCATCAACCTTGGCGTTCCCTGTATTAGCGTACACACGGACTGCACCGACAAGGAGACCTGCTTTGCAGCTCTTTCCGACCTGACAGACATCTGCACGGGAGATGTGTGCATACTGGTGGAGACAGCAGGCGCCTATTCCGATACCCAGAAGCTTCGTGACCTTCTCAACGAATTTGCGGACGACCAGTCGCTGGCGGCCTGCTGGAATATGTCTGCCACATCCGGGATAGGCAGGGAGGATGCGGAGACTACCATCACAAATCTGGGTGCCTATGTACACCATGTGCATATCTGCGACTATTCACCGGCGGACGGGGGCATAACCCCGCAGCTCATGGGGGAGGGCGTGCTCCCGGTGGAGGAGATGATGAACGCTCTGCGCTCCGTGAACTATGACGGCTTCATCTCCCTGCAGTGGGATCCCGCAAGCGCCCCCGACATTGCCGATCTGGAGATAATCCTCTCCCAGTTCAAGAACTATATGAGGAGCTTCAAGGGCACAAGGCGAAGCCGCAGCAACCTTTACTGGAACAAGTCCCACACAGGGAACTATGTCTGGAAGAAGGAGAGCCTTATAAACAAGACATTCCCGGAAGTGCTGGATACCATGGTGGAGCTTTTCCCCGACCAGACTGCCGTTAAGTTCACCACCCTTGATTATGAGCGCACCTATTCCCAGTTCAGGGACGACGTGGACGAATTTGCAAGGACACTGGTCTCCCTTGGAGTGAGAGCGGGCAGCAAGGTCACCATCTGGGCGACGAATGTCCCCGCCTGGTTCCTTACCTTCTGGGCAGCCACAAAGATAGGCGCCGTGCTGGTGACAATGAATACCGCCTACAAGATACATGAGGCGGAGTACCTGCTCAGACAGTCCGACACCCACACCCTTGTAATGATAGACGGCTACCGTGACTCAAACTACAAGGAGATAATAAACGAGCTGTGTCCCGAACTCAAGGACAACAAGCCCGGTTCGCCCCTCCACGCAAAGAGGCTCCCCTTCCTGCGGAATGTAATAACCGTAGGGTTCAGGATGCCCGGTGCTCTCACCTGGGAGGAATCCCTTGCCTATGCGGAAAAGACCCCCATGGAGGAGATACGCCGTATGCAGGCAGCCATAGACGTGAACGATGTGTGCAATATGCAGTACACCTCCGGCACCACAGGCTTCCCCAAGGGCGTTATGCTCACCCACTACAACATTGTGAATGACGGCAAATCCATAGGCGACGGCATGGATCTTTCCACCGCCGACAGGATGATGATACAGGTGCCCATGTTCCACTGCTTCGGCATGGTGCTGGCTATGACCGCTACCATGACCCACGGCGGCACCATTCTCCCCATACCGTATTTTTCTCCAAAATCCTCTCTTGCCTGCATAAACAACGAGCACATCACCGCATTCCACGGAGTGCCCACCATGTTTATAGCGATGCTTTCCCACAAGGACTTCCCCAAGACGGATTTTTCCTATATGAGAACGGGCATAATGGCAGGCAGCCCCTGCCCCATCGCAGTTATGCGTGACGTGGTGGAGAAGATGCATATGCCGGAGATAGTTATAGTTTACGGTCAGACAGAGGCTTCTCCCGGCTGTACCATGAGCCATACCACCGATCCCCTTGAAGTGCGTGTGACCACTGTGGGAAGCGCCTTCCCCGAGGTGGAGTGCAAGATAGTGGATCCCGAGACCGGAGAGGACTGCCCGGATGAGGTCGTGGGCGAGTTCGTGGCGAGAGGCTACAACATCATGAAGGGCTACTACAAGATGCCCAAGGCAACAGCATCCGCCATAGACAAGGACGGCTGGCTCCATACGGGAGACCTTGCCTGCCGTATGCCTGACGGGAACTACAAGATAACCGGCCGTCTGAAGGATATGATAATCAGAGGCGGAGAGAATATCTACCCCAAGGAGATAGAGGAATTCATCTAT
This sequence comes from Oscillospiraceae bacterium, assembly GCA_018110985.1. Classification (GTDB taxonomy): domain Bacteria; phylum Bacillota; class Clostridia; order Oscillospirales; family Ruminococcaceae; genus Huintestinicola. The sequence continues at coordinate 6,226 of JAGAWT010000028.1, forward strand.
ACTCATCCCAAGGTGTCCGACGTACAGGTCATCGGTGTGCCCGACAAGGCGATGGGCGAAGAGATAATGGCCTGCATCATCCTGAAAAAGGGAGAGGAAATGACTGCGGACGAGATGAAGAAATTCGTGCTGGATCATATGGCAAAGCACAAGGTGCCGAAGTACATCGAGTTTGTGGACTCCTTCCCCATGAACGATGCGGGTAAGATACAAAAGTACAAGATGAGGGAGCAGGCTGTGGAGAAGCTCGGTCTCCAGGCGGATGCATCCATCGAAACAGCGTAAGCGCTTAGAAAGTGACATAAATTATGAAACATTTGATAGATGCTCACTGCCATATCTATCCGGAAAAGATAGCGGCAAGGGCAGTAGAGGGCATAGATACTTTTTACGACGGGCTGCCGGGAGGACACCTTGACGGTCTCAGCAGCACACTTCTGAGAGAGGGCAGGGCTGCGGGAGCAGAGCATTTTATAGTCTTTTCCGTTGCCACCACCCCGCACCAGGTACAGAGCATCAACAGCTTCATATCCGATGAGGTGAAGAAGTCGGGGGGCGCCTTTACGGGGCTCGGTACTCTGCACCTTGATTCGGAGGATGTAAGGGGCGACCTTGAACACCTTACGGAGCTGGGGCTCAAGGGTGTCAAGCTGCACCCGGACATTCAGGGCTTCAACATTGACGACCCGAGAGCCATGCGCATTTATGAGATGTGTGAGGATAAGGGTCTTGTGATATATGTCCACACGGGCGACAAAAGATATGACAACTCAAACCCCGACAGGGTCGTGAGGATACTGAAGGCCTTCCCCAAGCTGAAATTTGTGGGCCCCCACTTCGGAGGATGGAGCGTGTGGAAGGATGCTTTAAGGCTGCTGCCCGATTATCCCAACATCACTGTTGACACTTCATCCGCCTTTTTCTGGCTGGACAATGACTTTGCACGGGAGATCATCCGTGCCTACGGCTCCGAAAGAGTGATGTACGGTACGGATTTCCCCATGTGGACCGAAGAATATGAGCTGGGGAGGCTGAACTCTCTCGGACTTGAAGAGGACGAACTGGAAAATATCGCATGGCGTACCTGTGCAAAGCTGCTTGATATAAAGCTTGGCGGCGGGCAGTAGAGAGGGAGCGGTTAGGCATTCAGGTATCCGCTTCGGGAACTCCTGCCCCATAACGCCGAAAGGAGAACGCATTGAAAGAAAAGAAATATCTTACGATGGACGGCAATGAGGCTGCCGCCTATATAGCCTACGCTTTTACGGAGGTAGCAGCCATTTACCCCATTACCCCCTCATCGCCCATGGCGGGAAAGACGGATGTCTGGTCTGCGGGGGGAAGGAAGAATATATTCGGACAGACTGTCAGACTGGTGGAGATGCAGGCGGAGTCCGGGGCAATAGCCGCCGTACACGGAGCTGCCGAGACAGGAGCTCTTGCCACCAGCTATACATCCTCACAGGGGCTCATGCTGATGATCCCGACCATGTACCGTATTTCCGGTGAGCGTCACCCTGCGGTGCTCCATGTTGCTGCAAGAACAGTGGGTACCCACGCTCTCTCCATTTTCGGCGATCACTCCGATGTTTATGCCTGTATGCAGACCGGCTGGGGCATGATAGGCACATCGAGCGTGCAGGAGGTCATGGATCTGGCAGGTGTGGCTCACCTTTCCGCCATAAAGGGGCGTGTGCCCTTCATGCACTTTTTTGACGGCTTCCGTACCTCACATGAGATAAACAAGGTGGAGGCTCTTTCCTATGAGGAACTGGCTTCGCTTGCGGACTACGAGGCGATAGATGCTTTCAGAGCCCATGCACTGAACCCGGAGCATCCCATGATCCGTGCCACGGTGCAGAACCCGGATATCTATTTCCAGGTGCGTGAGGCGAACAACTCCGACTATGATTCCCTTCCGGACATAGTAGAGGGCTACATGGAGAAGATAAACGCCCTTACAGGCAGGGATTACCATATCTTCAACTATTACGGCGCCCCCGATGCGGACAGGGTCATCATCGCCATGGGCTCTGTGTGCTCCTGCATAGAGGAAACTGTGGACTATCTTAACTCAAAGGGGGAGAAAACGGCTGCCATACAGGTGCACCTTTTCCGTCCCTTTGACATAAAGCGCTTTATAAACTCCATACCGGAAAGCGTGAAGAAGATAGCCGTGCTTGACCGTACCAAGGAGATAGGCAGCTCCGGTGAGCCCCTTTACAGAGATGTGCGCACCGCACTTTTCGGCAGGGATATAAAGGTGGTGGGAGGCAGATACGGCCTTTCCTCCAAGGATACCACTCCCGCACAGATAGCAGCAGTTTTTGAGGAGCTTAAAAAGGATGAGCCCAAAAACAGCTTCACCATAGGCATAAACGACGATGTGACCCACCTTTCGCTCGATGTGCCCGCACCCCTTTACTTCAACGACGGCGGAGTGGTGAGCTGCAAGTTCTGGGGGCTTGGCGGAGACGGTACCGTGGGCGCCAATCACGACACTGTCAATATCATCAACACCCATACCTCCAAGTATGCTCAGGCATATTTTGAGTATGACGCCAAAAAGAGCTTCGGTGTCACAAAGTCGCATCTGCGGTTCGGCGACAAGCCCATACGCTCCTCCTATTTCGTAAAGCAGGCAGATCTCCTTGCCTGTCACACGCCCTCCTACATAAAAAGCTACGACATAGCCGAGGAGGTAAAGCCCGGGGGCATACTCCTGCTCAACTGCTCCTGGAGCAGGGAACAGCTTGAAAAGGAGCTTCCCGCCAAGGAGAAGCGCTGCATCGCCCGAAACGGCATAAAGCTCTACACCATTGATGCCATCGGCATAGCCGAAAAGCTGGGGCTGGGACGTCACACCAACATGGTGCTCCAGTCCGCATTCTTCCGCCTTATGCCGGTCATCCCCGAGGAAGAGGCAATGTCATACATGAAGGAGGCGTGCAGAAAGCGCTTCTTTGCCAAGGGCGAGGAAGTGGTGGAGCGCAACCTTTCTGCCATAGATGCAGGTGCAGAGGGCGTGGTAAGGATAGAGGTGCCCGCAGGATGGGCAGATGCCCGTGATGAGGAAAAGCCCCGCAGAAATGTCCCGGATGTGGTCACAAAGCTCCTTGACCCCATAAACGCACAAAAGGGAGACGATCTTCCCGTCAGTGCCTTCAGGGGATATGAGGACGGAGTCATGGACATGGGTCTTACCGCCTATGAAAAGAGGGGCATTGCCACCTTTGTGCCCGTGTGGGATCCCGACAGGTGCCTGCAGTGCAACAAGTGTGCATTTGTATGCCCCCATGCGGTCATCCGCCCCTATCTGCTGAACGAGGATGAAAAGCAGGGCGCTCCCGAGGGCATGAAGACTGCTGCTGCCAAGGGAAAGCAGGCGGAGGGTCTGTTCTACAGCCTTCAGGTCTCAAAGCTCGACTGCACAGGATGCGGTTCCTGCGTGAACGTATGTCCCGCCAAGGAAAAGGCTGTCGCCATGGTGCCCGCAGAGGAGGTAAGGGACGACCTTCACATCTGGGAATATGCCCTTTCTCTTTCTGACAAGGGCGATATCTTCGACCCGCATACTGTCAAGGGATCTCAGTTCAGACAGCCTCTGGTGGAATTTTCCGCTGCCTGTGCAGGCTGCGGTGAGACCCCGTATGCAAAGCTGCTTACCCAGCTTTACGGGGACAGGGTCTACTGGGCAAATGCCACGGGCTGCTCCCAGGCATGGGGTTCGGCGATGCCCGGCATCCCCTACACGGTCAACAGGTGCGGTCACGGCGTGGCATGGACAAACTCCCTCTTTGAGAACAATGCGGAATTTTCTCTCGGAATGGTGCTGTCCGTTGGTCAGCAGAGAGAGGCTCAGAAAATGCGTATCCTTTCCTACAGGGAAAAGTGCGCAGATGAGGCTATAAATGCAGCCATTGACAAATGGATCGCCGTATACGACGACTTTGAGGGCTCAAAACCTGCATCCGCAGAGCTTGTAAGAGCACTGTCAAAGTCGGAGGATGAGGAAGCAAAGACCATACTTCGCCATAAGGATATGCTTTCCAAAAAGACCTTCTGGATGTACGGCGGCGACGGCTGGGCCTATGACATAGGATTCGGCGGCCTCGATCATGTGGTGGCGAGCGGTGAGGATGTGAATGTGCTCATCGTGGACACGGAGATCTACTCCAATACGGGAGGACAGTCCTCCAAGGCTACTCAGATAGGTGCCGTAGCTCAGTTTGCAGCCTCGGGCAAAAAACGCCCCAAAAAGGATCTGGGTGCGATGCTCATGACCTACGGTAATGTATATGTGGCATCGGTGGCGATGGGTGCTGACAATGCACAGCTCGTAAAGGCTGTAAAGGAAGCACAGAGCTACAAGGGACCCTCCGTCATCATAGCCTATGCCCCCTGCCAGTCCCACGGGCTGCGCTGCGGAATGGCAAAGGTGCAGGATGAGATGAAGAGAGCGGTGGATTCCGGCTACTGGAGCCTGTACCGCTACGATCCCTCAAAGAAGGAAAGGGGAGAGGAGCCCTTTACTCTTGATTCCAAGGCGCCTACCATGGATTATGAGGAATTTCTGGAGGGAGAAGTGCGTTTCTCCTCCCTGAAGCGCACCTTCCCGGAAAATGCCAGGGTGCTTTTTGCCGAGGGTGCAGAATATGCAAAGAAGCACTACGAGGAGCTCTCTTCAAGAGGAAAGTAAGGCAATATACACACAGGATCGATAATATACACCCGCTTTTCATGGAAAGGCGGGTGTTTCGTTTTGGTTGCCATTAAAAGTAACAAATAGTAAAAAGGTTTTTTGTTAGTATTAAAGCAAAGCTACAAATTATAACAATTTTGATTTTTTTGTTGAAATGGCGGAAAAAATGTGGTAGAATAGCTTTGAAAAGAGGAAACAAGGATCCGTACCGGAAAAGGTCGGTACACGTTAAAAAGAAGGAGCTTTTACGAAAATGAATAAGAATATCAAAAGAACAGTGGCTGTTCTGGGTGCGGCAGTTGTGCTTGCTTCCGGTTTTACAGGCTGCAAGAGCGGCAGCAGCGGCACCGGCGACAGCGGGATGGGAGTTGTGGATCAGGAAGAGCTGAAGCAGTCCCTTTCCTACAAGGTAGAAAACATCCCCATGCCTGCCGATGCGTCCGGCTACGGCATGGTGCGTGAGAACAACGGCGTATATTATACGGTCTACGGTGCTTTCAAAGAGGGTGAAACGTCCTATAAGATACACGTTGTGGCTTTTGACGCAACGGGCAACAAGTATGATACGGTGATATATGAAGCAGGTGAGACTGCAAGTGCGGAACCTGCAAGGGATTTCTGCCTCAAAGATGACGGTACACTGATAACGATGTACAATGTAGCTACCTATGACGAGGCAACAGGTGCATCAGACACTGTCCGCAAGCTGGTGACAGTGGCTCCCGACGGAACTGTCAGCAGTGATGCAGATGTTACAGCCGCATTTCCCAAGGACGAATATATAGGCGGGATGGTGACCGACAAGAACGGCAATGTGATCGTGAGCGTCGGTAACGACATTGCTGTCAGCCTTGCTCCCGATGGTACCAAGAATTATGAGGCAAAGGTAGACGGCATTACCCAGGAAACCTACGGCGGCACCATTATAAAGACCGCCAAGGGCGACCCTGCGCTTGTTTTCAACGAGTACACGGAAATGACATCCTCCACCGTTATCTATACCCTTGATGTGGATCAGCAGAAGTTCAACGAAGGCTTAAAGATAGGCACCAGTGCATCCACCGTTCATTCCGGCTCCGGTGATTACCTTGTATATATGGATTCGGATACGGGTATCAAGGGCTACAAGGAGGACGGCACGGTGGAAAACATCGTGAACCTTCTGAACCTTGGCGTTGACAATACCCTGACAAGCAGCGTTTCCGTTTCAAAGGACGGTTCCTTTATCGTTGCCTCCTATGACTTCATGTCAGCAGACAGCGGTTCCGTGATCTCCAGGATAACCCCCGTGGATCCTTCCCAGATAAAGGAAAAGAAGGCTGTCACCCTTGGCTGCTTTACGGTGCCCTGGCTCCTGAAGCCCAGGATCTCCGCTTTCAACAAGCAGAGCGAAGAATATGTCATCGTGACCAACAGCTACGCCGACACTGCCGACCTTTCCGACCACACGGCGGCTGTGACCAACTTCAACAACGAGCTTCTTGCGGGCTCTGTGCCCGATATGGTGCTCCTCAATTATGAGATGCCCGTGGACAGCTACATCTCCAAGGGGCTTTTCACCGACATCTATCCTCTCCTTGACAACGATCCCGCCCTGAGCAGGGATGACCTTCTGGCAAACGTTCTCAAGGCAGGTGAAAAGGGCGGCAAGCTCTACTCTCTGCCCTCATCCTTCGAGGCGAACACCTTCTGCGGAAAGACTTCTCTTCTCGGCACCGACACCAACCTTACCATCAGCGAGGCAAAGGATATAGTTTCCGGCATGGGAGAGGGTGCGAAGGTATTCCAGAATATCCCCCGTGAGGAAGCCCTCACCTACGGTCTTATGTTCTCCAACTTTATAGACTACGAGAACGGCACCTGCGACTTTGACAACGATGCTTTCAAGGCTTTCCTGAATTTCACCAAGGAATTCCCCGAAAAGCTGGACAGCTTCGACTATGACAGCCCCGAATACACAGAGAGGGAAATGGCGTTCAGAAACAACAAGACCCTTCTGAACTACGTGAACTTCTATTCCTTCTCCAGCTACGGCTGGAACGTGGCAGGCACTTTCGGTGAGCCTGTTACATTCGTGAACTTCCCCACGGACAATGCGGTATCCAATGTGGTGCTGGATCTTCACGATCCTATCGCCATTTCCGAAAAGTCCGCCAACAAGGAAGGCGCCTGGGAGTTTGTAAAGTTCACTCTCGAGGGAACTCTTATGGAGAACCAGGAAAGCTACTACACCGACAAGGGCGAAGAGATCAAGCTGGATGAGGTGCATCACTATGCACTCAACGGCCTGCCCGTCCTCAAGAAGGATTTTGACATACTGGTGGAAGAAGCAAAGATCCCCAACCACTACTATGATTCCAACGGAAACAAGGTGTTTGAACCTCAGACCACTTATGTGGGCAGCACCGAGGTACAGATACCCGATCCTACGGAAGAGGAGGTAAACGGTCTGGTAGACCTTATTACAGGCTCCAGCACCGCAGTAAAGAGCAATCTGCAGATAGAGACCATCATCAAGGATGAAGTGGCCGGCTTCTATCAGGGCTCCAAGTCCGTTGATGAGGTCGCAGCCAACATCCAGTCCAGAGTTTCCATCTACATGAGCGAACAGTATTGATACGAGACATGACGGCAGACAAAAAGGCAAGGCAAAACTTGCCTTTTTGTTCATAGTGGAAGCGGTAAAAACAAGAAAAAACGATCCGAAGGATCTGTCATTTACGAAAGGGATAAAATGAAAAAGAACATAAAAAAGACCATGGCAGCAGCGGCTGCGGCGATCCTTATGTGTACATCCATTTCCGCCTGCTCCGGGAAGGACGGCGGCAGCGGCGGCATTGGGGGCGGCAATTCAGGTGCGAACAAGCCCTCATCCTCATCATTGGGGGATAATATGAGCACTGAGGAGGTAAAGGCTGCTATTTCCTACAAGATAGAGACAGTTGCTCCTCCGAAGGACATCACCCTCGGATATGATGTAAAGGAAAAGGACGGCATTTTCTACTCCTATGCCTATAATTACGGGAGTGACGGGAAAAACAACACCATCACCATGAACGCCTTTGACGAAAGCGGTCTGAAGTACAGTACCGCTGTGGCAGAGTATTCAGAGGATGCCTATACCAATGTTTCGGGAATGGCTGTACTGTCAGGCGGCATCGTGAAGATGATCCTCAACGAAAGCAGTTACAACAGCGAGACCGGAGAAAGCACTTCAAAGTTCACTCTTGTTACCCTGGGAGCGGACGGCAGCATCACCGGCACTGCCGATATCACCTCTGCTTTTGCCGCCGAGGAATACGCCAACAGCTTTGTTGCCACCGAGAACGGCGATATGTTCTTTGCCCAGAGCACCGGAAAGATGATCTGCCTTTCTCCCGACGGGCAGAAAAACTATGAGATCGCTCCTCCCGAAAAGATGAATTCGGATTCATGGATGGGAGGGATCATCCTCAACAACAAGGGTGAGCCTGCGGTGTCCATCACCATCCCCTCTCAGGAAAAGTACACCAGCTACCTCTTCACCGTAGATACAGAGGCGAAGGCATACAAAGAGCCCATTGACATAAAGGGCGAAAGCATCCTTTACAGCGGCTCCGGAGACTACATCGCCTATTCCGACGGCGACACCGGCATAAAGGGCATCAGGGAGGACGGCACCATAGAGCCGGTCATAAACCTGCTCAATATCGGCATGGATCCCTCCAACATATTCTCCAGCCAGACAAAGTCCGACGGCTCCTTCATCTTCAGCGGCTGGGACTATGAAAACAACGAGAACGGCTACTTCATTGCAAAGGTGATCCCTGTGGATCCCTCACAGGTGAAAGAGAAAAAGGCGGTCACCATGGGCTGCTTCGTTATCCCCTGGGAGATAAAGTCGAGGATCTCCAAGTTCAATAAGGAAAATGAAGAATATGTCATACTGACACAGAGCTACGCCGACGAAGAGGGCATCATCGACTATGATGCTGCCATAACCGCCTTCAACAACCAGCTCCTTTCCGGAAATATACCCGACATACTGGTGCTCAACGATCAGATGCCTGTTGACAGCTATGTGAACAAGGGGCTTTTCACCGATATGTATCCTCTGCTTGACGCAGATACGACACTGAAAAGAGAAGACCTGCTCCCCAATGTGCTCAAAGCCTGCGAAAAGGACGGAAAGCTCTACAGTATCGCCCCATCTTTCTATGCCGGCACCTGTATAGCCAAAAAGTCCGTGGTAGGGGACAGCAGCACGCTCACTCTCTCCGATGCAAAAAACATCCTGACCTCAATGGGAGATGGAGCGGTCATGGATACGGAGCTGCTGAGAGAGGATGCTCTGAATCAGGGTCTTGCCTTCTCAAACTACATAGACTATGAAAACAAGACCTGCGACTTTGACAATGACAGCTTCAAGGCTCTCCTTGAATTTGTAAAGAGCTGCCCCGAAGAGACAGAAAACTATGAATACGGCACCACTGAATACATAGAAAAGGAAATGGCGTACAGAAACAACAAGGCTCTGTTCTCCGTTTTCAATATCTACTCCTTCGGCTCCTACAAGTGGTCGGCACTGGGTCGCTTCGGCGAAGAGATATCATATGTGAATTTCCCCACCGACAGCCCCAGGAGCAATGTCATACTCTATTTCTACAATTCTCTTGCCATTTCCGAAAAGGCTGCCAACAAGGAGGGTGCATGGGAATTCATCAAGACCGTTCTCACTGATACCATCCAGAGCAATCAGTACAGCTACTACGATGCCGACGGCAAAGAGGTCAAGGTGGATGATTATTCCTACTACTGCTACTACACCGGGTTCCCTGTTCTGAAAAAGGATTTTGATGTTCTTGCAAAAGCGGCCGTAGTCCCCGAACACTACTATGACGAGAACGGAAACAGAGTAGATGTGCCCTCCACCACCAACTTCGGCGATACGGAGGTCGAGCTTCCTCCCGTAACTCAGGCGGACATAGACAAGCTGACAGCTCTCCTTACCTCCGGTACCTTCGCATACAGGAGCAATCCCCGCATAGACGAGATAATCAAGGATGAGACCACGCCGTACTTCCAGGGGGCAAAGACAGTCGATGAGGTGGCAGCCAACATCCAGTCCAGAGTTTCCATCTACATCAGTGAACAGTATTGACACAGGGAGGAAAAAGAATGTATGAGCTTTTGCTGAAGGAAGGAAAGGCACGCAGAGGGCGCTTTTCCACGGTCCACGGCAGCTTTGAGACTCCATGCTTTATGAATGTCGCCACTGCGGGGGCTATCAAGGGCGGGCTTTCCTCCCTGGACCTGAAAGAGGTGGGGTGTCAGGTGGAGCTCTGCAACACCTATCACCTTCATGTGAGACCGGGAAACAGGCTCATAAAGGAAATGGGCGGGCTGCACAAGTTTATCAACTGGGACAGACCCATACTCACCGACAGCGGAGGATTTCAGGTGTTTTCACTGGCAAAGCTCAGGCGGATAAAGGAAGAGGGCGTTTATTTCAATTCCCACGTTGACGGCAGAAAGATATTCATGGGGCCGGAGGAATCCATGCAGATACAATCCGACCTTGGCTCCACCATAGCCATGGCTTTTGATGAGTGCGTGGAAAACCCCGCAAGCTACGAATACTCAAAGCGCTCCTGCCAGCGCACGACCCGATGGCTCATACGCTGCAAGGAGGAAATGGACAGGCTCAACTCCCGCCCCGACACTGTAAACCCTCATCAGCTGCTTTTCGGCATAAATCAGGGCTGCACCTATGAGGATCTTCGCATACGCCACATGGAGGAGATAGCGGAGCTTGACCTTGACGGTTATGCGGTGGGCGGCCTTGCGGTGGGAGAGCCCACGGATGTCATGTACCATATACTGGACGAGGTAGTTCCGTATATGCCGGAGCACAAGATACACTATCTGATGGGAGTGGGCACTCCATCAAACATCATAGAGGGAGTTGCAAGAGGAATAGACCTTTTTGACTGTGTAATGCCTTCAAGGAATGCTCGTCACGCCACCATCTTCACATGGGACGGCATAATGCACGCCACGAACAAGGTCTACGAAAACGACCCCCGTCCCCTTGACACCAAATGTGACTGCCCTACCTGCAAAAACTTCTCCAGAAGCTATATAAGGCACCTTTTCAAGGCAGATGAACAGCTTGCGGGACGTCTTGCGGTACAGCACAACCTCTACTTCTACAACGAGCTGACCCGCCGTATCAGGCAGTCTCTTGACGAAGGAAAATTTGAAGAGTTCCGCAGATACTATTCTTCCCGCCTTGCACAAAAGCATTGTGACAGCTGAACAGGAAAATTCACCGCCTGCTGCGGCTTTTGCCGCAGCAGGCGGTGTTTTTTGTATATAGGCGACTTTTTGTGTTTATACTGATCTCTGACCAATGTATAGACAAGAAACAAGCCGCAAATGCTTGAATATAAGGGGGTGCGGTTTGGAGATCGTCTATACATCGAGGAAGGATCAGTATTAGTCCTCATAGTGTCCTTTGCAGGCTATTATCCACAAATCGTCACCTACAATATTGTACACGAGGCGGTCTTCTTCGTTTATGTGCCTGCTCCAAGCTTTTCGTTGCTTAAGGGGTTCCGGATGTCCGATACCTTTGTTGTATCCGTTTCTCTCAATATCTTTTATAAGCTCGTTGATTTTTTTTACTGTCTTCTTATCGATCGACTGCCAGTATAAATAATCAGCCCATGCCTTGTCACTCCATATTTTATTCATCATCTACCTCAATAAGGTCATGCTGCTTCCCTTTTCCGGCTTCAAGTTGTGCTATACTGAGGTCTATCATGTTAAGATATTCGGCGTTGCGGATCGCTTTCATCATATTGTTGTACATATCAAGACTGATAACTACCACATTTTTATTGCTTTTTCGTGTGACGATCACGGGTTCCCGATCATTGGTGGCTTTGTCGCAGTAGTCTTTAAGATTTGTTCTGAATGAAGTATAATTTGTTGCTATCATAATATGACTCCTTTCTGTACGCTATACTGTACTATAAATTGTACCATAGTTCCGAGATAGTGTCAAGTGTTTATAATAAGATCTCATGTGGTCATGGCAAAAAGAATTACCGTCTGCATAATGTACAGACGGCAATGTGTCTTTTTTCGGTCAATCTACCTCTATATCCCGGGCAGGCCATGTCACCGTGATGGGCTTGTCCCAGAATTCTCCGCTGACACCCGTGCGCTCATCCTTGTGGAGGTAAAAGCCGTTTTCAGCGGGGCTGTGTACTGAAAGACGCAGGCTGTAGGAGCCGGAGCCGGGTAAAGAGATGTTTGAGCCGTATGTGGGGCCGTTTTTGGAGGAAGAGACCATGAGAGCACCGGATGCCACGGTGTTGCCGTCCTTGTCGGCAACATCATAGTCAATGGTAAGGTATGGTATCCATTCTCCCTCCCTGTAACCCAGGTCGTTTTCGGCTGCCACAGCATCCACCTCAAGGTGAAGGTTCTTTCCTTCGGCAGATACCTCCGATGTGCCTGCCAGTGTCACCGGTCCGTAAAAATACGGAGTCAGCAGGACACACCCTGCGGACTTGGTCTCGCCCACAGCCTCCCTGTCGTATGCCGACACCCGCTGCACCGTCTCCGCAGTGGTCTCGGGGACGCTTTCGGCAGTCTTTTCCGTGTTCCTGTCCGCACATCCTGCTGCACAGAGCATCATCAATGCGGCTGCTGCTGTAAATATCCTTTTTTTCATCCTTCTCACCGTTTCTGTTTGTTCTTTAACAGGTCAATGACCATCTTCTGTGCTTTTTTTCCGTAAAGTATGTTTATGAACTTCTCTCCGCTGTCCTTTGTGACTTCCTCGCCGATTATGTCAAGATCGGCGGAGCGGGGAGAGATCGTCCTTTTTATGTGCCCCTCGGTGTCTATCTCTGTCTGTATGCACCCTTCTGATGTAAAAGCATCAAGGGCAAGGGTGCGCAGGCTGTTGACGCTTATCAGTGTCCCGGTGCGGTCCTTGATCTCGGCACTCACCCGCCTGCAAAACTCCGTTATCTGTACCGGCTTTTCGGTGTATATGCTGTCCTTTGTATCGCTTAATAGCTCACCTATGACCTCGGCGGACTTTACGCTCTCCTCCCGCTTTCGGACGGGTACTTTTTTTATCCCCTTTTCTGTGCAGTATCCTGCGATGAGATCCGTAAATTCATCCCCGTACCTGTCCGCCTTTGCAGGGGTGATGCCCTGTACCTCAAGAAACTGCTTCCTGTTTACGGGCTTTTTTACCGACATCTCCTCTATGAGCGCATCGGAGAACACGATATAAGGTGCAACATCAAGGCGCCTTGCCACGCTGTCACGCAGCTCTATCAGCTTTTTCCTCAGCTCGGGATCTGCGGATGCCGCTCTCCTTCTTGCCCTGCCTGCTGCGGATATGCGTGCCTTTATGTGCCGTGACCCTTTCAGCACCGCAGAGGCAGCGGGCATCAGGGAATAGACCGGGTATTCCTCGGAGACTGCCGTGATGCCCTGTGCCGTCAGGACATCGCAGAGCTCGTAGATGTATTTGTCCTTTTCATCCTTCATGATACCGTATACGGACAGGCTCTCAAATCCCTTTTCCCGTATCTTTTCGGTGGCGGCGCCCCGCAGTATGTCCGATATCATTTTCTTTCCGTAGCATTGACCGCTGCGGAAGATACAGGAAAGCACCTTCTGGCAGTCTACGGTAACATCCGTAAGCGGGGCATCGCCGCAGCAGCAGGAGCAGTTGGAGCACTCCACATCTCCGCTTTCCCCGAAATACCGCAGTATGAAACGCCTGAGACATTCCGCATGGCTGCAGTAGGACACCATGACATTGAGCCGCCTGAGATCGTTGTTTTTTATCCTCAGAGCCTCCTCCCTTTCAAGAGGGGATTCCTCAAAGCTTTTGTCTATAAGGTAGCGGGCAATGGCGGCATCCTTGCCGCTGTACATAAGTATGCAGTCGGATGGAGAGCCGTCTCGTCCTGCTCTTCCCGCCTCCTGATAGTAGCTCTCCATGTCCTTGGGCATATTGTAGTGGATGACAAAGGAAACATTTGACTTGTCTATACCCATGCCGAAGGCGTTGGTGGCAGTTATGACCCTGACACGGTCGTAAATGAAAGCCTCCTGATTTGCCCGCCGCTCCTCGTCACTGAGCCCTGCATGGTAGCGGGTGCAGGGGATGCCGTTCCTGTTGAGTATATCGCAGGTGCTTTCCACGTTCTTTCTTGTGGAGCAGTAGACTATACCGCTGCGGCCGTCCTCATGGTACTGCTTTACAAGGGATATGAGGTCGTGATCCTTGTCTGCGGGGGTGCGGACCTCAAAATAAAGATTCTTCCTGTCGAAGCCTGTCACCGCCTCAAAGGGAGACACAAGGCGCAGAAGACCTTTTATGTCATTCCTGACTCTTTCGGTGGCTGTGGCTGTAAAGGCAGAGACCACCGGGCGGCGGGGCAGCCTGTCAATAAAGTCGGGGATGCCCAGATAGGAGGGACGGAAATCCTGTCCCCATTGGGAAATACAGTGTGCCTCATCCACACAGACCATGGATATGGGCGAATGTACAGCCATATCCAGAAAGACTTCACTGTCAAGGCGCTCCGGAGCCACATAAAGCAGCTTGTAGGCACCGTTTGAGCAGCCTGTGATAACATCGTACAGCTGTGCCTGCGTAAGGGAGGAGTTGATGTAGGCTGCATTTATGCCCAGATCGGTGAGTGCTCTCACCTGATCCTGCATAAGGGAGATAAGCGGAGAGATGACGATGGAGAAACCTTCCATCATAAGGGCGGGCACCTGATAGCAAAGGGATTTTCCCGCACCCGTCGGCATTACTCCCACCGTATCCCTGCCGGAAAGTATACTGTCAACAAGGGACTCCTGTCCCTGCCTGAAACTGTCATAGCCGAAAAAATTCTTTAATGCTTCGTATTTGTTCATTATTGACCATCTGTCGGGCAGGACCCGAGTTCAGCAGATGTCACCTTTCCTTTCAAGGCGGCTTTTTCACTGTCAAGCAGCGGATCGTTACAGCATTATCATGCCGTTTTCTATCTCCGACTGCGTGAGCACAAGAGGATCCTCTGCTGAGGTGCAGAGCACCATGATGCTCCTTGTGTCCGTCTCTGCGGCAACAGTGTAGCCCTTTTCAAGATATTCGTTCTCGCTTGCCGCATCCACCGATATTATGCGCATAAGCTCCATCCTGCTCTCCGAAAGCGAGGAATTGAACTTGCAGAACACCTTTTCACCGGAGGATGCGTCGGTCTTCACGGTCACAAGTCCCTGCCAGCGCACCGGCAGCATAAAGCAGTAGCCCTGCGACGGCATATAGAGGGAGGTGTATTTTTTTGAGAGGGTATAGTTTTCAAACTCGTTCCAGATGGTCATGTTCTGACCGTCACTGTCACGGTAGCCCGGGAAGGGTGTGAGAGTGGGTATCTCCACCACGCCGTCCCCGTCTATGTCCTGGGAAAGTCCGCTCCTGCGGAGAGTAAGGGTGGGGATGGAGGAATCATCCAGAACAGCCGGGTTCCTAAGGCTCCCCTCCACGCAGTACAGCACCTCCGTGCTGATACCGCCGCTTACGTTGCTGTCCACAAAAATGGCGGCTGCACCGCCGGATATGCCCCCTGCCACCGCATTTATCTGCTCAACTCCGTTTGATCTCATCACCGTGCCGGAAACGCTGCGCACTCCCGAACCGTCCTTTTTGTCGGCTATCAGCAGGGCATAGGCGGAATGATCCTCCGTGGCGGAGTTTATGAGCACTGTGTCCTCACCGCCGTCAAGGTTTATGTCCACATTGATGAGCATATTGTAGACTTCGCTGAAAAGAGCGGTCATCATGTCGTTCTCCACGGAATAGACCGTAAAGACCTTGTCGTGCTGTGCGGGGCTCGAAAAGCCTATGCACATATATGTGTTGTCCCCGCCGTAGTCCGTGAAAAAGACCTCCTCGACTCCCGTGCCCGGACCCGAATGGTCGTAAACGGAGTGCCAGCCCCTGTCGTTCTTTTTCAGCAGATTGACCCTTACATTGGGGGACGAACTGTTTCTGTAAAAGGCGAAAGCCTCATCGGTGCCGTCGCCGTCGGTATCGGCAAATATAAAAGCACCTCTGTGCTCACCCGTCCGGGGGTACACAAGGGTGATCCCGCTGCCGGTATCATCTGCCAGTGCATCGTAGACCTCACTTTGCTCCTCTGATACCGTAGGCGGCACCAGAAGCTGTTCCACGGAGCCTGTGAGCCCGCAGGAGGAAAGAAGGAGCGCCGACAGCAGGACACAGTATATTTTTCTCCTCATATGCTGCCGATCAGCTCCGCCAGCCGCTGTACGTCGGTCTTTATCACCTTGTCCGCCGAAAGGCGGGAAATGAGCCTTTCGGAAAGGTTCTCCGACACACCGAACACCATGTTGTCCGTGTCGGGGAAGTCCATAAAGCCGTTTATGGCAGAGGCAAGGGTGTCCGCTGCCTCGTCCGTGTCATCCGGCACATCCCAGCAGCCGGGGAATGCGGTACGGGGGGATCTGTTCTCCATAAGGCGGCACATATCGAGACCGTCAGTGTCGCTTTTCAGTATGACTGCATAAACTTTTTTCATATATTATCACCTTGAAGGAAATTCTGTTGATATCACGATATCTATTCTACCACATCCCGCCCTGTTAGTCAAGCAAAAACGGCGGGATATTTTATGTGCCTCTTTCCGGGGGGCGGGTCTGCAGGGCATAAAAAATCCGCCTGCTTTCTGACAGGGCGGTTCATTGCTTGCATTTTATCATTTTTATACGGCTCCTTTTGAACTGAGGGCGGCAGCGCTCTGCTCGGAAAGCATCTGTACATACATCTCTGCTTTTCCCTTGTCTCTTTCGCCCAGACTGCGGAAGCGGTCGATAAGCTCTATCTCGTCGGCTGTGAACTCGGGAGCGGCATTGCCGTGGCGGTGGATGGAGCGCCCGGCGATGTAATCGAGGGAGACATCGTAGAAATCGGCAAGTATGACAGCCTTTTCAAGGGGGAGGTCGTTTTCGCCTCTTTCGTATTTGCCATAATGATTCATTGAAACGCCTATAAGATCGGCGACTTGCTTCTGTGTAAGGTCGTGGTCTTCTTTAAGGTCACGCAGTCTCTTATATAATGCCATACTGAATACCCCCTTTTCAATGTACAGTCATTATATCATAAATATAGATGGTAATGTTCGGAATATAATATAAAAAATGTAATATAAGGTAAAAACAATAAATAAAATGTAAATATTCATAATTATATATTCTATATGTTGGATAATATCAACAAAAATATTTTTAATTTGAAGTATAATCTTGACAGATACCATATATAGGATGTATAATATTGATTATACATCCTATATATGACTTTAACACGATGATTGGAAGTGATGATATGGGAAATGAAGATTTTTCAACAGAGGAAAAGGCTGCTTTGTTTGATGAGCTTTATCACAGTTACTTTGAGCGTAATTTTGGCACTATGGCAAAAGTCGATATAGATACATTGCTTTTTGACACATATCTGAAACATCTCTACAAAAACAAATTGCAATATGATGATTATACTCTTTCCAATCAACTCGGTATAACACAGAACCGTGTGCGCACACTGAAGGAGCGGGCTCAGGTCAAATATCCCCGCAGTGATGAGGACTGGGATTGGAAGGAAGAATTTACAAAGCTGATACCTAATGCAAAATATGACAGTGTCAAGAAACTTGTTAAGGTGTGCATTGGTGATGTTGTACTCATGAATGAGATCAGGCATCACTTTATATCAAAGGGATGGTATGATGAATATCAGCTAAATCCCCTGCTCTTTCAATGCAAACTTGATTATTTCATTCTATTATGCAGTAGTATTGAACAGGATACAGTTATAGATGAAAATGCCAAAACGGCTTTGAAGGCTCTTAGAGCACAGGATACCGATACAAGTTCAATACAGAAAATCATAGACGGAGATTATGAAAACGGGATTAAGGGTCTTGTGAAAACAGCTTCTGACGAAATATTGAACGAGGTCCTAAAAACTATTCCGTTCGGAGGGCTTGCAAAGAAATGTATTGACTCACTTGTTGAGTTGCTCGCTAATGTGAGAAAGGAGTAATCTATGATGAACACAAATGATAAGCGGAGATTTATTGGTTTGATCTTGGGAATATGTTTTCTTATGACTGTTGTGTTACCGTTTGATGTGTTTCCGTCTGCTACGGTCGAAGCAGCAGAAAATGCAATCTCTGTTTCAAAGGACAGTATAGCGTTGGGGATAAATGAAACGCAAACTGTTACTGTAACCGCTCAAAACCCTCAAGACCTTATATTTAGTATATCAGACAGCGATGTTGCCTCGTTTAGTTCTACCTCATCAGGTAATAAGGTAAAGCTCAAAATAACCGGAAAAAAGAATGGCTTTAGTAGAATCGTAGTTACTTCAGATGGCGACCGTTCTGCGCAAAAAGTTATAAAGGTGAGTGTAGGTGATGTGGGCATAGAAAGCTTGACCAATTCATCAAAAAACTCAGCTATGAAGGAAGTCATTGGTGACATTACGCTTACCAAAGGAGGATCTTACAAGCTACGCATAATCGATTCGCATAAGAAAGTAAAGTGGAGAAGCTCAGACAATTCTGTTGTCAAAGTGACAAACAAAGGAACGATAAAAGGTGTTGGTGAAGGAAATGCAGTTGTGACAGCAGATGTGGACGGTGTGGTAGAAAAGTGGGAAGTCAATGTTATTGATGTATCACTTTCTGTAAAAGGCAGTAAAAAGATTTCGGTAGGAATTGGGGAAACATATAGTGTAAAAATTGTTGCAAAGGGATCACATTCTGTGAACTTTACAGTCTCTGACTCCTCAATTGCAAGTGCTAAATGGGGAAATAGTGGTTTCGACAACGATACTGTACAGCTGAATATAAAGGGTAAAAAGAATGGTAAATGTACAGTTAAGGTATTTATGTCAAAACATCAGGATGTTTATGTAACTCTTAACATAACTGTTGGGACGGGTATTAGTGTTCCTGAATTGCCGAATCCTGTTGATTATGGTTTTACAGAAACGGCGCATAGTACGATGGATCATGAGTATCGTGTATTTACTTCAAGCAAATCACGGGCTTCATCTTATGGTACAGCATGGCTAAATGCTATAAGACATGCTGGATTTACTGTTAGCAGATCGGATTTTACTTATTTAGACGGTGATACAACTTACATTGTATATTATAAGCATGAGCCTTTATATATTATAATGCTCTATACAAACGGGCTCGATGATTATGATGCTTGGTTTGAATTTTGCGGGTATTCGACATACTAATACTAAGAATATTACTGATATAGAATGCGGGATATTACAAATTATTTTAGACATTGATTATAAAAGCATTTAGTGAATGCCACTTGATGTGGTTCGACTATCTCTTTTGGATGCAAAACAATGTAACATGAATAGTTTAGGGGAAGTGGTGGATAGTATGTGTAAAGAAACGATATTAAGACGCAATTCATTTGGTTTTTTTTCGATAATAGTAATATTTTTTCTGAGCCTATTTTTCTTTATATCAACTGTAACAGTTTGTGCCGCAGGAAATACGATTTCTGCACCAAGCAACATTAAACTCACCTCAACCGAAGATTCAGTTACAATTACTTGGAATAAAGTAAGTGGTGCACACGCTTACAGAGTATATCGTGCCATTGATCCTGATGATGAGTGGAAAAAATGGAAAGATGTAGCCGGTACAAGTGTTACAGTAGACAATCTAAAATCCGGGAAAACATACTATTTTAGGCTTGCATCGATTAACGATGGACAAGTTGGTACAAAAAGCGGAACTAAATCTATCAAAACAAAATCTGACGATTTACCCAAAGCACCTAAAAGCGGCTATACCGGACTTGCAAAGTATGAGGGAAATCAGTACTATTTTAAGAATGGGAAGATATGTAAAGGTTTTATCAAAACAGATAACGGGTATATGTATTTTGACAGAGATACATATACAATGGTGAAAGGCTGGAAAACTGTCAATAATAACAAATACTTCTTTGGCAAAGACGGCATAATGCTATCCGGCGGTACGTATAAGATCGGCTCTGAAACTTATACATTCGGTAATGATGGAAAACTGGTCGCAACAGCTATAACTTCTGATGCTAAACCGGAAACAAAGACTGCAGAACAAAGCAAACGAACAACCCCTGGGGAATTTCAGCATATTTTGCCGGGTGATTCATTAGATTCTGTGGTTAGGAATTCCGGTATCGCAAATTATACAGTAAAAGAAATACAAAATAAATACGATTCTTATGCTTGTATCGGTGAAGTTTTATTTTCAGGAATAGAATCCAATATTATAGTATATTTTAACAAAAATAAACAGTGCAGTGGCTATATGTTATTGGTTCCAACCTCATATTCTGAATACAGTAAAGCATTTGTAGATAGTTGCAAGAAAGTTTGGGGTTTAGACTATAGTTATTCAGATGGAGAGTATACTTGGCTTTATTATAGTGATGGTTTTATGCTTACATTAAAATACAATTATGCACAAAATTGTACTATTGAATCTATTTACTATCTTGATTACAACGATGACCAAGTATGAAGTGTACCCAATGTTTCGGACAATTCAATTCTTAGGAGTATACTTCGACAGCCGGATCTGACCCATTCGAATAAAGCATTTTGACAGTAACGACAGGGAATAAAAAGGAGAACGATAATATGAACAGTTCCTTTGCAAAGAGAATATTTGATGTTATAGGGATCATTGCAGGCATTCTTATCATAGTTTACGGGGTGAAGCTAAGTGACAACGGCTATTACGGGACGCTCACTTCAGACGCAATATTCGGCGCAGATTTTTACACCGAACAGTATGCGGCTACGAAACATGCAGCTGACAACATTAATTCTGTTGGTCAGCTCATTGATAAAATATGTGACAGTATGAAGAGCTTAAGTGTCGTATTTGGGATAGCGGTTGTGGCATATTTTGGAGACAGGTTTTGCGATGTTGATACGGTCGTACAAGAAAAGAAGTCTTCTGATTCCGAAATGATCTCAGAAAAAGCAGAGTGAATTTAGCAATGTGTTTTTGCAAAATCTCCCGCCTCTCATACGGGCGGGGGACTTTTTGCACATAACAGGCTAATTTAATTTGTGCAAAATGTTGATTTTACCAAAGTCCTTGAAAAAAGCATATGCAGATGATATAATTACTATATATGCTTGGCGGTCTGCGACCGCACCCATTCTTGAAAAGCTTTTCACGGCTGTGCAGCGGTGGGGAAAGTCCTGTACGGTGCGAAAAAGCTGTCCTGTCCCTTAGGACGGAAAAGGAGATAGATTATGAACTACGGACACTTCGATCTTGAAAAGAAGGAATATGTCATCACAAGACCCGACACCCCCGCCCCCTGGGCAAACTACCTGGGCGACCCGGAATACGGCGCAATAATCTCCAACAACGCAGGAGGCTACAGTTTCGTGAAATCCGGCGCCAACGGCCGTATAATCCGCTACCGCTTCAATTCCAACATTGCGCTCCCCGGCCGCTTTGTCTACATCAGGGACAATGAGGACGGCGACTACTGGTCCGCATCATGGCAGCCCGTGGGCAAGCCTCTGGACAAGTACAAGAGCGAATGCCGCCACGGTACCGCTTATACCGTTATCAGTGCGGAATACTCCGGGATAAAGTCCGAGGTCACCTACTATGTTCCTCTCGGAAAGACCTACGAAGTCTGGAACGCTAAGATCACTAACTGCTCTGACAAGGCGAGAAAGCTGTCTGTGACGGGCTTCTGCGAATTCACCTCCGAAAACAACTACGAGCAGGATCAGGTAAACCTCCAGTACACACAGTTCATTACCCAGACCAGCTTTGAAGGAAACAAGGTGCTCCAGCACATCAATATAAATTCCGGCAAGGATGCCACCGGCTCCAACCACAGAGAGCGCTTCCTGGGCCTCTCCGGTGCCAAGGTAACGGGCTACAACGGCTCCCTTGACAGCTTTATCGGCTCCTACCGCACCTACGGCAACCCCATAGGCGTTGAGAGCGGCAGGTGCGGCGACGTGCTCAACTACAACGGCAATGCCTGCGGCGCTCTCCAGACCGAGATAGAACTGGCTCCCGGTGAAACGAAGGTGCTGACCTTTACTCTGGGTCAGAAGGACAATGTACAGGCAAATGAGATCATCGCCCGCTACGAGGACAGCGCTGCTGCCGACAAGGAGATAGCGGAGCTCATCGCCCACTGGCATGACATCCTTGACCGCTTCTCCATCTGCACTCCCTCCGATACCTTCAACAATATGGTCAATGTGTGGAACGCATATCAGTGCTTTATCACATTCATCTGGTCGAGAGCAGCTTCCTTTATATACTGCGGTCTGAGAAACGGTTACGGCTACCGTGACACCGTTCAGGATATACAGGGCATCATCCACCTCGATCCCGAAAGGGCAGCGGACAAGATACGCTTTATGCTCTCCGCACAGGTCGACAACGGCGCAGGTCTTCCCCTTGTAAAGTTCGACCACAATGCGGGTCATGAGCCTCATCCCGACGAGAACGACGAGAACTCCCTGTACGCAAAGCAGACGGGTCATCCCTCCTATCGTGCAGACGATGCTCTGTGGCTCTTCCCCACTATCGTCAAGTACATCGGCGAGAGCGGAAACAAGGCATTCCTTGACGAGGTGATCCTCTACTCCAACGGCGGCGAGGGCACTGTTTACGACCACCTCAAGCGTGCCATAGACTTCTCCATGACACATCTGGGCAACAACCATATGCCCGCAGGTCTCCATGCAGACTGGAACGACTGCCTGAGAATGGGCAAGAAGGGCGAGAGCACATTCGTTGCATTCCAGCTCTACTATGCCATGACCGTTCTCAAGGGATATGCGGGGGAGAGAAAGGACACGGAATATGTGGCATATCTGGAGAAGGTACAGGCAGAGCTGGGAGATGCCCTTTCCAAGTGCTGGAACGAGGACAGATTCATCAGAGGTATCAGAGAAGACGGCGTAGTAGTGGGCAAGAGAACAGATCCGGAGGCAAGTATGTGGCTCAATCCCCAGTCCTGGGGCGTTATCTCCGGCTTTGCAAGCAAGGAGCAGGCTGAAAAGTCCATGCAGAGCGTGTTTGACATCCTCAATACTCCTTACGGCGTAAAGCTGCTTGAACCTCCCTATGTGGATCACTTCTTCGACGGCGCTCTCATGCACATCTTCAACCCCGACACCAAGGAGAACGGCGGTATCTTCTCCCAGACACAGGGCTGGGCTATACTGGCGGAATCCCTGCTGGGTCACGGCAACAGAGCCTTCAAGTACTTTGAGGAATCTTCTCCCGCATCTCTCAACGACAAGGCGGAGATCCGTGTTCTGGAGCCCTATGTACACGGTCAGTTCACCGAATCCACACGTTCTCCCTACGCAGGACGCTCCCATGTTCACTGGCTCACCGGCACAGGCTCTACGGTCATGGTAGGCTGTGTTGAGGGTATACTCGGTATGCGCCCGGATGCGGACGGTCTCAAGGTCGATCCCGCCATCCCCTCTGCATGGGAAAGCTACACCGTAAAGAAGCTGTTCAGAGGCAAGAAGCTGAACATGGTCTTCAACAACCCCGATCATGTTGAGAGCGGTGTCAAGTCCGTTACTCTCAACGGCGAGCAGCTCCCCGGCAACTACATCCCCGCCGACAAGCTGAAGGATGTGAACGACATCGTCGTTACCCTGGGTCGGTAAGACCGACTGCTACTGGGTAAGACCGACAGCTGCCGGTAAGACTTGCAGCCTGTGATCAACAGTACGACAGTAAATATCCCCCGTCACCTTGCAGCGGCGGGGGATATTGTTCTGTAACGGTCTGAAATGCTGTGTGAGGATCATTGCGGGATCCCCGTTTTACATACAGCCTTTCGGAGCAACAGCATCAAGCCGCAGACCCCTTTATGAAAAGGATCTGCGGCTTTTTGGCTTTGGCGGTCAGTCATCGGCACATTTCACAATGCTGTGCAGCTCTTATTTTCTCCTGCGGGAAAGGACCAGTGCGGCAGCGCTGACACCCAGCATAAGGGCTGCAATGTCCTTGTTCCCGGTGGCGGGAACAGATGTGGTCTCTGCGGGAGCGGCAGGTACTTCGTCTGCGGCGGGGGATACGGCCTCGGCAGCGGACTGTTCGGCGGCAGGTGCTGTCTGTTCGGCAGGCAGCTCCGCACCCACGCTGGCATAAGCCTCTGCCAGCATATTCTTGGCATCTGCGGGATCTATGCCCAGCCTTGAAAGAATGGCATCCGTCACCTCGTTGTAGGTGGTGCCCTCCTCAAGACCCTCAGCCGCATCAAGAGCGTTGAAGATCTCCTTCATATTGCTGTCTATGGAGTCTATAAGGAAAGCGGAATCCTCTTCGGACATTTCCTCGCTTCCGTAAAGCTCTCTCATCTTCTGCACAAAGGAGATTATACCGTATACCTGTACATCCACAGCCTCCTCCCTTGTTATAAGACCCTTTACATAGAAATCCTTTACGATGTCGGTGTACTCGGTGAAGTTGTAGTCAAAAAGCTCCGCCATGAAGGAAGAAGGCACCAGTCCCTTTTGAAGCAGACCGTAAGCCATATCCTCCTCATTGGAATAAATGATGTTCAAAGCCTTCAGGTAATCCACGTCGGAGATCACACCCATTGACTGTGCTTCATCCAGAAAATCCCATACACTGTCAAAAACATCAAGGCAGAGGCCGGAATAGGTGTCATTGTCCAGCTGACCCGCATCAAGGAGAGAGGTGTAGCCCTCAAGCTGACCGGAGGTGATAAATGAGCAGAGGTCTGCAAAAGTATCGAGGTCGATGGCCTCGCTTTCCAGAAGACCGGCTGCATAGCTCATACCGCCCGCACAATAGGTGCTGTACATACCAACGATGGTCTCTCCGTCAACAGCGGCGGTGTACACACACTCCATATAACGGTTCAGCACCTCAAAGAAAACGCCCTTGAAGGTATCCGCATCAAAGCCGTAGGCAGTGATGACCTCGTTTATCTTTTCGTTTATCCTGCTGAAATAGGCAGAGGCAGCCTTGTAGTAGTCATCACGGTCGATAGTTCCCTCCACAAGGGCTGAATCTATGGCCTTCTTGAATACATCCACTATGGCTGCACATTCTTCTGTGCTGCCCTCTGCGTAGGCCTTGCCGAAATCCTCGATGGACAGGCTCAGTGCGGTGTAATAGAATTCGACCTGTGATTCGTCCGCATTTCCCGCATTGTCGGGCTTTTCCATGGGAGCGGAGGTCTCAGCGGGGGCTTCTTCCTTTACCTCGGCAGCAGTCTCCTCCGTGGCAGCGGTCTCCTCCTCTGCGGCAGTTTCCGCAGGGGCTGCGGTGGTGTCGGCAGGTGCTTCCTCATCCGCAAAGACAGGCATTGCTGCGGCAGATATCGTCATAAGGGCGGCAAGAGCACCGGCAGCAGTTTTAAAGAGCGTTTTCTTCTTCATAATATCCTCCGTGATCGGCACAAAGATGTTCATACATTTTCTATTCTATCATATACAAATATACTTGTCAATAAAGGACCCTGCAAAATTTTGTATAATTTGCAGGGTCCTTTTGTGTAAGATCTATGTATAAATATATAACATAATTCAAAGAGGCTTCCGTCTTATATCCTCTACAACATAATCCTCCTCCGGAAGGAGGACCTCATCGCCGAAGGTGTCTGCGGAGGTATCCACATTCAGAGGTGAGTTGGAAACAGGTCTTTTTCCCTTCTGACGGGCGTTGTAGTAGTCCATGTACTTCTGCTGTTCAGCAGTAAGGACGCCCGAAACGCTGAAATTGAATTCAGGGTAGCCGGGCTTGTCTTTCAGACCTTCCATAGTGGAGAAGGCGGAGACGAAGAAGAAAGATGCCACAGCCTCTATGCCCATTATAAGACAGAATGCGAAGGTGTTCACGGGCTTTACGGGCTCCAGTCCGAAAATGGCATTTCCCAGACAGAGTACGAACAGCAGGGAGGATATGATGCCCATTATATGAACATATATGCTCCTTGTCTGTATCTCCGCCAGAGCGGCGAGAATGACAAACAAAGGCGCTGCCACGAGGGTGACCACGAAAATGGGGAAGTTGATGGGACCGTTTATATCATTGTCCATCATGACCACTTCCCATGTCATAGCCACCTTATGGAGAGAAAACCACAGATATGTGTATCCCAGACTGAATACCGAAAGGACGATATTTCCGAAAAAGAGCAGGAGCCTGAAGCTTTTCACTCTCGTCCGAGCCTTGAACATCAGGAGCTGGTTCTTTGCGTACTCGCTCTCATCCTTTTCGGCGTTGGATAAATGCCTGCTCATACCCAGTTCACAGCCTTGATGAGGTCATCTGCCCTGTCACATCTTTCCCATGCACAGCCCAGATCCTCTCTGCCCATATGACCGTAAGCAGCCAGCTTTCTGTACTGCGGCTTGCGAAGTTCAAGATCACGGATTATGGCGGCGGGGCGCAGGTCGAATACCTTTTCCACGGCCTTTGAGAGCTCCTCGTCGGAAACTCTGCCCGTGCCGAAGCTGTCCACCATTATGGAGACGGGGTTTGCCACACCTATGGCGTATGCGAGCTGTACCTCGCACTTTTCCGCAAGGCCTGCCGCAACTATGTTCTTTGCCACATAGCGGGCTGCGTAGGCGGCACTTCTGTCCACCTTTGTGGGATCCTTTCCGGAGAAGGCACCGCCGCCGTGACGGGAGTAGCCGCCGTAGGTATCAACTATTATCTTTCTTCCGGTAAGACCGCTGTCGCCCTGAGGACCGCCCACAACGAACCTTCCGGTGGGGTTCACAAAGAAAGTGGTGTGACCCAGAAGCTCCTCCGGTATCACCTTTCTTATTACCTCCCTGATGATGTCCTCCCTTATCTTCATAAGGCTGACATCCTCGCTGTGCTGCGTGGAAACAACGATAGTGTCGATGCCTGTGGGCTTTCCGTCCTCATACTCCACGGTGACCTGTGTCTTTCCGTCGGGTCTGAGATAGGGGAGAGTGCCGTTCTTTCTGACCTCTGCCAGTCTCTTTGCCAGCTTGTGGGCAAGGGATATGGGCAGGGGCATGAGCTCCGGGGTCTCGTTGCAGGCAAAGCCGAACATCATGCCCTGGTCTCCGGCACCGGTGTCCATTTCCTCGGAAGCACCGTCTTCACGGTATTCGAGAGCCTTGTCAACGCCCATTGCGATATCGGGGGACTGGTCGTCTATGGAGGTGAGGACTGCGCAGGTATCACCGTCAAAGCCCATGCCGGCGCCGTTGTAGCCTATTTCCTTTATTACCTGGCGGGCTATCTTGGGGATATCCACATAGCAGTTGGTGGAGATCTCGCCCATGATGCTCACCATACCTGTGGTGGCTGTGGTCTCGCAGGCAACACGTCCCATTGGGTCTTCACTGAGTATGGCATCGAGAACGGCATCCGAGATCTGGTCGCAGACCTTGTCGGGATGTCCCTCTGTTACTGATTCCGATGTAAAAAGATATCTTGACATTTATGGTTTCCTCCTGTATTATGCACTTAAAAATGCTCATTCACCCATTATACCATTAGTCCGCAGTGTTGTCAATGTATTTAAATCCTATAACCTGTAATAATTTTGACCTATATATAAGGCGGGATACCCATATCCGACAGCGGATCTGAGACCCTGAGATGATCTGTACAGGGATAAGTGTCATACTGATCTCTGACCGATGTATAGACAAGAAACAAGCCGCAAATGCTTGGATATAAGGGGTCTGAGGCTTGGAGATCGTCTATACATCGAGGAAGGATCAGTATCAGGCATCATCCTCCGTAAAAACGGAAATGCCCCTTTCTTCAAGCCTTTTTCTGTCCTCCTCTGTGATGCTCCCCAGCTTTACGGCTTTCAGGGACGGCATATCGTACAGAGGGGACAGGTCTGTAACGGAGGTGTCGGTGATATCCAGCTTTTCGAGGGAGGCAAGTCCTTTCAGGGGGGACAGGTCGCTCACCAGACAGCCCCTTATATCAAGGCTTTTCAGCTTATCAAGCCCCGACAGGAAGGATATGTCCCGCACATAGGTGCAGCCTGTGTACTCATTCTCTATGCTTTTTATCTGCACTGCAAGGGATGCGCTGTCGGCGGGGATAGTTCCCTTTTCGGCTTCTGCATACACATTTTTCAGTGCCTGATAACGGGCGGGGCGGAGGGTCAGGTTTTCCAGCCTTTCAAAGGACGAGATGTTTTTTATCCCCTCATCCGAAAAAGCGTAGACCGTCACATCCCTTGAACCGGCGGAGTAGAATTCTCCGTCTATGTTGATGAGCCTGTTTTCAAAGCCCCCGATAACAAGGTGAAAAAGGACAAAGACACCTGCCAGAAGCATGACCGCAAAGATCATGCCGCCGATCCCCTTTTTGGCGGGGGTATCGTTCTGCACGCCCCTATTCAAGTTTTCATCCATTGTACAGATCCCCCTGGCAGAAGCCGTTTTTTGCCATCAGCTTGTCGATCTCGTTCATTACACAGAATTTTTTCAGGCTCCACAGGGGGGCTATGAGCTCATCCCTTGCACCGTCGCCCGTTATCCTGCCTATGACAAAGGAGGGGGGCAGCAGGCGGAGCTGTGAAACGGTCACATCCGCATATTCTTCAAGGGAAAGGGTCTCAAACTCACCTCTGCCGTAGCTTTGGGCAAGGGCGGTGTTTTTCAGCACATGGAGCAGGTGTATCTTGACGCCGAAGAGGGGTAGCCCTGAAAGCTCTGCTGCGGTTTCGAGCATCATATCCCTGTTTTCTCCGGGCAGACCGTTTATTATGTGCGCCACAACATTTATTCCCCTCCGGCTGAGTCTGCGGACGCAGTCCTTGAAGTCATCATAGGTGTGAAGGCGGTTGAGAGCGGCATTTATATCATCATGGACGGTCTGGAGCCCCAGCTCCACCGTGAGAAAGGTCTTTCGGGATAGAGACTGAAGAAAGTCCGCACATTCGTCGCTGACACAGTCCGGTCTTGTGGAAAGGGCTATGCCTACGGTATCGGGAAAGGAAAGGGCTTCTTCGGTCATGGCTCTTATCTTTTCCGTGGGGGCGTAGGTATTGGAGTTTGCCTGAAAATACGGGATGAACTTACCCTGCCATTTTCTTTCCATGACACGGCGTACATCATCAAACTGCTCTCTCAGAGGCTTTTCGGGGTCTCCCGCAAAGCGGGCGCTCCCCGCACTGCAGAAGGCACAGCCTCCCGTGCCCTTCCGCCCGTCTATGTTGGGGCAGCTAAAGCCCGCATTGAGGGGTATCTTCATCACCTTGCAGCCGAATCTGTGCCTCAGGTAATAGTCCTGTGTGTGGTATCTTTTGTTGGTATCGGAATACTGGAAACTGTTCATATATCTCTGTATGATAACGGTGTTTGGGGGCGGCGTATACATTATACTGATTTCTGACCGATGTATAGACAAGAAACAAGCCGCAAATGCTTGAATATAAGGGATTTGAGGCTTGGAGATCGTCTATACATCGAGGAAGAATTAGTATTACACGGCACGATGATGCCGACTTAATAAATTATCCCGTTTTTCTGAGAAAACGGGATAATAAGAATTTCTCTGTTTTGGGGAGATCACCTGAATCTTCTTCTGGTGTTGATGATGAAATAAGCTATACCGCCTATCACTATAACAGCCAGAACTATGAAAAGTCCTATGGAAAGAGCGGAAAGGCCTGCATTGGGCTTTTCTGCAAGAGAGGTGTCCACATCGCCTATGTTGGGCATCTTGTTGCCGTAGTTGTCGGTGATAACGATGTCGTCCACATAGCATACCCAGTCATCGTAGGAGGAGGTTATGGGAAGGGAAATGCCTATCTTCGTGTTCTGTATGCCTGCGGGCACCGTAAGAGTGCATTTGAGGTAGGAATCGGGGAAAGCGGTGGATATACCGGAGGTGACCCACTGTTCGCCGTCGGAGAAAAGCACCAGCGAATCGGCTTTCTTGGCTACTTTCTTGTTCACCTTTACGCCAACGGTGACGGTATAGCCGCCAAAGGTCTCAAGGCCAAGATCCGCAGCGTCTATATAGAAACCGCCGTACTGGTTCGTAACATCGTTTGTGAAGGACTCTCTCATTTCAAGGCAGCGGCCGGCAAGGGCGCCTGTGTCGGAAATGTTGAGAGTGAGGTTCGTATCGGAGGCATTGCCGAAGGAATGTACATAAGAAAGCGACTTGTTGGTGTCAAAGGCAAAGGTGGCGGCATCATTTTTCGTGGCCGTAGCTGTCGCGGTGGTCTCCGCAAAAACGGCGGAACCCGTGGTCAGCAGTGCGGCAGCGGCAAGAAAAGCGGCTGCAAGCTTTTTTATTATCATCAGAATTTCCCTCCGAAAACTTTTTCTGTGGGGTCTCTCATCCCCCGCGGGCAGTGTTCTGTGTATACTGCACACATATATATTTTAAACTATTATTTTTCGTTTGTCAATAACTTTTGTGAAATTTGTGATATTGTACACCCTGCAGCAGGTTTCCTTATTTATTTTTTATGGTGGGGTCGGAGAACATACCTTCAAAAGCCCTCTGAACAACGTTCTAATCGCCGTCCTTTCCCGTCTTGACATAGAAGGCAGGAGTCTCAAAGTCCGCAGATGCCATTATTTCGTCTGCTTCCTCTCTTTTCTTCCTGTTTTTGGCTCTGTTCTGCATAACATAATATACCGCTCCGCCTATGCTCAGGAAAATGCACAGCAGCATGGTCACCCACCACGGAAGCTTGTTAAGAAAGGTGCTCAGCACCACCCACAGTGCTATTATCGCCCCTATAACGCATGATATTACACGCTTTTTGTCTATACAGTCCATGTCCCGTGGGTAGTCCGCCCACGGCTGACACCTGCCGCAGTGCTCACAGGCTATCTTTGTACCTCTCAGGATAGAATCTTCAAACCTGCGGTTCTTTAAAGCCTCCGCCGTATTTCGTACAGTTTCTCTTATGTCCGTGCCTGCCTGCTTTTGCGCACGGGCGGCGGCAGTGTCCGAACCGATACCGTAGGGCGCTTTCTTTGTGGCTTTTGTAACGATACTTCCTTTGTAAAAAATTTCCGCACCGCAGAAAGGACACCTGAATTTTACACCGTAATTTACTGTTGCGGTGGAGCTGTAGTTTTTTGAATAGTAGTAAAAGAACATCTTTTCCCCCGAAATGTCATGAGATTATTGCGGCAGTGTGCCTGTCTGCACTGCTGTGCGGTGAAAGCTCCCTGCTCAGCGGCTGTCGGAGCTGTCGGTCTTGATGTAGAGTACAGGCGTTTCAAAATCGGCAGATCCCATTATCCTGTCGGCTTCTTCTCTTTTCTTCCTGTTTTCCTTTGCCTTGCGTTTTATATAGACCATAGCACCGCATACACTGAGTACAAGGCTCAGCATGGGAGCGATGTACATAGAGTAGCGCATAAACGGAATGACAATGTTTATAATTATCCATATAGGGAGCCATGCGGCAAGCACTGCAATTATAACCTTAACATAGCTTACTCCGTCCTCGTCACGGGGATAATCCGCCCATGGCTGAGTTTTGTGGCAGTGTTTGCATATTATTCCCTTGTCACGGAGAAATGTGTCCATGAACCTGTGCTCTCTGAGGGCACCAGCCGTACCGTTGACGGAGTTCCTCAGATCTCTGTCGGCTCTGTATCTCGCACGGGACGGGGCGCTGTCTTCCTTAAAGCCGTAGGGGGCTGTTTCGGTGACCTTTGTTTTAAACTTCCCTCTGTAAAAATTTTCCGTACCGCAGAAAGGACACTTGAACCCGACACCGTAATTTACCTCTGATTCGGAGGTGAAATCCTTCTGATAGTATAACATAGTCTTTACCTAACATAGTCTTTACCGTATTTTGGAATTTATACAATATATATCATATTAACATATGTTTTTCATGTTGTCAACTATTCGGATAATAAACAGCTCTGCACAAAAATTTACACAAAATTTATGTTGATTTTTCCGAAAAACTGTGATATACTCTTAAAGGATATTTTTTTGACGGAGGTAATCTGCATGGCTTACTGGAATGAATCTGTAGAATGTATGTCTCGTGAGGATATGAAAGCCTTACAGAGTGAAAGACTTGTAAAACAGGTAAAGTATGTTTATGAAAACGTTCCTTATTATAAGGATCTTATGGACAAAAAGGGCGTGTCCCCCTCCGATATAAAGGATGTGGACGACCTGAGCAAACTCCCCTTCCTTTCCAAGGCGGACCTGAGGGATGCCTATCCCTACGGTATGCTTGCCCGTCCTCTTTCCGACTGTGTGCGCATACAGTCCACATCGGGCACCACAGGCAGAAGAGTTGTGGCTTTCTATACCCAGAACGACATCGATATGTGGGAGAACTGCTGTGCAAGAGCCATAGTTGCGGCAGGAGGCACCAACGAGGATGTGTGCCAGGTATGCTACGGATACGGTCTGTTCACGGGCGGCCCCGGTCTCAACGGCGGTTCCCACAAGGTAGGCTGCCTTACCCTCCCCATGTCCTCCGGCAATACAAAGAGACAGATACAGTTCATGATGGATCTGAAGTCCACCATACTCTGCTGCACTCCCTCCTATGCTGCCTATCTGGGAGAGACCCTTTACGACATGGGCTACACCACCAACGACATACATCTTAAAGCAGGCATTTTCGGTGCAGAGCCCTGGACAGAGGAAATGCGCCGTTCCATCGAGAAGTCACTGGGGATAAAGGCTTATGATATCTACGGCCTTACGGAGACCAGCGGTCCGGGCGTTGCATTCGAGTGCTGCGAGCAGAACGGTATGCACATAAACGAGGATAATTTCATACCCGAGATCATAGACCCCGAAACAGGCGAGGTGCTTCCCGAGGGCACAGAGGGAGAACTGGTGTTCACCAGCATCACCAAGGAGGCGTTCCCTCTGCTGCGCTACCGCACCAGAGACCTTTGCGTGCTCACAAGGGGCAAGTGCTCCTGCGGGCGCACTCTCATAAAGATGTGCAAGCCCAAGGGTCGAAGCGACGACATGATGATAATCAGGGGCGTAAACGTGTTCCCCAGCCAGATAGAGACCGTTCTCATCGAAAAGGGCTACACTCCCAATTACCAGATATTCGTAGACCGTGTGAACAATGTGGACACTCTCGACATCAACTGCGAGGTGCCCGAGGGCGTTTCCGACTACGAGATACCCGAGAAGGAACATTCTCTTGCAAAGTCCATCAAGCATATGCTGGGCATCACTCCCAAGGTGCATCTTGTGCCTGCAAAGACCATAACCAGGAGCGAGGGCAAGGCAGTGAGGGTGATAGACAGGAGAAAGCTCATAGACTGATACAGTCGGCTCTGAAATTATTGATAATGTGATTGACAAACCCGTTTTTTTGTGTTACAATTTAAATGGTATTCTGATGCCATTTGAAAGTACACAATTAAACGGGGGCGTTTTTTATGAATAAAAAGACTTTTATCGTTTGTCTGGTAGTGTTTATTGCGTCCGCACTCCTGGCAGTTTCCGTCAGTGCCGAGGATCTGACGATAGATGTGTCCTCTGCGGTGGAATCCAACGGAAAATACGGGCAGTCCGTCAGGATAGATACCCCGGAGCAGGATGAAAAATTCAGTGAAAATTTCGACCCCTGCACAATGACCAAGAACTCTGTGGTCATTGCGGAATATACCCTGAATGATGACTACGACGGCAGTGTTTCTCCCGTTGAGCTCATTTTCCAGACATGGAAGGGCGGACCTCAGGAAAGGAACCCCCATGTGCTGAAGGAATGGAACAAGGTCACTCCCTATGAGTTCAACGCCACAAAGGCTTATTTTTCCTATGATGACATAGTCGCTGCCTGGGGCGTGGAGGACTTTTCCACCTGCTATGCGGTCTATATAGGGGATACGGGCTATCGTGTGACCGTCACATCCATGAAGGTGACGGAGATAGACCCTTCAAAGTCGTTCCTGCTGGCAAACAGCGGTGCAGCGGAGGACAGCGGCGAGGAAGAGGCGCAGGAGACGGAAGCCTCCGTAGTGACCGAAGCAGTCACTACCTATGAAACGGGCAAGACCACTCTCGGCACCGCCGCAGAGACAAAAGCCACCGCAGACCCTGCCGAACAGGCGAGAAGGATAGCTGAGGCAGCGCCCAAGACAGGATCGGGTGCGGGCATCGTGATAGCCGTGATAATAGTTGCGGTCATTGCCGGAGGCGGCGCAGGCGTTTATATATGGCTGAAAAGGAACGGCAGGATATGAAAAGATCGGCAGGGATTCTGGCAGTCCTTTCCTGTCTGGCACTGCTTTCCTCATGCGGGAGCAATGCGGGCGGCGGAGACACTTCTCCTGCCGCAGTGACGGAGACCACCGCAGAGGTGCAGGGCACAGGCTGGAGCTACGGACAGGTGAACATAGGCGGCGGCGGGTTTGTGACGGGTATCATAAGCACGTCAGAGCCGGGGCTTTTCTACGCAAGGACGGACGTGGGCGGCGCTTACAGATGGGACAAGGAGAAGTCTGCATGGAAGCCCCTCAGCCTTGACATCTCCAAGGAAGATGTGGGACTTCTGGGCATAGACGGCATAGCCTGTGACCCTTCAAACGCCGCAAACCTCTATATGATAGCGGGTACATCCTACTTCAGCGGCGGAAAGACCTGTGTGCTCGTTTCCCATGACTACGGGGAGCATTTTGACAGGGTGGATGTTTCCGACCTTGTAAAGGTACACGGCAACGGCATGGGCAGAGGTAACGGCGAAAGGATAGCTGTTGACCCCTCCGACCCGGATCGCATACTCATAGGCGGCAGGACAGGCGGCATGATACTCTCCGAGGACGGGGGAAAGACTTTCTCTCCCGTTGATTTTCCCGTCACCTCCACCGCAAACGAGAACGGCATCAACATCATCCTTTTCGACCCCAATGACCCGGAGACCGTTTATGCGGGAGTGTCACGGAGCAAAGAGGACAATGTGTTCGTCTCCCATGACGGGGGGAACACATGGGAGCCACACCCCCTCCTGAACGACGACATCAGGAAATATATGCCCTGCCGCTTTGACATAGACAGCAAGGGCAGGCTTTATATAAGCTGCGGCAACAATGAGGGTCCCTGGAATTCCATGACAGGCCAGCTTTTCAGGCTGGACGGGGCTGCGGGCACGGCGGAGGGCATTTCCCCCGACAAGTGTACCATAGGTGATATAGTTATAGATCCGTCGGATGACAACAGGATAGTCCTTGTTTCTTCCGAGGTGTGGGAGCAGCAGCCCAACGGAGGCTACGGGGATATCTTCTTCCGCAGCACGGACGGCGGCGAAAGCTGGCAGGAGATAACTCCCGACAAGTACACCATGAGCGTGGGCGAATGTCCCTGGATAGAGGGATCGGCGTTCCACTGGTGTTCGTGCCTTGCCATGGACAGCGGAGACCCGGATAAGATACTTGTGAATTCCGGAAACGGTATTTTTGCCTGTGATGACATATGGGGCGAAAAGCCGGAGATATACTTCGATGCAAATGGCATAGAGGAAACTGTGCCTCTCGACCTTATTTCCTATGAGGGTTTTCCCCTTGTGAGCGCCATAGGCGACTATGACGGCTATGTACACGAGGACATCTTTTCCCCCGCAGTGCGCCACACCGCACAGGTGGGCTCGGTCTCAAGCATCTCCGTTGCCTTTAAGAACAGGGATGTCTGGGCAAAGGCAGGGACGGATCAGAACAAGCTGACCCTGCTTGTGTCTGGGGACGGGGGACAGAGCTGGGACAGCATCACCGCCTCTCCGGAGGAAGGAAAGGTGCTTTACGGAGGCAGTGTGGCACTGACCGCCGACGGAAGCTCCCTTATATGGAGCCCGGAAAACTCTATGAAGGTCTACCGCAGCGAAGACATGGGGAAAAGCTGGGAGCCCTGCACCGGCATAGTGGGCAGCGGCGGCTGCTATGTGATAGGGGACAATGTGGATGAAAACATTGTCTATGCCAGCAGCAAGGGCGTTTTCTATGTCAGCCGTGACAAGGGCAGGAGCTTCAGGCGTGCCTACGATACCTCGGGAAAGTACAAGAGGCTTGCTGTATCTCCCACAGAGAGCGGAAAGGTCTACATCCCCGCAGGCGGCATGGGACTTCTTATGACCTCGGATGCGGGAGAGAACATCAGCCTTGTGAAGGGGCTCAAATACTGTGAAGCCGTTGGACTGGGAAAGCCCAAAAACGAGGGCAGTCCCTATGTTATCTATGTGTGGGGCACTCCCGCAGACGGCGGCGCAGAGGGCATCTACATGAGCGAGGATGACGGAGCCTCATGGAGCCGTGTGAACGACGACCTTCACGCCTTCGGCGGCACCGGCAACGGTGAGTTTATAGTGGGCGACATGAATGTTTACGGCAGGGTGTATATGTCCACCGTAGGTCTGGGTATCGCCTACTGCGATAAAGATGAAAAGTAAAAGTTGCTTAATTGTAAATTTACTTTTTTGGTGACCGTAACACCTTGACAGCCATTATTTGCAATGGTATAATGGATATTTGTAAAGTAATATGAAAAGAAGGTCGGACCTATGAAAATAAAGAAAAGATTCATTGTGCTGTGCATAGTTCTTTCGGTTGCGGCTCTTGCCATAAGCGTGGCGATGTTCTATTTCGAGATGGGGCTTGCACATTTTTCCAAGCTGGACAAGGTCATCACCGGCACATGGAAGCAGACCTCCTCTGCCGACCCTGCCTACGGCAACACCAACACCAACTACATAGTTACGAAGATAAGGACACTTTCCGAAGCACGGAAGGAATCTCAGAGCGATCCCACAAGGGGGGAGGTCGCCAGCTTCCCCTATCTCGGAACGGTGAGGGTGTGCGACGGCAAGTACAAGGCATACGGACAGGATGTTTACGGAAACAACTTCGTCATTTACGGTGACCCCCGCAACAGCACCGATAAGGAAAACGACAAAACAAACGAGGGGAAGGTAAGGGAATTCGGCTTCGGATCCAGAACGAGCGTTTACTACAAGCCGGACGATCCGAGAAGGACCGCAACAAGAGTCGGCTATACTCAGTATATCGTGCTCATTGCCGTTCTTGTGGTGCTTGCCATAGGTCTTGTGGTACTTGCGAAGTTCATAAACGAAAAGCTGAAGGAAAGCACCTTTGATGAATCTCCCGTTACCATAATGGATATTCCTGCGCTGGTCGTTATCATCGGCATCATACTGGGATTCCTTTCGGGTCTCTTTATAGGGAACATCAGTGTGGGCGCAGATTACACCGTCATCAACCAGAATATCGCAAACCTTTATGAGACAGGTGAGATAAGCGTCACCTGACACCTCACAGGATCCCTGTTGTTCTTATGCTGCCTTCCGGCGGAAGCTGAGTCTTGCGGAAAGCGCAGTATCATCACCCTTACAGAGAGCCGCCTTGGCTGAGATGGCGGCAGGGTCGGGATAAAGGGTACCGCCTGTGTTGTAATCCGCCGTAATGGGCGGCGCATTCCTCCGTTAAAGGGAAAAGAGGGCGGGGCGACCCGCCGAATTCGGGTGGAACCACGGTATGATATCGTCCCGTACAGTATTACTGCTGTACGGGCTTTTATTTTTGAACTATGGATATAAAAAAGCTTTATGATGAAATGTGTTCCCTTGCGGTCTTCAGGGGGATAAGAGAATTAAAGACCATGGATTCCCTTATGCGGCTGCTAAAGGAGCCTACCTACGAAAATGCGGGGGAATTTGCCGCAAACCTTTACAGACACAGCGCCGATCTGACCGGCTATGTCTCAAAGGCGGTGTCCGAGAATGAAAACGAGTATTTGAGGCGGCTGGCTGTCCGCAGGGAGGTGCCTGCGCCTATGGAAAGGTCGGTGGAAAGAGAGCTCCTTATCCTTGAAAGGCTCTCCTTACTGCGGCCGGAGGATATCCCTCTTGAAGGTATCGCCGGGTGGGATACGGATAAGGCGGATTTCCGCTCCATGTACCGTGAAAGGGTGGAAAAGCTGTTTACAAAGGGCTTTGGCATCTACTCAAAGCACACTGCGTTCATGCTCAAGGGGGATGATATAGTCCCCGTACTGACACCCGATCCCCAAAGGCTCTCCGAGCTCCATTCCTATGAGCTGCAAAGAAAGCAGGTTGTGGATAATACTCTGGCGCTCATAAACGGGCTGCCCGCCGCAAATGCCCTTCTTTACGGGGATGCGGGAACAGGCAAATCCTCCACGGTGAAGGCTGTGGTGAATGAGTTTGCAGACAGGGGTCTGAGGCTCATAGAGATAAAGAAATCCCAGCTCACGCAGCTCCCTCTTGTAATGGAGCAGATAGTGGGAAATCCGCTGAAATTCATCATATTCATAGACGATCTTTCCTTTGCAACGGATGATGAGGACTTCGGGATGCTCAAAGCCGTTCTGGAGGGCTCTGTTTCCGCAAAGGCGGACAATGCGGTCATATATGCCACCTCAAACAGGCGGCACCTTCTGAAGGAGCGCTTCGCCGACCGCAGCGGGGACGATGTACACGCAGGAGACACAAGACAGGAGCAGGCTTCCCTGTCGGAACGCTTTGGACTGAGGGTCACCTTCCTGAAGCCTGACAAGCAGGTATACCTTGAGATAGTCGAGGAACTGGCAAAGCAGTACGGCATCGACATTCCCCGTGAGGAGCTTTTTGCGGGAGCCGAAAGCTATGCCCTCAGGCGCTCTGGACGCAGCGGACGTGCCGCAAGGCATTATGTGGAATCCCTCAAAAGCGGCAGGATATAGATGAAAAAGGCAGGACTTTTCAGTGTATGCGCTGTCATAGGGATCGCCGAAGTGTTTATCCTGATCGTTATTTTCGTGATCCTGAGTGATATGGATCTCGGTTCATCCGAGTACCTTGTTTACGACGGAGAAGGCATAGAGTATATAAACACATTTGTGTCTGTGTGTGAGATACTTTGCGGTACTTTTCTCCTCACAGCACTGCCGCTTCTTATACTGTCCGTCATAGGCGCGGTCAGGGCGGAGGCGGGCCGGCTCGGCAGGGCCGTTATGGCGGCGGCTTCCGTTGTGATCGCAGCTACGGCGTCCGCTCTTTCCGTGGCGGATATATTTGCCGTATCTGTCAATGATGAGTATTACCGCTATTCAAGGTACTATACCTTTGAAACGGACAGGGGTAAGATAGTCATAGGCGAATACTATTCCCCGGTGAATGACAGGATAGGGGCTTTCCGCATTACGGATGACAGCCACGCAGTATATCTGGGAGACGTGGAAAGCGACAACTACACGCCTCGCGGGAAGTACACGGTATCCGCAGAGGGCGATGAGTTCATCATCAGCTACCGTGAGACTGTAAGAGATACGGATACAGAGGAAAACTCACCTCTGATAACAACGAAATTCAAAATCCAGTGAAAGGAAGAATAAAAATGGTAAAACTTACTTTAAAGGACGGCTCCGTAAGAGAGGCAGAGGCAGGCATCTCCGCAGCAGAGGCTGTAAAAGCCATAGGCATGGGACTTTACAAGGCAGCCTGCTGCGTAAAGCTCAACGGAAAGGTCTGTGATCTTCGTACGCCCCTCACCGAGGACTGCGAATTTGAGGTCTGCACCTTTGACAGCCTTGACGGAAAGAAGACCTACTGGCACACCACAGCCCACATATGCGCACAGGCTGTAAAGCGTGTTTACCCCGATGTGAAGCTGTCTATCGGACCTTCCATAGATAACGGCTTCTACTATGACTTTGACACCGAAAAGCCCTTCACCTCCGAGGATCTGGCGAAGTTTGAGGCGGAGATGAAGAAGATAATCAAGGAAAACCTTGAGATAAAGCGCTTTGAGCTTGCCCCGGAGGAGGCAGTGCAGAAGCTGCGTGACATGGAGGAGCCCTACAAGGTGGAGCTTTGCGAGGAGCACGCTTCAAAGGGCGAGGACATCAGCTTCTATGAGCAGGGTGAATTTACCGACCTCTGCGCAGGCCCCCACCTTATGAGCACCGGGCTTGTGAAGGCGATAAAGCTCACCAACTGCACGGGTGCCTATTGGAGAGGAGATTCCAAGGGCAAGCAGCTCTCCCGTATCTACGGTATATCCTTCCCCAAGGCTTCACAGCTGGAGGAATACCTGAAAGCCGTTGAGGAGGCAAAGCTCCGTGACCACAACAAGATAGGCAGGGAGCAGGGCTACTTCACCACCGTTGACTATATCGGTCAGGGTCTGCCCATCATGATGCCCAAGGGCGCGAAGGTGCTCCAGCTCCTGCAGCGCTGGGTAGAGGATATAGAGGAGAAGGACGGCTGCCAGATAACCAAGACTCCTTTCTTTGCAAAGCGTGATCTGTACAAGATCTCCGGCCACTGGGATCACTACCGTGACGGTATGTTCATAATGGGAGACCAGGATGATGAGGAAGCAGACTGCTATGCCCTGCGCCCCATGACCTGCCCCTTCCAGTACCAGGTATTCCTTTACAAGAACCGTTCCTACAGGGAGCTGCCCATAAGGCTGACGGAGACCTCCACCCTTTTCCGCAATGAGGACAGCGGAGAGATGCACGGTCTTATCAGAGTGCGCCAGTTCACCATTTCCGAGGGTCACTATATCGTAACGCCCGAACAGCTGAAGGATGAATT
Source organism: Oscillospiraceae bacterium (assembly GCA_018110985.1). Lineage (GTDB taxonomy): Bacteria > Bacillota > Clostridia > Oscillospirales > Ruminococcaceae > Huintestinicola. The sequence continues at coordinate 46,610 of JAGAWT010000028.1, forward strand.
CGGTCGTGCTCTCAGACTGGCGAAGTACTGCCTTGAAACTGTGGGACTGCTTGAGGACTGTACGTTCAGATTCTCCCAGTGGGATCCCTCTAACCCCAAGAACAAGTATGAGGGTACTCCGGAGCAGTGGGAGCAGTCACAGGCTGCCATGAAGGAGATACTGGACGAATTCGGTATAGACTACACCATCGGCATAGATGAGGCTGCCTTCTACGGCCCCAAGCTGGATGTACAGTACAAGAACGTATTCGGCAAGGAGGACACCCTTGTTACCATCCAGATAGATATGCTGCTGGCAAAGCGCTTCGGCATGGAGTATGTGGATGCGGACAACACCAAGAAGAACCCGATCATAATCCACCGTACCTCACTGGGCTGCTACGAGCGTACGCTGGCATATCTGCTTGAAAAGTACGCAGGCGCACTTCCTCTGTGGATGATGCCCGAGCAGGTACGCCTTATCCCCGTTACCGACCGTGCTCTTGAATACGCAAAGGAAGTGGAGAAGAAGCTGTCCGATGTGAATATCCGCTGCACCGTGGATGACCGCAGCGAGGGCGTGGGCTACAAGATAAGACAGGGCGTTATGGAGAAGATACCCTATCTCTTCATAGTGGGCGACAACGAGGTAGCCGAAGGCACTGTTTCCCTGCGTTCACGCAGCAAGGGCGATCTTGGTGCCATGAAGGCGGATGAGGCAGTGGACAAGATCCTCAAGGAAAGCATTTCCAAGTCGAGGGACAACTGATGAAGCTGAGACCCTACACAAGGCGTGTTTTCTACTACGAGACCGACAACATGGGCGTGGTGCACCACTCCAACTATCTAAGATGGTTCGAGGAGGCAAGGGTGGACGTGATAGAACAGGCAGGTCTGCCCTTTCAGACGGTAGAGGAGCGGGGACTTATGTCCCCGGTGCTCTCCGCACACTGCGACTACATAGTGCCTATGAGATTCGGTGATGTTTTTACGGTAAAGGCTTATATCCCCGACTTTTCAAAGCTGCGCTTCGATGTGGAGTACGAGGTGTTCGACCAGAAGGGCACCCTCTGCGTAAAGGGCAGCACCACCCACTGTTTTATAGACAGGGAATTCAGACCTGTCCGTATAAAGAAGAATTACCCTGACATATACGACATCTACTGCGCACTGGCAGATGCGGGAAGGGAGCTTTATGAGTGCTGATATCGTAGAGATATTCACCGACGGTGCCTGCTCCGGCAATCCCGGCCCCGGAGGCTGGGGGACTATACTGCGCTTCAACGGCGCCGAAAAGGCGCTGTCCGGCGGAGAGCCTCAGACTACCAACAATCGTATGGAGCTTACTGCGGTGATAGAGGGGCTGAAAGCACTCAAACGCCCGTGCAGGGTGATCGTAACCACCGACAGCAAATATGTCTGTGACGGCATAACAAAGGGCTGGGCGGTGTCATGGCGGAAAAAGGGCTGGAAAAAGGGCGACGGAAAGCCTGCTCTGAACCCCGATCTGTGGGGACAGCTCCTGGATCTGCTGGAAAAGCACGATGTTAAGATGGTCTGGGTCAAGGGTCATGCGGGTCACCCGGAAAACGAACGCTGTGATGCCCTGGCAGTGATGCAGCGGGACAGGCAGTGACGGTGCCCCGGAAACAGACCGGTCAAGCGATCCCGAAAGGCGGTGAAAGCTATGCAGTACGGATACAAGATATCAGCCTTTGCTTCGTCACAGCGATTCTTTGAGGCTGAAAAGTTCCTTGACAAATATCTGAAAGGATACGAAAAGGAGGGGGCAGTTTTTTCCGAGGACGGCTCCCGCAGTCAGAAATGGGTAAAAAGCGGAGACGAAAAGGAATTGTCCGTGGAGCTGGTGAAGAATGTGACCGAGTCTGCGGTGCTGGTCTTTTCGGACACGCCCATAAAGCTTTTCCGTTTCGGAGGGGCGGTCTTCTACCTGAGGGATATCATCCCGATGGCGGCATTTGCGGCTCTGTACTGGGTACTGTACCCGAAGCTTGCCATGAAGATGCCTGTGAACTTAGGCGGCAGCGCACCCGCCTACTGGGGCTCCATACTGCTTTTCATGCTGATATCCGCCTTTGTGATGCTGATAATGATACTTGTGTCGGACAAATTCCTCTCCGCAAGAAGAGAGCCGTTCAGAACACGCTTCATACAGTTTGGCGGGGTGTTTTCGGCAGTTCTTGGGGTATACGAGCTCATAAGCACTGTAAACAGCTCCATAAACCATAATCTGAAGGCATTCAGTGTCAGCTATCAGTATTTCTTCTCACGCCTTATCATGAGGCCGCTGTCACTGCTGCTCATACTCTTTGCGGTACTGAGGCTCATAAAGGGAAGGGGCAGAAGATGAAAAGAGTGCTCATAGGGATGAGCGGGGGTGTAGACAGCTCCGTTGCCGCCTATCTTCTAAAGGAGAGGGGCTTCGAGGTCTGGGGCTGCACTCTCAGGCTCTACGATAACGAGATGCTTGGTCTCGAACTCCCGGAAAGCGGCTGCTGTTCCGTATCGGACATACTGGATGCGAAAAGTGTCTGCCGCAGCATAGGGATAGAGCACATCACTCTCGATATGTGCGCCGATTTTGAAAAATACGTTATAAAGCCCTTTGCCCAAAGCTATGCAAGAGGGGAAACGCCCAATCCCTGCATAGAGTGCAACAGGCACCTGAAATTCAGCCTGATGCTAAAAAAGGCTCTTAATCTGGGCTTTGACTATGTGGCAACAGGGCACTATGCGGATATCCGCTTCAATAACAGCACGGGGAGATATGAGCTTATCCGCCCCGCAGACAGGCACAAGGATCAGACCTATGTGCTGTATTCCCTGACCCAGACCGAGCTTTCACACACGCTTTTCCCCCTCTATTCTCTTGAAAAGGCGGAAATAAGGAAAATTGCGGAGGAAAGTGGCTTTGTGAACTCTCATAAGCCCGACAGTCAGGATATCTGCTTTGTGGCAGACGGGAGCTACACCTCCTTCCTTGAAAAATACACGGGGAAAAGTGAGGAAAAAGGGGATTTTATCGACAAATATGGCAATGTACTGGGGCAGCACCAAGGCATTTCCCACTATACCATAGGTCAGCGCAGGGGACTGGGTATCGCTCTGGGCAGACCTGTTTTTGTCACTGCTGTCGATCCCGTCAGAAACACGGTCACTCTGGGAGACGAGGAAGATCTTTTCAGGGACAGTGTCATAATAAAGGATATAAACCTCATAAGCATAGATGCCCTGGACAGACCCGTAAAGGTCACCGCCAAGACCAGATATACCCACAGGGAGACTCCTGCCGCAGTCTTTCCCCTTGAAAACGGAACGGCAAGGGTGGAATTTGAGTCCCCTGTAAGAGCGCCCGCCCCGGGACAGGCCTGCGTTTTCTATGACGGGGACAAAGTAGTGGGGGGCGGCACCATAATCATATGAGCATAAGGAAATACCATGAACTATACAGAGCTTAAAAGAAGCTGCCTGGAAAGGTACTTTTCAAACCTGAACCCGGAGCAGCGGAAGGCAGTCTTTACCGTAAAGGGGCCTGTACTCATACTTGCGGGTGCGGGCAGTGGAAAGACCACCGTACTGGTGAACCGTATCGCCAACATGATAATGTTCGGCAATGCCTACAACGACACCGTGGAGAGGGTGCTCTCGGCCGAAGACGAGGAGTTTATGAGGAACTATGAGCCCCATTCTTCGCCTGAGGATGACAAGCGTTTATCTGATATAGTGGCTGTTGATCGGGTGAACCCGTGGAACATTCTTGCTATAACATTTACGAATAAGGCAGCAAATGAATTAAAGACAAGGTTAATCAATATCTTAGGTGAGGAGATAGGCGGCAATGTTAATGCGTCCACTTTTCATTCAGCTTGTGCACGAATACTTAGATGTGACATAGATAAATTAGGTTACTATAATTCATTTACAATTTATGACGCAGACGATTCAAAAAAACTAATAAAGAAATGCATTGAAGACGCAGGATTAGACACACGCTTTTTTTCTGTAAACTATGTGGCTACAGAGATATCGAATGCCAAAAACAGTAACAAAACTCCTGATGAGTATGAAAAAGAAACTAAAGAGGATGATTATAGAAAGCGGAGAATAGCCGGGATTTATCAGGAATATATGAAAAGACTAAAAGCGTCTAATGCTTTGGATTTTGATGATTTAATAATGAAAACAAATGAATTATTTATAACATATCCCAAAGCATTGGAAAAATATGCGAAGCACTATAAATATATTCTTGTTGACGAATATCAAGATACGAATAGAGCACAAAGCCAACTTGTTCAGATGCTGATAAAAAAGCAGGTTCCTCCGAACTATATATGTGTTGTTGGAGATGATGATCAGTCTATCTACAAGTTTAGGGGCGCTGATGTACAAATAATAACAGATTTTGCGGATCTATTCTCTGATCCTGATTGCGTAGTTATCAAACTTGAGCAAAACTATCGTTCACGTCAGAATATACTGTCAGCTGCAAATTCTGTGATATCTAAAAATAAACTAAGACAGGAAAAGAATTTGTGGTCGGACAGGGGCGACGGAGAAAAAGTAAAAATATGCAGTGTAAATGATGATCATGATGAAGTCAAACTTGTCATTGATGAAATAAAAAGGCTAACAAAAGACGGGGATTATAAGTATTCGGATTTTGTTGTTCTCTACAGAATGAATGCTCAGTCAAATTTGTTTGAACAGGGTTTTTCATCAAAGAAAATTCCTTATAAAGTGGTAGGCGGTCTTCGTTTTTATGATAGAAAAGAGATTAAGGACATTCTTGCTTATCTATCTCTCCTGTGTAATGAGTTTGACATAGTCCGCTTTTCAAGAGTGATTAACGAGCCGAAACGTAATATTGGAAACGCAACTTTAGAAAAAATCACTGAAATATCAGTCAATTTGGGACTTTCACCATTAGAAGTAATGAGACAATCAGAAGGATTTGCTCCATTACAGAAAAAATCAGCAGTATTAACAAAGACTGCACAAATGTTTGATTACTTGACTGAATTTTCAAAGGAAAACTCTCTTGAAGATATAGTAGAAGAAGTATTGAAAGTTACCGGATACAAGGAAATGCTTGAAAACGAAGGTGATGAAGGTCAAAATAGGCTTGATAACATTTACGAACTAAAGTCTAATATAAGGCGTTACACTGATGAAATGGAGGATGAGGGTGAAGAAGCGGAAATAGAAGGCTTTCTCGAAAATGTTTCATTATATTCCAGTACCGAAGATATGACAGATGATGAGAATTATGTGAGTATGATGACTATCCATACCGCAAAAGGACTTGAATATCCTATCGTGTTCGTAGTTGGTATGGAATCCGGGATTTTTCCTTCAGAGCGTTCATCTTCAATTCCAGAAGATATCCAAGAGGAACGCCGACTTTGCTATGTCGCTATGACAAGAGCTAAAGAAATGTTATATTTGAGTTATGCACAAAGCAGGCTTTTGTTTGGTCGCACACAGTATAATCGTCGCTCTTGTTTCATAGGTGAAATTGATCCTCGCTGCATCGAAAAGTACCCCGAAAAGGTTGAAGACATTACAACAGCAGCGAAAGTTGCGGCGAAGCCCGCAGGCAGCGCTTACAAGCCTTCGTCCTATTCCCCCTATGTGGTAAAGAATACTTCGCCCATGGTGGCGGGCAGCATTGATTTTGAGGTGGGGGACAGGGTCTATTCTCCGAAATTCAAGGAGGGGACCGTGCTTTCCGCAAAGTATATCGGGAACGACAATCTCCTTGAAGTGGCTTTTGACGAAACAGGCACAAAAAAGATCATGGCAAGAATGAGCAGGCTCAAAAAGATATGAGGTATTAAGATGATACTATCGGACGGCACCATAAGGGAAATGATAGAAAAAGGCGAGCTGGAGGTAAGCCCCATAGAGGACAGCCAGATACAGCCCGCCAGTGTGGACATAAGGCTCGGCGAGACCTTCAGTATAGTGGAGGATTCCTCAAAGGGCATCATAAAGCTGGATGAAAAAACGGAGTACAAGACTATCACCGCAGACAGGTACCTGCTTTTGCCGGGTCAGTTCGTCCTTGCCACCACAATGGAATATGTAAGCCTTCCCGACAATCTGACAGCCTTTGTGGAGGGGCGCAGCAGCCTTGGCAGGATGGGGCTTTTCATACAGAATGCGGGCTGGGTGGATCCGGGCTTCAAAGGGGAGATAACCCTGGAGCTTTTCAATGCCAACCGCTGTGCGATTGAGCTGAAAAGCGGCAGGAGAGTGGGTCAGCTGGTCTTTGCGCTTATGGATAAAAATGCACAGCATCCGTACAGAGGAAAGTATCAGGGGCAGAGAGGTGCCACCGGTTCCAGGGTATATATGGATGAAAATTAGGATATACAGTGCAGTTTTTGGCAGCACTGTTCTTTTTTTGACGATATGGGAGGGTAATGGCCGGAAAAATGCCCAAAAGCAGCTCTACTTGACGGGTGTAATAATTGCAGGAAAAATACACTGATAAATGCAATAATTTCAGATAGTAAACTTCATTTGATGAAACGGACAAAAATTCTAAAGCAAAGATTTTTAGTATATATCTGATTATTGCAGGAAATTATATCTGATTATTGTAATATATAATAAATACACTGCAATTATCAGTGTATATTGGCAGATCGTCATTGCAGAAATTACATTTTTAAATGATGATTTCCCAATTGCTTGTGCAAAATGACAACGAAAAAATGAAATAGGGGATTTTTGATGTGATTTTCTACAAAGTCACTTTTTTCAAGGTGAAAATATATAAAAATCAGTTGACAAGCCCCTTTTCAGGATGTATAATAATAATCGATAACAATTGCTGCATCGGATGGAATGATAACGGCACTTCCGCATTACTTTTGTAATGGCCGCTCATAGGTTCCATTTCCCGGAGGCTCACTTCCGAAGAGCTTCCGGGGGCACGACACAGGGGCTCGATACGGGAATACGGCACTGGAGCACAACACCGGTGGCACGACACAGGATCGTAAAGGGTCAGTGACAGAAAACACGGCTTGCGCAGGCTGTGGGAAAAGAACAGACAAAAGGCGACACAGGAAAAAATCTACAGTACGGGATGTTCAGACTTATGCAGAAGCTTTTTAAAAAGGGCTCTGCGTTGCTTGGACAGCGCAGACCCGGGGACACATAAAAAAGCCCACCGAAAAATGGCGGGTTTTTTTATGTGCAAAAAGTATATATTCAGAAATTTCACTTGTAATTCTGTGAAAAAAATGATAATATAAATAGTACAATCATAAACATTGGGGGTGAGCAGTTGGATCTTCTTCGGAAAACACGGAAAAGCTTTATAGGCAGCCTTACTCTGCTCATCTGTATCTTCAATGTGGTGCTCATCGTCCTGTTTATCTCCATGTCCTACTACATGGTCATGGGAAATGTGGAAAGAAACGCCCGTTCCAGCGTTGACAGCTCTCTTGCCCTTTCCGAAAATGCCTATGAGGAATTCATGTCCCGCAATGCCCTTACCTTTGACTACCTTTCCGGCAGCGACTATGTGTGGGAGTTTTTTGAGGGAGGCACAGAGACTGTGGATGTCATGGGCGAGATAAACAACATCCTCAGCGCCTCCAAGGAGATAGACAATATCTGGGTGCTTTGCTCCAACGGCAAGTGTGTGGATAAGAACGGCCCCTGCAGCTTTGCCCTGTCAGGGCTCATGGATATCCCCATCAGAAGCGAAAAGACCGTCCTGCTGGGCTCCTACTATTCCGAAGAAACGGGCATCGTTTTCTATAAGACCGTTGAAGACAGCGGTGTTCCCGTGGGCATCATCTACGCCTCCATAAACAAGAATCCCTTCTGCGACTTTATCTACTCCTCTCACAACAAGGATTCCTATTCTTTTATCTTTTCCGACACCGACCTCCTCATAGGGGAGCAGGACGGGGGAAGATATGTGATAATAAACGCACTTGGGCGGGAGCCGGATGATATCTCATCCCTTTTCTGCGGTGTGAACACTGGTGTGCCGGGTTCCGTGGGAAAGGTGGGCTCCAAGTGCTTTTACCGTTCGGTAAGGCTGTCCTCCGGGTGGATACTTGGGATGGTCTACGGCGGCACTTCTATCAGCGGAGAGTTTGCGAAGACCTTTTCACAGCAGGTCATAGTCCTTGTGTGCCTCTTTGTGCTGGAGCTCATAGCCACCCTCAACGCCATACGCTATCAGGCAAGGGACATCCCGGAGATATCCGGTTCCATTGCGCAGATATCACAGGGAAACTACAATTTCAGGATAAATTCCACCAGCGAGAACGAGCTGGGCGTCATAGCCCGTTCGGTGGATGCTCTTGCCCAGCAGCTGCAGGACAAGAATGCGGTCATAGAGGACTATATCAATGTGGATGCCACCACGGGTCTTTACAATCGCTACAAGATGTATGAATACATACAGGATCTGGCAGAGGGCAGGGATGATACAAGACCCCGTTTTGTCCTTCTGTTCATTGACATAGACAACTTCAAGTGGGTCACCGAAACGCTGGGACACAAGCAGGGAGACGAATTCCTGCGTATCTTCGGTCAGAGGATAAAGAAGGTCATACCAAAGGTGTTCCGCTTCTCAGGGGACGAATTCGTGGTCATAAGCGAACTTGGGAAGGACATGGGGCAGGTGCGGGAACTGGTGCGCTCCTTAAAGGAACAGTTTGCGGAGCCGATAGAGATACTCAACAACAAGCTCTATGCCCATTTTTCCGTAGGCATAGCCGTTTACCCCGATGATGACACTAACCCGGATATGCTGCTGCGTGATGCGGATATAGCCATGCAGAGAGCAAAGGAACGCGGAAAAGGGCACACGGAGTTTTTCAGCACCATTTTCCACAAGAATATCGAGAACAAGTCCTCCATTGCCCAGCATCTTAACAAGGCGGTGGAAAACGGGGAGCTCTATCTGGTGTATCAGCCTATCATCAGCGTGAAGAACGGCGACATACACGGCTTTGAGGCTCTGGTGCGCTGGGAGAACCCCGAGCTTGGCTATGTTCCCCCCTCCGACTTTGTGTCCATAGCTGAGGAAACAGGTACTATCGAGAAGATAGGCACATGGATATTTGAAAACGGATGCAGGATGCTCAAAAAGATAAACGAGTACAATCCGAACGTAGTGATGTCCATAAATGTGTCGGCGGTGCAGCTGAAAAAGGGTGATTTCCTTTCCAAGATACGCCGTACCATCAGTGTTTTCGGCATAGACCCGGGGAATTTGCAGATAGAGATCACCGAATCCTCATTTGTGGATCTGATCGACAATGAGGGCAATGCGGATAAGCTGACAAAGCTGGCGCAGATGGGTATATCCATTGCACTTGACGATTTCGGTACCGGGTATTCATCCTTTGCATATCTCAAGGATATGCCCGTCAAGACCCTGAAGGTGGACAAGAGCTTTGTGGACGAGATAGGGAGCAAGTCAAAGGACTACAAGATAGCAAACTCCATTATCGGCATGGTGCGCAGCATAGGTATCAAAACCGTGGTGGAGGGTGTCGAGAGCATAGAGCAGTACAACATACTCTCCAAGTTCGGATGCGACTACATTCAGGGATTCCTTATGTCAAAGCCCCTCAGTGAAAAGGACGCCATCGACTTTGTGACGGAATATGAGGAATTTCACAAGCCGAACGAGCAGATACTCACGGAGAACTCTTACAGGCTTGAAGAAGAAAAGAAGAACAGAGGATAAAAAAGCAGGTGCCCGGAAAGGCACCTGCTTTTGCTTTATCATACTGATCTCTGACCGATGTATAGACAAGAAACAAGCCGCAAATTCTTGAGTATAAGGGATCTGAGGCTTGGAGATCGTCTATACATCGAGGAAGGATCAGTATCATACACCGAAGGGAGAAAAGAAGCCGTTTCTGCGGTTTTCATCCGATGGCGGAGCTTCTCCGGCAAAAGGTGCGGAGCCGTTTCCGGATCTGCCCGTATCATCGGGGGATCGTCCGTTCTCAAAGCTCCCGTACCCCTGTCTGCCGCCGAAGCCGTCTCTGCCGCCAAAGCCGTTCATCCCCGGGAAGCCGCCAAAGCCCTGCACCGCATTTCCGCTATCATCTATGGATGTGAGCCCCGAAAGGGTAACATCGGTCCTTTTACTGCCGTTCACATAGAGAGAATAGGTGCTGCCGTCGGCGAGTATATCTCCCGAAAGAGTGAAAAAGTCTGCATCTCTTACAGGAACATAGGTGCAAAGAACACTGCCGCTCCTGTCCTTTATCTCTATGGTGCTGCCGGCAGACAGCGGAGAGCCGAAATACACTGCCAGTGCTCCGCCGCTGCATGAGGTGACGGTCTGAGCCATTCCCGATGAGCCGCCCGCAGCCAGTACGCCGCCTGTCTGAACAAAGCTGCCGTCGTAGTCGAGAGCAGAGTTGCCCTGATCCCGTGAGCCGCTGACAGTCACCTTTCCGCCGCTCATGGTCATGGAATCATTGGAGTCCAGTCCGTCACCTGCCGAATCCACCGTAAGCTCTCCGCCTGTGATGTTTATAAGGCTTTTACCGTCGGACTGCATGAAATTCCCGGAGCCGCTGCCGTCGGAGGCATTGAGCCCGTCATCCGAGGCTGTTACCCTGAAGCTGCCGCCATTAAAGTCTATGAGCGGGGATTCTATGCCCTCCCATGAGGTGAGTATCTCACAGCTTCCGCCGTCTATGGTGATGCTGTTTTCTGCGTGTATCCCGTCATCCCCGGAGGAGAGGGAAAGGGTGCCGCCGCTTATCATGAGGCTGTCATCGGTATGCAAGGAATCATCTGCCGAATCTATGGTGACGTTCCCGCCTTCTATGACCACAGAACAGGATGCCTTTATACCCTTTGCGGATGTGCCGCTCTGTTCGTCCGAGTCTGTTGTGGAGTCCGAGCGTCCCCATCCGAAAGACTGTGTATGTGCGGCGCCGTTCTTATGACCGCCGCCTGCGGTGACTGTCACATCCCCGCCGGAAAGGGATACGGTGCCCTTGCCTTCTTCATCGGTCTCGGTGGATACTATGCCGTCGCCGCCGCAGGTCACTTTTACGCTGCCCCCCGTGACGATCACGCTGTCCTTGCCTTTTATGCCGTCATTTATGGCTGTGACGGTGATATTGCCGTTTTTTATCTTTATGTCGTTCTTTGACTGTATCCCGTTTTTGTAGTTCCCTTCCACATAAAGGCTGCCTGTGCCCTTTATGGCAATATCCTCCTCGGAGTAAATGCAGGCGGAAGGATCATCCTCACCGTTCATGGCATAGACCTGTGTATCGGAAAAGCTGTTTACGGTGCCCTCCGAAAGGGTGAGTGTCACCTTGTCGGCGGATCTTATATACAGAGGGCTGCCCGTTTTGTCGCTCCCCCTGATGGTCACGCCGTCAAGTATGAGCTCCGCCTCCTCTTCCTTTGATATGTCCACGATCATCTGTCCGGTAAGGCTGCCGCTTATGCGGTATACACCGCCCTTTTCAATGACGAGCGAAGAACCGCTTGCCGCAGCTCCCGTGCCGCTGACGCTGATGCCATTGTCCGAAAGGACTATGACTGCATTCTCTTCTCCCTGCACAGCGGGGATGTCTTCCTCTGCCCCGATCTCGGAGGACAATACCTCTGCCGATGTGTAAACGGTGCTTTCCGTCTGCGGGGATGTGGTCAAGCCGGTCACATCTTCCTTTCGGGATGACACTGCGGGGGCCGTTATGGTAGGCGGGGATGTAAGCTCCGTGCTTTGTACGGAGGTCACGGTCTCCGTTTCGTTTTGTGCTGTACTTTCACGGGTGGTCTCTGTGCCCTCTCCACTGCTCTCAGCGGTAATGGCGGCTGTCATCTCGGACAGCTCCGTGCTGTCTGCTGCGCTGTTATCAGCGGGGACGCCGCAGGCGGAAAAGAGGATACTCAGTGAAAATATACCTATGAACCTTTTGGGAGTTGTCTTTTTCATAAAAGCACCTTCTTCTGAAAGGCTGTCAAAGCTCCTCCGGAAGGGTCAGTACACGGGAGCAGCTTACAGTCAGGTTGCCGTTTCTTGTGCGGATATTGTCTATCATATCCTTGGAGCTCTTTTCCTTTTTCATCGCTATGTCGTAGCGCAGCTCATAAAGGGAGCCCATGTTGGTGGTCCTGGTGATCCTGAGGTCGTGGAGGGAGGTGTATTCCTCCAGTATATCATCGAAAGCGCCCTCGAAATCCAGATCTTCAGGCACCACTATCTTCAGCTCCATCTGGTTTTCCTTTGCACCGCCGAAATTCACAGCGCTCAGTATCAGCATGAGGATGCAGACACAGGCGGTCATGACAAAGGCGAACATTATGTAGCCCATGCCCGTTGCAAGACCGACAGCCATGGCGAGGAAGATATCCGCTATCTCCTTTGATGAGCCGGGTGCGGAGCGGAAACGCACCAGAGAGAAAGCGCCCAGCACTGCCACGCCTGTTCCTATGTTGCCGTTTACCATCATTATCACCGACTGGACGATAACGGGCAGCAGTATGAGAGTTGAGACGAAATTCTTGCTGTAACGGTTCTTGAAGCTGTAGCAAAGAGAGATGATGAGCCCGCAGAGGGCAGCCGAGCCGCAGCAGATAAGGAAATCCGACAGTGATATCTCGGATGAGGTTATAATACTTGTAAACATTACATTCATCTGCCTTTCATGAGATAGCCATTATCCTGGAGCTGTAAAAGCCCCACTTGTTTTCTTCTCCCCGTGCTTCCATTTCAAAATAGGCTCCGTATTTGGAGAAGGAAGTGGGATATGCCTTCAGCTCCGACAGGAAAAAGGCGAGCCACAGTGGCATTGCACCCAGTATCTTTACCTCAAGGAGAACATTCCCCGTGGGAATGAGAAGGTTACCGCTGTCACCGCTTTCGGGGTGCAGGTCGTTTCGGCGGCAGCGCACATTGAAGTCAAAGGTCATACGCACATCTGTCTCGTCCTTTCCCACCATGGCTATCCTGTCATAGCACATCATAAGGGCAGGACGGGCATCGTGGAATCTGAAGCTGTAGTCTATCTCCCGCATGATCTGGGAATCAAAGGGCTTTTCGCCTGTCAGTATGTAGGAATTGGCCTGGTCGAGTGTCATGGGCACCCTGCGCTTGTAGACCGTGCCCCTGAATTTCTTTTTGAGCTCCATGAACACCGTGTGGTCTCCGTTCCTCGGATACCCGTAGGAGCGCAGCCGCAGCTTTTCCTTGTAAACGGGCTTGGCGATGGAGCTTTTTATCATGGAGTTGTCGGGGGAGTCAAAATACAGGCTGTAGATCGTGGTAAGGCCGTATTCGTCCACCTTCATGAATTTATCTGTCATGCTGCGCAGTTCCAGGTACTGCTCAGTATCCAGCATATACTTCATTTCCTCTCGTTCAAAAACGGTGATCATGACCGTCACTTCCTTTGCTGGTGCTGATACAGATCCTTCCTCGGTGTATAGACGATCTCCAGGCCTCAGATCCCTTATATTCAAGCATTTGCGGCTTGTTTCTTGTCTATGCATCGGTCAGAAGTTTGTATGAGTATATGATAATCTCCGAAACTTAAATCATTCTTAAAGCAGGGGGCTTTTATGTGTGAGTATGATGAAAACATAGGCTCCCATGACCTGTCGTAACAGGGACGCCATAAAAAGCCCCGCCTTTTTTTAAGGCGGGGCTGATGGTCGGGGCGACAGGACTCGAACCTGCGGCATCTTGCTCCCAAAGCAAGCACTCTACCAAACTGAGCTACGCCCCGCACTGCACCGTGTTTACGGGTGCAACAAGGATAAGTTTATCACATTTTGGGGCGGTTGTCAAGTGTTTGGAGGATTTTATTTTCCGCTTTCGGCGGTCTTGTCCTTTTCGTCCTTATCGGCCTTTTCTCCGTTTGTCGGCTTCTCTCCGCTGACCGGAGTTTCGGCGGGCGGTGCGGCGGCTGCCTGTTTCTCTGTCGTGTATACGGGAGGCCGTCTTGTGACGGGTGCGGGAGCCGCTTCCCTGTCCACGGCAGGCGTGGGCTGTGCTTTGGGTGCCTTTGCCCGTCTCTTTTTACTTATGGTGATGACGATGGCTGCAATGACCGCACAGATGACCATATAGGGGAACAGTGCGATTATCACATACAAAAGCCCTTCCATTACACGCAGGAAACTCTTTCCGCTGTCGGTTATATGATCCCACAGCCTTTCGGGGAAGGTGGGTTCGTGTACCCTGACTACCTCGGTATACTTGTGCACCTCGCTTATGTGCAGGGTGACGGTGGAAAAGCGGATGCTGCTGTCAAGTGAGGCAAGCTCGCTCTTGTACTTGTTCAGAGTGCTCTGCACTGTTGTGAGGCGGCTCTCTACGGTTATCATCTCGTCGATGGTCTCCGCACTTTCCATCATTTCCAGGAGCCGTTCCTCCTCGGTCTCAAGAGCCTTTATCTCCGCTTCGTTATCCGCATAGCGGCGGGTGACATTCTCTGCATTGGTGGATTCAAAGGTCTTCTGTCCGTAGGATGACAGTCCCGAAAGGAAGGTGCTGAAGCTCTCCGAGGGGATGCGCACCACTATGTCCATGACCCTGTCGCCGGAGCGGACATAGTCATCCCTGTACCAGCCGCTGTTGTTGGCGGTCTCCGATGAGCTTTCCGTAAAGCCGCCGTATTTGTCTATATCGGCTTTGACGGAGGAAACGGTGTTGTCGTATTCAAGGGTCTCAAGGTTCACCGTGGCGGTGTATATCATCTTGGCTGCTGCCATGTTCTCGTTTCCGGCAGCACCCGAATCTATATCCTCCGGCTGCTCGTTTTCACTGTATTCTTCGGTCGCAGCATCGTATGCAGATTGCTTCTCGGCAGGAGCCGATGAGTAATTTGAGCCGCCTGAACTGCCGCAGGAGGAGAGCATCACCGCACACACCAGAAGCGGTGCCAGTGTCTTGAAGTTGATTTTCATGATCTGTCCTTTCCCGTATATCGGATAAATGTGGTATTATCAGGTATGAAACGGCATGATGATCCGTCTGCGTGCATAATATCCTGAGCTTTCTTACAGTTTACACCATAGAACTTACTATGTCAATAACACTGTGGTCACAATTTGGTTTCATTTGATTACAATACAGGAAAGAATATTTACAGCCCGCAGGGCAGGAAGCCATCCTGTCAGTGCGGCCTGAGAGGTGCCGTGTGCAAAAAAATTCTTTTCCCGCAATAGAATAGTTAATCTCCTTGTGGTATCATCTGTATTTGCTAAAAAATGATACAAGGAGAAGAAGAAAATGAAAAATCCCAACGGATACGGAAGTGTCACACGGCTTTCGGGAAACAGGCGAAGACCCTATATGGTGCGCACCGGAATGGTATATGACAAGAGGACAGGGCAGACGAAACGCCCTGTTCTCGGCTTTTACTGCACCGAAAGGGAGGCGCTGGCAGCACTTGCGGAGTACAACCGCAGCCCCTACGAGCTGTCGGAGAGCATTAGCTTTGAGGAGGTCTATCGGTTGTGGATAGAAAGATCGGGCTTTTCGGGAGAAACGGTGAAGGCGTATAACTGCGCTTTCAGAGCCTGCAGCGAGCTTCACAAAAGAGCGGTGACCTCCCTGCGCACATCCGATCACCAGAGGGTGCTGGACCGATATCCGGAAAAGAGCCGCTCCTTTCTGTCCCATATCAAGGCGGTGTTCAGAGGGGTGAGCAGCTATGCCATGGGCTGTGACCTTCCCGTAAGCGACTGCTCCCGCTTTGCGCACATAAGGGAATGTACTGCCTCACGGGGCATACACCGCCCCTTTACGGAAAAGGAGATACAAAGCCTGTGGCAGGAGGAGCCCTCTGTGCTGCGGGATACCATACTGATACTCATATACAGCGGATGGAGGTGCAGGGAGCTTCTGGAGACCTGCACCGTTGATGCGAAAAGGCAGCTTATGCATGGCGGTATGAAGACCAAGGCGGGAAAGGGGCGGACAGTGCCTGTACATCCCCGCATAGCCCCGCTGCTGGAAAAATACGGGAATGGCTTCCCCATAAGCTACAGTGCGCTGCGCAGGGGTATGAGGGAGCATTACGGCCACCTGCCCCACGACACGAGACACACGTTCATATCAAGGCTGCAGACTGCGGGGGCAGATCATGTGTGCATAGAAAGACTGGCAGGACATTCCTCCAGAGGCGTCACGGACAGGGTATACACCCACAAGGACATAAATGAGCTCAGAAAGGCTGTGAACAAGCTGAAATAGGGCGGCGGCCCGCCGGAACAGGTGTGCATATCTTAAAGACAGATTATTGTTTTCTAATGATATTTTAACTTGACTTTGTGAAATTTTAGTGATAAAATCAACTTATGGACATAAACTCATGACCATGAGAGGAGAATCATTTATGGATTGGTTGTTGAACCACATGGGACTTATCGGCATCATAGTGCTGATAATCGTGATCATTAGCATCATAGCCTCAGGCTATGTCAAGGCTCCCCCCGACAAGGCTTTCATCATTTCCGGTCTGGGGAAGAAGTCAAAGGTCGTAATAGGTAAGGCTGCTATCAAGATACCCTTCCTGGAGAGACTTGATAAGCTGGATCTGGGACTTATGCCCGTTGACGTAAAGACAGCTTCCGCAGTTCCCACCGCAGACTACATCAACATTTCCGTTGACGGCGTCGTAAACGTAAAGGTGTCCCTTTCCCCCGAAGGCATAGCTCTTGCTCAGCAGAACTTCCTCAACAAGGACAGGCAGTACATCATTTCCGTTGCAAGAGAAGTCCTTGAAGGTAATATGCGTGAGATCGTAGGTACCATGGAGCTTCGTGAAATGGTATCCAACCGTCAGAAGTTTGCTGACAAGGTAAAGGAAAACGCTTCTCCCGACCTTGCAAATATGGGCCTTGACATCGTTTCCTTCAACGTACAGAACTTCACCGACTCCCAGGGTGTCATAGATAACCTTGGTATAGACAACATCTCCAAGATCCAGAAGGATGCGTCCATCGCAAGAGCAAACGCCGACAGAGACGTGGCTGTTGCCCGTGCGGAAGCCAACAAGCAGGCTAACGACGCAAGAGTTGCCGCAGACCTTGAGATCGCAATGAAGAACAACGATCTGTCCATCAAGCAGGCAGAGCTGAAGAAAGTAAGCGACATCAAGCAGGCGGAAGCCGATGCAGCCTACAAGATACAGGAAGAGGAACAGCGCAAGCAGATAGAGATCACCACCGCCAACGCAAATATCGCAAGGCAGGAAAAGGAAGTAGAGCTGGAGACCCAGAAGATCGCTATCCAGGAGCGCAGGCTGGATGCCGAGATCAAGAAGCAGGCAGAGGCCAAGAAGTTCGAACAGCAGCAGAAGGCGGATGCCTTCCTCTACACAAGGCAGAGAGAGGTCGAGGCCAAGAAGTTCGAGGATATCCAGAACGCAGAGGCAGAGCTTGCCGTAAAGCAGAGAGAAGCAGATGCAGCCTTCTATATGGCAGAGCAGGAAGCTAAGGCAGCCATGGCAAGAGCAGAGGCAGCCAAGTACGCAGCCGAGCAGGAGGCAGATGGTATCCGTGCAAAGGGTATAGCCGAGGCGGAAGCTGTGAAGGCTAAGGCTCTTGCGGAGGCAGAGGGTCTTAACAAGAAGGCAGAGGCTATGCAGAAGATGCAGGAAGCCGCTATACTCCAGATGTACTTCGAGAAGCTGCCCGAGATCGCAAAGGCAGTGGCAGAGCCCCTTACCAATATCGACCACATCACCATGTACGGCGACGGAAACACCACCAAGCTGGTTTCCGACATTACCCAGTCCACCACCCAGATCTCCACAGGTCTGCTTGACGGCATGGGCATCTCCCTGCAGGATCTTCTCAACAGCGTGCTCACCGGCAAGGCAATAGCCACCGGCATGAACACCGCCAACAATGAGAAGCCCGGCAATGTGACCATCATCCACAACAACGACGGTTCCACCACCGTTGACGATGTGAACTGAGGATAACAGTACAGGGACCCGCAGAAATGTCTGCGGGTCCTTTTCTGTGTAATACTGATTTTTGACCGATGTATAGACAAGAAACAAGCCGCAAATGCTTGAATATAAGGTATTTGAGGCTATACATCGAGGAAGAATTAGTATAAGTGGGCAAAATACAGCTCTTTTCGGCATAATAAGCCGCAATATGTGCTTGATTTGCGAAAGCTGATGTGGTATGATGGTACTGTGGATGTTATAATGATCTTTGTCCATGTCCGGACGGGAAACAAGCCGCAAATGCTTGAATATAAGGTATCTGAGGCTTGGAGATCGTATATACATGGAGGAAGAAACAGTATGATGTGCGTGGCATCGTCTTTGCGGGACAAGCTCTTTTATGCCGCATCCGCCGGATATCGAAAGGAGATAGCAAAATGAAGGTACTGATACTGAACGGGAGCCCTCACACAAAGGGCAACACAGCCGCAGCCATAAATGAGATGCTGAAGGTGTTCTCCGAAGAGGGGATAGAGGCAGAGGTCTGTCAGATAGGGAACAGGGACATCAGAGGGTGTATAGCCTGCGGCACCTGTGCTGAAAGGGGCAGATGCGTTTTTGATGATGAGGTCAATGCCATAGCCGGCAAGTTTGAGGAGGCTGACGGTCTTGTTGCCGCATCTCCCGTGTACTACGGCTCCGCAAACGCTACACTTGTAGCGTGCCTTGACAGGCTTTTTTACAGCACACCCTTCGACAAGACCATGAAGGTGGGCGCAAGCGTGGTAGTTGCCCGCAGAGGCGGATGTACAGCCACCTTTGATGAACTCAACAAGTATTTTACGATAAGCGGTATGCCCGTGGCATCCAGCCGTTACTGGAACCTGATACACGGTGCTGCACAGGGTGAGGCGGCAGAGGACGGAGAGGGACTTCAGACCATGCGTGTGCTGGCAAGGAACATGAGTTTTCTCATGAAGTCCATTGCTCTGGGAAAGGAAAAATACGGTCTCCCCAAGACGGAAGAACCGGTGTGGACCAATTTTGTAAGATAGCTGATGCTGATCCTTACTCGATGTATAGACGGTCTCCAAGCCTCAGAACCCTTATGTTCAAGCATTTGCTGCTTGTTTCCTGTCTGTACATCCGTCAGAGATCAGTATGAAAAATATACCCTCCGCTGCGGCGGAGGGTATATCAGATCTCACGGGGATGTACGGATGAGCTCTGTGCGGCGTCCCCTGTACATCGGCGGCAGGCAGAGAACGCTTGTCACTTCGCCTTGTTTGCTGTCTTGATGACGAGCGGGAACAGAGCCAGATAATAGCAGGTGTATATGACCGAGAACAGCAGCTTGCCCCAGTGGGAGCCGAGCCATGCCACGATGACGGGGTTCACTGCCTTTTTCAGCACCACCATGAGCGCAAGTCCGGCAATGCCGATGATGATGTTCTTTGCACAGAGCCTGCCGGGCTTGAAGCGTATCCATGTCTTTTCGACGGCTCTTGCGATGATAAAGCCTATTACCTTGCCGATATCACCGTAGCCGTCATTCATCATCTTCTGCGGGTCTACAAGCAGGGTGCCGTCCTCCTTCAGATCCATAGGGTATTTCTTGAATGTGATGTAGATGATGCCGAGCCAGCAGACGATAAAGCCGCACAGCAGGAAGATGTTTTCCTTGTCGGGGTGCTCATCGAGGTATGCAAAGAGCCTGACGGTGACAAAAAGGCTGAGAACGGACAGCAGCAGTCCCACGCATACATCCTGTGGAGTG
The DNA here is from genome assembly GCA_018110985.1 of Oscillospiraceae bacterium. Lineage (GTDB taxonomy): Bacteria > Bacillota > Clostridia > Oscillospirales > Ruminococcaceae > Huintestinicola. The sequence continues at coordinate 66,317 of JAGAWT010000028.1, forward strand.
TGTACGCCGAGGTAATTCCTTGAAAAGGCGTTAAGGCACACGAAAACGATCATCACAACGGAGATCGGGCGGGTCTGCTTTTTGTCCTTCATTGCCAGGGCGGTGCCAAGACCCAGCGGAGAGCCTGTGGTGGTGTGTCCGCTGGGGAAGGAATAGCCTGTGGCAGTCCTTATGGAATCTCCTGCGGGGATCACCCTCGCATCCCTTATCCACGGGCGGTAGACGCAGGCGGTGAGCTTTATCAGCGGCGTTATGAGCATACAGAAACAGTAGGAAACAAGGGCGTAAAGCCCCTTTTTCCTGTCCACGCACCAGTAGATGAATACGGGTATTAAAATGAGATAATCCACCGCAAACATGGAAACAAATTCCATAAACGGTGTCAGTGCGTTGTTAATGGCATTCCTGAAGTCCTGGAGCCATAAAAGGTATTGGATGTCCAAAGTATCACTCCTTTTTGATGATCCGGAAATACTGTCCCGATGAGACGGCCGTGTGGGGATGATCCTTCCGTCAGCATCCGTGTGCTTTCGGTGATAATACCTACATTATAGACCATATCAATGTAAAAATCAATGCTTTTTTGGAACTCACATCACCTGCATAAAACACCGGGCACCCCTTTCGGGGTGCCGGGCGTCGGAGAGGTATCTATGAAATGATCATGGAAATGATCATGCTGTCTTCGGTCTTTGTACCGCCGTGATGACGGTGTCGCTGCAGGAGTGTTTCCTGCTTTCCCTTGTGTAGACTGCGATGAATGCTGCCGTGTTGACGGCAAGGGCACCCACCCATGCAGCTACCTCCGCCAGTGCCGTGGCTTTGAAGCCCAGAGGCCCCACAAGGATGATTATGGCGCTCATCCTCAGCACCATCTCAAGTATGCCTGAAAGCATGGGCACAAACGGGAAGCCCATTCCCTGAACGGCGTTTCTGATGACAAAGAGGAAGTCCACCGCTATTATCATCACGCCGCATATGGGCAGGAACTGCGCTGCATAGCCTATCTCCATGCTGCCGTTGAGAAGAACGGATGCAAGCTGACGGGGCAGAAGCACCATGGCAGAACCAAGGGTCACATAGGATATGGCTGCGATGCCGAGGCACACTTTCAGTCCCTCTTTTATGCGGTCAAAGCGCTTTGCGCCGTAGTTCTGGCCCGTGTAGGAGGACATGGTGACACCCGCAGTGGCAGCAGGCTGCATAAACATATTAAGGTACTTGCTGCAGGCGGAGTATGCGGATGTGAAAGCAACGCCCAGTCCGTTTACATGGTACTGCACAACCATGCAGCCCACGGCGGTGATGGAGTTCATAAGAGCCATGGGGATGCCGTTTTTCAGCAGCACACCGTACATGGACACATCTACCTTCATATCCTCACGGGAAAGGGCGAGGAAATCTATTTTCCTCAGCCTGTTGATGCAGACAGCAGCCGAAATCACCTGGGAGATGATGGTGGCAAGAGCCGCACTTATGACACCCATCTTGAACACGAATATGAAAAGGGAGTCCATGGTGATGTTGAGTATGGAGGAAATTATTATGGCAGTGAGAGGTGTGCGGCTGTCACCCAGAGAACGGAGTATGCCCGAGCTCATGTTGTAGGCGATAGTGGCTGTAAGCCCGCCGAAAAGCACATAGCCGTAGGCGAGGCTGTCCTCTATGATGGAACTGTCCGTGCGAAGCATCATCAGTATGGGGCGCAGGAAGATCATGCTGAAGATCGTGAGCCCTGCCGCCAGTATGGCAGCCAGCTGTATGGATGAGGCAAGGGTCTTTCTCAGCTTGGGAAGATCCTTTTCGCCGAAACGCTGGGCGATGAGTATGGAAAAGCCGTTTGCAAGCCCCATGGAAAAGCCTATGATGAGGAAGCAGAGGGATGACATATTTCCCACCGCAGCCAGAGCTCTGTCACCCAGACCCTTTCCCACGATGGCGGTGTCCGCAAAGTTGTAGAACTGCTGCAGGGTATTGGTCAGGAGCAGGGGAAAGAAGAATTTGAGTATTACCCCGGACGGCTTCCCCTCTGTAAAGTCTATTGTTCTTGTCATGTTATTTTCACCTTCGATCATAGGGTATTATATCAAATAAAGCTTTTTAGTATATCATTTCTGTTGCATTTTTTATAAATTTGTGGTAGAATTTAATATATAGATATTTTGTGCAATGTGCAAGGAAATGCAGGTGACATTTTGTGAATACTACACGAGAACTGAATTACAGGCTCTTTGTCCAGATGGAAGAGGAATTCAGGCGGACGGATATAAAGAGCGAGTTTTCCCGCTATGACGATATAAAAAACGGCAATGTGGAAAAGGTAAAGGAGAACTTCAAGGAGATAAAGAGGGACTACTACAAAGGAAAGGGGATGCTTTCGGAGGATCTTCTCCGGAACAACATCTACCACTTTGTCATAGGCACGGGAATAATCGCAAGGGTGTGCATAGACGGGGGCATGAAGCATGATGTGGCATACACCCTCAGCGATATCTACATCAGGCGGGCAGACAAATGCCGCACCCCGCAGGAGGTCATAGACCTGACCGGGCTCATGATGGTGGACTTTGCTGAAAGGATGAACGACATCCGCCGTGGTGGCAATGTGTCTCTCCATGTGAGGCGGGCAGTGGACTACATCTACGCAAACCTTCATTCCAACCTGACACTGCGTGAGATAGCCGAACACGAGGGCATTGACAAAAGCTACCTCTCCAAGCTGTTCTCCAAAGAGATGGGCATTCCCGTGAAAGCCTACATCCTGCGTGCCAAGGTGTTCACCGCCGCAAATATACTGGTCTTTTCGGATTTTCCCATCTCCGACATAACCAATTCTCTGGGCTTTTCCTCTCAGAGCGCCTTCACATCAGCATTCAAGAAGATAATGGGCACCACGCCCCTTGCCTACCGCAGCGAACATTCGGGTAAAGGTATGGTGATAGGGAGGTAGCGGTCATGTGCTTCTCCCTGCGGGGAGCATCCCGTATATCTGACCAAAGGATGGATGCTTTTTCAGGGCATTTCGTTTTTGCACTCAGAATATGTGTGTATTATTTCAGGTCATATTTGTGCATTCATACAAATTTTGCAAATAAGATAAAATTTACAAAAAAACTATTGCATTTACCACAAAATAGATTATAATGATAATATCTATAAGTGTCTCCCCTTGCTTTTGCATTAAGGGAGGCGAAATAAGGCAAAGACAGGGCAAGATGCCCTGTTATCCTACAGGTGGTGTATCGTGGCAGAGATGACCGAAGAAACAAGCGCCCCTGCCGGCTCCGTCACAGGTGCGGAGGCTGCGGCAGAAGAACACACGGGGGGACACACAGGGGGACACACGGGGGAAGAAAAAGCGGCGGCAGGTACGGCGGCAGCTAAAGACGGTGCCGCAGCGGACGGCTCCTCCCCCTCATCTTCCGAAAAGCCGAAGGGCAGAAAGAAAAAGAAGAGATCTGCGCTGTGGTATGCCGTGTCCTTCTTTGCAAAGATCGGGCTGACGGTCATTGCGGTGTGGGCGCTGCTGAGATTCGTGGGCGGCGTGTTCATGTGTCACGACAACAGTGCCTTCCCCATGATAAAGGACGGCGATCTTGTCATCACTTACAGGCTGGATCCCATCAGGCAGGGCGATGTGGTGGTGTACCGTCACGGCGGCACTGTGCATTTCGGTCGTGTGTGCGCAGTTGCAGGTGACAAGGTGGAGCTGGGCGGCAGTATCGTGACCGTCAACGGCTACGGGCTGTATGAAGATACGGTCTATCCCACATCTGCGGAGGGTGCTGAGATATCCTTTCCCTACACCGTTCCCGACGGCTGCGTTTTCGTTCTCAACGACTACCGCAGCGACCTGAGCGACAGCAGATCCTACGGAGGGATCCCCCTGGAGGACACCGAAGGAAAAGCGATCTTTATTGTGAGACGACGTGGAATCTGAAACTTGATAAGAGGGTGAACATATGAAAAAGAAACGATTGGCTGCCCTGTTTATGGCAGCAGCTTCAGCTTTGTCCATGAGCATGGTTTCCCCCGCAGCCTTTGCGGATGACGGTGCTCCGGGAGACAGCGGCGAAGACACAAGCATAGGCGGCACGGGCGGCGAAGGCGGAAGCACAGACACCGGCTTCTATGCTATGGATACCTCTGCCTCCAGCAAGACAACCTTTACATTCAACAAGTATCTTATCATGGATAAGAATGTGAATGTTCCCGCAGTTGCTTTTAATTTTGAGATAGCTCCCGACACGGATGTAAATGAAAAGGAGTGTGCTGACGGACTTTTCCTCTACAAGGGCGTAGGCGTTCCTTCCGTGAGCAATCAGGCAGAGTTTGATGCAGGAAAGTCCACCAATACCGAGCCGTACAACACCCACGACAACAAAAACAGCCCCGTTTCCATAGATGTCCTTGTTACAAGCGACGTGAACAAGAAGTATGCTGTGGATGAGGTGACAGTGGATTTCGGAGGTGTTACCTTTGATGAGCCCGGTGTTTACAGGTACAAGGTGAACGAAACTCTTGATGATGACGGCACCTACACCTGCAGGACGGCTAAGGTCAAGACCCTTGATGTGTATGTTGATGACTGCACCACAGACCCTGCTGTTCCCACACTGAGGATCGGCGGCTATGTTATGTATGACAAGCTCCTTGCAAACAGCGAAGAACCCAAAAACGGCGATCCGCTGGGCTACAACAAGGACGGAGATCTGGTGGAGGAGCCTGCTCCCGAAGATGCTCAGGGTCTCAAGAGCACAGGCTTTATCAACGAGATGCACGGCTTTGACCTCACCTTCGGCAAGGAGGTCACCGGAAACCAGGGCTCCAAGGACAAGTATTTCAAATTCCTGCTGTCCATTGAAAATGCCATGCCGAACCACACATACCATGTCTGCGTGAACGGGAATATCAGCGGTGTCATAGGCAATGCGGATGCGACTGTTGAGGAAAACAACGCCACTAACAGCAACTATCTGGGCAAGACCAATGATGTGACCATTACCACCGATGCCGACGGCAAGGTGACCGAAAAGGAATACTATCTCCATGACGGTCAGTACATCACCGTCTGCGGGCTTGAAAAGGGCGTAAAGTATACTGTCACGGAGCCCGACCCCGAGGGATATGTTTCTGTTGCGGGTATCAAAGCTGATGACAGCTCTATGGAGAGGGATTCCTCTAACGAGGGCTTTGATGAGTTCAAGGATCCCACCACTGGCACCATCAGCAGTGCCTCTGTCTACACCGGCTTCACCAACAGCCGCACAGGCACCATCCCCACAGGCATACTTCTCTCCGTTGCGGCTCCTGCGGGCATAGGTCTCTGCGTACTGGGCGGCATTATCTTCCTGGCTGTAAAGCGCAGCAGGAAGGACGAGGACGAAGAGGAATGAGCACTGCCTCCGACGGCATGAGTCAAGAAGCAAAATGCAGATAAAGTTCTGGAAATTTCTGAACGATCTTTACGAGCGCATCCTGCTGGTGATACTTGTTCTGGTGCTGCTTATCGTCTTGTGGTGTATGTACGACAACTACTATGTTTTCAACCACACCTCCGACAGGATAGCGGGTTACAGACCCGGCACACGGAGCGTGCAGACGGGCAGCACGGAAAAGGTCATCACATCCGATATGGTGGCATGGCTCAGTATAGACGGCACCAACATCGACTACCCTGTTATGCAGGGCAGCGACAATGTAAAGTATCTGAACACCGATCCTTTCGGTGACTATTCCCTGGCGGGCAGTATCTTCCTTGACTGCCGCTGCTCCCCGGACTTCACAGATGACTATTCCCTTGTTTACGGGCATCATATGGAGTACGGCAGGATGTTCGGCGCCATAGATGATTTTCTGGATGAAGACTATCTGAAAAAGCACAGTAAGGGAGAGCTGCTCATCGGCTATGAGGGGGAGGAAAGGCACGCCCTTGAGGTCTTTGCCTCCGTGAAGGCGACTGCCCATGATGAGGTGGTCTTTGAGCCGGGAAAAGGGGATATAAGGACATTCATCCTTGAAAATGCAGAGGTCATCACCGATACTTCGGAGCGGACGGAACCCATTCTGGGTATGTCCACCTGCTCTGATGAGGGTGCGGCTGCAAGAGTTATAGTTTTTTGTTATATTTTAGACTGATATCATGGGAGGTGGTACAATGAAAGGCATAAGATCCTTTGCGGCTCTTGTCCTTGCTGTTGTGCTGTCCCTCCTTACCCCGGGCGGCAGTGCTTTTGCGGGTGACTATGAAGCCATAACCGCATCCGTGCCCGTAAAGGCGCTTCTCACCAAGGCAGACGGCGGAAAACACGTCTATGAGATCGGCATCACGCCCCTTGAAGGAGCTCCCGCCCCCATAGAAGATACTATCCTCATAAATGAGGATTCCGAAGGCACCCTTGACATAAGCCTTGACGAGCCGGGAACATACATCTACAAGGTGGAGCAGATACCCGGTGATGACAAGCGTTACAAATACGATGATACGGTATACTATGTGACGGTCTTTGTGGAGAATGTGGGAGATACTCTCGCCCTGCGCTACGGTCTTTCTCTGACGGTGAACGACATGGTGACAAAGCCTGCGGTCATGGAAGTTATGTTCCAGAACACTCCTTCAAAGGAAATAATACCTGTTCCTCCGGAACCAGATCCACCCGATCCTCAGCCGCCCTCTCCTCCCTCACCCCCTTCGCCTCCCGTGACCACACCTGTTGTGCCGGGTACGCAGCCCGCAGTGCCGGGTACCCAGAAGCCCGACGGACCCGAAGATGATCCTTCTGTGGGAGCAGGCATATACGGCGACGGACTTCTCCTTGATGTAGGTACGGTCGTTTCCCGTATAGCAGGGGACGACACCCGCAGCACGGAGATCGCAGAGAAGATAGAGAACAGCTTCGTGGGCAGCATTCCCGTTATATATGTGGTGCTCGTACTGCTTGTGATAGTTTTGGCAGCCCTTCTGAAAGCACGTTCCCGAAAAGAAGATGATTAAGTCCTTCATGCCATGACGGTATGAAGGACTTTTGTTTCAGGCTTATGTTTTCTTTCGGAGAAAAAATGCTGATCTCTGACCGATGTTCAGACAAGAAATAAGCTGCAAATGCTTGAATATATGGGATTTGAGGCTTGGAGATCGTCTATACATGAGGAAGGATCAGTATCATTCCCCGCAGCAGCATTCGCAGGAGCCGTTATCCTCGCAGCATCCGCAGCACTCATTTTTCCTGCCGAGACCGAACACTTTCTTGTGCCATTCGGGCATTTCGGGGATGGGGTCACCGGTGAGTGCGGAGGCTATTACCCTGCGGTGGATAATGAGCAGTACGGCAATGATACAGACCATGATCTGTATCAGCAATTTGACGGTATTTTTCATAGACAATCTCCTTTCACCTGCATACACATAAAGTTATACAAAAAATGGATATTTAGACTATTATACAACATCAACAAAAAAATAGTCAACAGAAACCACAAAAAATTTACAATTTCAACAAGATCATTCAAGATCTGAGTGGTATCATTTATTACGGATGACGGAGAATTATTACAGATAGGTTACAGTTCTGTCGGATGCGGGCGAAATATATAATTTTTGCAGGAAAATATATCTGATTTGCTAAGAAAAGCCGCCCTGATTTGTGCATATATACAAAATATATCTTTCGTGTACGAATTGTTGAAAATAACTATTGCAAAGTAGACAATGGGGGGGTATAATGGTACTATGAAAAATTGTAGGAATATACCCTCGTGTGAATAAAAAACAGAAACAGAAAATGATGGAATACTCATTCAAGGAGGAATGAAAGTGAAGCTGAAACGAATTTTTGCTGCCATGAGCGCAGCTCTTGTAATGGCTTTTGCCATGCCTTTGGGTGCAACCACGGAGGCAGTGAATCAGAAACTGTATACTCCGCTGGTAGCCGAGAATACTGCTACACTGAAAAAGTATCTTGTACTTGATGACGGGGCTGCCGTTCCCACGGTGACATTTTCTTTTGAAGTGGAAGCCGGAGAAGCTGTTTCCGCTACATCTTCTACTATGGAGATAAAAGCGGGACCTATGACAGGGAGCGAAGGTGCAAAGCCTGAGGTAATAGATGCAGTGTTTACGGTCAGTGATTCACCTGATGTTGTTCCCGGCACGGGACACACCTTAAGCACCGATTACAGTGGCAAAAAATATGTAGAAAAAGAAATCACTTTTAAATTGAACGGTGTGACCTTTACAGAACCGGGAATCTACAGATATAAGATCACGGAAAAGGCTCTTACTACTGCGGTCAATGGTATTACTCAGGACACAAAGACCATATACGCCGATGTTTATGTTACCGACGACACTGAAGATGCGACAGGAGACCCCAAGTTAAAGATTGCCAATATAGAAGGAAAATCTCCTATTGTGTTTTTCACTACGACCGACGGCACTGCTCCGGTCATAAATGCAGGCGCTAATTTGGGTTCAGATACCTATCCCTCCGGGGTAACTAAAACAGATTGTTTTGTGAACAGATATACCACTCATGATCTCTATTTTGCAAAGAAAGTAAGCGGTAATCAGGCTTCAAGGGATAAGTTCTTTGAGTTTACGGTTAATATCAGTGGACTTTCAAATGGTGCAAAGCTTGGTGTAGATATTGCTAACGCTGTTGCAAAAGTTGATCAAACTAAATCTCCTGCTACCAAATCGGAATACAATGATAAAAACAATCCGACAGAAATAGAAGATGTTGATTCTGATGGTGTTATTGAGGAAAAATTTTACCTCCAGCACGACCAGTACATCATCATAAAGGGCATCCCCGAAGGTGCTACTTACAATGTTACAGAGGATGAAGAGGACTACAAGAGCACAGCTGCTGCTACAACTAATGTTGTCAAGACCATAGGCGAAGGTACAGATACTATAAATTTTGATGATGCAACTGGAGGTGATGTTGTAACCGAAAACATCTACACAGGCTTTAAGAACGAAAAGCAGGGCATAGTTCCCACGGGAATAGTTCTTAGCATAGTTCCTGTGCTCCTTATAGGTGTAGCTGTTACAGCCGGTATCATCCTTCTCCTTGTGCGCAGAGAGAAAAATGCCGAATAAATAACTAAAACAAGACCCCCGACAGTCATAAGGCTGTCGGGGGATTATCATTTTCCGTTTCCTTTAATACTTCATTGAAAGAACTGTAGACCTTTTTATTCGGATCTTTTTTCAGAGCTTGGACTTCCTCTATGGCTAAAACAGTATCAGCATTAGGTGTATCATAACGAATGAACTTATCATCATATGACTGTCTGTGGTCTGTCCATTTTATGTATTCTCATCATCATCAAGATAGTTCCCTATGCTTGAAATGCTGTCCATACTTGTGCCTGTGGTATAGGTGCTTTGATAGGGCTTTTCCTGAGAGCCGTCTGCCGGGGTGTTTTGCGTGAACGTGTTCCCTGTGGGAGTGTAAGTCCCAGCAGTGCCGCCGAAGCTGTTGTTTTGGCTGTTATTTCGGGGGAATACGCCGTCGGTGCCCTCAGTAGGGCGGGCAGTCGTGTTAATGGGACGGGAAAAGGCCTGGCTGTAGCTGTCACCGTCAAGCATAGATACGGTGTTGTCCTGCTTTTTCTTGAAAACAAAGTAGATGACCACCAGAACAGCGCCTATCCCGCAGATGACCACACCTGTCACAGAGCTTCTTCCCTGATAGCCCGGTGCATAGTAAGTCAGGATGTAGGGAACTACTTTACCCGCATAGTCCGCACGGGTGCTGTCGGAATCATAAAGGAGCCATTCGTAGAGATAATCCTCCGTTTCGCTGTCCATGGGCTTCATTTTGCCCTGTACATGGAGATAAGCAGGGTCTGCTATCTCCTCACCGTCGTACATACGGTAGAATTCGTCTATCATCCTGTCTGCAACGGCGCAGGCTTCGGTGTTCCCTATCTCCAGTGCCAGATACTGCTCGTAATCGGAACCCTCCAGCGGCACTACATAGTAGTGGGCGGAAACGTGCTCATTGTGCTTTACGCCCAGAGTGGTGTTGTAGCTTTCCTCATAGGCAAATTCATCCAGTATGTAGTAGATATCCCCTTCAACAAAGTCACCCTTTGAGAAGTCCGACACTTTCATGGAAGAAAGCTCCTTGGGAGTCTTTCCCTTTATGCTGTCGTTTACGGATGTGACCGTGAACACTATGCCCGCTATGAACATAGCTATACCTGCCACAAGGAGCCTCATGAGCAGCGTACCGGAATAATTTTTGAACATATAAACATCTCCAAAATATCAAATATGTAAAATTATACCATAACGCCGGACTTTTTGTCAATGTTTGGAAATATATGTGACAAAAATCGGTCTATTGCACAAAAAATGAAGAAAAACAGTCGGGTTTTATGGCACAGCCCTGAACCCTCCCGACGGCAGGGAATCCGACCTGCGGAAGGATCCCGTGTTTTCTGTGCATAAAAAGCCTCCCCTTAAAATGGGAGGCTCCGAATAAACGGAATGGTGTTATACAAATCCTTCCTCGATGTATAGATGATCTCCAAGCCTCAGATCCCTTATATTCAAGCATTTGCGGCTTGTTTCTTGTCTATACATCGGTCAGAGATCAGTATTACGGAAAGAGACATATATCCCGATGTGGGGGCAACGGAGTTTTCCTGCCCTTAATCACCGATAAGGAAAGCCTTAGCCCCGTGGGGAGCAATGCTGAGGTGTACGGCGCTGCCTGTGCCCTTTTCTCCCGACCACAGCTCGGTAAAGGAATGTTCGCCCTCAAGCTCTGTGTCGGAAAGGGGAACGGTAATATCCGCTTCATTTTCCCCCGCATTGAATACAGCCATATAGGTGCCGCCCTTTGCGGATACAGCCGTCCAGAGTATCATTTCATTGCCGTTTATGTCTTTGCGGTATACCTGATGGGCGTGGCGGGCGTTTTCGTGCATATCCAGTATGCCCTTGTTGGTGACCAGCTCTAAGGTGAACTTGTCAAACTTTGTCATTTCCGCACCGATGAAAAGGGGAGACCTGAAAATGCTCCAGAGTGTCATCATGGTATACTGCTCATCAGGAGTGAATTTGGTCCTGTCCTCGGTGTTGTAGTCCTGACGCAGGGCACCTATGGGCAGCATATCCGCATCCGGGTAGCAGCCGTTCCCCGTGTGGGTACACCACTTTTCGCAGCGCTCGAACATATTGTAGAGGAGCTGCCATTCATCCCAGAAATCGTCGGTGATACGCCACATATTGGCGGTGTCCTTGTAAAGCTGTGCCTTTTCGAGAAGTGCGGGACCCGGAGACAGGGACAGCACCATATCACGGCCGCAGTTTTTCAGGGCACGGCTCAGGAGCTTTAGTTCTTCCTCGCAGTGGGGCATCTCACGGCAGATGTCGTCGCACTTTATAAAATCCACTCCCCAAGAGGCATAGAGCCTGAACAGGCTCAGATAATACTCATAGGCTCCGTTTTTTGCAGGGTCAATGCCGTACATATCCGTGTTCCATACACAGATGCTGTCGGTCTTGGCTATCTTCCTTGCGGTGGTGTCCGTCCCCATTATTGGCACGTCCCTGTGTACCGCCTGTCTTGGGATGCCCCTCATTATATGTATGCCGAATTTCAGCCCCAGTGAATGGATATATTCACCCAGCGGAGCAAAGCCCTTTCCGTCCGCTGCGGAGGGGAAACGGTTCACGGCGGGCATGAGCCTGCCGTATTCGTCCATGCAAAGCTCGGTGAAAGGGTGATATTCGTGGTTCTCGGCAGTAGGCTCCGACCACTGTATGTCCACCACCACATACTCCCAGCCGTATTCATTAAGGTTTTCAGCCATATAACGGGCATTTTGGCGCACTATGTCTTCGGTGACGGCTGCACCGTAGCAGTCCCAGCTGTTCCAGCCCATAGGTGATCTCATGTTGATTACCTCCGTACAATAATATTTCCTGAATGATCGTAGTGTTTTGGCTAATTTTAACCGAAAATCATACGAAATTCAATTGATATTATCCATAAATTTTCATTCTGCGCTTTGTAGATAATGCCATAAGAAAATCACCCGAAACCGACCTGATGATACTGATCTCTGACCGATGTATAGACAAGAAACAAGCCTCAGATCCTTGAATATAAGGAATTTGAGGCTTGGAGATCGTCTATACATCGAGGAAGAATCAGTATGAGGCCGCTTTCGGGTGAGACTGTCACATACCTTTTACTGCCCTGACAAAGGCAAGTATCTTTTCCCTGTCCTTTACTCCCTTTTGTATCTCTGCGCCGCCGGAGGTGTCGGCACCCTCAAATCCCGTCACATCAAGAGCTGCACCCACATTGTCTGCCGTGAGCCCTCCAGCTATAAGGCGGAATTTTCCATCAGGCACCCTTATCCCTTCAAGAAGAGAGTAATCAAAGCCCTTTCCGCTTCCGGGAGCGGCGGAATCAAAGACAAATCCCTTTACACGGGGATCTTCTGCCCATTCACCGCAGCTGTGCATATCGCTTACATTAAATGCCTTTATGATAGGTATGTCTGTGGTGTCCGCAGCTTCGGGGGATACACTGCCGTGTATCTGCACAAAATCAAAGCCGGCACTTTCTATCTGTGAAAGCTGTTCGGCTGTAGGAGACACTGTGACAGCTACACTTTTTATGCCGCTGTCAAGGTGCTTTATCAGCTCTGCTGCCTTGGTGATGTCCACATTCCGGGGGCTTTTTGGGAAAAACAGGACAAAGCCCGCAAGATCGGGTCTTGCTTCGTTTACGGCTTCTATGTCCTCTCTGCGGCTAAGACCGCATATCTTTACAAGTTTCATGTATCATCAGCCGAAGTCGTCAAAAGTGTGTGAGGAAAGCATTTCCGTCAGCTCCGAGGAGATCTTCTCAAAGACTGTCCTGTAATGGCACTGCGCCTTGGATGTACGGGTACACACAAAGCTGTCGTCATGGCAGCGGTTTATGCACATATCCCCGTCAATGGCGGTGACCACATCCAGGAGGGTGATCTTCGCAGGGGGGAGAGCCAGCTCGTAGCCCCCCTGCACGCCTTTGAAGGAGCGCACTATACCTGCGTTCACCAGTTTCCTCAGTATTTTCAGCGCAAAGCGGAGAGTGACCCCCGTCTTTTCGGAAATGCTCTTTGCGTCGGTGCGGGCTTTTTCTTCCGCAAGGCAGCCCACTATCCTTACGGCGTAATCCGATTCAAGTGTAAGGTACATCACATCACCTCATTCGGATGAACGGTATTATTTGCAGACTATGTTTACTATACGTCCCTTGACGTATATCTCCTTTACGATGTTCTTTCCCTCAACGGCACGGATAACATCCTCGTTCTCATGAGCGATTTTCAGAGCCTCGGCCTGATCCGCATCTGTGGGGATATTGATCCTTGCACGCACCTTGCCGTTTATCTGAACAGCGATCTCAACGGTGCTGTCCACGCAGAGAGCAGGGTCAAAGGCAGCCCATGACTGTTCGGAGAGCACCTTTCCGAAGGTGTTGAAATACAGCTCCTCGGAGATATGAGGTGCAAAGGGATAGAGGAGGGTGAGGAAGGTGCCGAATTCAGCCTTGTTCACGCCCTTTTCCGCAAAGACATTCAGGAGGGTCATCATAGCGGCAACGGCAGTGTTGAAGCCCATCCCCTCTATGTCCTCGGTGACCTTCTTCACGGTCTTGTGCATGGAGGAGACCATCTCGGGACGGTACTCATCTCCATCAAGAAGGTTTTCGGACAGTGCCCATATACGGTCAAGGAAGCGCTTGCAGCCCTTTACGCTGCTGTCGCTCCAGGGGGTAGACTGGGAATAGTCACCCATGAAGAGAACGTATATACGCAGTACATCTGCACCGTAGGCATCCACAACATCGTTGGGGTCTACCACATTTCCTCTGGACTTGCTCATCTTTTCCCCGTCGGGACCCAGTATAAGACCCTGAGCCGTGCGCTTGGCATAGGGCTCATCCACCGGCACCTCTCCTATGTCGTAGAGGAACTTGTGCCAGAAGCGGGAGTAGATCATGTGGCGTGTAACGTGTTCCATGCCGCCGTTGTACCAGTCCACCGGGAGCCAGTATTTAAGAGCTTCGGGAGAGGCGATGGCATTCGTGTTGTGGGGGTCGGTGTAGCGCAGGAAGTACCATGAGGAGCCTGCCCACTGGGGCATGGTGTCTGTCTCTCTCTTGGCATCGCCGCCGCACTTGGGGCACTTGCAGTTTACAAAGCTGTCTATCTTTGCAAGAGGAGACTGTCCGTCGGTACCGGGTTCAAAATTCTCCACAGGGGGCAGCTTCAGGGGCAGTTCATCGTAGGGAACAGGGACCATCCCGCAGTGAGGACAGTGTACGATGGGGATAGGCTCACCCCAGTAACGCTGACGGTTGAAAGCCCAGTCCTTCATCTTGTACTGTACGCCCTTTTCGCCTATGCCCTTTTCCTCCAGGAAAGAAAGTATCTTTGCAATGGAATCCTTCTTGTTGGTCATGCCGTTGAGCACACCGGAATTCACCATCTCACCGTCGCCGGTGTAGGCTTCCTTGGTAATGTCTCCGCCCTTTATGACCTCTATTATATCTATGCCGAATTTCTTTGCAAATTCCCAGTCACGCTGGTCGTGGGCAGGCACTGCCATGATAGCACCGGTGCCGTAGCCCGTCATTACATAGTCAGCTATGTAAATGGGTATCTCCTTGCCGTTGAGGGGGTTGACGGCAGTAAGCCCCTCTATCTTCACACCTGTCTTTTCCTTGTTGAGCTGTGTCCTTTCAAGCTCCGTTTTCTTGGAACATTCCTCACGGTATGCCTTTATGGCATCCATATTGGAGATGACAGCCTCGTTTTCGTCTATGATCTTGTGCTCGGGGGCTATGACCATGAAGGTGACACCGTAAAGAGTGTCGGGACGGGTAGTGTAGATCTTCAGTTTCTGCTTAGTTTCCTTTATCTCAAAGTCCACAAAGGCGCCGGTGGAACGGCCTATCCAGTTCTGCTGCATCAGCTTGATGTTGGGGAGATAGTCCACCTTCTCAAGACCCTCCAGCAGCTTGTCTGCATATTCGGTTATGCGCAGGTACCATACCTCTTTTTCACGCTGCACTATGTCGCTGTGGCAGATGTCGCACTTGCCGCCCTGGGAATCCTCGTTGGAGAGCACTACCTTGCAGGAGGGGCAATAGTTTACAAGTGTCTTGTCACGGAAGACCAGACCCTTTTCAAACATTTTCAGGAATATCCACTGTGTCCAGCGGTAGTAATCCTCTTCTGTGGTGTCCACCACCCTTGACCAGTCAAAGGAGAAGCCCACCTTTTTGAGCTGTGAGGTGAATTTCTTTATGTTGTTGTCCGTTACCGTGCGGGGGTGTACACCTGTCTTGATGGCAGTATTCTCCGTCGGCAGACCGTAGGCATCAAAGCCGATGGGGAAAAGGACATTGTAGCCCTCCAGCCTTCTTTTGCGTGCTACCACCTCAAGCCCGGAATATGCCTTTATATGTCCTACGTGCATCCCTGCACCGGAGGGATAGGGGAATTCCACAAGAGCATAGAATTTGGGCTTTTCCGAACCGTTCACGGCTGTAAAGGTGCCGTGCTCCTCCCAGTATTTCTGCCACTTCTGTTCTACGGCAGAAAAATCATATTTTTCCATGTTATTATTATTCGACCTTTCAGAAATTATTAGAACCTTCCGCCAAAGAAGAATCTTCCAATGGCATTGTCCATATCGCTGCCAAGACCGCCGTCACGCATGGTCTTGCAGTATTCGGCGATCTCTTCATCCGCAAAGAAGAGCCATGCCAGGTAGCCGTTGAACACCACATTTGCGATAGCTCTCAGCACCATGAATACGCCTGCGCCCGCACCTATGGAGCCGCCAAGGCTTGCCAGCACACCGCCGCCTATTATGGCGGTAATTATTCCCAGCGCACCCCTGAAGGTGTTGAGGGATGCTATCCATCCCAGGAGCTCTCTTGCCTTGTTGCTGCCCTTTCTGAACATATAGAAGCAGAGGATGGCTGCAGCACCGATAAGCAGACCCAACACACCGGAAAAGGTTATGCCGCCGATAAGTGTGATAAGGTACAGGAATACGGATATGCCGTAGTAGATCATGCCGACAAGGGAAATGATCTCTGCCTTCTTGCGTCCTTTTTCGGATTTTTCGTAGTCCTGGGCATAGCGCTGTTCATAGAGCTTGTCCATGTTGGTCTGTCTGGGTGTTCCGTTGTAGCCGCCGGGAGTGCCGTCGGGGTTTTCCTGTGTGCGGTAGGCACTTACATTCTGCGGAGCATAGTCAGCTCCGGAATACCTCTTGTATTTCTGAGGAGCGCCGGGCGCAACATTGGGATCGTTCATGGCTTTGTCTCCCATGTCTGCCACAGCAGCGGAAACATCGCCTATGCCGCCCATTTCCTCAAACTGTCCGCCCTTGGAGGTCTGTGACATGGAGGAGGTATCTATGCCGCCCATTTCCTCAAACTGACCGCCTTTGGTGGTCTGTGACATGGAGGAGGTATCTATCCCTCCCATTTCCTCAAACTGTCCGCCTTTGGTGGTCTGTGACATGGAGGATGTATCTATGCCGCCCATTTCTTCAAACTGACCGCCCTTGAAACCGGAAGCAGGAGTATCCATATCCGCCGCACTGCTCAAGGGAGCGGGAGCAGGCTTGGGAGAGTCCATATCCGCAAGACCGCCTAAGGGTGGAAGATCATCCATAGGTGACAGCTTTGGCAGGGGTGCGATCTCCGATGCGGATGTATCCGCAGCCGCAGCAGGCTTGGGGGTGCTTACGGGCGGCAGAGGCGGAAGCTCATCCAGCTTGGGGAGATCCGGAAGGGGTATATCCTTTGCTGCGGCAGCAGCCTTTTCTGCGGGGACCTCATCGTAGAGGTCTCCCATGCCGCTGTAAAGGTCGCCTGCAAGCCCCTTGGTATCAAGGGAATCAATTTTTAACTCGTCCATTTTCGTCTCCTTCTATTGGTATTTAAAGCTTATTCCTTGGTTATCCACCCGGAGATATCTACCTCCGTGCCGTCTGCCCAGAGCCTTTCAAGGTTGTAGAACTCCCTCTGATCCTTGTAGAATACATGGACTATTATATCGGAATAGTCCAGCACTACCCAGCCGCCGCCGGGAGCGCCCTGTACCTGTGCGGGATCCTCGCCGCAGACTTCCTTCACCTTGTACTCCACCTCGTCCGCAAGTGCCTTTGTCTGGGTGGAGGAGGTGCCGTTTGCTATCACAAAGTACTCTGTGAGTACGGTAAGGTCGGCTATCTTTATTACCTTTATCTCTTCGGCTCTCTTTGAATCAAGAGCCTTTACCATGGTCTCCAGTCTCTGCATTATATCCATCATTGGTTCTCCTTTTCCTTTTGAAGGTAGAAATTGTATGCCTCTACGGTCTGCATGGGAAGGAAAGACTGTTTCCTCATCACGTCCGGGAGCTGGAAACGCAGTGCCTCCAGAATAGCCTTGTCCCTGTTTTCAAAGGCAAGCCTCCGCATTTTGTCTGCGTCCTTGTAGTCCCTTTCCTCACTTATAAGGTCGGCAAGGAAAATTATCTCCTCCAGCGGAGACATCCCCGCTCTGCCGATGGTGTGGCAGCGTACCGCCATAAGGATATCCTCGTCGGTTATGCCCAGCACCGTCCTTGCGTAGTATGCTCCTGCGGGAGCGTGGTAAAGGGGCGGAGCCAGAGCCTCGGTCTCCGTGAAGGAAAGACCGCAGTTTCTCGCCATGACAAGCTGCTCGGAATGGGGTATCTCCTTGCAGATGTCGTGTACCAGCCCTGCTATATATGCCTTCTCCTCGTCCTCTCCGTAGTGCCTTGCAAGGCGCACCGCCGCATCCGCCACATTCAGGCTGTGGGTGAACCTCTTCTTTGAGAGCCGCAGCTTCAGGGTGGAGATGATATCTTCCCTGTTATACCTCATAGCCGTAAAGCCTCTGTTCCTTTATATATTCCATGACTCTTTCGGGTATAAGCCCGTGAAGGTCCTCTCTGTTCCTTATCATTTCCCTGATCCTTGTGGATGATATGACCACAGGCTCGTTTTCAAGCACCGTGACCCTTCCTCCCATGGCGGTTATCTCCTCCAGCTTCTTTGCAAAGCTGAACTGCCGCTCTCTTCTGAATGTGAAGATCTCAAAGCCCTTTATGAGCCTTTCGGAGTTTCTCCATCCCGTCACCTCGCAGAAGGTGTCGCTTCCCAGTGCAAAGCCTATCCTCTCGTGAGGATGCTTTTCTCTCAGGCTGCACAGAGTGTCGTAGGTGTAGGAGGGGGTGTCGCTGCTTATCTCCCTGTCGCTTATCTCACAGTGGGGTATGCCCTCAAAGGCAAGGGAGCACATCTCAAAGCGCTGCATGGCACTCGCTCCCTGCACCGCCCCCACCTTGAAGGGGTTTACAAAGGCGGGCATGACAAGGAGCCTGCTCCTGTTGCTGCCTTCACTGACGGTCTCCTTGCTGTCCGTCTCCGAAAGCAGGGATGACAGCAGCTCTGCCGCCTTTACATGACCCGAATGGACAGGATCGAAGGTGCCGCCGAAAACTACTATCATTTCTTTTTCTTGGGGAATTCTATCCGCGGCTTCTGTGGGTTTCTCTTAAAGAGCACCAGCTTGCTGCCGATAGTGGTTATCACATCGGAGCCTGTCTGCTCCGATATGTCGTTTGCAGCCTCCGCCGCCGTAACGGGAGCCGTGTCAAGAACGGAGCCCTTTATGAGCTCCCTTGCCTTGAGGGCATCCTTCACCTGCTGTATAAGGTGCTCCGTCACACCGTTTTTCCCTATCTGGAAAATAGTGTCCTCTGTGGAGGCAACGCTCCTGAGATAAGCTCTCTGTTTGCTTGTAAGCATAATTACTCCTGTTTACCGTATTTTTCTTCAAGGTGCCGTTCAAGCACTCTTATGGCATTCCCTCTGTGGCTCACACTGTTTTTTTCGTCGGCAGAGAGCTCCGCAAAGCTTTTGTCCCCCATCATGAATATGGGGTCGTAGCCGAACCCGTTGGTGCCCCGCTTTTCATAGCCGATCTTTCCCTCGCAGGTGCCCACGGCGCAGAATTTCCCGCCGTTCTCATCTATAAATACTATGGTGCAGTTAAAGCGGGCCGTGCGCTTGTCATCCGGCACGCCGTCCATTTCACTGAGCACCCTTTCACAGCGGTGACCGGGCTCTGCGTAACGTGCCGAGAAAACTCCCGGAGCACCGTTCAGAAAATCTATCTGCAATCCGCTGTCATCTGCTATAACAGGCAGCTTTGCGATGTCATAGACTGCCTTTGCTTTAAGGCAGGCGTTCTCTTCAAAAGTATTGCCTGTTTCCTCCACCTCTATATCTATTCCCGCTTCATGCTGGGATATGACCTCAAAGCCGTAGGGGGAAAGGACTTCCCTGAACTCTCTCAGCTTGTTTTGGTTGTTGGTGGCAAGTATCAGTTTCATTTTCTCTTTCCTTTTCTTATGGTGTCTATGATCGAAAGCACGCCGGATACAGCGAAGATGCAAGAAAAAAATATGAAAGCCGTTATCCTCCGCCAGGAGAGTATCTTTTCGGGAAAGTTGTCATCGGTGCGCACCCTGACGATATCTCCTACGCCGTATGAGACACTTTTATCCTGCAAAGTGAAGGAGGACTCTATATCCATGCCGTATGCCTCATAGCTTACATTGTAGGTCCTTTTTGAGGGAGACTTGGTGTAGGTCCTTACCTCTGTCACGACAGCATCCCTGTCGGTGCCGTTCAAATAGGCGGCTGCGCCTGTAAATGCAAGTGCTCCGAAGAGGATGGCAAGAGCAAAGCACAGGGCTGCTGCGATCACGAATATCTTTTTCTTTCCGTCCATTTTTAAGCCGCTGTCCTTTTCAGGCGGGCAGTCCTTCTTATGGCAAAAAAGCTGGCTGCGGAGGAGATGAGAAAAACGGTGAAATGGTTGTTCACATCTCTTGCCTGCACTATTACGCTCTCACCCATGAAATCATCTCTCTTGACGGTGATCTTGTCGCCTATATCATACTCCGGCAGATCCTTGTAAAATATGCGGGAGTCTGTGTCGGGGTCGTCCACTACATTACAGTGGACTATCCATGCACCCGTCAGCCTGCTGCGCTCCACGCCCGTCACCATGGCCTCTGCCTCGTTTGCTCCGAAAAACAGCACGGAGCTTATCACTGTGGTAACAAGTGACAGGATCATCACAGTCACGCAAAGGCACATGACTGCTGTGGGGAAAACCTTATCCTTCTGTTTCTTCCCTGCCATCTTCATCGGCCTCTTCTGTATCTTCCGGTGTTTCTTCCTGCTTTTTCTTCTTTCCGAAGCTGATCTCCTTGAAGAGGAATGCAAATCTTCCTTCCTTGAAGGACTTCTTTGCGGGCTTTTCTTCTTCCTGTTCCTCTACTTCTTCGGCTTCTGTTCCGCCGGCGGATCCTTCTTCTTCATCTCCAGTATCTTCAGCGCTGTCGGTATCACTATGGGCAGAGCCTTCATCGCCGCTTTCGACAGCTTCCTCTTCATCAGCAGCCTCTTGTTCTTCTTCTCTATCAGCTTCAGCCGATCCTTCTTCCTCAGCTTCCGCATTTTCTTCTCTGCCTTCAGCGCTGCCTTCTTCCGTTTCTTCAGTGAATCCTTCACTGCCCTTTTCAGGATCTTCGTCAAGACGCTCATAATTACCCTCAAATTCCGTATCGGATTCAAAGAGAGCCTTTGCAAAGTCGGCGGCGTTGAACTCCGTCAGATCGTCTATCTTCTCGCCTACGCCTACCAGCTTCACGGGGATGCCCAGCTCCCTGTGGATGCTTATGACTATACCGCCCTTAGCGGTGCCGTCCAGCTTCGTAAGTATGATACCCGTGATCTCCGCCACTTCGGAGAACAGCTTTGCCTGGTTCACGGCATTCTGACCCGTGGTGGCATCAAGCACGAGCAGTGTCTCCACCGTGCAGCCCTCTGCCTGCTGGTGACAGATACGGGTTATCTTTTTCAGCTCGTCCATCAGGTTCTTCTTGTTGTGGAGCCTTCCTGCGGTGTCGCAGATGAGAACGTCCACATCCCTTGCCTTGGCTGCGGTAATGGCATCAAAGACCACTGCCGCAGGGTCGGAGCCTTCTGCGTGCTTTACTATGTCTGCACCCGCACGCTGTGTCCAGACCTCCAGCTGATCTATGGCTGCGGCTCTGAATGTGTCCGCTGCCGCCACAAGGACCTTCTTGCCCCTGTTTACATACTTTGCGGCGAGCTTTCCTATGGATGTGGTCTTTCCTGCGCCGTTCACACCTATGACAAGGATGATAACGGGCTTGGTGTCCTCGGCAATGCCCTTGTCCTCACCCAGCATCCCTGTTATGACATCCTCCAGCTCGCCTACTATGTCATCGGGCTTGGTAAGCCCCTTTTCCTTTACCTTCTTCCGGAGCTCCGAGCATATCTCCACGGAGGTCTCCACCCCGATATCACACATGATAAGGGTCTCCTCCAGGCTTTCAAAGAAATCCTCGTCTATTTTGGTAAAGGAATTAAAAAGTGCGGTCAGCTTTCCGAAGATGCTGTCCCTTGTCTTTCTGATGCCCTCGGTAATCTTTTCAAAAAAGCCCATATCTTTACCTGCCAATGCTAAATGTGATCATTTGCCCCTTTGCAGTCTTTTTCCCAGCAGCGCTGCGGCAGCGAAGCCCGTCAGAATGGCGGCTGCGGGGGAAGATGTGCCCGTGCGGGGGTTGGGACGCTCTGAATCGGGTCTTACGGTTATGGTGAAATCAATGCTTTTGGTGAATTTGTCGCACTCCGCCACAAGAGTGACCTTTCCACCGCTGTCCACATCCTCGTCCCACGCAAGCAGACCTATGCGTATATCCGCATCCTCTCCGGGCTCGAATACATCGTCCGAGAAGATCTCCTGTCCCTCAAAGGTGACTTTCAGATCATTCAGATCCGTTCCGTCGGAAAAATCGTTCCTGAGGGTTATGTCAACATAGGTCTTGTCGCCCACATAGCACATATCGTGTTCGGGGACTGCTGTGAACAGCAGAAGATCCGTATCGTATGCGGCGCCGTCCTGTGCAGCCGCACCGTGGGAGCAAAGCGCCGGTATGAGCAGGGCAGTGAGGACACCTGCGGCAGCCTTTCCTTTCCGGAAAAGAGTTGTTTTGATATCCATGGTGACCTCCTGTCTGCCACACGGCGTGTCATTACATACTGTGGATGCCGCTTTCCGCAATGGCGTTGCTGTCCACGCTGTACTTTCTGTTTCTTCTCTTCTCGAAGAACTTGGGTGCTATCTTGGGGAACATGGCATAGGTGAGCACATCCTCCTCCTGCTCCGTCCATTCCGCACATTCCTTGCGCAGGGCTTCAAGCTCCGGCTCTATAAGGTCTGCGGGACGGCAGGTGATGGGTTCCTCGTCTCCGAGTATCTTCTTCTGGAAATCCGGGTCGATGGGAGTAGGTGTCTTTCCGTAGCGGCCTGCCACCACATCCTTGAATTCCTTTGTAACGCTCTTGTAGCGCTCTCCGTTTATCACATTGAATACAGCCTGTGTGCCTACTATCTGGGAGGAAGGAGTTACAAGGGGGATATTTCCCGCATCTGCCCTTACTCTGGGCACTTCCTTCAGCACCTCCTCGAACTTGTCCTCTTTCCCTGCCTGCTTCAGCTGGGAGAGGAGGTTTGAGAGCATTCCGCCGGGCACCTGGTATATGAGTGCGTTGGCGTCCGCAGCCAGCATCTTGGGGTCAAGGAGACCGTTGTCAAGGTACTTCTGCCTCAGTTTCATGAAATAGGCGCGTATCTCCGTCAGCTTAACAAGGTCAAGACCTGTGTCATACTCGGTATCCTTCAGGGCGGCTACCATAGACTCCGTAGGAGTATGGGATGTGCCGTGGGCAAGGGGAGACATGGCAGTATCCACTATGTCGCATCCGTTTTCTATAGCCTTCAGAAGACACATGGAGGCAAGGCCGGAGGTGTAGTGGGTGTGCAGGTTCACGGGGATGGAGATATTATCCTTGAGCGCCTTTGTGAGGGAGGCTGCACGCATGGGGGTGATAAGGGCTGCCATATCCTTGATACAGATGGAGTCCGCACCCTCCTCCTCACACTGCTTTGCGTAGTTTACATAGTATTCGTCGGTGAACACATCGCCTAAAGTAAAGGACATGGCTACCTGTGCGTGAGCCCCTTCCTTCTTTGCAGCGGAAATGGCAGTCTTCAGGTTCCTGATATCGTTCAGGGCATCAAAGATCCTGATTATGTCCATGCCGTTTGCAACGGTCTTCTGCACGAAGTATTCCAGAACATCATCCGCATAGTGACGGTAGCCCAGCATATTCTGCCCTCTGAAAAGCATTTGCAGCTTGGTGTGGGGCATCTCTCTCCTGATTATACGGAGCCTTTCCCAGGGATCCTCATCAAGAAAGCGTATACAGGCATCAAATGTGGCTCCGCCCCATACCTCTGCGGCGTAGTAGCCTATCTTGTCCATTTCCTGCATGATGGGTATCATCTCATCAATGCTCATTCTTGTGGCTATAAGAGACTGGTGGGCATCTCTGAGGACAGTCTCCACTATTCCGATCTTTTTCATCTCATGCACCCCTCATCAGCCTACGGTGACAAGTACATCGTCGGAGTTGACGGTGTCGCCCTTCTTTACGAGAACGGAGGTGACCTTTCCGGTAGCGGTGGAGACCACGTCGTTTTCCATCTTCAGCGCTTCAAGGACGATGAGCACCTGACCCGTCTGTACGCTGTCGCCCACACTTACCTTGACATCAAGGATATTGCCCGGCATGGGTGCCTTGATGGGTGTGCCTGCTCCTGCTGAGGGCTTTGCTGCCGCAGGTGCGGGAGCGGGTGCAGCCTTCCTTGCGGGGGCGGGAGCTGCTGCGGGTGCGTCGGAGGAGATCTCTTCGACCTCTACATCATATGCTGTACCGTTTACGGTGATATTGTATCTTTTCATACTCTCTTACCTCTTATCATAAAGTGCTGTGTTTTCTGGGGATGCGCTTTGCAAGACGCTTTCCTGCCGCCATTGCAAGAGCCTCGCCTATCTTTTCCCTGAGCTCGGAGGTCTCGCAGACCTCATCCGCAGCACCGCAGGCTGCGGCACAGAAGGCATTTGCCTGTTCCTTTGCGTACTTGTCCGCAAGAGCCTTTCTGTCGGCAGAGGTGTCCTCTGAGCCCTTTAAGCTGTCGTGGCTGAGGAATTCCGCTGCGGTAAGCGGAGCAATGGGAGCTATAAGGCTGTCCGCAAGGGCGATGACTGTGTCTGCGGAAACATTCTTTCCCGCAAAGGCAGTGAATACCGCACCTACCGCCTTCTTCACAACGGCTATCTTGGGAGTGCCCGCCTCGGCAAAGGCTGCTGCAGCCCTTACAAAGGAGGTATAGGCGCCCGCATCGCTGCAGTCCGTACCTTCACAGTCGATAACGGTCACGATGGGGAGGCTGAAAGCATCGCAGAGCCTTGCGAAGCGTGCCGCCTTGGCGAGACCTTCGCCTGTTACTGTCCCGCCGCTGCCTATGCAGCAGATGCCTCCGCTCACGGAGCCGTTCGGAGTTTCAATAGCAGAGAGGACAGTGCAGACCTCGGTGCCAAAATCCTTGTAAAGCTCGGTTACAGAGCCTTCGACAGCTATCTCCTTTGCTGTCGGGACAGCTTCTTCCTTTTCACCGCCGTAGGGCTCAGTGCCTACTCCCGAAAGGTTGTTGGAGGGCATATGGCTGAGATATTCCCTTACCAGAGCCCAGGCTCCCGATATATCTCCTGTCTTTCCTGCGGCAAGACCCATTTCAGCCGCAGCTTTGCTGTCCAGCTTGCGGTTGACATCAATGTAAAGCTCGGCATCACCGGTCATCACAAGTATATCCGCTGTGAGGGCGCAAAGTGCCAGAGAGCCGGAACATACGCCGTCTGCTATGGCTATGACGGGAACTACCCCGGATACCTCCGCCGCCTTTGAGAGCACAAGGCTGTATCCGTTCAGGGCTGCCGCACCGTCGTTCACATAGGCACCCTTTGAATCGTATATGCCTACGATGGGAACACCGTTTCTTGCGGCAAGGTCGTAAAGAGATGCAACCTTTGCAGCCTGTTTTTCATCGAATGCACCGCCGTCCACACTGCTGTCAAAAGCGAAGGCATAGGCAGGAAGGCCGTTTATCCTGCCGCTTGCGGTCATGACCGTAGGCGCTCTGCCGGGGGCGGAAAAGCTTCTCCCTGTCTCATTATATGAACCATCGTCGAAGAGACCCGCAAGCCTTGCAGCCGCCTTCGGGCACTGCTCCGATCTGTACTGTGAAAGGAGTTCAGCAAGATCTGCCATAATATTCCTCCATATATAAAGTTTATTGTAAGATTACATACAAAATCAATTATATCACACTTTATTCTCATTTACAAGGGATTTTAAAAAAATATTTTCCATACCGGTGTTATGTTACAATAGATCTTGGACAAAGTAATAGAAAAACAACTCTCAATATGATATAATGTTAAGTGCTAACCAACCAAAATATCATGAAAAGAGAGTTGTTCCATGAATAGTATAGCACAGGAAGCACGGTTTCGTCA
>JAGAWT010000029.1 GCA_018110985.1 Oscillospiraceae bacterium
AGAATACAAAATGTTCCGCCGCAAGCAGCAGGAAAAGCAGGCCGAAATTGACGGCTGAAAAGATGAGCATGAACCTCTTTGTGTCAGCCCCTGCCGACTTCCTGTAAAACTGCAGGGAGATAAGGCTGGCAAGAGAAGCCACGGGAGTGCCGAAGCCGCCGATGTTCACGCCCTTCAGGAGCAGGGTGCCCTTTTCCGTGAAGCCCGAAAGCATCACAGCCGCAGGTACGTTGCTTATAAACTGGGAGACCGCTGCGGAGACCGCCGTCTCTCTGCCGGTGAGCACACGGGAAAGGAAAGCGTTCACACTATCCACACGGGCGATATTCCCCGAAAAGACAAAGAAGAACACAAAGGTGACGAGCAGGGGATAGTCCACCCTCAGAAGCACCTTTCGGTCGGCTGCAAGGCTCAGCAGGAGGGCGGCAGCAAGGCACACCGCAAAGGGTATCACCTTAAAGACCGTCAGCAGGCAGATGACAAAGAGGAGCCCGAAAACCGCTGCCTTTTTCCCGTCAAGGGGGACGGAATCGGTCTTGGGTGCAGGGTAGGGAGCTTTCGGCAGCAGCAGGGTCAGGATGAGCAGCACCGCCAGACACAGGATGCCCGCAGGGAGCATGGTGCTGATGAACACAAGGGGCGTGAGAGAATACCTGTCATAGAGGAAAAGGTTCTGGGGATTCCCCACCGGGGTCAGCATACCGCCCAGATTTGCGGCTGCGGTCTCAAGGACGATTATCAGGATAAGGCTGCTCCTGTGGGCAGTGTCCCCGAAGATGAGCAGGGTAAGGGGCACAAAGGTGATGAGAGCCACATCGTTTGTGACCACCGCAGCGGAGAGCATACACAGGATGATGAGGAAAAGCCCTGCCCTCCTTATGTCCTTTGCCCTGCGGGTGATGAGCCCGGTCGCCCTTTCAAAGAGGCCTGCGCTGCGAAGTCCCGCCACTGCCGCCATAAGCGCAAAAAGCTCCGTGAGTACGGGGAGGTTCATGTATTCCCCGTAGCGGGCATCGGGCGGGACGAAAAAAGCACTAATTGCAGCCGCAATGAATGCCGCAAAGAGCACGGGCTGCGATCTTACAAATTTAAGCATGATGATTCTCCGTTTGTTTCAGATACCCTATTATAACACATAATGACGAAAAGTGCAATGGATGCCGAAAAACAAAATGAACCGTTTTGCTGTATGAGCGCATATCGGAGCCGGGCACTGCCCGGTTATAACATATAATGACGCAAAGTGCAATGGATGCCGAAAAAACAAATGGACTGTTGTGAGAATTTTGTATTGACAAAGCCGGTCTATTGTGATAGACTATATTTAGTCTACTATCATAGACCGAACGGGAGGAAGCAGAATGAAACTTAATCAAAGCGAAATGAAGCTGATGGAGCTCATATGGGAGCATGAGCCTGTGGGGTCGGGAGAGCTGGTAGCCCTCAGCGAAAAGCGCATGGGCTGGAAGAAATCCACCATGTACACCGTACTCTCCCATCTGGTGAAGAAAGGGGCAGCCGCCAACAGGGAGAGCGTGGTCACATCCCTCAGGGACAGGGACAGCACACTTTCGGAAAGGTCGGAGAACATAGTGGGAGCGGATTTCGGCGGCTCTCTGCCCATGTTCCTCACTGCCTTTTTCGGCGGCAGGAAGCTGTCTGCGGCTGAGGCGGAGGAGCTCAAAGCCCTTATAGACAGCTATACGGAGGATAAGGCATGATATTTGACACCGTTCTTGATATGAGCATCAAGGCAGCCTATGTCTGCGGAGCCATCTTTATACTGCGGCTCTTAATGAAAAGGCTGCCAGCAAGGTACTCATATATGCTGTGGGTCATCCCTCTGCTGCGGCTGCTGATACCCGTGGGCATAGGGTCGGGGCTGAGCATTTTCAATGTGATAGAGCCTGTGCGTGCGGACAGTCTGCAAATAGCCTACACCTATGCCGAAAATGCGGATGTCCCCGCATACACGGCGGATGAAGGGGTCTATCATGCAGAGGAGGCAGTGCCTCCCGCAGTGACCCTTGACGAAAACACCCTTTTGTATACAAGGGAGGAGCCCGCAGAACAGATATCGCCCGCTGCGCCTCCGAAAAAGCCTTCACTGTGGGACACGGCTGCCGTGATATGGCTCTGCGGCGTGGCAGTGCTTGCAGCCTGCGGCATCATCAGCATAGCAAGGCTGAAAAAGCGGCTTAGGGGGGCTGTTCCCCTCGGGGATGGTATATATGAGTGCGAAAACATCCCCACTCCCTTTGTGTTCGGCATATTTCATCCCCGCATCTTCCTGCCCGCAGGCATCCCCGAGGGGGATGTGCCCTGTATCATCGCCCACGAACGGGTACATATCCGCCGTGGGGATCATATCATAAAGCCCTTTGCCTATGCCCTTTTGTGCATACACTTCTTCAATCCCGTGCTGCACATCGCTTTCAGGCTCATGGAATGTGATATGGAACGCTCCTGCGATGAAGAGGCACTGAAGCTGATAGGTGAAGGCTCAAAGAAGGCCTATGCACAGGCACTTCTGAACATATCCGTGAAAAAGTCCCCCCTTGGGGGAGCAAGGCTCCTGTCCTTCGGCGACAACAGCGTGAAGGCCCGCATAAAGAACATCCTGCGGGAACACAGACAGGGCATAGCTGCGACCGGGGCAGCGGTCGTAGTGCTTTGTGCCGCCTGCGCCTGCCTGCTGACGGACAAAAAGCAGGACAGCATTTTCAAGGCGGAAACAGACACCGCCTTTATAGGCATAGACAGCATTACAAAGGAGCATCCCGTGGGCATCTGCGACACTCCCGCTGACAGGGATGAGCTTGTCTCCCTGCTTGATAGCCTGAGATTCACGGCTGTCAGCGGCTGCGGTGAATACCCGGATGAATACACGGGCATCAGTGCGGAGCTTAAAAAGGGAGAGAGCCTTGTGTACCGCATAAGTATGCTATCACCTGTGTGTACCATGGACAAGGGGCTTTTCGGGAGCAATGCGCAGCTTTTCGGCGGCCAGACGGTGTACGGCAGATATATCACCGTGGAGAGCTATGATGGAGATAACAGCACCGCCGCTCACT
Organism: Oscillospiraceae bacterium; assembly: GCA_018110985.1. GTDB lineage: Bacteria > Bacillota > Clostridia > Oscillospirales > Ruminococcaceae > Huintestinicola. The sequence goes on from JAGAWT010000029.1 coordinate 3,075, forward strand.
ACGAGCTTTCGGAAGCGGACTATGAAAAGCTGACGGCATTTCTTTGTGACGAAGCCCTTGTCTTCCCGGAGGGAAAGTACATACAGAAGGAGGGTATGTTCTCGGCCGTAGTAAAAGACGGGGCAGAGGGAAAGGAGATATACCTTATCGGGACGGGAGACGGGCAGATCATGCCCTTTGCTGTAAGGAGCTATGCTCACGGTATGCTTCTTGTGACAGGCAGCAGCGGAGAAAACATACCGGAGAGCGCAGTATTCTTTGAATGTACGGGAAAGGGCAGGTTCAGGGTGCGCACAGGTGCGCTGTCCTCCCTGATGGTGCCGGGTGAATTTGAGTATGATGCGGACAGCAGGATATCAGACCCTATTAACGGCACGGGTGACACGGTGCGCATAACGGATCGCCTTCTCTATGATTTCCTGCGACGCTACGAAAACTATTCCGATCTCTACGCCCTGGGAGCCGTAAAGGTATACGCAGACCCGCCCCATTTTTACATCGGCGAAAACGGGAAAATGTCGGCACTGGGTGATCTGTGGGCGCAGTTTGCAAGCGGTGCGGGGAAAATGGTGCCGCTTTACTACGACAACACGGAAGAAAAATGGCACCGCTCGGAGGAGATGAGGGATGTTTCGGCCGTGAACACCACGGGCAGGGAGCTGCCCCGTCACAGCTTTGAGACGGAGGCGAAGCTGTCCTTTATAAGCTATGTGCAGACCATGGGCTATGGAGAGGGGTACTCTTTGCTTGCAGACCCCATCACGGGGGAGATGCAGCCCGTAACGGATATATACATATCCTCCGAGCCTGTCATAAAGGAAAGCAGGACCGTCAATGCCTATGCTCAGGTGATAGCGGAGAGCGCAGACCTTGTGCATATAAGCAGTATCGCATATGAGCCCCTTTCCTATGAGTTTGCGGAGGAACGCATGGTTTGGAGGGCTCCGAGAGGAACGGGAGAACCTGTACACCGCAGGGACGGCTTTGTTTACGATGTGAGCGGCATGAGGCGCATAAGCATACAGAGTGAAGACACGGAGCTTTGCAGGGAGTTCGGGGCTGCCTTTCTTGGAAAAGTGTACGGGCAGGGTGACTTCGTCCCCGAAAACTACATATCCGACGAGGGGGCTCTTGAAGTGGCACGGGCATCAGCGGAGCAGAGAGCCTTCCTCTACCAAATATCCTCTTTCACAGCCGAATACAGAGGGGTCACCTACAAAAGGGTGATACCTGTCAAGGCGGACACCGAAAGGACAGCCTTTGTCATGGACTTTGATGCGGTCATTTCACGCGGGAAGGAGGAAACCGTCCTTGAGAGCTGCCGCTTTTACTTCGAGACAGAGGGCGAAAGCGGGAACAAAAGGATAGCCCGCTTCTATGAGCTTTCCGGGAAAGCGGGGGAATACCTTGAAATGGCAGGCGGAGACAGGAGCGTTTACGACTTCTCGCAGGTGGATGACGCTCTTCTTGCGGGGTACCTGAGAAACACCGAGGACAGGCATCTCAGCCGCAGACTGATAAAGGGAGAAAAAACAGAGGCTCTGCACATAAGGATGAGGACGGAAAATGAGGATGAACAGGGGCTCACCCTCTTTATCTCACAGACGGGAGAGGAAAGGCTCACAACTGGCAGCTATTTTTTCCTGCAATACATGGACGGTACGGGCAGGTGGACGAATATGAGAAAGCTGCCCGATGCCCCGCATACCACACCGGCGGATGACGAGACGGCAATACCCGCAGGCGGGGAGATAAGCATGGACACAGACTGGCGGGATATATACGGCACTCTCGATAAGGGGCTGAGATACCGCATCGGAAAGCAGATAAGCGTGGGAGACGGAAAGGCAGTCTATAACTGCTACTACGAATTTGATCTTTAACGGCAGACCCGGGGGAGAGATCCTTCGGGTCTTATTGTCGGTAATGCACGGAAATTTGACAGAAAAAGCCGTAAAGCTGTGCAATATCAACAAAACTACACAAATATAGATATTCCTCTTGACAAGGTGTAAGGTGAAAGTTATAATTGTATATATGGTAGTTATACAATTATAGCAAGTATAGCATTAAGGGACACCGATCAGATCAGTGTTTCCCTATATCATTTAAGGAGTGCACACCTGAATGAACATAAACATAAGCAACGCGGGCGGAGAGCCCATCTACCTCCAGATTTCGGAACAGATAAAGGCTATGATACTGGACGGTACACTGAAGGAGGGGGATATGCTCCCCTCCATGAGAAACCTTGCGGTGGAGCTGCGGATCAGCTTCATGACCACGAAAAGGGCATATGAGGAGCTGGAAAGGGACGGCTTTATCGAGAGCTACACCGGGAAGGGCTCCTTTGTGAAGGCGCAGAATATGGAGCTTTTCAGAGAGGAGCAGCTGCGCAGGATCGAGGGGCTCATTGATGACGCCGTACAGAGGGCGAAGAAGTGCGGGGTGGATAAGAAGGAGCTTCGGGAAATACTGGATCTTATTTACGGAGATGATATCAATGGATAACTACGAGAATGCGATAGAGGTAAGAGGGCTGACAAAGAGATACAGGGGATTTACGCTGGACAGCGTGACCTTTGATGTGCCCAGGGGCAGCATAATGGGCTTTGTGGGGCAGAACGGCGCAGGGAAGACCACCACCATCCGCAGCATACTCAATATAATAAAGGCGGATGAGGGGGAGATAAGGGTGTTCGGCCTTGACCATATCAAAGACGAGACGGAGATAAAAAAGCGCATAGCTCCCGTTTTTGATGAGCTGCCGTTCCACGATGTGTTCAAGCCCGGGGATATATCCCATATCTTTGCGGGGCTGTATGAGAACTGGGACGAGCAGGTTTTCAGGGGGTGGCTGGACAGACTGGAGCTGCCTCTCGGAAAGCGGATAGGTGACTACTCAAAGGGAATGAAGATGAAGCTGCAGATAGCCTGCGCCCTCTCCCACAAGGCGGAGCTCCTCATAATGGACGAGCCTACCACGGGACTTGACCCTGTGGTGAGGGATGAGGTGCTGCATATATTCATGGAGTATCTGCAAAGCGGTGAGGCATCCATACTCATGTCCTCCCACATCACCTCCGACCTGGAAAAGATAGCCGACAGCATCACCTTTATCGACAGCGGACGCATACTCATAACGGGCAGCAAGGACGATATACTTGACCGCCACGGCATAGTCAAGTGCGGTGAGGAAAGCCTTGCCTGCATAGACAGGAGCAGCATCGTCAGCGTAAGGGAGAACCCCTACGGCTGTGAGGTCATGGTAAATGACAGGCGCAGAGCCGCCGCAGATCACCCCGACCTTATAGTGGACCCTGCGGATATCGACGACATAATGCTCTACTATGTCCACGAGGGGGAAGAAAAATGGAGCTGAGCAGGAAGACCAGGGCGCTCCTTTTCAGGGAGTTCCGCCTGTCACTTAAGGGCATTATCATCACCATCTGCCTTTCGCTGGGGTTCAGCATCTTTTATTCGATGCCTTTCATCTTTAAGCTCATGGATCCTGTCGAATTTGGTTTTGACATCCGTATCATCATAGGTCAGATGGTCTATCTTATACCCGTGATGTGGATATTGCCCGCATCGGGCGGAAGTACGACAGGCATGGAAGATGTGCTCAGAAAAGATGCGGAGTCGGGCTGGCTCATCTATTCCTATGCACTCCCCATAACTCCCCGTGAAAGGGCAGGGGTGCGCTTTGTGCGCAGGATGGTGCTTGTCATCGGAGCAGCAGTGATGTCGGAGATATGTGTCTTCATACTCTGCGCCCTGGGCGGATACCCCTATGAGCCGGAAATGATATGCCCTGTTTTTATCATGATCGCCTTTTCGCTTGTGAATATGTGCATCACGGAATATTTCACCCTCTCCGAACGGAACATGGAAGAACTGAAGAAGGCATACAACAGATCGGGCTTTGTGACCATGGCTCTCATGCTGGGGATCGCTGCCGCCTTTTACATCGGTATCAACGGCTATATCAAAAGTACGGAGAAGATAGATGAGATCATCTCTTCCCTGCCGTTCCCTCCCATGTGGACACTGTTCATATCCCTGCCCGTGAGCGCAGCCGCAGCCTATGCCGTATACAGGATAATGCTTGACAGGATGAGCTCCGCCTACCCGGGGGTCATGGACACGAAGAAGGAAAAGCCCCTTTCGGACAATATGGGCGGAAAGACAATAACGAGCGGCTATGTCTATATGCAGATCGCAAGGAACAAAAAGCTGCTCATTCTGTCAGCACTGATGCCCCTTATGATGAGGACCCTTTTTACTGCCGCATACATCTGTTTTTCACTCCTTGACTCCGGATTTGAGGAAAATATCATCTTTTCGGTGCCTATTAAGATAGTGGCTGCCGTTCTTTCGGTGGTGATAGTCTCAGCCTTTACGAGCAGTACCTTTGAGGGAGACAAAAAGCTGTGGTCGTACTTTGTGTGTGCCTCTCCCGCAGGGATCGGAGGATACCTTTACAGCGAATACCTCGTCTGCCTTTCTATGGCAGGTCTTGCCATGGTGGGGGGCATCTTTGCGGAGAACCTTTTTGATACCCTGCAGTTTATAGTGACGGGGGAGGAAGCTCTGTCCCTTTCCAATATCTATATAGAGGGCTTTTTTGCATATCTTCTCATGATCGCCGCAGATATCCCCCTCATGATAAGGTTCGGCGCCAAAAAGGGGAGCTATATCAAGACCATAGCAGGCATTGCACTGGCTGTCATAGGTACGGCGGTGCTCGCCTCGGAGAGCGAAGGCGTGATAATGCTGGTGGATGCGGTCTACAACTTCATTACCGGGGAGAAAACGAGCGATGTGCTGCTCCCTGTCATCAGCGCCTTCCCCCTCTGCGGCATCCTTGCCTGCATCGCATCATTCTTCGTATCCGAAAAGCTCTATATGAAAGGGGTGAACGACTATGAAAGAGGATAAGCTGAACAGGAAAAGGCTGGCTCTGTTCATCCTGCTGTCATATGCCTTTTCATGGATACCTGCCTTCATCTTCAACCGTACTCTGGGCTATCATGAGTGGTTCGAGACCAACAAGTACCCGGTGCTTTTCTGGTTCATGGGCTACGGCCCCGCCCTTGCAAATGTGGTCACCCGGAAACTGACTCACGAGGGCTGGGACAACTCCTGCCTTCACCTGAACCTGAAAGGGAACCTGAGATACTATGCACTGGCAGTGCTCACCATCCCACTTTCTGCCACCCTTTCGGGACCCCTGGTGACTGTTTTCTGCGGGGACGGGGATCTTGGAAACCTGGGGAGCCTATACACTCCTGCGGAAGCGGCATCCTTGTTCATGCAGACAATAAGCGTGGTACCTCTCATAGCCTTCAACACCTTCGGCGAGGAATTCGGCTGGAGGGGCTACATGAACCGGAAAATGGAGCCTATACTGGGAACTGTGGGCACTGTGGTCACGGGCGGCATCATCTGGGGGCTGTGGCACGCAGTCCTTACGGTGGAGGGGCACAATTTCGGGACGGACTACCCCGGCTACCCCTGGACGGGAATGCTGAGAATGTGCGTTGTCTGCTCCTTTTTCGGGATGTTCCTCATGTGGCTCACAAAGAAGACGGGCAGCATATGGCCTGCCTGCATAGCCCACGCCGTAAACAACAACGGCGGCAAGTTCACATTAGCTCTGCTTGTCAGCGGCATCACCGAGGAGACCGATTTCAGGAACGGCGGGGATATGGTGGCTATGCTGCCATTCTTTGCGGTGTGTACGGTGTGTCTGGTGCTGATGATGCGTGAAAGGCGGCAGGAAAGGATATCCGCCGACAGCATTGCGGCGGGGCAGATGTGATATAGGGGACATACCGCAAAAAATGACCGATAAAAGGTATTTTCATTCTTGACGGAGAGGGTATGGGGGTGTATAATTTCCAACATATATACACGACCCTGACTGAAAGGACGGAATAACATGAGCGAACTCAGACACCGCAAGGCACAGACCACACTCAGGCTGACAGACACACAGGGCGCACCTCTCAGGGGTGCCGCCGTAAAGGCAAGGCTGAAAAACCACAGCTTTCTCTTTGGCTGGGGAGCATTCGATGTCATGGCGTATGTGAACGCCCCTGATGATATAAAGGAAAGGTTCAGGCCCCGTGCGGAGCAGTGGGAGGCTCTGTGCAACTACGGCACGCTGCCCTTCTACTGGGGACGGTACGAGCCCCAGGAGGGGAAGCCCGGCAGGGAGCCTGTAATGAAGACCGTGGACAGGATGCTCCAAAAGGGCGCAAAGGTAAAGGGACACCCTCTCTGCTGGCACACCGTCTGCGCCGACTGGCTGCTGAAGTACAGCGACGAGGTCATAATGGAAAAGCAGCTTGGTCGCATAACCCGTGAAGTGAGTGATTTCAAGGGGAAGATAGGGCTGTGGGATGTGATAAACGAGACGGTCATCATGCCGGTGTTCGACAAGTACGACAACGCCGTGACCCGTATCTGCAACCGCTACGGACGCATTGAGCTGATAAAGAAGGTCTTTGCGGCAGCCCATGAGGCTGACCCCTCCGCAGTGCTCCTCATAAACGACTTCAACACCTCCGAGGAATATGCAAAGGTCATAGAGCAGTGCCTTGATGCGGGCGTACCCATAGGCGCCATAGGAATACAGTCCCACCAGCACCAGGGCTACTGGGGCGCAGAGAAGCTGAGGACGGTGCTTGCCCGCTTTGAGCGTTTCGGTCTGCCTATACACTTCACGGAAAACACCATCATATCGGGTCACCTTATGCCCCCCGAGATAGTGGATCTCAACGACTATCAGGTGGAGACATGGGACAGCACTCCCGAGGGCGAGGAAAGGCAGTGCAGGGAGCTGGAGGAGATCTACCGCATCCTCTTCGGTAATCCGCTGGTGGAAGCCATTACAGGCTGGGATCTCTCCGACGGCGCATGGCTCAACGCACCCTCCGGCATACTCCGCCGTGACGGCAGCCCGAAGCCTGCCTACGATATGCTTTACAGCCTTATCCATAAGGAATGGTCAACAGAGTACACCGCCGCAGCAGACGACAACGGCGTATTCATCCTTGACGGGTTCAGGGGAGAGTATGAACTGGAGATAGGCGGCAGGACCTTCACCGCTGTGAATGACGGCAGCGACAGCAGGCTGGTGACAGGCTGATACTAATTTCTGACCGATGTATAGACAAGAAACAAGCCGCAAATGCTTGAATATAAGGGATTTGAGGCTTGGAGATCGTCTATACATCGAGGAAGAATTAGTATGAACCTTGAAGATCGTCTGTACATCGGGGAAGGAGCACTATTACCCCGGTACATGATATTTTGTGTGGTAAAAAACGGAGTTTTTTTACCACACTTTTTTGTTTTTACCACAGCCTATCCCGCTCCTGTAAAGGCTTTGAGGGGAATGTGGTAAAAAAATCAAAAAAACTTCCGTATCTTTCTTTTTTTTATTTTTTCTTTAAGTATAAAAAAATGATAAATAATTACCACATTACACTGACAACCCGCATCATATAAAGGAAAACTGTGTGGTAAAATTCGTTCTGGCTTTTACCACACTTTTGCGGGAGACCGCTGTACACAGGGCTTTTTCTGTGGTAAAATCTGATGGCGTTTTTTACCACATTTACCACAATGTCCCATGTGGAGCAGCCTTCGTACAATTGCGCAAATATACCCACGCACTACTATTATAGCATATTTGAGAGGGGTAGTCAATAGGCTTTGGAAAATATTGCGCAAAAACCGCAGCATCGCATCATGCTTTGCTGCGGCTGTTATTTATTTTTCTGTCGCTGCCTTCATCAGCTCTTTGCCTGCATTCCACGCCTGTCCTGCCTTTTCACCCACAGCATAGTAGCCGGAGCGGAACTGGTCGAATATAAGTGCATCCAGTTTCGTGGGGTCGACCTTTCCGTCGGAGGAGAGCACCCTTTCATCTGCGCTCACATTGACGATGGTGCCCACCACTGCATGAAGGTTCTCGGTCTCCGTTATCTCCGCCAGCTCACATTCCATGACAACAGGGAATTCGTTTATCAGCGGAGCATTGACATGGCTGCTCTTCTTTTCGGTGAGCCCCGACCTTTCAAACTTGTCGGGCATCTTGTTTCCTGTGGCTATGCCCACGAAATCCGCAGGTGCCATATGCTCCCTGTCGGCAATGCTGACGGTGAAGGCACCTGTCTGCCGTATCGCCTTGGTGGTGGCATGATCCTCATCAATGAACAGGGCTATCTTGTCCGTGTCGCATATCATGCCCCATGCGGCATTCATGCACTGCACCGTTCCCTTTTCATCGTATGCTGCCACTATCAGAACTGGCATGGGGAATACTGCGGGTACCTTTCCCAGATCTTTTCTCATGCTGCTTCCTCCTTTTTATACTAATTCCTGACTTTATACTAATTCCTGACCGATGTATATACAAGAAACAAGCCGCAAATGCCTGGATATAAGGGATCTGAGGCCTGGAGATCGTCTATACATCGAGGAAGGATAAGTATTATTACTACCAACTATATTATCACCTTTGACCCTGGTTGTCAATGGATGCCCGTTAAAATATACAGACAGTACGGATATGGCACTCGTGTTTTGTGCAGAACGATGAAAATTACAGAAAGTATTGACAGGAAAGGAAAATCATGATATATTGAATACAAGTTCAATGAAAATAAATTCAATCAAGCAGGTGGATCATGACCAGAAAAGAACAGAAGGAAATGCGGCAGCGGCAGATAATGATGAAGGCGCTGGAGCTTTTTGTCACAAAGGGGTTCAGCGAGACCAAGATAAGCGACATCGCCGAGGCACTGGGTATAAGCGTGGGGCTGCTGTTCCACTACTATGAGTCCAAGGAAGCGTTGTACAGGGCGCTTGTGGAAATGGGGCTGGAGAATACGAAAAAGCCTGAGGGAATAGAGTTTTCGGAGCCTCTTGAGTATTTCGAGCGTGTCACAGAGGCTCTTTTCGGTGCGGCAGAGAAACAGCCCTGGGTATTCCGGATGTTCGTGCTCATGTCACAGGCAAGGCGGCAGGGCATACCGGAGGACATAAGGCAGAAAGCCCTTTCGGCGGATCAGGTGGGCTTCTCCGCAGAGATAATAAAGAGGGGACAGGCAGAGGGGACTGTCAGAGAGGGGGACCCTCTTGCCCTTTCCTTTACATTCTGGTGCAGCATACAGGGCATTATGGAGCAGCACCTTGTCACCCCGGAGATCCCCCTGCCGGAGCCGGGCTGGGTGACGGCGATACTGAGAAAGCAGGCTTGATACCGATCCTGCAGAAGAAACAGGGATATCATCAGAAAAGAGGCAGAAGAAAATGAAAAGAAAGATAGTAATAATAGGCGGCGGCATCGGCGGTCTTTCCGCAGGCATATATGCGATAAAGGCGGGGTTTGACGCAGAAATTTACGAAAAGAACCCCACAGCGGGCGGTGAGTGCATGGGCTGGAACAGAAAGGGCTGCCACATCGACAACTGCATACACTGGCTCACAGGCACTGACCCCTCTACCTCCGTATGGCAGGTGTGGAACACTTTGGGTGCCATCGACAGGGACACTCCCTATGCCCCCACGGTGAAGTTCTATTCCTCCCGCCTGGACGGAAAGGAAGCCACCCTCTGGAACGACCTGGACAGGACGGAAAAGGAGCTCATAGCCTTATCTCCCGAGGATGAAGCGGAGATAAGGAAGTTCATCGAACACGTCCGCTATGCGGAAAGCTGTGTCATCCCCGGTGAAAAGCCCATGGATATGATGGGCATAGGCGACTACATCAGAATGGGGAAGTCCATGGCGAATATGCCCAAGGTGATGAAGGAATACGGCAGCATCGATCTGAACGGACTGGCGGAAAGGTTCAGATCCCCGCTCCTCAAAAAGCTGATGACAGACTATCTCCCGCCCGAATACACCGCATATTCATTCCTTGTATCCTACGCCACCATGACCAGCGGCAACGGCAGCATACCCCTGGGCGGCTCCCTTGCCATGGCAGAGAGGATCATCGGGAAATTCAGAGCCATGGGCGGAAAGCTGTACACAAAGACCCCCGTGAAGAGGATACTCACGGAGGATAAAAAGGCAGTGGGCATAGAGCTTGAAAGCGGTGAGAGGGTAAAGGCGGATATAGTCATATCTGCTGTGGACCCCGCCTTCCTTTTCGGCAGTCTCATAGACAGAGCCTATATGCCGAAGGAATTTGCGGCAGCCTATGACAGCAGGAAGAGCTATCCCGTTATAAGCGGCTTCCAGATCGCCTATGTGACGGATGATACCTTCAGCGGGGAGGATACCATATTCTTTGACTGCGCTCCCATCAACATAGGCAAAAGGAGCTTCGGGCGCATATACCTGAAGAACTACGCCTACGACAAGTCCTTTGCACCCGAGGGGAAGACCGTCATACAGACCAACATCCCCCAGAGCGATGAGGATTTTCTCTACTGGAAGAGCCTTTCAAAGGAAGAGTACAGGGCGAAGAAGGAGGAGCTCGTAAAGGCTGTGACGGAGCGCATAGAAAAAGAGTTCCCGGAGCTTGCGGGAAAGGCGGAGCTTCTCGACTGCTGGACCCCTCTTACCTATGAGCGCTACTGCAACGCCTATCACGGGGCTTACATGGCATTCACCACCACCGTGGGCGCAAAGCAGCTCAAAGTAAAGGGCACCCTTAAAGGGCTCGACAACTTCTACATGGCAGGTCAGTGGGTAATGAGCCCCGGCGGTCTGCCCATAGCAGCCATATCCGGAAAATTTGCCATCCAGAGGATACTCAGAAAGGAAAAGAGAGATATTGATATCTGAGGGAACAGCATATCTGCAAGGTGTGCTCCCTCCGTCACGGCTTGCGCTGATAATATCGGCGTTCCCTCTCAAAAAAAGAAAAGGGACACCGGAGTGTCCCTCATTTTTCTTGTCTGTACATCGAGGAAGAATTAGTATAAAACCTCCATGTAGGCATCCTGCAGCTCCACATAGGTGTAGTACCCTTCGGTGTAGTAGTTGAATACGCCTGTGACTGCTATCTCCGTGCCGATCTCCGGGTAATCCTCCGGATAGCTGCGATCCCCGCACACAAACTCTATGCCCTGTGCGCAGCAGGCAGTGGCATCGGATATGAGCACTGCAAGATACTCCTTGCCGGTCTCCTCGTCCTTGTAGTAGGACAGGGGACCTTTTGCCTTTACCACCTTTCCCACATACTGATCGCAGTTGTAGACCATGTCGGACACCTGTGCATAGACCATGGTGCCGCTCATCACCGTAAGGTCGATGTCTGTGTCCCTGTACGGGGACCGTTCATCATTTGCGGGGATATCCGCCGATCTTCTTTCTGCCGTTGTCTCTTCTTCCGCATCTTCCGCAGCGGTGTCGGCAGGGGCTGTCTCTTCATAGGTCTGCACAAGTATATCTTCGGTGACGGCAGAAGTCTCCTCTGCCTGTGGAGCCGCTTCGGCGGCGGTGCCGTCCGTGCTCTCCTCCCGTGTGACGCTCACGCTTGCCTGCGGGATATCTGCCGGTGCGTCGGGAACATGGGCACAGGATGTCATGAGCAATGCGGCAAGAGCAGCTGCCGCAGATGATGTCATTTTCATTGTTTGCTCCTTGAAAGTGATGAGATGAGTGAGAATGCCGCAAATACCAGCAGATCTGCCAGTACGATGGTAGAGCCTACGGGGGTGGAGAACAGCAGGGATGATATTATGCCGAATGCCGCACAGACAACTGAAATGACCGCCGAGCAGAGGATGACGCTCTTAAAGCTCTTGAAAAGTCTCATGGCAGCCAGAGCGGGGAATATTATCAGTGCGGAGATGAGGAGGGAGCCCACCAGATTCATGGCAAGGACGATTATAAGGGCGGTGACAACGGCTATGAGCAGGTTGTAGCCCCCTGCATTCACTCCCGTGGCTTTGGTGAAGTTCTCGTCGAAGGTGACGGCGAATATCTTGTTGTAGAACAGGATATACACGACTATGACCACAGCCGCCATTATGATGCACAGTGTCACGTCTTCGGGCTTCAGGGTGAGGATGGATGTGGAGCCGAAAAGGGTGCTGCACACATCCCCGGAGATATTTGCGCCTGAGGGGAAGCGGTTCATCAGCAGGTAGCCTATGGCAAGTGCTCCCACCGAGAGCATAGCCACCGCCGCATCGCCCTTTATCCTGGTGTTCTGCCCCGTCCGCAGCAGGAGTATGGCGCAAAGCAGAGTGACCGGCAGGACTATCACCATGTCGTTGAGACCGCCCAGAAAGTTTATCACACCCTGCACCCCCGGGGAAAGCTCCCCGCTCCGGGAAAGGGCAAGGGCTGCCTGCTTTATCATCACCGGTATGGTGGCTGCCAGTGACATGGCACCGAACGCCACATGGGAAAGGCCGTCACCTATAAAGGAAAAGCGCTTTAGCACCAGCGTCACGCCCAGAAGAGAGGCGCAAAGGGAAATGAGCAGTCCTACGATGAAGGCATACCTTACAAAGGGAAATTCAAAGTAGGAGACCAGTTTTTCAATGCTTTCAGACATTTTCATCCTCCTGCGTTCCGAGAAATTCCATCCCCGACATACTCTTTGTGTAGTCCTCCCTGGTGCCGAAGAAAAGCTGTTTCCTGCTGCCTATGTGCAGTATGTGGGAGGCGTACTTTATCGCCGTGTTTATGTCGTGGGAGACCATTATTATGGTTATGCCCTCCTTGTTCAGGCTCGCTATCAGCTCGTAGAGGTCGATCTGCGCCTTAGGGTCCAGACCCGTGACAGGCTCATCAAGGAGAAGTATCTTACTTGTGGCGCACAGTGCCCTTGCCAGCAGCACTCTCTGCTGCTGCCCTCCCGAAAGCTCACGGTAGCAGCGCTTTGAGAGTGTATCTATACCGAGGCGCTTCATACTGCTGTCCGCCAGAGCCTTTTCCTCTTTAGAGTAGAAAGGTCTGAGACCGCTCTTTGCCACACACCCCGAAAGGACTATCTCACGGACGGAGGCGGGAAAATCTCTCTGTACAAGGGTCTGCTGCGGAAGGTAGCCCACTTCGTTCTTTTTCGTGTCGCCGCACCACTCTATGTCGCCCTTCACCTGTGCTTTCAGACCCAGTATGGCTTTGATGAGGGTGCTTTTCCCCGAACCGTTCTCGCCCAGTATACAAAGGTAGTCCCCTTTGCTGACGGTGAATTCCAGTCCCTCTGTAACGATCCCGTCCTCGTAGCCCAGAGATACATTTTTGCACCTCATCTGTACAGACATTTTTATTCCTCCGCTTGTTGTGACTTGATGCCTGCGCCCATGGGCAAGCCTGTTCAAAGTAGATCAAAAATGAAAACAATTATCAGTTTTACTATATGATTATACCCTTTGCATCGGTCTTTGTCAATGATCCTGCGCTACATTCTACTCTGTTGACAAATTGGTTTTTATTCTGATTTTGGAATTGTTTATAATGACCAACAGCTCCCTCAGAGAGTGGAGCGGCACAACGAGACCCCCGGAGTAGCAGCTCCGGGGGTCTCATTTACTGACCAACATGGACAGTTTCGCATTTCTGGAAATAATTATACACCCTTTTTCCTTGTTTGTCAAGGATAATATGAAAAAAACTTCTTTACTCCAGGGAAAGCGTAACGGTTATGTCTCCCTCTCCGAAAAGCTCTTCAAGCTCTTTTCCGGAGGAATCTATATGTCCCAGCTTTGTGTAGCTCCATGAATTGCTGCTGTAAAATACAGTCATTTGGTCTCCCTGATAGAGCATTATGTCACCGGGCTCTGTATCTGTACGGACATCCTCCCGTGTGAGCGAAAAGGGGAGCCCGCCTACCTTCTCAAAGCCGCCGTATTCATTCAGTGTCACCGTGAGGGGCTCATCCCTCAGTTTTTCTTCAAGCTCCCTTGCGGCTGCTGTATCTGCGGGCGTGACGGTGAATGATCTTCCGTTTGCGCTGAATACCATGACCTCATCCTCCTCTTTTTCCGATGATGTTCCTGCTGTGCCGCCGACAGTCACTTTTGCTTCGGCGGATGTCTGTGCCGCCGCTGTCTGTGTATCGCCGTCTGCGGACTTCGGGGCGCTGCCGCAGGCAGATGTGAACATAGCAAGCAGTATGAGCAAGATCCTGTATCCTGCGGACATATGCTGACCTTCTTTCATAAATTCGGGGAAGTAACTTTACTTTTGTGCTTTTGTATGATAAGTTACCGAGCCCGTATGTCGGGGTCAAGAAAAGTGTCATCAACGGGTGGGTGCAGGCTCTGCCTGCCTGCCGACCCTGCCTGCCGGGTGAGGTTTTTGAGCCAGCGTTCTTTTTTGAGCCAGATGTGGAAAACGATGATCTTGACTATATCAAGGAGCTTGACAAAGAGATACATCATCACGGGGCCGATGTTGGTGAAAAGCCCGAGTATAAAGAGCATGGGCATCATGACCACGATGGTTATAACGGAATCGGTGCAGGCTCCCATGGCTGTGTCGCCTCCTGCTCTTGCCACCGCCTGCTGGGCGTTCATATATACCCAGATGGGCATGAAGAAGGACATGAGGATGACCATATCACGGCAGATGCCAACGGCGCTTTCGCTGAGCCTGCCGAATACAAGGGGTATGACAAGGGTGGTGGCGAAGCCGAAGAACATCATCAGCACGCCGAAGAGGGCGGAACCCGACAGCAGCCAAGTTTTCTGGATGCGTGCCCTGTCCGGGTCACCCTGACCGAGGGTCTTTCCCAGGATGACACCGGTGGATGAATAGATGCCGCCGAATGCCACGAAGAAGAGGTTTGCGATGGCAAAGCTGGATGCCATGCCCGAAACTACGTCCGCTCCGCCCCTGCCGTTGTAGATGGCGGTGGTGACGGTCTCCGAGAGGACCCAGACCATTTCGCAGAAAAGCACCAGTGCGCCCTTTTTGAAGATCTCACGGAAAAGTCTGAGGTCAACCTTGAAAAATTCACCGAGGCGCACGGCAAAATCGGGCTTTTTCCTGATGTAGACGATGCAGAAGATGACAAGCTCCACCATGCGGGCGATGACCGTCGCAATGGCGGCGCCCCGTACTTCCAGACGGGGAAAGCCCAGGTTGCCGTAGATGAGCAGGTAGTTGAAGGCGGTGTTGGTAAGGGTGGCAGCCACTGTTACCGCAAGGGGGATGTGTACCTGCCCCATGTCACGCAGGGAGCTGGCTATGCACACCGATACAGTCATGGGTATGCCCACCAGAGACATGATGTTTACGTACTTCACAGCCTCGTCAAGGATGGGCTCCGCCTGGGAATTCCCGATGAGCATAAGGCTCAGTACCTCTCTGGGGAAAACAAGGCACACCAGTATGTAGGGCACAAAGGCTGCAAGACCCATTATCATCTTGAAGCGGAAGGACTGCTTCATTCCTTCCTTGTCCTTTGCACCGAAAAACTGGGTCATGAATATGCCGCCTGCCATGCAGATGGCGTTGGTGTAGACCATAAAGACGAAAAGCACCTGTCCGCCTACGTTTACACCCGACATGGAGATGTCACCGAGGCCGGAGACCATGAAATTGTCTATAAGCGACACCATGCTCTGTATGAGCTGCTGGAGCATGATGGGCACCGCCAGCGAAAGGGCGGTCTTGTAAAACTGTGAGGGTCCGAAAAGCCCCTTTATCTTTGTATACATTTTTCTCTTTCCTTATCTGTTTGGTGTTGTGAGGGCGATGCAACAGATAAAAGACATTATAATACAAAGAAATGCTTTTGTCAAGTCGTTTTTGAGCCAAAAAAGACCGTCCCGGGCGGGGCGGTCCTGTGGGACAAAGGGTCATGCTCCTGCATTGTCCAGTGCTTTTTTGAGTGTTTTCCTGACTCCGCCCGCACAGAGCATCTCACGCAGGTATGCGGTGACTTTCGGAGCAAGACCGTTTTTTGTCAGATCCGTGCCGAA
Organism: Oscillospiraceae bacterium; assembly: GCA_018110985.1. Classification (GTDB taxonomy): domain Bacteria; phylum Bacillota; class Clostridia; order Oscillospirales; family Ruminococcaceae; genus Huintestinicola. Next base: position 18,986 of record JAGAWT010000029.1, read on the forward strand.
GAGGGCGGGATTAGAGAGTATGCCGTTTACGGCTCTTTCACCCTCCTCCGTGAGAGGCGCACCAAAATGCAGGGGCGAGAGCCTTTCCGTCAGTTCCTCAAGTAGAGGATCGGGGCTGGGTGCAAAGGGCTCCCCCTTGTCGTCTGTGCCGAGGAGATAGCGAAGCCATGCGGCTGTCACAAAGGGGATAAGCTCCAGTGTGCCGCTGTCCCCCTTTTCCTCATGCGCCTTTATGGTCTCACCGAAACGGATGGGTATCTTCTGTGAGGTATCGGTGGCGATACGCTGCGGAGTATCGGGCAGGGAGGGATTTGGGAGCCTTTCCTCCAGCACTTCCTTCAGAAAATCCTCCGGACGGATGATGCCCGGATCCGTTACCACAGGCAGACCCTCTTTATAGCCCAGACCGTACACCAGCTTTTTCAGATCCTCATCCGCCATTTCCTCGGATATCTTGCCAAAGCCCAGGAGACAGCCCGTTACCGCCAGTGCGGTGTGCAGGGGATTGAGGCAGGTCATGACCTTCATTCGCTCCGCCTTGTTCACGGTGTCCCTGCCGGTGATGTAGACCCCTGCCTTTTCAAGCGGAGGCCTGCCGTTGGGGAAGCTGTCCTCTATCACTAAGTATTCGGGCATCTCCGCATTGACAAAGGGAGCTATAAAGGTGCCTATGCCCGTTTCCATGGGCGCCATCCCCTCTATGCCCATATCCGCCAGCTCTCTGCCGACGCCTGCATCGGGACGGGGAGTTATCTTGTCGATCATGCTCCACGGGAAGGAGACCTTTGAGGTGTCGCTCACATATTTGACAAATCCGGCGGGGACAAAGCCGTTTTTGTGCCAGCCGTTTACTATGAACATGACCCCTGCCCGCAGCTTTTCGCCGTTTGCGCTGCAGTTGTCCATGCTCACAAGGGCTATGGGAGCGGCTCCTGCCCTGAACCTTTCGTAGAGGAGGGAAGCGGTCTTTCCCATGGCGCTTGAAAGGTCGCCTTCGGTGCCGTTCTCTATATCCCTTGCGGCGCCCTCCAGCACATTGCCGTTCATGTCGTGGGTGGCGTAGCCCTTTTCGGTTATGGTAAAGGAGATCATTTGGAGAGAGGATGAGCGGGCAGCGGCTTTCAGCCTTTCAAAGCCCTCTCCTGCGGCAGCCTCCGCATCGGCTATGCTGCCTATGATGCGCAGGTATTTGTCCCCCCTTGCCCTGAGCCCCACAAAAAGCACAAGATCATCGTAGGGGATGAGCATTTTTTCTATGGGCTCCCTGCTGAAGCACTCAGCGGCAAAAATGCCCGTGCTCATGAGCCCCTGTTCAAGAAGATCGTCCGCCAGCCGAGCCACATATCCTCTGAAAATATTCCCCGCACCTATGTGCATCCATTCCGGAGCGGCTTTGGTATTCTCCTTCATCCGCTCAATGTCATGGGTGGGGATGATAAAGCCCTTTTCCTGCCACAGTGCGGCATCCTTTTTCAATCCTTCGTATGACAGCTTCATTTTGCTCCCCCAAGCTTATCCAGCATATCCCATGCGCCCAGTATGTACATTATACCCAGCGCCCTGTCGTAAAGACCGTAGCCGGGGCGGCATTTCTCGCCCCAGATGTGCCTGCCGTGGTCGGGTCTGATATAGCCGTCAAAACCGCCGTCGTGGTAGGCTCTGATGATGTCGAGTATGCCTACGTCTCCGTCGCAGTCCCTGTGGGAGACTTCGCTGAAATCCCCGTTTTCGTAGTGCTTTACGTTCCTTATATGGGCAAAGGCTATGCGTGAGCAGTGCTTTCTCACGATGTCCGCCACGTTGTTGCGGGGCTCGGAGCCCAGAGAACCGGAGCAGAGAGTAAGGCAGTTGTAGGGGTCGTCCACCATGGAAAGGAGCCTTTCAACGGCAGCCTCGTCGGTGATGAGGCGGGGCAGTCCGAAAATATCCCATGGGGGATCGTCCGGATGTATAGCCATTTTGATGTCACATTCACGGCATACGGGCATAAGTGCTTCCAGGAAGTATTTCAGGTTTTCCCAGAGCTGCTCCTTGTCCACGGGTTTGTAGAGCTCGAAAAGCTCTGTCAGGTGCTCCATCCTCTCCGGCTCCCATCCCGGCATGGTGTAGCCTGCGGAGCCTTTGATAATGTAGGCTGCCATTTCCTTGGGGTCGTCGATTATCTTGTCCTTTTCATAGAAAAGAGCAGTGGAGCCGTCGGGCAGGGGATGGAAAAGGTCTGTCCTTGTCCAGTCGAAAACGGGCATGAAATTGTAGCAGACCACCTTTACGCCGAATTCCTTCAGGTTTCTGAGTGTCTGTTTGTAGTTTTCGATGTAAAGATCACGGTCCCTGCCTGCGGTCTTTATGTCATCATGGACGTTGACGGATTCCACCACATCCATACCGAAGCCGTATTCATCCAGTTCATCCTTGACCTTCTGGATCTCGGACTTTTCCCAGACTTCTCCGGGCTGCTTGCTGTGCAGCGCCCAGACTATCTGCGTTACTCCGGGGATCTGCTTTATCTGCGACAGTGATACACTGTCATTGCCGGTGCCGTACCAGCGAAATGACATTTGCATGGCTTATCCTCCTTTTGAGCCGGGATAAATTATAGATACTTCAATTTTACTATATGCACAGGTTAACTTCTAACCATTTTTTGCTATCATCATGCCATAACTCTCATTATCTCACATCTACTTTTTTTCTCCTTTTCAATCCGATATCACGCTGTTTTCACAAAAGGGGTGTAGTATATAAGCATGGAAACAGAGAGCACCCGAAGATAAGGAAAAGGGCGCTCATACAGATCCTTCCTCGATGTACAGACGATCTCCAAGCCTCAGATCCTTTATATTCAAGCATTTGCAGCTTGTTTCTTGTCTGTACATCGGTCAGAGATCAGTATCAGCAGAAAGGAAGTACGCACTATGTATGAAAGCAATTACAGCTATGAGGAATATGCTCCCAAGAAGGAGAAGAAGGGCGTGGGAAGAACTGTCGCTCTCCTGCTTGCTGTAGCGGTAGTAGGCGGCGCTTCCGGCTTCGGAGGCTCCTACCTCCAGAAGAAGCTCGACCCTCAGATAAGCACCGCCGCAGCCGATACATCCTCCGCCGGGGCAGCAGATACAGCCGCAGCAGATACCGTAAAGACGGATGACACAAAGGTGAGCGTGCAGAATATGCTCAGCACTCCCAATACCCAGAACGGAGAGCTCAGCCTCCAGCAGATAGTAAAGAAGGTATCGCCCTCCATCGTTTCCGTTCATTCGCAGTTCGGCAATTCCGGCGGAACGGGTTCGGGGATAATCCTTTCGGAGGAGGGCTACATCATCACCAACGCCCATGTTGTGGAGACCGAAACACAGGAATATGTGGCAGGTGACGGGTACAGCGACCCCTACGGCGGCTACGGGAACGGTTTCGGCGGCTACGGCGACATATTCAACTACTTCTTCAACAACGGCGGCTCCTACCGCACGGTAAAGAAGAAGGCGGACAAGGTCACCATAGTTCTTTCGGATGATTCGGAGACCGAGTATGAAGCAGAGATAATCGGTGCGGATTCCGACTCCGATATAGCAGTCCTGAAGATAGACCCTCAGGGAAAGACACTTACCGCCGCAGAGTTCGGCGATTCGGGCGCACTTCAGATGGGTGACACAGCCGCAGTCATAGGCTACCCTCTGGGACTTGGACTTACAGTCACCGACGGCGTCATCTCCGGACTTAACAGGAACCTTGATGTGGAACTGTCCACGGGCGGCGCACAGTCAATCACCCTTATACAGACCAGTGCAGCCATAAACCCCGGCAACTCCGGCGGCGCCCTTGTGAACGGCTACGGTCAGGTGGTGGGCATATCCTCCTCAAAGGTACAGGGCTCACAGGTGGATGATACGGGCTTTGCTATACCCATAAGCGATGCTATGCCTATCATCAGCGACCTTATGAACAACGGCTATGTTATCAACAGAACACCTCAGATAGGTATAACAGGCTCTACCATAAACAGTGCTATACAGCGTTACTACGATCTCCCCGTCAGCGAGGGCGTAATGATAGTTTCGGTAGGCGAGGGCAGTGCTGCCGAGGAGGCAGGACTTGCAGCCTATGATGTCATAATCGCTGCCGACGGTCAGAAGGTAACCTCCATGGAGGATCTTACAGAGATAAAGTCCAAGCACCAGATAGGCGAAACCATGACTGTCACCATTGCAAGAAACAACGGCGACAAGGAAGTGACCATCACCCTCAAGGGCGATGAGGAAGCCAAGCAGTGATATGATATCCCCCCATTTCTCTCCTCTCTATAAAGCTGCTGCCCTCCCCGGCAACGGGGAGGGCAGCGGTGCTGTTAATACTAATTCTTCCTCGATGTATAGACGATCTCCAAGCCTCAAATCCCTTATATCCAAGCATTTGCGGCTTGTTTCTTGTCTATACATCGGTCAGAAATTAGTATAAGGAACATTATCAAAAAGCCGCAGTCCGTGATGAACTGCGGCTTTGTTATTGCTTGCGTCGGGTGCCTTCGCTTGAAAAGTTACCGAGCCCGTATACAGGGGTCAAGGAAAATGTCATCAACGGGTGAGTGCAGGCTCTGCCTGCTGCCGATCACAGCATATGTGCTCTGAGATCCTCAGCAGACTTGTTTATAAGATAGGCTGCGGGGATGTCAAAAATGGTCTTGCAGCCTGTGGAGCCCTCGGAATTGAGCCTGTATACCGCTCTTGCGTATGCGAGGAGCACGCTGGATGTGAATTCGGGGTTGGAATCCAGCTTCAGAGAGAATTCCATTACAGCCTTGTTGGTGCCGTCGCCCACTTCGCCTGTGCGGATGACAAAGCCGCCGTGGGGGATACCCTTGTGATCCCTGTCCAGTTCTTCCTGTGAAATGAAGTGAACGGTGGTGTCATAGTCTGCAAAGTAGTTGGGCATGGTCTTTATCTCGTTTTCTATGCGTGCCTTGTCAGCACCCTCCTCTGCTACCACAAAGCACTCTCTTGTGTGCTTCTGTCTGGTGGAAAGCTCAGGCCTGCTGCCGCTCCTTGCGGCTTCGAGAGCGCTCTCAACGGGGATGGTGTACTGCCTTGCATCCTTTACGCCGTCTATCCTTCTTACGGCATCCGAGTGACCCTGAGAAACTCCCTTGCCCCAGAAGGTGTAGTCTGCGCCGTCGGGGAGAACTGCGTTTGAAAGAAGTCTCAGAAGGGAGAAAAGACCCGGATCCCAGCCGATGGATATGGCAGCTGTCCTGCCGCCTTCCTTTGCGGCCTTGTCCACATTTGCAAAGTGCTCGGGTATGCGGGCGTGGGTGTCAAAGCTGTCCACCACGTTGAAAAGCCTTGCCATGGCGGGTGTCTGTGCGGGAAGGTCGTTGGCGCTGCCTCCGCAGAGAATGAGCACATCTATCTCATCCTTGTGCTCTGCCGCACTGTCGGCAGAATAAACGGGAACGCCGGGTGTGGCGATCTTCACCGACGACGGATCTCTCCTTGTGAAAACAGCCTTCAGCTCACAGTCTTCGCTGCGGCGAACTGCGTGCTCAACACCTCTGCCCAGATTGCCGTAACCGTAGATACCTACTCTTATCATTGCTTTTGTCCTCCTTGAATGTCTTTATTCGGATTCCTTATACTGATTCTTCCTCGATGTATAGACGATCTCCAAGCCTCAAATCCCATATATTCAAGCATTTGCGGCTTGTTTCTTGTCTATACATCGGTCAGAGATCAGTATTATATATCCTGCTTTTTGGTTTTGAACAATACCGCTGCCACTACATCGGGGCCTGCGTTGCTGGAAATAACACCTCCCACCCTGAATCCGTAGTGTACAGGGGGATAACCCAGCTTCTTTTTCAGGACTGAGGCAAGCTCGTCCCTGTATCTGACGTCTCTTCCGCCTATAACGGCATACTCCGCACCCTTTTCTATCCTCTCGGCGGAGATCTCCGCTATCTTCTTGACGACGTTTGCATCTCCTCTTACCTTTGCCACGGTCTTTGTGCGTTCATGCTCCATGAGTATGACGGGCCTGAAACCAAGCAGCTCTCCCGCAAAGGCGGCTGCCGCCGTGACCCTGCCCGACTTCTTTACATACTTGAGAGTGTAGCACCCAAGATATATCTCCAGTGACTCGAACATACTTGTCAGTTCCTCCAGTATCTCATCTGCGGAGATACCGCTCTGAGCCATCTGAGCCGCCTTGATGACGGGGTAGCCTATGCCTGCGGAATAGCTGCCGGAATCTACTGTGTGTATCCTGCACCTCATGGAAAGCTCGGGATAGGACTGGGCAAAAAGCTCGATGGCTCTCTGTGCATTGGAGAGGGTGGCAGAACCTGCCCCGTTTATGGAAACATATATGACATCCGTGTATCCCTCGGAGGCTGCCTGTCTGTACACCTCCTCAAAATAGGTGACCGTGAGCTGTGAATGGACGGGCATACCGTCGTTGGAGTCTAAAAGGTCGTAGAAATCGTCTACGGGCAGGTCACGGTCGTAGAGAGCCCTGTCCCCTACATTTATGGGGAAGCAGAGTATCTGTATCCCGTACTTCTTTGCATCCTCTGCGGAAATGTCGCAGGCGGAATCGCTTATGAGCTTTATCATGTTTCTTTCTCCTTTTTTACCAGTTGAGCCTGTGGAGCTCTCCCCGTGTTTCAAGCTCCGGGTAGCCCCATTGTCTTAACACCTCATACACCGCTATGGCGGCGGAATTGGAAAGGTTAAGGCTCCGCAGGTCGTTTCTCATGGGGATGCGCAGACAGTGATCCCTGTCCGTTACGAGCAGTTCCTCCGGCAGACCTGCATCCTCTCTGCCGAATACAAGATAGGCGTTGTCGGGAAAGGTACAGTCGGAATGTACCCTCTGCCCCTTGGTGGTGAAGTAGAACCTCTCTCCGTCGCACCGTGAGAGAAAGTCTTCAAGGCTGTCGTAAAAGCTTATGTCCAGCTTGTCCCAGTAATCGAGCCCTGCCCGCTTCAGCTTTTTGTCATCTATCTCAAAGCCGAGGGGCTTTACCAGATGGAGCCTTGCTCCCGTCACGGCGCAGGTGCGGGCGATATTGCCCGTGTTCTGGGGTATCTGGGGGGATACAAGGACTATGTTCACCCTCATCACAGTACCTCATAGTCGTAGAGGGAGCGGTCCTCGGAGAGAAAGCCCAGACACTTTTCAAAGCATATCCCCTCCCTCGTGGGAGTTCCCATGGCGTAGGTGGTCTTGATGGAGTATTCCAGAAATGCGGAGGCACGGTTCATGGCAAGGGGGAGAGGATCTCCGTCCAGAAGAGCCCCCGTCAGCACCGCAGCAAAAATATCTCCCGTGCCGGGGTAATTGGCACTGACCCTGTTGAAGGGCACCAGCCAGTATTTACCCGTGACGCTGTCGTAGCCTGCGTTGTAGCACTCCGTCCCCGTGTATACGCTGGTTATGACCACGGTCTTGGGTCCTATGGATGAAAGGCGGGACAGCATGGACTTCACATCCGAATGGGATGAAGGCATATAGCCGGGGTCAAGTCCCAGCAGCATGGCAGCCTCTGTGGTGTTGGGGGTTATGACATCCGCTGCGGCGGCAAGATCCTTCATGCGCCGCCTCAGTTCCTCACCGCAGGTGCGGTAGGGCTTGCCGTTGTCTGCCATTACGGGATCCACCACCTTGAAGGCAGAGGGATAGGTGCGGAAAAATTCAAGGCAGTGATCCACCTGCTCCACCGATGCCAGAAATCCGCTGTAAATGCAGTCAAACTCCATACCGAGCCTTTTGTAGTGGGAAAGGGCGGGTAGAGTGTAGTCCGTCAGGTCTCTCATCTCCACTTCGCCGAATCCTCCCGTATGGGTGGAAAGGATGGCTGTGGGTACGGGACAGACCTCAACGCCCATTACCGAGAGCACAGGTATTATAACTGTCAGAGAACACCGCCCCACACCCGAAAGATCATGTATGGAAGCTGCTTTTTTTATCATTGTATTCACCCGATCTGTATGTGAAGGTCTGCTCCCTCCGTCACGGCTTGCGCCGTGTCACCCTTTACGGGCGATCGGGGGAGTATCCTCATTATATTATGATATAAATGATCTAAACGCATTAGATCAGCATTTTCCTCGGGATGAGGAGGGACTTTATGCGGCGGTACAGCAAAGGTGCGCAGATTGAAACAAAAGAGCTGCCGCCGGTCGTACCGGTTCGCTGCCGGTCGTGCCGATATATCGGAGAGTTACCGAGCGGTAAAGTAAAGGCGCCGGACAGAGAAATAAACGAGCTGCTGCCGGTCGTACCGGCTCGCCGCCGGTCGTGCCGATATATCGGAGAGTTACCGAGCGGTACAGCAAAGGTGCCGGACAAAGAAATAAACGAGTTGCTGCCGGTCATACCGGCTATACGGTGGCTGCTGCCGCACATATGACCTGACGGGCTCCGTTTTTCAGGAGGACATTGGTGCAGGCTGTGAGGGTCGCCCCGGTGGTGAGAACATCATCCACCAGAAGGATCACCTTACCACGCACCTTGTCTATGTCACTGCCCGCAGAATACTGCCTTTCTGCCTCCTGCCGCCTTTCGGCTGCGGAGAGGGTGTGCTGCTCCCTTTCGGGGTCAAGGCGCCTGAGGGCGTGGGTCAGGAGCTCTATGTCACTGCCCTTTATAATGCCCCTTGCTATCAGTTCCGCCTGGTCGTAACCCCTTTCACGCAGGCTTTTCGGTGCCATGGGAACGGGTACTGCCGCATCGATGCCCTCTGTTGCACCGGCTATGTCCATCCTGTCACGGAGCACTCTCCCGTAAAGCTGGGCGCAGTCGGGGTGGCTCCTGTATTTGAGGCTCTTTATCCCGTATTTTCCCTTGCCTTCATAGTAAAAGGCAGTGAAACAGCGCCGGTAGGGTACGGGACATATGCACCCTGAGCGGGTGCTTTTCCCGCAGACAGGGCAGATGAGTTCATCCGCCCACAGGACACTGTCAAAACATTCTGTGCAGCAAGCCCTGTCATAGGGGATGAATCCGTCGCAGAAAGGACAGCGGTTGGGGTACAAAAGATCGACAGCGAACCTTTTCAGCCCGCCTCCGTTGTAAGTGGGGTCAGTCGTCTTCCCGTTCATATTCTTCTCTTATACGAGTGCAGAGCGTGGTGTAGCGGAGAGTGCGGCGGTCGTTGTCCACCATTTTGTCCACTATCTCACGGGAGCCTACGATTATCAGCAGCTTTTTAGCCCTTGTAACGGCGGTATAGAGCAGGTTCCTGTAATACAGCTTCTCAAAGCTGCCCAGAAGCGGCAGTATCACCGCATTGAACTCGCTGCCCTGGCTCTTGTGCACGGTTATGGCGTAGGCGTGTTCAAGGTCGTTTATCTGGGAAAGGGGGTACTTCGCTATGCGCCCCTCAAAATCGGTGATGATGATGCTTTCCCTGCGCACCACCTTCACAACGGTGCCTATGTCTCCGTTGTAGATGCCGGTGCCCTCCTCAGTGTCCCTTTTCCACTCGATGTCGTAGTTGTTGCGGCACTGCATGATCTTGTCGCCGTCTCTGAAAATACGGTCTCCCGCCTTGATCTCCGACTTTTCGGGAGAGGGGGGATTCAGCCGCTCCTGGAGCACACGGTTGAGCTCACCTGAGCCTGTGATGCCCTTTCGTGAGGGGCAAAGTACCTGTATATCATCCGTGGGGGAAAAGGAATAGGCGTCCGGCAGCCGCTTTGCTGTCAGGTCGCACACACACTGCACCGTTTCACCCGGGTCGTTCCTTCTGAGAAAGAAAAAGTCGCTGGTGGTGTCCGTAAGGACGGGGTACTCACCATGGACTATCATGTGAGCATTGGTGATTATCCTGCTTTCCCGTGCCTGCCTGAATATCTCCGTCAGCCTTACGGTGGTGAGCTTTCCGGAGCCTGTCAGATCCCTCAGCACGTTCCCTGCGCCCACAGAGGGCAGCTGATCCGAATCTCCCACCATTATCAGCCCGCAGGAGAGCTTCATGGCACGGAGGAGAGATTCAAAAAGCAGGGTGTCCACCATGGACATCTCATCCACTACCATAACATCGGCGGAAAGCGGAGTCTTTTCGTTATGCCTGAACTTCATTCTGCCGTTGTTGTCAAAGGTGACCTCCAGCAGCCTGTGTATGGTCTTGGAGGGGTAGCCCGTCAGGTCGGAGATGCGCTTTGCGGCTCTCCCCGTGGGAGCGGTTATCATCACCTTCAGCCCTGCCTGCTCAAAAAGCGAGATCATGGCTTTGAGAGTGGTGGTCTTTCCTGTGCCGGGGCCTCCCGTAAGAATGAGAAATCGGCGGGACAAAGCCTCTTTTATCGCCTGCTTCTGCTTTTCGGCGTAGGTTATGAGCCTGGTCTTTTCCTCTATGTCTATCTGCTTTGAGAAATCATCCGCAGTTTTCCTGAAATGCCTGTCCATAAAGCATATGCGGCTGCTGATGTATTCCTCTGCCCTGCTGTATTCCTTTAGTGCGGTAAAATCTCTCCCGGACATCTCAAAGCTGCAAAGCTCTTCCTCATCCAGGGCAGTATCCATAACATCCTCTATTGCGGGCATACCGCACTTGAGGAGCTTTTCCGCCGTGCTCTTCAAAAGCTGGGTGGGAAGGCAGGTGTGGCCGTTTGCCGTGTTATGGGTGAGGATGAACTTTATGCCCGCCAGCACTCTTTCGGGGCTGTCGTTTGGCAGACCGAGGGATGAATTTATCCTGTCGGCGGCGGCAAAGCCCGCATCCACGCTTTCATCGCAGATGATGAAGGGATTTTTCCTTATCATGGGTTCGGCGTACTGCCCCCATTTTCTCCATGCCTGCATGGACGTGCCGGGTGGGATGCCGTATTCTCCCAGAAACAGCATCAGAGCCCTTGAACCGTGTATCCTCTTGTATTCGAGGCAGATCTCCTCCGCCTTTGAGGCGCTCACGCCCTTTACCGTTGCCAGCTTTTCGGGGGAGTTTTCTATGATGTTCAGGGTGTCCGTACCGAATTTATCCACTATCCTGCCCGCAAGTGTGGGACCTATACCCTTTATGGAGCCTGCTCCAAGATATCTCAGTATGGCGGATTCGGTGGAGGGAAGCGCCCTTTCGCAGGAAACTGCGTTGAACTGCATCCCGAAACGGGGGTGCTCCGCAAAGGAACCCGTGACTTTCAGCATCTCGCCCGGTTCTGCGATACCCAGTCCGCCCGTTACGGTCAGGGGGTCTCCGTCACAGTCGAGTGTAAGGACTATATAGCCGTTATCCTCGTTAAAGTATACGACCTCGTCCACCATTCCCTCTATCGTGGATATGTTCTTCCCGTCCGCTGCCCTCGCCCCCTTAAATCAAAACAAGCCAAACTATATTATACCATTTTCTGCCTGCGCTGTCAACAAAAAATTTTGCCCGCAGGGCGGGCATCCACCCGTTGGTTTGTTTATGCGGATATGTCGCATACGGGCTCGGTAACTTTTCGGTTCGGCAGCTTTTCGGTTCGGCAGTGTCAGAGAAATGCCGATCTGATCAGTATATTTGCAGGGTGTACTCCCTCCGTCACGGCTTGCGCCGTGCCGCCTCCCTCTTTTGAGAGCGGCACCACGCAGTGCGGGCACCTTACACAGTAAGAAAAGTTACCGGGCTCGTAAGACGGGTACCCATATAGAGGTTTTGCCCCTGAGTGTTACAAAGCACTCAGGGGCATTGTGCATATTTATGTTGCTAGGCTAAATCAGAATTTATTTGAAATAAGCGGTATCAAACTCCTCGCCGTTGTTCAGCTTATCAAATAATTCTAACAATCCTTTCTGCTGATGAGTATCCATCCAAACACCTACCTCATGTTTCGCATTCAGATAACGGAAACGCCTGTCCTCAACCGTTCCTGCATAGAATTCAGGACCTGTATCCATATCTTCAAGAGGTAGCGCGTTTTTTCCGTTATCAGTCTGTTCAATCCACGCCTCCAGCCCATATTGCTCACGATAATCATTTTGCGTGGCAAGTCCCTCATCAAACCATGCGGGAATCCTTTTCAGAGCATTTGTATTCAGGCGGGTATGCATCTCCGCATGAGTGAGTTCATGTGCTATTATGTCAATATTAAGGTATTCATCTGAAACAGACATGTAGTTTTTTTCGGATCAAATATTGAAGTTATCGTATCATGATCACCGCCGAGCTTTGATAGCAGATTATCATCATCACAGATGATTACGATCGTTTTAGTTGTATCGGTACACTGTAATTCTCCGAAAAACGCTCTGTCCCGTGCAAATGCATCTTCCGTGAGCTGAATCGCTTCTTTGATATTACCGGAATAGTTTTTATTCGCATAGATATGATCTGCTACCTTTTCAAAGGAACTGCGGTACGGAACTAACATTCG
>JAGAWT010000030.1 GCA_018110985.1 Oscillospiraceae bacterium
GGGGGGGGTTCATAAATAAGGTGTACAATTTATATACATTGGAGACAAAAAGACGAAACAATTATTATACTGGAGGTCGCTATGAAATTAGTTTCATTAACTTGTCCGGAATGTCGTGCGAATGTTGATGTAGATGTTTCAGGTGAGAGAAAAGTATCATTTTGCCAGTATTGTGGTGCCAAAATTCTTTTGGATAATGAGGAACAAGTTATCCATACAAAACATACATACGAAAATGTTGCCGAAGTAAAAAAGATAGAAGCACAACAAGAAAGTGAAAAAAGGCAATATGAGCAAGAAGAAAAGGATGTCTCTATGCCATTTCACAAATGGTTAAGAAAAATGATACAACAACATCCCGGTGGAAGTGGTTTGGCTGTTATGGTGATACTATATATAGTAATAATGATTGCAATATTTGCAGTGCCTGCGATTGGTGATGCAATTGAGGAACATAAATATCTCAAAGAGAAAGAAAGATTAGAACAAATTGTATCTGAAATTGAAGTAGATATATCTAACCATAATTATGATTCTGCGCTTTATAAGGCAAATTCATTAGTGGTATCTGGTGAAAGAGGTGCAAATGAATGGGATAACAGAAGAAAGAGTATAATTACACAGATCAATCAATTACAGGCAAGGGATAACGGAAAACTAGCAGCTCCGGGTACTTCCGAGATGTTGAAAGGTCAAAATATAAGCGATGTTAAGAAAAGTTTTGAATCGGCAGGATTTACAAACGTAAAAACAGAAGAAATAAAAGACCTTATAAAAGGTTGGCTGATAAAGGACGGGGCAGTAGAGTATGTTAAAATAGCCGGTATTAGCAGTTACACAGAAAATGATTGGTATGACCCAGATGTTGAAGTAATAATCTATTATCATACATATATGTAAATTATTAGACTATAGTAAAAAAATAACACCGTTACAAGGAATATTTCCCTGTAACGGTGATTTACTGTCGTTAGAGATAAGAATTATTTTATCCTGTTCTGTTGTTTTGCGGCTGTGAGAGTGTTTCTCATAAGCATTGCAATGGTCATGGGGCCTACTCCGCCGGGAACAGGGGTGATATAGCCTGCCTTTTCCTTACAGTCTTCAAAATCCACATCTCCGCAGAGCTTTCCTGCTTCATTTCGGTTCATGCCCACATCTATGACAACGGCGCCTTCCTTTATCATGTCCGCTTTCACAAAATTGGCTTTACCTACGGCAGCTACAAGAATGTCTGCCCGTGAGGTTATGCTCTTCAGATCCACTGTGCGTGAATGGGTTATGGTAACTGTGCCGTGCTCGTGGAGCAGCAGCATTGCCATGGGCTTGCCTACTATGTTGCTGCGGCCGATCACTACGCAGTTCTTTCCCTTTACCTCAACTCCGGTGCTGTGGATAAGCTCCATAACGCCCGCAGGAGTGCAGGGGAGGAAGGAGTAATCGCCTATCATGATATGACCCACATTTGCGGGGTGGAAGGCATCCACATCCTTTGCGGGTGATATACGGTTGATGACCTCGTTCTCATCAAGGTGAGAGGGGAGAGGGAGCTGACAGAGTATGCCGTTTACCTTCGGGTCAGAATTCAGCTTGTCTACAAGTGCATTGAGCTCCTCCTGTGTGGTCTCTGCGGGGAGAGCGTACTCAAAGGACTCAAATCCTACCTCTGCACAGGCTTTCTTCTTGTTGTTCACATATACTCTTGATGCAGGGTCGTCACCTACGATTATTACCGCAAGACCTACACTAACGCCTTTTTTCTTGAGCTCTGCGGTCTCCTCCGCAACTTTTGCACGCACGGCTGCGGATACAGCCTTGCCGTCTATAAGATTCATGTGTCTTCCTCCTCATCTTCACCGGATATTATCTTCTGGTCGGCAGTAAGCTCCTTCTGCTTGCGTGCCTTTTTGGTCTCCTCTTCCTCCTTCACCTTTGCCTCAGCCTCAGCAAGTATCTGCTTCGATTCTTCGGTGGTGCAGTAGAGGGGGATGTTTTTCTTTTTGGCGATAACGGTGCCGGCTACTATCATTATGATGCCCACAGCGCTCAGTATCAGTGACAGGACCTGTGAAACACGCAGATCGCCGGCATACAGGGAATCCGTCCGCAGTGATTCAACGAAAGCACGCCCCACACCGTACCATGCACAGTAGATGCAGATCATCTCACCGTCAAATTTACGGTGCTTGTAGAAAAAGTGCATTATAAGAAAGCCTGCCAGACACCAAAGGGATTCATAAAGGAAGCAGGGGTGTACTGCCGTGAAGGGATCCATCTCAATGCCGTAGGAAGCAAAGAAATCCCTGCTGTTGATGATGTAGTTCTGTATGCGTCCGCCGGACATTCCCCAGGGGAGAGTGGTGTTGGTGCCGAAAGCCTCCTGATTGAAGAAATTGCCCCAGCGTCCTATGCCCTGCCCTATGAAGAAGCCCATAGATGCCAGATCCACTGCGGGAAGCACCTTTATCTTCTTGACCCTGCACACGATGATACCGAGAAAAAGCGCTCCTATAAGCCCGCCGTAGACTGCAAGACCTCCGTCCCTTATGGAGAGTATCTCGCCTATGGTGTGGAAAGATCCCGAATGGAATGCCACATAATAAGCCCTTGCGCCTATTATGGCACCCACGACCCCCGCAAAGACCGCATCCACAAGGGAATCGCCGTCAATGCCGTAGTCCTTTGTGCGTTTGAAGCAGTAGTGCATGGCAAGGAAAAGACCTATTGCAATGCAGATACCGTACCATTTTATCTCAAAGCCGAAAATCGAGAAGGCGGTAGGGGATATCTTGAAGTCGAACCCCAGATAGGGGAAGGCTATGGTATCCGCACCGTAACGATCGAGAGTACCCATCACACCGCCTCTTTCGGATTGATGACAAACAGGGAGGAATTTGCTGTGTCAAGGCGTTCGCTGAGAAAACGCATAACATCGTCCATGCTTATCTTTGCGACTGCATCAATGGAGGCAAAGGCAGAGCCTGTATGACCCAGTCCTGCATTTATCATCAAGGTGGCAAGACCCTCCGCATTGCCAAGGGTCTTTATAAGATTGCCGTAATATGCTTTCTTGATATTCTCAAAGCGCTCCTTTTCAAAGCCGACGGTCTTTCTGCGCTCTATCTCCTTGTCCACCAGCTCACGGACTGTCTTGGGGGAACGGCTCTCGCCGCTGATGATAGGCACAAAGAAACCGTTCCCGGAGAACATTTCCGTATAGAGCTGGGAATTTATAAGACCTGAGTCATACAGCTCCTTGTAAAGGGGAGAGGTCTCATCCGCCAGCAGTGAAAGGGTTATCTCACCCAGAGCGGATTCTGCGGAAAGCTCTTCATCAGCCACGGGCTTTGACTTAAAGCCGTAGGAGAACATAGGCACAGCAATTTCAAGGCTTTCCTCCGCATAGTGCTTTGCTACCTCTTCCGGTTCCTCCGGAACTACGGAGATCAGCTTCTTGTCATCCTTTCTGACAAGGAGCTCGTCGCAGGCTTTCAGGATCTCCTCTTCGTCCACATCGCCTGCAATGGCAAGGGTCATGTTGTGAAGGTCATAAAAGCTGTAGTAGCAGCGGTAGAGCAGCTCCGGAGTTATTTGTGCTATTGACTCCACCGTTCCCGCCGTATTTATGCGGACAGGGTTCCTGTGGTAGATACATTCAAGCAGACCAAAGAACACACGCCAGTCGGGAGTGTCATCATACATCTTGATCTCCTGCCCGATTATGCCCTGTTCCTTTGCCACGGTCTCCTCGGTGAAATAGGGCTCCTGAACGAATTTCAGAAGTATCTTCAGGGAGGGGATGAAGTTATCCGTGCAGGAGAAAAGGTAGCAGGTCTTGTCAAAGGTGGTGTAGGCGTTTCCGAAAGCACCTGTCTGTGCGTAAAGGTCGAAAACATCCGTGTCCTCATTTTCAAATAGCTTGTGCTCCAGATAATGGGCTATTCCCTCGGGAACGGTGACAAAGTCCGTATCGTCCTCTGTTTTGAAGGTGGTGTTCACGGAGCCGTAGCGGGTGCCGAAAATGGCATGCTTCAGGCTGAAGCCGGGCATTTTCCAGATGAGTATCTCCAGCCCGGAATCGTGCTTTATGCGGACATAGTTCTCTCCAGTGCGCTCATTTCCTATTATTTCTCTTGTCATCAGCTTTGTGCTCCTTTCAGAAGGTATACCGTGTCAAGATGCAGGCTGTTTGCAAACTCTACTATCTGCTCCTTAGTGACAGCCTTTACCAGCTCCGCAAATTCCTCGGGAGATACCTTGCTGTCGGAATAAAGGCGGTCGAAATACCATGAGGTGATACTGCCGGGGAAGTCGGTGACAGCCTTCAGGGATGTGAGAGTGGCGAGCTTTGCCTGTTCGAGCATCTCATCAGGGAATGTGCCCGCTTTCATCACTTCAAGCTGGTTGAGTATCTCCTTTTGTGCAGTCTCAGCATTTGCGGCTTCAAGTCCGCTGTCCACGAACATGGCAGACTTTGATGAGAAAGGCACAAGGCTGCAATAGTAGCAAAGACTCAGCTTTTCTCTGACATTCTTGAAAAGCAGGGAGAAAGGAGAATTTCCGTAGATGGCGACAAAGAGCCTCCTCACTTCTTCGGGGGTGTGAGAGTCATGCTTGAACGCCATTACCATCTTGCTCTGGACGATGTCCATAGTCTCTTCGGTGTACCCCGGCTCCGGCTTCAGGGGAGAGGGTGTCCTTTCAAATCTGCACACATCCTCACGCTCAAGACCTGTAAAGCTGTCTCTGAGCACCCTGAGAGCATCCTCCGAGATCTCGCTACCGCAGTAGAATATATCCACGGAAGCGGTGCGGAGTATCTTTTTGTAGGCAGCAAGAGCATCCTCACGGCTGAGAGCCTTGGCGCTCTCAAGCTCCCCCTTCATGGGAGCCGCACAGGGCTCGCCGCAGAAGGCTGCCGCCTTAGCCTTTTTAATGGCGTAGCTGCGCTTTTCGTTTATCTCGGTGATGATATCATCCGCAAACTCGTTCTTTTTCAGGTCGAACTGCTTTTGCGGGAAAAGTCCGTCTTCCAGCACCGGTCTGAAAATGCAGGAGGTCATGACCTTTGCCAGCTCCTCTGCCAGATGCTCTCCTTCAAGGGCGTATTTGTCGGATATTACAGAGCCCGACACCACCATGGTGCGATAATCGCCCATCTGACTGTTGGATGTGCTTACAGAGGCACCGTAGAGCTCGGACAGCCTTCCGAAGAATTTGTCCATCCGGGGGTAGTCGGAATTGGTATCCTCTATGATGTAGGCAGGATAGGAATCCGCAGATGCAGTGTCCTTATCCATAGGGAAAATAAAGTGTATTGTAACAGAAGTCTTTTTGAACTTGGGATCTGTGACGGTTATCAGCCTGATGCCGTTTTCCGGGGCACCGATGTACTGTTCCTTCTTTTCTATCACTTGGGTCAACTCCTTTTTGAAAATACTCTTCTATTCTACCACATTTCTCCCGGGATTTCAACCGCTTTTTTTAAATAAAAGGGAACGGGCAGTGATCCGGGCACAAAAATACCCCGCCTTTCAAGACGGGGTAAGTTGCTTACTTTACAGCAACGAGCTTCTTTGCAAGCTGGCTCTTCTTTCTTGCAGCCTTGTTCTTGTGCATGATGCCCTTTGCGCAGGCCTGGTCAACTCTCTTGATAGCATAAACGATGCTCTCTGCGGAGTTCTCGGTGTCTGCCTTCTTGAGGACTGTTCTCAGGTTGGACTTTATCTTCTTGTTTCTCAGTGTCTTTCTGTCGATAACTCTGGTTCTCTTCTTAGCGGATTTAATGTTAGGCATAATGATCCTCCATAATTTCAGAATATATATTTTAAGATCACAGACGGGCTTTATGACACGGAAGAAGCCCATAACGTAATGACACCGTTATATCCGATCTGTCACTGAGGGTCCCACTTGTCGGCCCGGGATCCACACAGCCAAATATTATTTTACCACAGCCGGATGAAAATTACAATAAGCCTGTCCAAAAATACTGCACAAACTTTTGCAGCCTGTTTGTTCAAATTACAGCAAAACGCATTATTCGGCGGCAGCTGTGCTTTCGCTGCCTATGCCCGTTTCTATTCCGTTTATCTTTACGGTGGGATCCTCAAGGTCAATGATAAGGCACTTGCGTCCCTGTATAACGGATGTCCTCACCTTGTCGGTGGCATCCTTGCCGATATTCACAGTAATCGATTCGGCAGAAAGGACGGTCTTGTTCTCCACAAGGTTTGAGGCGGTAAGGGAGAAATCACCCACTACCTTTTCGTAGACCGCATCCACAGCCTCCAGCTTCTCGCTGCTTATGCCTGCATCGGAAAGGATGGTCTTCATCCTTCCGCTGTCTATCATGGTAGGCTCTGTCTCGTTCTTGTTCTGAGCCACTATATCATCTATGATGTCATTTACCTGAGTGATAACGGTGTAGTCCAGTTCATTGGCGCAGACCTGTGTCAGCACCTCCCTGAACTTTTCCTTTTCGCCCTCCGGGGTGTAGGAGAAGGTGCCGTCCAGCACATCCTCTATGATGCTGAGATTTGGCTTTTTGGGGGAGCGGGTGTAGTACATCACCGCATTGACATCGGGGGCACGGTCGGAGAAAACGGGGAAGATGAAGCCGTCCTGAGGAGCACGGGAGATTATCATCTCCGTGTTGGGCTTCTTGGAAATGGCATTGGAGGCACTGTCAAAGAAAAGACCGTCATCCCCCGTATTCGCAGGGCAGATGGCAGTTACGATAAAGTTGTAGTCTGTGTCACTGTCATCAAGGATCTCGTCATTTTTGCTCTTTTTGGGAACGGAATAGGTACACAGACCCGAAACTATGGTGTAGTTGCCGCCCATGTCCGTGTTTTCGGCGATGCGGGCAATAAACTTTTCAGTGCTCTCCTCATCCATTTCGGTTTTCATGGTGTTCCAGAGGATGCTCTGGGCGCCGTCCTCGGAATAGCTTTCCTTTGGGAAGGCGTATTCTGTCAGGTTTTTGCCCAAAGTGCCGCTGAGGGTCTTTTTCAGTGTTTCAAAGATCACCTCTGTTTCATCGGCTTCAATGGAGATATAGCTCCTTGTATTCCTGCACAGCACGTTCCTTTCGCTGTTTACATAGGCAAGAGTGACAGCCTTTATGACAAAAAGCCCGCTGTCGGTGGAAAAATTCTTTTTAAGCTCTGCTATCTCTTTCTTATTCATGTGTTTTGCTCCTTATCCTTAAATATGGGGCTGCTGCGTGCAGCAGCAGCCCCTTTGTTTACAGGGTCGATGATCTTTTTGCGGTCACCTTTGAAGTGCCCTTTACCTTCACTGTTACCTTGTAGGACTCACTTGCCTTGGAAAGTCCCTCTTTGGTGGTGTACTTCACCATGAATCTGTAGGTCTTTCCCTTTTGGGCGCCCTTATAGGTGTAGGTGTTCTTTTTGGTCACGGCGAGCTTTTTCGCCTTTTTTCCCTCCACAAGGTAAACGGTATAGCTCCTGGCCTTATCCACCTTGTCCCAGGTGAGGATGATATCACAGTTTTCAGTCACCCTTCCGCTTATGGTCTTTCCATCCACGGGTGACTTTCGGCTGCCCTTGTTCGCCGCTGCGGGTGCGGGCGCAGAGCCTGAGTAGGGTACATTTGAAGGGACGGAAGGGCTGTAGGAGGCTGCGGGTGCGGGCGTGATATTCCCGGGCAGCACCGCTGTTATCTCTTTCCAGTCGGAAAGGGCTTCCCCGTATTCACTTACAAGACGAACATGGTAGGTGCCGGGCTTTGTGAAGGTTACAAGACCTGCAGTATCAATGTATATGCCGTCGCTTTCCATTGCTTCCCACTTTGTATACCTGTCGTCATAATCCTCGGGATAAACAACTATAAGACTGTTATTCAGGGCTTCGATCTCATCTCCGGCAGGTTCAAACAGTGTAGGATCTGCACCGACAGTTCCGGTGAAATTCCCCATTATTCCGATGGGAAACGGGTCTATGGTCACATATATGTCTGCCCAGTTGGAGTACGCCGTCGAGCCGTTGAAATTTGTGGTTTTTAACCTGAACCGGAAATTTCCGGGAAATGAAAAGGAAACCTGGTTTCCGTTTATTTTTACACTACCGTAATCACTTTCTACTTCCCACTCCAGGCTGCTTTGTGCTATACTTGTCTTTGAGCCGTTTTTATAGGTGACTTCCCAACTGAAAAGACCGGAGAGATCATAAATGTATGTGCTAAAGATGCTTGAATACAGTTCAGTGTTGGGATTATTTGCTTTCAGAGTAATTACATAATTGTACGGGTCGTTTTTTATCTTTTCTTCCCTGATCTTCTTGTCTTCCTCGCTTTGCGTCATTGCCTCTGCTGCTGTGGTGGGTATCTTTTTCCTTTCGCAGGTCTGAAGTCCGCCGAGTAAACGGTCATAAAAATACATACGGAGACATTTATCCACACCCTGATATTCGTGTCCGTCAATTGGGCTGTAATACTCCCATTCACGGTGGATTATGTATATTTTTGCGCCGCCTTCGGCGGATGATGCAGGGGCAGATGGATCTACACTCAGCAGCTGCGGGATCCAGAAAGCATAATCATAATAGTATTGATTTTTATAATTCTTGCTATCCTGACGCCTACAAGAGTAAAGATTCTGTTCATAAGCTTCGCGTGTAGCTTCTTCTTGTGAGATCATGTGATCCCCGTTACCGAACCATCCGTAATAGGGATAATAGGGATTTTTTACCCTGTTAGCGGGATTGTAGTCATATGGGAATTTAGCAACGGGGATGCTGCTGTTATGGCCTTTCAGTCGTGAGATATCAAACCCCATGGACTCAAGGTAATTTCCTAAGGTCATAGTAGAGTACTTGGTTTTTAAATAGTCATTGATCTTTTTGGCAGGGAAACCGATTTTTTCCTGTGAGCTTATAAGTTCATCCTGAGCTTTTGTATGATTGAGGAAATTGGCTGACCAGTCTCCTACTCGTCTGTCATCTGTCCAAGGGCGCTCCGCAATCAGTATCTCATCGGAAAACTGTATCTGTTCGGTGCCTTTGTTTATCATCAGGAGCCTGTCGTTCTGAAGCTTGTACTGAAAGACAGAGTACCTGCTTATAATACTGTATGGATTATTTGCATCAAGAAACATTGCTGTAAGGGTGTCAAGCTCGTTTTTTATAAGGCTGCTGTCTATGGTTTTGCACTGCAGATAATAACTGTAGATAGCTTCTTCACCGTACTGCTGTGCATAATCCTTTACCTGGTCATCTGTCATATTCGATACGGCAAGGGCTGCAGCCAGGCACTGTGTAATGGATGTATATGCCGAAAGGTATTCGTATATATACAGATCCACATACGGCTTCATTTCGTCGTAGACCTCTCCTGTAAACATACAGTCTGAAGCGGCAGTGTCATAAAGCACCTGAAAATAATCCCGCCCCTTTTCATCTTTGTATGCCCCGGATGCACCGGAAAGCAGGCCAGCGAAGTTTTTAAACCTGTAGAGCACGTTGTCTGTTCTGTTCCAGTCGTCATACTTCCCGATAAGGACGGCTATTTCTATGGCTTTTACATCATCATTGTATTTCGGATTTGAAAGAATGGAATTTATCTGACCGGATATGCCTATCCTGCTGATTCCGAATTCGTCCACGCCGCCGTTAATCTGTGTGTTTAAGGTGCGAAGTTCAGTTTTTACGGAATTCTGGAACATCGCATTGTTTATTTTTTTGAGTTCGCTGTCAAGTGCATCTATTCTTGAATTAAGCTCGTTGAACCGGGTGTTCATTTCCGTGCGGAATTCTGATACATCCTTGCTGAGGGTATTGATTTTATCTATTGCATCGCTTATGGTAGGCCCCGTACTTATACCCAGCAGAGAGCCGATAGCTCTCAGAAACGGACTTGCGATTCTTCCATGGGGGACAAGGTCAATCACTGCTTCTACACCTGTTTCCCAGGCTGTGTTGCCGATATCAGCGGCGGGTACCTCCTCATAAATTACAAGTCCGCCTTTCATATCATAGGCAAGCTGACCCACATAGGGCGCAACGGTGTCGTCGTAAACGGGAACAGCCGCACCCTCTGCAAGTCCGTCTCCGGAGTATACGGGAACTGTGCCGCCGGGTATTTCTGCAGGTGTGATTTCGCCGCCAGCGGGGACGTTTTCTGTATACCCGTTTTCATTCACCGGTACTTCATCCGCAAAAACTGCTGCAGGCAGTGCGGAAAATGCCATAGTGACGGAGAGAATACCGGATAATATGCGTTTTGAGATCTTTTTATCCTTCATATCTTTTTTCCTCAGCTCCGGAGTGAGCAGACTTACTGTATATCCTCAAAGGTGGGGATATCGTTCTGGAATATGTCGCTGCTGCCTGTGCTGCCTATGGTGCCCGGTTCTTCCCAGATGTCTATGTCTCCCTCTCCGCCGCCGAAGGTGAACACATCGAAATCATCTGAGGTCTGAGCAGCAGTGACAGCGGCTTCTGTGGGAGCGGCAGTCTCTGCTGTCGTTTCTGCGGCCGTGGTCTCTTCCGTTTCCTCGGGGTCATATTCCTCAAATTCCCCGTTCTCGGTGTACGGGATCAGGACTATCGCCTGGGAGTGCATCTGTGCAAACCGGGTCTCAAATTTGTTTATATCGTAGGAGATTATTCCCTTCATGGGGTCATTGAGGGTGACTGTCCCCGCATCCACATCGTAGCCTGCAAGCACAAAGCAGTGTTCGTTCAGGTACCAGTCCAGCCTTTCGCCTGTGGCGTTGTCATACCATGTTTCGTAGTATTCCGGGGCTATCATGCCGTCGGTCGCCCAGCAGAGCACGGGGACACCGCTCGCTACCCAGTCGTAAAGGGTATCGGGGGAGCATCCGGAGATATTTCTCACATCAAAGCCGCCGCCGTGGGAGGAAATGTAGCTGTCCGCTGCGGTCTCTATGGCTCCCGAAAAGCAGCCGTATCCCGTGGAAAAAGGGTCACCTATGAAATAATCATAGAAGCTGTCCTTGTAGAGCACCCCGTCCACTTCCCTTGCATTTCCCCAGGAGGTGGGAAGGTAGTTGCGGGCAAGGTCGGTCTTGTCCGCAGAAAAGCCGTAGTGCCTGAGAAGAATGGTGAGGGCTGTTATCTCGCATCCCGTGGGCAGCTCCGGCAGCTGTCTGATATTCTCCATATCTATATAGGAGCTGTATGTGCCGAAATAGCTGCGGTCCCTGTAATTTATCACATCACGGGAAGTGACCACTTCCTCGGTGTAGACAGGCTCATCATCAAAGCCTGTCTGTGAGGGCTCCTCATCCCCGCCCGTCTGGGTGCGTTCATCGTGGTAGTCATAAAAGAGGTAGGTCATAAAGGAGGTGGAGGTGGTGATCTCTGTCATTGTGGCGGTGGTAGTCTCCGAACTGTCGGATCCGTCCGTCACCTCTGTCTCGGAAGAGGTCTGCGTATCCGTCTCCACTGCGATATTTTCGCCGCCTGTGTTTCTTGAAACGATAGCAAGGGCTATGCTGCCGATAAATATGACAGCAAAGAAAATGAGAAGTGTGAGCTTGGAGGGGGGAATTTTTTTCATGATCCGTACCAATCAAAAAGTGTGAAGAAATACTATCAAAGGCTATTCCCTGCCCCTTGCCAGGTAGGCAAAGGCAACGAATATAATCGTGAAAACAAGGTTCAGGAGCAGTACCTTCGTTACGGTGAGCTGTGCCATGGACTTCAGCAGCACCATTGCAAAGACAAGGAGTATGCCGAGGAATATCTGTACAGCCTGCATAGCCGTTCCGATGGAAATGATGCTTTTGAGCTTCTTTGACCCTATGAGCATCTGAGCAAAGGAATGGAAGCTGCCGCTGCAGCAGAGGGTGGCATCCCTGTTCTGTACATAGTCCACGGACTTTGAGAAGTCCTCATGGTACCTGAAGGGTATGAGCCTGAAAAGAGAGGGCGCCGTGCCGAACATTTTGGAGAGCCTTTCCACGGTGAGCATGGAATCCACGCTTCTGAGCATTATGTTGATGCGGCTCTTTTCAAGCCTGTGAAGTGTGTTTGCTATGGGGTAGGCGGGGACAAGGTCTATGACGAAAAGCCCCGAAAGAGAACCTGAGATGGAAAGGTAAACGGCAATACGGCCGTTTTTGGTGTACTC
Source organism: Oscillospiraceae bacterium (assembly GCA_018110985.1). Classification (GTDB taxonomy): domain Bacteria; phylum Bacillota; class Clostridia; order Oscillospirales; family Ruminococcaceae; genus Huintestinicola. The sequence continues at coordinate 12,118 of JAGAWT010000030.1, forward strand.
CGCTTCCTTTTCTGCGGAGGGGAGCCCCTCTATGCTGTGGTTTATCATCAGCTCCCTGTTCCCGAGCAGCACCCTTTTGTTGTCTATCCAGCCGCAGAGCCCCATGGAATCCTCGTAGAGGTAGCTTTCCACACGATCCAGCATTTCCAGCTTTCCGCCGATTATCTCGTAGAACATACTGTCCAGTATGCTGCCTGACTGGTGGGTAAGGCTCGCAGCCTTGATTATGGCCTCGTCTATGGAGGTGTCGGGGAATGTCTTTATGTTTATGAGCCTTATGCTCCCTGAGGGGAAAAGCTGTGAGGCATCCACCATGACGGAGTTCGTTTCGGAGAATTCCGCAATGCTGTCAAATCCCACTATGGCACCGCCGGACTTTGCGTATTCCTTGGAAGCCATATCGAGAGGGAGGTTCACCACCAGCATTATGGAGAAGCAGGAGCAGATGCCGCAGACTGCGGAGAATACGGAGCAGCCTATGCAGAAGGCTCCCAGTGCGCCGTGCTCAAAGGTGCCCATGACTGCGGCTATTATGCCGAGTATGAGCCCCGCTCCCGCTATGACGGGAGACAGCTTTTTGCAGAAAATGTCCGTGCTGTCGCTGGCGTATGATGTTTTGAGGAAGTTCGTGATAAGCTCTGTCCGCTGCATACCCGCAAGAACGGGTATGTCAGTAAGTGCGCCTCTGGTGAAGTTCTGCACCCGTCCGTCGTCGCTTTCCGTGAAAAGGGCGTAGTGGGGGTGGTCTCCGGAGATGTTTGCAAAGCTGCGCTGAGTTCGTGATATGATGAGCAACTTTCCCACGGTGTTGAATATGAGTGAGCCGATGGCAACGGCTGTGTAGACATAGACATCATTGCTCTTTATCATATTCTGGGAGGAGAGGGTGATCATGGAGGTCACAAGACTGCCGCCCAGTGCGAGAGTGCAGAGAGAATCGCAGTCCGCCCTCATCTGTGTCAGCTTTGAAAGACCGTTTGCAAGGGTCTGGTAAGCGCAGATGCCCGCTATCATACCTATTATGGTATTGATAAAGAGGAAGGTCTCCGTGTCGCTCTTTTTGTTTATGATCCTGAAAGAGTCCAGCACGGGGAGAGAATAGTCGTTTGCCACGGCTATATACCCGCAGACCACAAAGCAGGCTATAAGGATGAGGAGACGGACGATGAGCCTTGTCTTCTGCCCCTCTATGTGGGCGGAGACCGACGGCACATCCATTATGCCCTCAAAATCCTCTATCTCGCTTTCCTTTTCCTCAAGCACCTGTTCCTCTTCGGGGGTGTTTTCCTCCTCCTCCCCCACAAGGCTGAAGGTGAAGCTGTTCACCTTGTCACGGCGCCTGTTTTTCAGATCCCTTATCCTGTCCTGCTCCTCCTTTTTTGGGTCGGTGTGCAGGGATGAGGTGTCATCGAGTATCTTCCCGTCCAGGTTCAGGTCTATGTCCGAGATCTGCTTGCGGTTGATGGCGTTGGTGGGTATGCGCTTTACCTTGTCCGCCTTAAGCTCCCCTCCGGTCTCGTCGCCCTCCTTGGCAAGGAACTTGTTGAATATCCCCGAAAATGCCATGGAGGGGCTGTCGGACTTTCTTGCGGTGCTGTTTCCCGTGTCGTACTGGGCAAGGATCTTGTCCACATCATCTATGGACGAGAACTTGTCAAGAGCCTCCACAGCCTTTTCGGAGTCCCTTTCCTGCCTGTGGTGCTCCTGCTTTCTGGACTTGTCTCCCGCATATTTCTTGTCGTATTCCGAAAGCTCCATCTTTTCCGAAAGGGAGTGACCTGCGGTCTTTACATTCTCCTCGCCGCTGATATCATATGGGATGATGTGTTCCTCGCCTATGAGCTCATCCTTTTCCTCATCGGATATAAGGGGCTTGTTGCCGTATTTCTTTTCAAACTCGTCGTCATCGTCGTAAACGGAGTGGAGACCGCCGAAGGAATCATCAAGCAGGTCGAGGCCGAATTTCCTTTTGGGCTGCTCCTGCTTTTTTGCCTTTTTGTTCTTTTTCCTTTCCTTCCTTGCAGTCCTGAAAGCCTCTTTTTCGAGAGCCTTTTTCGCCTGCTCCTCCTCTTCCCGCTGCTGCCGTTCCGCCTCTATCTCTATAGAGGTCTTCAGCTCCTCGGGAACATATTTCCTGTCGTAGTCGCCGCTGAGTATCTCATAGTCTATCTGCTTTGACTTCTTTATCCTGTCCTCCTCGGAAAGCTCCTCATCGGGGACGGCGGTTATGTCCGCAGCCTTTCGGCGCAGCTCCTCCGAGTTGGTATTATCCGAGGGTGCGGAGGCTTTGAATGCGGAAAAGCTGATGTCCTGATCCCCGAAAAACTCCGAGAGCCCGGATTCGTCGTAGCTTTCCTTTGCCGAGTAGCTGCTTATTATATCATCAACGGATGAATCCCCGGCGGGATGCTGCTGCTTTTCCCCGTGGAATTCTCCCAGTATATCATCCAAAGAATACCTGTTGTCTGCCAAGGTTTTTCTTCCTTTCGGTCAGTCAATTCTTCCGTGCTTTTATCATTCTCTGCCGCAGGGCCTCATATATGAAGATGCCCGCCGCAACAGAGGCGTTGAGTGAGTTTATCTTTCCCAGCATGGGCAGACTTACCAGTACATCGCACTTTTCACGCACGAGCCTGCTCATTCCGAAGCCCTCCGAGCCTATTACGACCGCACAGGCACCGGTAAGGTCGGTGTCGGTGTAGGAGGGGGCATCAGCCTGGGTGCCGTAGATCCATATGCCCCTTTCTTTGAGCATATCTATGGTCTGCGGTATGTTGGAGACCCTTGCCACAGGCAGAAAGCTGGCAGCGCCTGCCGATGTCCTGTGGACGGTCATGTTCAGGGAGGCGCTCCTTCTTTTGGGGATGATGATGCCATCGGCACCTGCTGCCTCCGCTGTTCTTATGATGGCTCCCAGATTATGGGGGTCTTCTATCTCGTCACAGATGATGATAAAGGGGGATGTGCCCTTTTCTGCGGATACTGCGAGGATGTCCTCCACGCTCACATATTCCGCACAGGCTGCCGCCGCAATGACACCCTGGTGGGCATCACTGCCGCACATACGGCTGAGCTTGTCGCTCTTGACATCCTTTACCACCACACCTGCTTCCTTTGCAAGGCGTGATATCTGTGAAAGGGAGCCGCCCAGGGCTGTGTCCATGTACACGGTATCAACGCTTTTGCCGGAGCGCAGGAGCTCTTTTACGGGGTTTCGCCCTATAACGAAGCTGTCGTCGCTTTCGGGAGATCTGTAATCTTTTCCGCCTTTTCTCGTGCGGTCGTCCTTATAGGGCATAATATCAACCTCATCTGTTGTTTAAGAATACACTGATTTATTATACTACATTATTATTCTTTTTTCAATAGTAAAAATGACTTTTTGTAATTTTTTACAAAAGCTTGTCAAAAACGGGATGATCCGGCAGATGTGAAGGAGGCTCCCGGAAAACGCAGGCGCAGGATACCGAAAAGGCATCCTGCGCCGTGTATGTCCCGTACAGATGATCCTCAGCCAAGCTCCAGCATTCTGTCTATGCAGCGCTTTGCGCCGAGCCTTGTTTCCTCGTCAAGAAGGATCTCTTCGCCGTAGGGGGCTGCCATGCCGCCTGCGGAAAGGAGGGTGTTGAGGACGGAGGAGATGGTGGTGAGCTTCATGTTCTGGCATATGCAGTCCTTTGAAAGAGGGTAGAACCTCTTTTCGGGGTAGTCTATGCTGAGGTGGGATATGATGGAGTTTTCCGTGCCGATGATAAACTCACTGCATTCGCTGTCCCTTGCAAAGTCCATTATACCGGTGGTGCTGCCCGCATAGTCCGCAAGATCCACCACCTCGGGGCGGCATTCGGGGTGGACGAGCATAAGCGCACCGGGGTGCTTCTCCTTTGCCCTTTCTGCCTCGGCAAGGGTCATCCTTGCGTGGTTGGGACAGCCGCCCTTTATGAACTTGAAGGTCTTGCCGGGGAGCTTCTTTGAAACATAGTCACCAAGGTTGCAGTCCGGGATGAAAAGTATCCTGTCATTATCTATCCTGCCGATGATCTGCACGGCGGAGGAGGAGGTGACGCATACATCGCAGAGAGTTTTCAGCTTTGCGGTGGTGTTTATGTAGCACACTGCGGTGTAGTCGGGATATTCCTCCTTGAGAGCCCTGAGATCCTCCGGGGAAAGCTGGTCTGCCATGGGACAGCCTGCATCCGGCTCGGGCAGGTAAACTCTTTTCTCGGGGCAGAGTATCTTTACGGTCTCGGCCATAAAGCGGACACCGCACATCATTATATTCTTTGCGCCGCTCTTTGCGGCTTTCTGCGCAAGACCGAAGGAATCTCCCACAAAGTCTGCCACTTCAAGAATATCGTGGGACTGATAGCAGTGCACCAGCAGCAGAAAGTCCAGCTCCTTTTTCAGCCTCATTATCTCCGATTGAATATCCTTTATCATACAGACCGTCCTTCCGATGGGCAGAATACACCCTTTTCAAAGCTCTGCCATCGGCGGGGATCCGCATCTCCTGCAAATGACATCGTTTTCTTGATTATAGCACATAGAGCGGTGGTTCTTCAATATTAAAAATACATATTTTTTGGCAAAATATCCGTGGTGAGATGTGGATTTTTTATATAACCGCAGGCTTTGAAGCGAAGGAGAAAGATTAAAATCTGATGAGTTTTTGGCTGCTGCTATTGACCCGTGTCTCAGACTGTGGTATAATCATATCCGGTGAGAATATGAATAATAAATGTGATCTGGTGATAATATGCAGTCAGGCGGCAAAAAAATAAAAAGAATGGCGATGAGAAAGAGCAGCCCTCTGGGCACTGTATTCCTTTTTCTCTTTCTTTCGCTGCTGATGTCAGCCCTCCTTGTTGCCATACTTGCCACTGTTATGGTAGGCACGGTGGAGCCTATGCTCACGGGCAGTGCGGAGGAAATGGACAGGATAGTGTCGGCGTTCGAGAATGACGAGAGCAGGGCTGATGCCTTCGGGAGAGATTATTTCATCCTGGATGAGAACGGGGAGTACAAAGCCCTTGTGGGAGAGGATACCTGCGAGCGTGAGCGCTCTGTTCCCTACACCAATTTCGGCAGGCCGGACACGGGCGCCCACAGGTATGCGGTGTATGCGGACGAAGAGACCGAAAAATTCTTCCCCGTTTTGTCCGGTGACCGATCCTTTGAGGATGTTATGGGCGAGTGGCTGATGGATATCTACGGCAGAGAGGGCATAAGGCGGCTCGTGAGCGGAGAGGCTCCGGCAGAGGAGCTGCCCTTCTGGTTCTCCGCAGACCTGAAGAACGGCAGCAGGCTTTTTGTGTCTTTCAGCGTTTCTTCCGCCAATTCCGCCATCCGTGAGATAGGGTTCCTCACTCTGGGGATAATCGGTGCCTTTGCCATCATCATACTGGTGATGTTCATAAACTCCGTAAACAACATCATCAACCGCCGCAGGATGCTGAACCTGTTCTTCACGGACACGGTGACGGGAGGGCGCAACTACAACTGGTTCCTTGTAAAGGGCGAGCCTGTGATAAGCTCCTACGGGAACAGGAAGAAAAGCTACGCCGTGCTGTGCCTCGGCTTTGAGAAGTACCTGACCTACAGCCTTGTGAACGGAACGGCAGAGGGAGAAAAGGTACTTTGCGATGCCTACCGTGCTATAAAGAAAAGCATCGGCAGGGGAGATCTCTGCGTCCGTGCCAACACATCGGATTTTGCGGTCCTCACAAGGATACGGGACGGTGAGGATGTGGGCGGAAAGATGGACCTTATAATAAAGGTAGTATCCGATGCCACTGCCTATTCGGGGCTTGCGTGCAGAGGCGGAGCCTATCCCATATATTCCGTAAGGACACAGTCGGGCAGGGCTCTCCCCAGAAAGGATGCGGACCTTGAGGGTGCTTTCAACGGAGCCGTTGCCGCAAGAGAGACTCTGAGAGAGCTCCCCGGCACCCGTGCCGCTCTGTTCGATGCTAAGATGATGGAAGAGCAGATGTGGGAAAACAAGGTACTGGACGGACTGGGACCCGCACTTGCAAATGAGGAGTTCATCGTATACTATCAGCCGAAGTACGCACCTGGTACGGATACGCTCCGCGGTGCGGAGGCGCTCATAAGGTGGCAGTCCCCCGAATACGGCTTTGTGACCCCTTACAGGTTCATCCCCATCTACGAAAAGAACGGCCTTATCCCCAAGATCGACCACTACATGATAGATCATGTGGCAAGGGATCTGCGCAGGTGGCTGGATATGGGATACAGCTGTGTGCCTGTTTCCGTGAATGTTTCGAGGATACATTTTGCCGAGCCCGACCTTGCGGAGCAGATACGGGATATGGCCGACAAATACGGGACTCCCCACGAGCTTCTGGAGATAGAGCTTACGGAAAGCGCCTTCTTTGATGACAAGAAGGCTATGCTCTACACCATAGGAAAGCTGAAGGAATACGGCTTTTCCGTCTCTATGGATGACTTCGGTTCGGGCTACTCCTCCCTCAATTCTCTGAAGGATATGCCCCTTGACGTCCTGAAGCTGGATGCGGACTTTTTCAGAGGGGATATGGCAAACGACAGGGGACGCATAGTTGTGGCAGAGGCGATAAAGCTGGCAAAGAGCCTGAATATGCGCACTGTGGCAGAGGGCGTGGAGGAACGCTCTCAGGTGGATTTCCTTGCGGGTCTCGACTGCGATATGATACAGGGCTACTACTACGCAAAGCCCATGCCGGGAGAAGAGTTTGAAAGCCGCATGAGCATGGCGCAGAGCCTGTGAGATACGCCCGTGACGAAATGATGCGCCATTGGCTGTGACCTCCGCAGTGCTGTCAGGGGTGCTGCTGAGGCCATTTTTGTGCAAAGTGCCGAAAAATCCAAAATCCCTTGACAAGGGCTGCCAAAAGGTATATAATGTCATGGTACAACAAAGCAGAGCATATGTTCTCACCGTATCATATTGGTGCATACGGTCAAATATCCGGGGAAGCAGAGCGGCGAAAGTATCGCTGTATTTGAGGCCTCCGGCAGTTTGGGACAGAGCTTTGTTTGCTCTGTTTTTTATTTTTGGATCGACGGGGGTGTTCGCCATAGCAGCGAAGGACAGCAAAGATCTGCAGATCAACGAAGAGATACGGGACAAGGAGATAAGAGTCATCGGCAGCGACGGCTCGCAGCTCGGTCTTATGAGCGCAAGGGATGCGCAGAAGATCGCAACGGAGCAGAATCTCGATCTCGTGAAGATCGCACCTCAGGCAACTCCGCCTGTGTGCAAGATCATGGACTACGGAAAATATGTCTTTGAGCAGGCAAAGCGTGAAAAAGAGGCAAAGAAGAACCAGAAGACCGTGGAGATAAAGGAGATAAGGATGTTCTCCGGCATCGATACCCACGACTTTGATACCAAGGTCAACCAGGCTGTGAAGTTCCTCAAGGGCGGGGACAAGGTCAAGGTCTCTGTGCGCTTCCGCAGGCGTGCCATTGCTCATCCGCAGATAGGCGAAGAACTTCTCGAAAAATTCAGGGATGCATGTGCAGAATACGGAGCGGTAGACAAGCCTGCCAAAATGGAAGGCAGAGCTATAGTCATGTTTATGGCTCCGAAAAAGTAATGTACTTAATATAAAACTGGAGGGTTTAAGATCATGCCTAAGCAGAAAACACATTCAGGCGCCAAGAAGCGCTTCAAGGTAACGGGAACAGGCCTTGTCAAGTACCAGAAGACCAACAAGCGCCACAGACTGACCCAGAAGGATCACAAGCGCAAGAGGATCGCCCGCAACATGGGCGTTGCAAGTTCCGCAAATTCGGCTACGCTGAAGGAACTTCTCCCCTACAAGTAATCGGGAACAGTATTTCAAGTTTATTATCGGAGGTTTAAGATATGGCTCGTGTAAAGGGCGCAATGGCTACCCGTAAAAGAAGGAACAAGACCTTAAAGCTCGCTAAGGGTTATTGGGGCGCAAAGAGCAAGCACTTCAAGATGGCTAAGGAAGCCGTAATGAAGTCCGGCAACTATGCTTACATCGGCAGAAGGCTCAAGAAGAGGGATTTCAGAAGACTCTGGATCACCAGGATCTCCGCTGCCTGCAAGTCCAACGGTGTGAATTATTCCACTTTCATGAACGGACTCAAGAAGGCCGGAGTTACTCTCAACAGAAAGATGCTTTCCGAAATAGCTATCAACGATGCAGCGGGATTTACTGCACTTGTTGATCAGGCTAAGGCAGCACTTTGATCGAAGTTAAAAAAGGAACGCTTAGGCTGTTTCACAAGTTTGCTTGTGCAACAGCCTTTAATGCTAAAATGGGAACTGTATGGAACCTAAAAGAATAACATCTCCCCGAAACGAACTGATAAAGCACTACAAAAAGCTGTGCAAAAGCTCCTCGGAGCGCAGGGAAAAGGGTCTTTTTGTCCTTGAAGGTCTAAGGGTCGTGACCGATCTGAAGGGGATGGTCTGTCCCCGTATCCTGCTGGTGACGGAGGAGGCTCTCGGAAAGTATGCCGAAAGGCTGGATGAGGATTTTCTCCGTACCTGCGGCGAAGTGATCGTCATCGACAGGGATATAGCCGATGACATAGCCCTTACGGAGACCTCGCAGCAGGTCTTTGCGGTGTGTGATGCTCCCGTGAGGAGCTCTCCGGAAAGCTACGGCGGAGAACCTCTTGTTATTCTTGATATGATAAGGGATCCCGGAAATATGGGTACCATTCTGCGCACAGCGGATGCCATGGGGATCTCGGTGGGGATCTGCGGCTGCTGTGACGAGCTTTCGCCCAAAGTGGTCCGGTCGGCTGTGGGGAGCCTTTTCAGAGTAAGGCTCTATGCCGGCGGCTTTGAGGAGATGCTCGGAGCAGTACACCGAAAGGGCATCAGGACCATGGCGGCGGTCATCTCCCGTGATGCGGAGGTGCTGGGGCGTGTTTCTCTTGACAACTCCGCAGTGGTCATAGGGAACGAAGCAAACGGCATACCTGCGGAGCATACGGCTCTTTGCGGCGGAAGGCTCACCATTCCCATGAAGGGGAGCATAAATTCTCTCAACGCTGCCATGGCGGCAGGGCTTATCATGTGGGAGCTGAGCGGCAGGAAATAGGAACTGTGTACGGGGAGGGAGAAGGTCTGTGGCATACGGTTACAATGATGATACTCTTTACAGGCTCTGGTGCGTTCTTGCACTGGGAGCCGGGAGCAGAGCCATAAACGACCTGCTCTCCCGTTACGGAGACGACCCGGGGCGGGTCTATGCGGCGCTGTCTCAGGATGAGGTGCTGCGCTCGGAGTTTTCCGACAAGTCTGTGGCATGGATGGACAGGGTCTCCGTGGACGATGCACGGAGCGTTCTTGAAAAGTGCTTCCGCTTCGGGATAAAGGTCATCACCCCGCTGGATGAATGTTACCCCAAAAGGCTTGAAAGTGTTTTTGCGCCCCCTCAGGTGCTTTTTGTTAAGGGGGACATAAGTCCTCTGGATTCCATGCTGACTATCGGTGTGGTGGGGACGAGAAAGCCGTCGGAATATTCAAGGCAGGTAGCGGATGCGGTGGTCACCTCCTCTGTCAAAAGAGGGATGGCGGTCGTAAGCGGCTTTGCGGAGGGCATAGACATAAGCGCTGCCCTTACGGCTGTGAGGCGGCACGGAAAGACCTTTGCTGTGATTGGCTGCGGCATAGATGTGGATTATCCCAAGTCAAACAGCAGGTACAGGGAGATGATAGCTTCAAACGGTGCCATTATCTCGGAATTCCCTCCGGGAACGGATCCGCTTGCAAGGAATTTCCCTCAGAGAAACAGGATACTTTCGGGGCTGTCGGATACGCTGTGTGTCATAGAGGCGGGAGAAAAAAGCGGCTCCCTGAATACGGCGAGCCATGCGGCAGAGCAGGGAAAGACGGTCTTTGCGGTGGTGCCGGGGGACCTTTTCGATGTAAGGTACAAGGGTCAGGCGGAGCTTATACGGGACGGCGCCGTGCCGTTTATGGGCATGGGGGATATTTTTGATGTTTACGAGAATGAGCCCGAGATAAAGGAGAAGGCAAAGACCGCCTTAAAACCGAAGGAAAAGGCTCCGTCCGTGAAAGAGCAGCCGTCATCCGAAAAGAAAGAGAAAAAGCAGGGAAAGACGGGGAAAGCGAGAACTGCGGCTCATGCAAAAGCGCCGAAAGAGGAAAAATCCCCCTCTTTACCCCTGAAAGAAGCGGAGACCGAGCTTGGAAAGAGGATAGCGGAGGCTGTCAGGTCGGCGGGAAGCATAGACCTTGAAGGGCTTTCCGAAATCATTGACTGCGATACGGACGAGCTGCTTTCCGAGCTCACCATGCTGGAGCTTGATAATATAATAATCAATGAGGGGACAAGGTATGTTCCGGGAAAATGACGGAGCGCATCCCCCTTTTTATGTAAAAAGTGAGAAAAATGGCAAAGACAAATCTTGTTATAGTTGAGTCGCCCTCAAAGGCGAAGACAGTTGAAAAATACCTGGGAAGCGGCTACAAGGTGGCTGCATCCATGGGACACATCAGGGATCTTCAGAAATCCAAGCTGAGCGTGGATATAGACAACGATTTTGAACCTGTCTATGTGGAGGATCCCGGTAAGAAGGATGTTATAGAGAGCCTTAAAAAGGCAGCGGACAAGGCGGACAAGGTCTATCTTGCCGGAGACCCGGACCGTGAGGGAGAGGCTATATCATGGCATCTGGCTCATATACTGGGGATAGATGAGAAGTCCCCCGTGAGAGTCACCTTCAATGAGATCACAAAGACGGGCGTGGCAGAGGGAATGGCTCACCCCAGACCGATCGACCTTGACCTGGTGAACGCACAGCAGACAAGACGCATACTTGACAGGATAGTGGGCTACAAGCTGTCTCCCTTTCTGTGGAGAAAGGTGAAGAGGGGGCTTTCCGCAGGCCGTGTGCAGTCTGTGGCGGTCAAGATGATAGTTGACAGGGAGAGGGAGATAAACGCATTCAAGCCGGAGGAATACTGGTCGGCAGAGGCGAAATTCACTGCACCTCCCTCAAGAAAGCAGTTCGAGGCGCAGTTTTACGGGATGAACGGGAAGAAGACCGCTCTCAAAAACAAGGAAGAGGCGGACAAGATCATTGCTCAGAGCAAGGAGACGAAGTTCATTGCCAAAAAGGTGAAAAAGTCCGTAAGGAAGAAAAATCCTGCGCCTCCCTTTACAACTTCCACCATGCAGCAGGAGGCTTCAAAGAAGCTGGGCTTCCAGACACAGCGCACCATGCGTGCCGCACAGCAGCTCTACGAGGGCGTTGAAGTCGAGGGTATCGGTGCAGTGGGTCTTATCACCTATATGAGAACGGACAGCCTGCGAGTTTCGGCAGAGGCTCAGAGGGCGGCAGCGGAATATATAGAAAGCGCCTTCGGCAGGGAATATCTTCCTGCCAAGCCCCCTGTTTACAGGACGAAGAAGAATGCGCAGGATGCCCACGAGGCTATACGCCCCTCTACGCCGTCCCTCAGTCCCGCAAAGGTAAAGGACAGCCTTACTCCCGACCAGTTCAAGCTGTATAAGCTCATCTGGGAAAGGTTCATCGCAAGCCAGATGGCAAACGAGGAGTTTGACACCGTGTCCGTGGATATAGAGGGCAGCGGCATCATGTACAAGGCGAGCGGATATTCCGTGAAGTTCAAGGGCTTTGCGGTGCTCTATGAGGAGACCAAGGAGGAAGCGGCAAAGGAGATCCCGCCCATAAACGAGGGCGGGGAAGTGGTCCTCAAAGCCGTTGAGGGGAAGCAGCATTTTACACAGCCCCCTCCGAGGTACACAGAGGGATCCTTTATCAAGGCGCTCGAAGAAAACGGTATCGGCAGACCTTCTACCTATGCGCCCACCATATCCACCATCGTGAACAGGATGTATATCGAGAGGGACGGAAAGACCCTGAAGCCGACGGGCCTGGGAGAGGTCATAACCGATCTTCTCAGCGAGTATTTCAGCAAATATGTGGATACGGGCTTCACAGCCGCCATGGAGGACGACCTTGACCGCATCGAGACAGGGGAAAGAGAGTGGCACAATACCCTGAAGGACTTCTACGGAGATTTCAGCGACACTCTTTCATCCGCCGAAAAGGAGACGGAGGGAAAGTACTTCAAAGTACCCGCAGAGGAGACCGACGAGGTCTGCGAGATCTGCGGAAAGCCCATGGCGATAAAGTTCGGCAGATTCGGAAGATTCCTTGCCTGCACGGGATTCCCGGAGTGCAATAATGCAAGAAGACTGGTAAAGCCCACGGGAGGCATATGCCCCAAGTGCGGGAAGAAGATAGTTGCAAAGAAATCCAAGAAGGGGAAGAAATTCTACGGCTGCGAGGGCTACCCCGAATGTGATTTCGTAACGTGGGACACGCCTGTTGCGGACAAGTGCCCCAACTGCAAGGACGGTACCACCATGTACAAGAAGGGCAGCAAGCTGTTCTGTACAAAGTGCGGCTACAGCGAGACGATAAAGAAAAATTAACTATGGTTTATGTGATAGGAGCGGGGCTTGCGGGCTGCGAAGCAGCCTATGCCGCAGCCTCAAGGGGCGAGAGGGTCATACTGTATGAGCAGAAGCCTCTGAAAATGTCTCCCGCCCACAAAAAGGAAGACTTTGCGGAGCTTGTCTGCTCCAATTCCTTCAAGGCTGCAAGAACAGCCTCCGCAGCGGGTCTTTTAAAGGCGGAGATGCGCCTTCTGGGCTCCCTTTGCCTTGAATGTGCGGACGAATGTGCAGTGGATGCGGGAGGAGCACTGGCGGTAGACAGGGATCTTTTCTCCGCAGCTGTGACAAAGAGAATAAAAGAACACCCTCTGATAGAAGTACGCCATGAGGAGATAAAGGCAGTGCCTGACAGGGAAGACCCTGTCATCATAGCTACGGGACCTCTGACGGACGGCAGCCTTTACGAGGATATAGAAAGGCTCACGGGGGGCGCCCTTCACTTCCACGATGCTGCCGCTCCCATTGTCACCGCAGAGTCTGTGGATATGGAAAGAGCCTTTTTTGCGGCACGGTACGGACGGGGCGGTGACGATTACATCAACTGCCCATTCAGCAAAGAGGAATACGAGCGCTTTCATGAGGCTCTTGTGAATGCGGAGAGCGCACCTCTCCATGACTTTGAAAGCAGCAAAAGAGACGATTTCAAGGTCTATGAGGGCTGTATGCCCATAGAGGTGCTGGCGAAAAGGGGAGCGGATGCAGCAAGGTACGGGGCTATGAAGCCCGTGGGCATAACCGACCCGAAAACAGGACACAGACCCTGGGCAGTGGTACAGCTGCGCAGGGAGAACAGAGAAGGCTCCCTGTACAATATCGTAGGCTTTCAGACGAATCTGAGATTCGGGGAGCAGAAGAGAGTATTCTCCATGATACCCGGACTTGAAAATGCAGAGTTTGTAAGGTATGGTGTCATGCACAGGAATTCCTTCATAAACTCTCCCAAGGTGTTGAGCTCCGACCTTTCTCTGAGAGGACGGCCGAACCTTTTCTTTGCGGGACAGATCACAGGCACCGAGGGCTATATGGAATCGGCTGCGGGAGGGATAGCGGCAGGCATAAATGCCGTATCCGCCGAAAGGCTCTCCCTTCCCCGTGAGACCATGATGGGAGCACTGCTTTCCTATATCTCCGATGACAGTGTAAAGGACTTTCAGCCCATGGGGGCGAATATGGGAATGCTCCCGCCCCTTGAAACACATATCAGAGGGAAGCAGGAAAGGTATCAGGCGCTGGCGGACAGGTCTCTGGCAGCTCTGAGAAAATACCTTGAAGACAGGCAGAAAAACTGACCGTGAGCAGAAAGAAGGTAGCATATGAATATCATAATAGACGCATTCGGCGGCGACAATGCACCGCTGGCGGTGCTTGAGGGCGCAGCTCAGGCTGTAAAGGAACTGGGCGTACACATCACGCTGACGGGGGACCGTGAGAAGATAAGAAAGTGCGCAAGAGAGAACAAGATCCCTCTGAGGGGGATGGAGGTCATAGAGACCGACAGTGTGATCGACATACACGAGGATCCTACCGAGATACTCAAAAGCCGCAGTGACTGCTCCATGGCGCTGGGTCTGAAAGCTCTTTCCGAGGGAAAGGGCGATGCCTTTGTAAGTGCTGGCAGCACCGGTGCACTTATGGTGGGCGCTACTATGATAGTAAAGCGCATAAAGGGCATAAAAAGGCCTGCGCTGGCTCCCATAATGCCTACGGCAAAGGGTCATATGATACTTCTTGATGCAGGCGCCAACACGGAGTGCCGCCCCGAGATGCTCACACAGTTCGGTATCATGGGCAGCGTTTACATGAAAAATGTCATGGGGATAAAAAGCCCGAAGGTAGGACTTGTAAACATAGGCACAGAGGATACCAAGGGAAGAGAGCTGGACAAAGAGGCTTACAGGCAGCTCTCTGCCGCACCCCTAGACTTCTACGGGAACCTGGAGGCAAGGGATATACCCTTCGGGGACTGCAGCGTGGTGGTCACGGACGGCTTTACGGGAAATGTGGTGCTGAAGCTGTATGAGGGCATGGGCTCCTTCTTCTCGCATGAGCTGAGATCCATGCTGACAGAGGGTGTAAACGGCAAGGCAGCCGCCCTGCTCATACTTGGCAAGATAAAAGCCTTCCGCAAGAGGCTCGACTACACGGAAGTGGGCGGTGCTGTTATGATAGGCGTTTCAAAGCCTGTTATAAAGGCGCACGGCTCCTCAAACGGAAAGGCGTTTTTCAATGCCATAAGGCAGGCAAAGCAGTGTGTGGACGGGGATATCACAGGTGAGATCACCCGTGCGCTTGAGAGCATGAAAAAATGAAGAACAGCGAAGAATATTTAAAGCACATCGACAGACTGAAAGAGTTTGAGGAAGTCATAGGATATGTTTTCGGCGACAAGTCCCTGCTCTTTCAGGCACTGTCCCATTCCTCCTTTGCAAATGACCTGAAGACCCGCACGGGAGAAAAGCACTTTTCCAACGAAAGGCTGGAGTTTCTTGGAGACAGTGTACTGTCAATAGTGGTCTCGGAACACCTTTTCAGGTACTTTTCCCACCTGCCGGAGGGGGATCTGTCCCGCATCAGAGCGGCGCTTGTCTGCGAGCAGACACTTTTTGAGTTTTCCCACAGGATAAGGCTGGGAGAGTTCCTTTTCCTTTCAAGGGGGGAGGAGATGAACGGCGGCCGTAGCCGTCCCTCAACAGTGTCAGACGCATTTGAAGCCGTTATAGGTGCGCTGTACCTTGACGGCGGTTTGGAAAATGCCAGGAAATATGTTACGGGGTTCATCCCCAAAAACCTGAACAAGGATACCGCAAAGAAACTGGGAGATCACAAGACCCTGCTTCAGGAGGTCATACAGCAGAACCCGGAGGAAAGGGTGGAGTATGTGACCGTGGGAGAATCGGGCCCCGAGCATAACAAGATGTACAGGGTGAATGTGCTCCTGAACGGTGCTGTAATAGGCAGCGGAGAGGGACACACCAAAAAGCAGGCGGAGCAGCAGGCAGCAAGAGAGGCGCTGATCCTTATGGGAGAGCTTAAATGAAGCACTCAAACATCTCCGTTTTCATACCCCATATAGGCTGCCCCTTTATGTGCTCCTTCTGCGCACAGCGGACTATCAGCGGCACGGAAAGGGCTCCTCTGCCGGAGGAAGTGGATGAGCTGCTGCGGGATGCCTTTGAGCATATCCCTGAGGAAAGACTCCCCGAAACGGAGATAGCCTTTTTCGGCGGCAGCTTTACAGCCATACCGAAGGACTATATGAATGCCCTTCTTGGTACGGCGGAGAGGTATGTAAAGGAAAAGGGCGCAAAGGGCATAAGGATCTCCACCCGTCCCGACTGTATAGACGGGGAGGTGCTTGATACTCTGAAAGCCTATGGTGTGACGGCGGTGGAGCTGGGTGCTCAGTCCATGGATGACAGTGTACTTAAAGCAAACAACAGGGGACACACTGCAAGGCAGATAGAGGAGTCCGCAAAAATGCTCCGCTCCCGTGGCTTTGAAACAGGCTTGCAGATGATGACAGGCCTGTACACGGCAACGCCGGAAAGCGATCTGGAGACTGCCGAAAGGATAGCAGCCCTTATGCCGGATACGGTGCGTATATATCCCACGGTGATAATCAGGGGAACAGAGCTTGGCAGCCTTTTTGAAAAGGGCATATACAAGCCTTATCCCTTTGATGAATGTGTGGATGTCTGTGCAAAGGCCTGTGAAATGTTTGAAGAAAAGGGGATAAGGGTCATAAGACTTGGCCTCCATGCGGAAAAGTCCCTTGAAGAAGGCATGATGGGCGGCTTTTATCACCCTGCCATGGGTGAGGTGGTCAGGAGCCGCATTTTCAGAAACAGGCTTGAGGCGGTGCTGTCGGGTGTGAAGTGCAGCACTGTTGAGGTAAAGACGGCAGGCAGATATTACAGCCTGGTCTGCGGGCAGAAAAAAGCAAACAGGGACTATTTCGGTGACAGGGCGGATTTTGTCATAGACGGGACCGTGCCCGACGGAAAGGCGTTCATTTACGCCGACAACGAAAAAATATCAGAGATCGCCACGATCTGAAAGCTAAAAAGGGGAAGAAGATAAAATGTACCTTAAATCACTGGAAATACACGGGTTCAAATCCTTCCCCGACAAGATAAAGCTGGATTTTGACAAGGGCATAACCGCTGTGGTGGGTCCGAACGGCAGCGGAAAATCCAATATCGGCGATGCGGTCCGCTGGGTACTTGGTGAACAATCCTCCAGGACGCTCAGAGGGGCGAAAATGGAGGATATTATTTTTGCTGGCACACAGATGCGCCGCCCCATGGGCTTTGCCAGCGTGACGCTCACCATTGTCAACAACGGGGAGCTGAATATCCCCGCAGAGGAAGTAGCTGTCACAAGAAAGCTGTACCGCAGCGGTGAGAGCGAGTACATGATAAACGGCTCGCAGGTGCGTCTGAAAGACATTTCCGAGCTCTTTATGGATACGGGTCTTGGGCGTGACGGCTACTCTATCATAGGGCAGGGCAAGGCTGCGGAGATCATCTCTTCAAAGTCCTCCGAGCGAAGGAATATTTTCGAGGAGGCAGCGGGCATCTCTCATTCAAAGTACCGCAAGGAGGATGCACAGAACAAGCTGCAGAAGGCGGAGGAGAACATAGTCCGTCTGGAGGATATACTGAGGGAGCTGGAGGAAAGGGTAGGTCCCCTGAAAGTCCAGTCGGAAAAGGCTGAAAAGTTCGTAGTGCTGGCAGAGCGCAGGAAAGCGCTTGAAGTCACGGTGTGGCTCAGCAGGATAGATGAGGCGGGAGAGAGAGTTTCCGGCATAGAGGAAAAGCTGCTGATAAACGAGGCGGAATACAACAACGCAAACCTTGACATAAAGAAGAACGAGGAAAAGGAAGAGGAGCTCTCAAAGGACATCAACCTTTCCAACATAGCCATAGAACGTATTCAGACAGAGATCTCCGACAGGCGCAGGGAAGCGGCGGAGGAAAGCTCACGGGCTGCGGTGCTTGAAAACGAGATAAAGCACTACGGCGAGGATCTGGAGGAGCTGGAGCAGAAGATCGCCGAGGCTCAGGCTGCGGGGAATGACAGCAGCAAGCTGACGGAGAAAAAGGATGCGGAGCTTGAAAGCACCTGCTCAGAGATCAAGGCAAAGGAAAAGAGCATTGAGGAGCTGAAGGGAAAGCTGCTTTCTGCGGATGAGGATGCAGGAGAGCTTGACAGGAAAAGAGGAGAGCAGGAAAAGGCTCTCAGTGCCCTCTACATCAAGAGGACGGAACTGGACACCTCTGTGGCATCCGCCCGAAAAAGTCTGGAAGACAGCGGCAGAGAGGGAGAAGAGGAGCAGCGGAGAAAGACAGAGCTCGAGGAGGAGCTGTCAAAGCTCGAAAAGGAAAAGGAACAGATAGAAAAGGGTCTTGCAGCGGTTGAGGAAAAGCTCTCGGAGAACAGGAACAAGCTGGCGGGCACAAGGATGATATACGAAAGCAAGTCGAAAAAGTTCAGCACCATGAATGAGGAGCAGAACAGGATCCTTTCGGATATCAGAGTAAAAAAGGAAAGAGAGCAGATACTCACCGACCTTGAAAATGCCATGGAGGGTTATTCCGGTGCTTCAAAGGCAATACTCACGGCGTCAAAGAACGGGCAGCTCAAAGGCATATGCGGCACTGTTTCCCAGATACTCACCATAGAAAGCGAATACACCGCAGCCATAGAAACGGCACTTGGCGGAGCACTGCAAAACATCATCACCGAAAATGAGGATGTGGCGAAGAGGGGCATCCGTCTGTTGAAAGACCGTAATGCGGGACGTGCGACTTTTCTGCCCCTTACTTCCGTACACGGCACAAAGCTTGATACCAGATTTGTGCAGTCTGCGCCCGGATTCATAGGTGTGGCATCGGATCTGGTGGAGTATGATGACCGCTACGACGGCGTGGTGAAGAGCCTGCTGGGACGTGTGGCAGTTGCGGAGAACATCGACTATGCGGGGAATATCGCAAGATCAGCGGGCTACAAGTTCAGGATAGTGACCCTTGACGGCCAGGTGGTGAATGCGGGCGGTTCCTATACGGGCGGTTCCCTCAACCGTTCAAGCGGGATACTCAGCCGTAAGAACGAGATAGACAAGATAAGGGCAGAGCGTGCTGCCCTTGAAAAGAAGGCGGAGGAGAGAAAGGGGCTTCTCGTGCTTGCGAAGGACGAGTGCGAAAGGCTGTCGCTGAACATATCCGCCATAGAGGAGGAAAACTCTGTCCTCCTTGCGGACAAGGCACGCTTCGAGGCGGAGAGGAAAAGGGCAGAGGATCTGAACATACAGGTGAAGTCTGCCGCAGAGAACATGGAAAAGACCGCTCTGCGCATGAAGATCAGGGACGAAGAGCTGCGAAAGACCATCACGGAGAGCGAAGCGGAGCTGGAAAAGGTAAACAGGAGCATAGAGGAATCCGAGGAAAGGTCATCCGAGGGCAGCGAATACAGGGAAAAGCTGAGGGTGGAAAGAGAAAGGCTCTCCGAGGAGCTGTCGCAGGCGAAGATAAGCCTTGCACAGCTGGAGATGACGAAGGAAAACATCATCCGTGAGAAGGAGGACATCAAAAGGCGTGCTCTTGAAATGGGTGACATGGCTGTAAAGTATGCCGAGGAGACAGAGAAGATAAAGGAGAAGGCAGAGGAAGCAAGGCAGCAGGCAGAAAAGATCCGTGAGGGGCTGCGTGCGGGGGACGACAAGGCGAATATGCTCATGTCGGAGATCACCCGCCTGAAAAGCGAGAATTCCCTGAAAGAAAAGGAGATATCGGGGCTCAGGAGCCTTCTGAGAGAGGCACAGTCCCACCGTGAGGGCATAGCCTCCGAGCGCACCCGCCTTGAAGAGAGGAAAACTGCATTGCAGGCGGAGCAGGACAGGGTGATCTCGCAGATGCAGGAGCAGTATGAGCTGTATCCCTCACAGGCACGGGAAATGGCGATAGAGTTTGAGGACATAAAGGAACTGGAGGATGAACTGGGCTCTGTGAGAAACAGGATCAGGGCTCTGGGAAATGTAAACCTTGCTGCCATTGAGGAATACAAGGAAGTTTCCGGCAGGTACGAGGAGCTGAAAGGAAGGCTCAGGGATGTGACCGACTCCAAAAAGGAACTGGAGCGCCTCATAGACGAGCTGACCGTTTCCATGGAGAAAAAGTTCAGACAGAGCTTCAACGACATAAACACTGCCTTCAAGAGCATTTTCACGGAGCTTTTCGGCGGGGGAAGGGCAGAGCTCTCCCTCTCGGATCCGGAAAACGTGCTTACCTCCGGCATAGAGATAAAGGCGGCGCCTCCCGGAAAGGTCATAGGGAACCTGTCCCTCATGTCCGGCGGAGAACAGGCTTTTGTTGCCATAGCCATCTACTTTGCCATACTGAAGGTGCGCCCTGCGCCTTTCTGCATACTTGACGAGATAGAGGCAGCCCTTGATGACGTGAATGTTTCAAGATATGCCCAGTATCTCCACAGGTACACCGACACCACCCAGTTCATCACCATAACCCACAGAAGGGGCACCATGGAGGAGGCTGATGTGTTCTATGGGGTCACCATGCAGGAAAAGGGCATTTCCAGACTGCTGCGCATGGAGCAGGCAGACACGGAAAATACCGAGATGGTGGTTAGTGATTGACAATTCCGGCGGAAAGTGATATAATGATATGAGTGAGTATTCTTACAGGCTCATAAGGGAGAACAGAAAGACTGTTTCCCTGCGTGTGGATGAGGACGGGGAGCTGACAGTCAAGGCGCCCTTCTATGCCGCAAAGGGATTTATAGATGATTTTGTGGATGCCAATGCGGCAAAGCTGCTGGCTGACTACATGGCGGGACAGGCGGACAGGGAAAGGAAAAGGGAATTTCTCTCAAAGCCTCCCGAAAAGCTCCCCTACCACGGTAAGGAGCTCCCTGTGATACTGAGCGAGGATGCTTTCTACCTGAGATTCGGGAACGACAGGTTCTACTGTCCCATGAGGCCTCTTTCGGAGCTCATACCCTCCCTGGAGCAGCTTTACAAAAAGCTGGCAAGGAGCATGATACCGGAGCTTCTGGATGTGGCGGAGATGATGGGGAGAAGCCCCTCCGACATCAGGATAAACAGCGCAAGAGGGCGCTGGGGAAGCTGCTCATCGAAAGGCAGCATAAACCTTTCCTGGAGGCTGGTGCTGGCAGATGAGCGAACAAGGCGGTATGTCATGATACATGAGCTGTCTCATCTTACCTATCTGGATCACAGCAGGGATTTCTGGGATCTCGTGGGAAAGCATGAGCCGGACTACAAGCTGTTTAGGGAAAGACTGAATACGGTGTCAAGGACACTTGAAAAATACGGATTGGACTGAAAGCCGTTTTGACGGCACGATGATAGATATGAGAAGAAGACGCAGAAAGCTTTTTAGACCCAAAAGGCACAGCAGGATAAGGCGCAGCAGCGATAAGATAATCTCCGGGGTGCTCTCCGTACTGGGAGTGATCGTACTGGTGTTCGTGGGGTACAGTGCCCTGGGACCCATTTCGGATTATCTGAAAGCACATTCCGAAAGAGAGAAAGTACCGGTATGGACACCGGAGGATACTGTCACCTCTGTGACGGCACCTGCGGTCACCGAGGCACCCGAACCCGCACAGACAGAAGATACACGTCCCATAAGAGTGCCCGATGATGCGGCATTTTCTGCGGCAAAGGGCTACAAAAGGCTCTCCACTGCGGATATGAAAGACAGTACATCCCTTGGGGCAGCCTGTGAGAAGGCTGTGCGTGAAGGCTATTTCGGTGTGCTGCTGCCCATGAAGACAAAGGGCGGTGTCTACTGGTACAAAACAGAGGATACCCTGGTGTCTCTGGCGGAGAAAAACCCGGTAAGGGGCAGCATGACAGCAGCGGAAGCGGGGGATATCTGCCGCGGCTACGGTCTTTCGCCTGCGGCGCAGGTGAGCATACTTACCGACAATAACAGGTACGGAGAGGACAGGATAGGCGTTTACCGCACGGAGGACGACCTTGTTTGGCTGGACGACCTCTATGACAACGGCGGAAAGCCGTGGATCTGCCCCTACGACGATGATGCGGTGCGCTTTTTGTGCGATATGGTGGTGGAGCTGGGAGAAGCGGGCTTCAAGAAGATAGTCTGCGAGGATATGTCTTTCCCCTCTTTCAGGGAGTCGGATCTGGATTATCTGGGCTATCACCTTTCACCGGATTCGGACAGGCACACCTACCTTACATCCCTTGCGAAAAAGCTGACAAATTCAGCAAGAAGTGCGGGAGCGGATACCCTTTTCTGCTTCTGGAGCTATGAGATAATGTCCCGCAGTGCGGAATGTTTCGTGCCGGAGGAGCTGGCAGGCTGTACACTTATAGTCAGGACAAATGCCATGACGGATCTTTCGGAGTATTTCCCGCCGGACTACAAAAGGGCGGGGGATACGGAAAAGCTGGAGCAGCTCTACGAAAACCTGAGCAGCCTTTCAGGCGGGCTTACGGTCTACCCCATGATAGACGGCTACCTTGCTTCAAGGGTGGATCTTGAACAGCTCTGCCGCACGGTGGGCACCGAAGAATACTTTACCGAGACATGATAATGAACAACAGTGAATATATAAGAGCCGTAAAGGATATCTTTGCGGCACGGGAGGCACCTCCCCTGTGCTGTGTGCAGTCCTTCGGCTGTCAGCAGAACGTAAACGACGGCGAACGCCTTACGGGGGTGCTCATGTCAATGGGCTGCGGGGTCAGCAGCGACCCCGAAACAGCGGATATAGTGATCCTCAACACCTGTGCGGTGAGAGAAAACGCAGAACAGAGGCTTTACGGCTATCTGGGAGAGCTCAAACACGCCAAAAGGAAAAATCCCTCAATGGTGCTGGGGCTCTGCGGCTGTATGGCACAGGAAGAGGGCACGGCGGAAAAGGTGAGGAAGTCCTACCCCTATGTGGATATGGTCTTTGGTACCTTTGCATCCGACAAGCTGCCGGAGCTGCTCTACAAGGTGCTCACGGAAAGAAGATTTACCGTGGACACCGAGGAGAGAAAGGGCGAGATACCCGAGGGCAGACCCCTTTACAGGGCAGTGAAGTACAAGGCGGGAGTTTCCGTCATGTACGGCTGCAACAACTTCTGCACCTTCTGCATAGTTCCGTATGTAAGGGGCAGGGAGCGCAGCCGCACCCCGGAAAGCATCATCGAAGAGGTGAAGTATCTGGCGGACGACGGCGTGAAGGAGATAATGCTCCTTGGGCAGAATGTGAACTCCTACGGCAGAGGTCTTGAGGAAAAGACGGACTTCCCGGAGCTTTTGCGGCGGATAAATGCCGTAGACGGGGATTTCAGGGTGCGCTTCATGTCCCCCCATCCGAAGGATGCCACAGAGGAATTTTTTGACGTGATAGCAGAGTCGGAAAAGATATGCAAAAGCATCCATCTCCCCCTGCAATCCGGCAGCAATGATATCCTGAGAGCCATGCACCGCAGCTATACCAGGGAAAAATTCATAAAGATGTGCGAATATGCACGGAGCAGGTACAAGGGGCTGTCGGTGACGACGGATATCATAGTGGGTTTCCCCGGTGAGACCGAAAAGGACTTTGAGGAGACCCTTGACATGATGAGGCTTATACAGTTTGACAACATATACTCCTTCATCTACTCCAAAAGAAGGGGCACCAGGGCTGCCGCAATGGAGGACAGCACCCCCGAAAAGGAAAAGTCGGAGAGGATGGGAAGGCTCCTTGCGCTCCAGAGAGAGATCACCGAGCAAAGCTACAAACGCTTTGTGGGGAACACCTTTGATGTGCTCTTTGACGGCACACACAAGGGTCTTATCAGCGGAAAGAGCGGCGAGGGGATCATAACCCTTGTAAAAGGGGAGGAGAGCCTTATAGGGCAGATGAAAAAGGTCTGGGTCAAAGCTGCTCACAACTGGGCGGTAGACGGCGAGATCATTTAGCGGAAAGGATAGCATCATGAATGTTATAGAGCTTACAAGGCAGGTCGGAAAGGCCTTGCAGGAAGACGAGAGATATAAGAGATACCATGAGGCAAAGAAGAAAAACGATGAGGACACGGAGCTTCAGCAGGATATCTCCGAATTCCATGCCATCAAGATGATGATAAACATGGAGGAGGGGAAGGCGGACTGTGACAGGGAAAGAGTGAAAAAGCTCAATTCCGACCTTACGGCAATGTTCACCAAGGTGACGCAGAACCCCAATATGGTAGCCTATGAGGAAGCCCGTTCGGCAATGGATGAGCTGCTTGCCTCCGTAAACTACATAGTTACGGCTTCGGCAAACGGACAGGACCCCATGACGGTTTCCGAAACTCCTCCCTCTGCCTGCAGCCCCGGAGGCTGTGCAGGATGTTCCGGATGCGGCTGATAGTACCGTAATGATAATACTGATCTCTGACCGGTGCATAGACAGAAAACAAGCTGCAAATGCTTGGATATAAGGGATCTTAGGCTTGAAGATCGTCTGTACATCGAGGAAAAATCGGTATAAGACCTGTCACAGGAGGTAAAGGCATGGGTAAGACGGTTATTCTGGATCACCCTTTCATAACCCACAAGATCTCCGTTATGAGGGATGAGAACACTGGTACAAAGGACTTTCGCACCCTTACGGAGGAGGTGGCGATGCTCATGACCTATGAGGCGCTGCGTGACCTTCCCACAGTGAAAAGGCATATCAGAACTCCGGTCGCCGAGGCGGATGTGCCCTTCATAGACGGCAGAAAGCCTGCGGTAGTGCCTATACTGAGAGCGGGTCTCGGGATGATGACAGGTATACTTTCCCTGCTGCCTGCGGCAAAGGTGGGACACATCGGGCTGAGCCGTGACGAAAAGACTCATGAGCCCTGTGAATACTACATAAATCTTCCGGGCCATCTGGATGACAGGCTGGTGATAGTCCCGGATCCCATGCTTGCTACGGGCGGCTCTGCCATACAGGCTGTGGATCTTATTAAGTCAAGGGGCGCAAAACGCATCAAATATATGTGCATAATAGCTGTCCCGGAGGGTCTGAAAGCCCTTGAAAAGGCTCACCCCGACATAGATATATATGTCGGAGCACTTGACGATCACCTTAATGACAAGGCTTATATAGTTCCGGGTCTGGGAGATGCGGGAGACAGGATCTTCGGTACGGATCAGGAATAGAAAATACTGCATATTATCCGAAGGGAACGGCAATGAATATAGATGTATCCTCACTTTCGCCCATGATGAAGCAATATGTTTCGGTAAAACAGCAGTACCCGGAGCATGTGATATTTTTCAGGCTGGGTGACTTCTATGAAATGTTCTTTGATGATGCTGTGGCAGTGTCAAAGGCACTGGAGCTTACCCTTACGGGAAAGGAATGCGGGCTTGAAGAGCGTGCGCCCATGTGCGGCGTGCCCTACCATTCGGTGGATGTTTACCTTAAAAAGCTGATAGAAAAAGGCTTCCGGGTGGTCATATGTGAGCAGATGGAGGATCCCAGGACCGCAAAGGGGCTGGTGAAAAGGGACGTGGTGAGGATAGTCACTCCCGGCACCCTTACGGACACGAACCTGCTGGCGGATGATACCAACAACTATATCTGCG
Source organism: Oscillospiraceae bacterium (assembly GCA_018110985.1). Classification (GTDB taxonomy): domain Bacteria; phylum Bacillota; class Clostridia; order Oscillospirales; family Ruminococcaceae; genus Huintestinicola. The sequence continues at coordinate 37,229 of JAGAWT010000030.1, forward strand.
CCATATTCTCCAAAAACGGTGAAACTGCCGCAGCCTTTGCGGATATCTCCACGGGCGAGTGCGAGGTCTATTCCGGGAAGCAGAAGGATCCCCGTTCGGTCATAGATGAGCTGTCAAGGCTCTCTCCTGCGGAAGTACTTGTGCCGGAGGGCTTTGAAAGAGACGGGGAGATAGAGAGATTTGTCAGAAAAGGGCTTGATATCTCCTTTACCTTTGTTGCGCCTGCTGCCTTTGACAGAGAGGCGAACGAGCCTCTGCTGGCGGCTCAGTTCTCCGTGGACGATCTTTCACGGCTGGGGCTTGAGGATGCGGATGATGCAGCGATATGCGCTCTTTGCGGACTGTTTTACTATATATGCGATACCCAGCGTGCCACGGTGGGGCGATTCTGCGAGGTAAGGGTCATCCGTGAAAAGCGCTTCATGGAGCTGGATCTTACGGCAAGGCGGAACCTTGAACTCGTTGAGACCATGAGGAACAAGGAAAAGAAAGGCTCTCTTCTCTGGGTGCTCGACCGCACAAAGACCTCCATGGGAAAAAGGCTGCTGCGCTCCTACATAGAGCAGCCCCTGCTGAAACCCGGTCTTATCAACGAAAGGCTGGGGGCGGTAGGAGAGCTTGTGAACAGCACGGTGGAGCACTCCGAGCTCCGTAATATGCTGGCGGGGGTCTACGACCTTGAACGCCTTATGACAAAGGTGATGTACAAGAGCGCCACTCCGAGAGACATAAAGGCTCTTGCCCAGACTGCGGAGAAAATGCCGGAGATAAAGGCGCAGATGTCCTTTGCAAAGTCATCACTCCTTGCAGTCATACGAGAGGGCATAGACGAACTCACGGAGATATCCGCTCTTGTGGGCAATGCCATAGTGGATGACCCTCCCGCACTTCTGAAGGACGGGGGCATCATAAAGGATGGGTTCAATGATGAGCTTGACAGGCTGAGGGGCATCATCTCCAACGGAAAGGGCGTCCTGAACGAGCTCCTTGAAAAGGAGAGGGAGAGGACGGGCATCAAGAGCCTGAAACTGGGCTACAACCATGTTTTCGGCTACTATCTTGAAGTGACCAGAAGCTACTATCAGCTCGTTCCTAGCGATTACATAAGAAAGCAGACTCTTGCCAATGCGGAGCGCTTTATAACAGAAGAACTGAAAAAGACGGAGGAGGAGATCTCCGGGGCAGGGGAAAAGGTCGCCGTTCTCGAATCGGAGATATTCGGCGAGGTAAGGGATTTCATAGCCTCTCAGCTGGTGCGTGTGCAGCAGACGGCAAAGGCTGTGGCTGCCCTTGATGTGCTCTGCTCATTTGCGGAGGTCTCTCTCAAAAACAACTATGTGATGCCTGATATCTCCGCAGACGGCGTCATAGACATAAGAGGCGGGCGTCACCCGGTGGTGGAGCTCATGATAGAAAATGAGCCCTATGTCCCCAATGATGTCTACCTTGACAGCGGCGAAAGGCGTATGTCTATAATAACGGGACCCAATATGGCGGGCAAGTCCACCTATATGAGGCAGTGTGCGCTTATAGTCATTATGGCTCAGATGGGCTGCTTCGTGCCTGCGGAAAGCGCAAGGATATCCGTCACCGACAGGATATTCACAAGAGTGGGCGCCTCGGATGACCTTACATCCGGACAGTCTACCTTTATGGTGGAGATGAACGAGGTCTCACAGATACTGAAGTCTGCCACAAAAAACAGCCTTGTCATCCTTGACGAGGTGGGCAGAGGAACATCCACATTTGACGGCATAAGCATCGCCACGGCAGTGGCGGAGTACATAGCGAACAAGAAAAAGATTGGCTGCAAGACCCTTTTTGCCACCCACTACCATGAGCTTTGCGCACTTGAAGGAAAGGTGGAGGGCATACACAACTACAGTGTCGCCGTGAGGAAGTCCGGTGAGGATATACGCTTTCTGCGAAAGATAGTGGAGGGCGGCACTGATGACAGCTACGGCATAGAAGTCGCTAAGCTGGCGGGACTGCCTCCTGCGGTGGTGAGCCGTGCAAGGCAGGTGCTTGCCGAGATAGAGAGCGGCGGGCTGGAGCGCAGCGAAAAGCCCGTGAAAGAGGAGCCTCAGGTGTCCTTTTCCTCCATGCAGGAGGATGAGGTCATAAAGAGGATAAGAATGACCGACCCGGACGAATACTCTCCCAGAGAGGCTCTTGCCCTGCTCTGCGAATTGCATGATATGCTGAAGTAGAGCCGCCCGGAAAACGAAAACGATACAAAATACAGATCTAAGCAAGGAGACGGCAGTCAGGGTGCATTTTTCCCCGTGCCGTATCCCGCATCCGACCTTTTGCAGGGGGTGTCATATTTATGGGACTTCTGAATATGTTCGGAATAGACAGTGAAAGGATAATTGCCGCAGGCTGCACTGCGGTGGGTACCGTGGAAGAAGTGCGTGACTGCTGGTGGCTGGGGCGTACAGGCTCCCATGCGGCGGCAGACGGTTATATGGGCAGGGATCGCTTCCCTCACCTTGTTTATTTTTCCTACTGTGTGGAAGGGACACGCTACGACGGGTGCAGGTATGTGCCCGCAGAAGGGCGCTTTCCCGAAGCCGGAGAAGAGCTCACGGTATACTACGACCCGGAAAGTCCCGGTCACTACGCCGTAAGAGTGTAGGCGGCCTTTAAGATATATCAGCTATGAAAAGTATTTTTTCATCCGACAGAATGAGTATCAGGAACCAGATAATCTCCATGTTTCTGATAGTTGTATTGCCCTCCTTTGCGGCAAGTGCGTTCCTGCTCATAGGAATGAGGAACATAGTGAGGGACAAGTCCCTTGAAACTGCCGCAAGCAATGCGGAGACCATCGCTTTCTGGATACAGGACACGGTGTCGATGGGTGAACAGTGCGCAGAGAATATCTGTGACAACCGCACCATAAGAGAATTTGTGACTTCGCAGCACGACAGCACGGACAGCAGCTCCTATTATCGGTTCTATTCGGAGAACACCATCACAAGGCTGGTGAATGTGCCGTCGCAGGTCTCAAATGTTGTCATATATATGGACAGGGACGATTTCGTTTACAATTCGAGCTTTGTGAAGGTGAACGCCGCAGTCAGGGGTTCGGAATGGTACAAGACCGCTCTTGAGAATGACGGACCCTTCTGGAGGGTGCTGAAGAACAGCACGGGGAGAGCGAACCTTGCCTGTATCGCTCCCATGATCTCCGGAAACGAGGTCATAGCCGTAGTTGTGGTGAACCTGAATGATACATGGCTCGATACCCTCTCCATCAATGACACTCTGTATGTCCTGCTCTCACTGGGAGAAAATGTTTATTACTCCACCTATCCCAGCATACCCACGGGAACGGAGCTGAGCATATATCCCGATTTTGATGCAACGGTGGGTGTCACCACGCACAGCAGTGGAGTTTACGGCTTTACGAGCTATGCGGTGGTGAAAAACACCCTTGTGAACAAGGATCTGCATCAGGTGACACTGTTTCTATCGCCGGGATTCATAAACTATGAGATAAACACGGCGTCGGTCATCTACGGAAGCTATTCCGCCCTGATGATAATCCTGTCCCTGCTCATAACTCTTTTGTTCACCAATACCTTCTCATCAAGGATCAAGACCCTTTCAGACAAGATGCACGAGGTCACCGGAGGAAACTTCAACGTAGACTTCACAGACAACGGATCCGATGAGATATCCCTTCTGTACTCCGACATCGGACAGATGATTGAGACCATGCAGAAGCTGATAAACGACAACTATGAGGCAAAGCTGCAGTCCGAAGCATTCAAGCTCAATCAGGTGCAGGCGGAATTCAAGGCGCTTTCCTCTCAGATAAATCCCCACTTCCTTTACAATACCCTTGAGACTATACGCATGAAGGCATATGTCAACAACGACAAGGAAACTGCGGACCTTGTAAAGAAGCTGGGAAAATTCATGAGGCGCTGTCTTGAGTTCAAGGATGCGGAGGTGCCTCTCCATTCGGAGCTTGAGTTTACCAATGCCTATCTGGAGCTCCAGTCCGCCAGATTCGGAGACAGGATAAAGTATCATTTCTACTCCGAAGTGAAGGGAGACTACATGATACTCCCCCTGCTGATACAGCCGCTGGTGGAAAATGCCTTCGTACACGGAGTAGAGGCATCAAAGGGCGGAGGACGGATCAGCATAAGAGTTTGCTATCACGGGGAATATGTGTACATAGACGTGGAGGACAACGGACAGGGCATGAGCCCGGAAAAGCTCAGGGAGCTTGAATACAAGCTGGAGGTGTCGGATACCTCCTCCGGAAAGTCCATAGGTCTTACCAATGTGCATAAAAGAATACAGATGTACCACGGAAAGAAGTACGGCATGAGGGTGCAGAGCGAGGAAGGAAAAGGCACCACCATAAGGCTGGTGCTCCCGAGAGAGCCCCAGATACACGAGAAGGGCGCCCAGACCAATTCCAATATACAGCTGTAGAGCATGACTGCTTTGAGAAAACAAGGTTTTAAAGGTGGATTATGTTAAAAGTATTGCTTGTAGATGATGAGCCCAATGTACGACAGGGCGTGAAGATGATGATCCCATGGGTGGAGATAGGCTGTGAGGTCATAGGTGAGGCAGACGACGGCGACGACGGCCTCACCAAGATAATGACCCTGTCTCCCGATATAGTGGTGGCTGATATCAAGATGCCCGGCAAGTCCGGCATAGAGATGACACAGGCTGCAAAAGCCATGGGCTTCAAGGGAAAGGTGATAATCCTTTCGGGATATTCGGACTTTGCCTATGCAAAGGATGCCATCGCTCTGGGAGTGGAGAACTTCATACTGAAGCCCGTGGATGAGGACGAGCTGACGGAAGCTATCCGTGCTGCGGGTGAAAAGATAGTCAGGGAGCAGGAAAAGAAGGTGCGCCAGGACATAGGCAAGGAGTACCTGGGAGAGCAGCTCATAAAGGGCGTTTTCTTCGGGAACGAAAGCTCCGTGGCGCAGTTTGAGGAAAGATACAGGGAGCCCGGCTTCATAGCCTGCATAGCAGCCGCTGTGCGCTCCGACCCGGATGAAAAGGCGGAGATATACAGACTGGTAAAGGCATTCTATGAGGGAGACGGACAGGTACACATAATCTCCATAGATATTTCCGGCGTGCTGGGCATACTTTTCAGATCCAAGGAGAAAACAGATGTGATGGAGAGCCTGACACGGCTCTACAAGGCACTTGAAGGAAAGCTCTTCCTCACCATGGGAGACTATGTGGCACCCGTATCCGAGATAAGGCGCTCCTTTGCCACGGCGGAATATCTGTACAGGAACCGCTTTATCTACGAAGGAGAGCCGGTGGTCACATCTGCGGACATAAACCGCAGGGGAGATACGGAAACAGGCTATGCCTCAAAGCTGTGCGCCTTTATGGAGATAAATGACACCGATAAGGTGGGTCTCACCCTTGATGAATTTGCGGCTTCGCTGCGTGTAATGGGCAACACCTCCGAAAAGGCAAGAGTTGCCTGTATAACCCTTGTTCTGGATGTAAGGGCGGGGCTTGTGCGCACCATTGCGGACAAAAAGCCCGAAACTCTTATCTCCGACGGGTTCATATCCGGTCTTGAGGACGTGGAGAGCCTGCGGGACATGACAGCCGTCATAAAGGAAAAGCTGGTGAGCGTTTCCAACGAGTGTTTTGCAAAGACCACCAAATCCAATATGGAGAGAGTGGTACAGTATATCAGACAGAATTACAATCAGGAGCTCCGCCTTGAGATGCTGGCTCAGATATTTGATTACAACAGCGCCTATCTGGGAAAGGTATTCAGACAGTACACGGGGGAGAACTTCAACAATTACCTGGACAACATCCGCATAACTGAGGCAAAGAGGCTTCTCAGCGAAGAGGATTACAAGGTCTACGAAGTGGCGGAGATGGTGGGATATTCCAACATCAACTACTTCCACAATAAATTCAAGAAGAGCGTGGGGATATCCCCCCTCAGCTTTAAAAAGCAGCACGGACACGACGAGTGAACCGGAATACCGGCCTTTATTTACATAAAACACTTTGAACCAAACAAGGAGTGAGCTCAATGTACAAAATTCTTGAAAAGAGAGAACTGAACCCCACGGTAGCACTTATGGTGATAGAGGCACCTGCAGTGGCAAGAAAGGCAGAGCCCGGACAGTTCATCATACTGCGTACAGACGAGGATGGTGAGAGGATTCCTCTTACCATTGCGGATTTTGACCGTGAAAAGGGAACAGTTACCATTATCTTCCAGATAGTGGGCTCTACCACCGAAAAGCTGGGTCACCTGAATGTGGGGGACGAGCTGGTGGACTTTGCGGGACCTCTCGGCAACCCCACAGAGACCGAGGGGCTCAGAAAGGTAGCCGTGGTAGGCGGCGGCGTGGGCTGTGCCATAGCATACCCCATTGCTAAGAAGCTCCACGAGCAGGGAAGCATAGTCCATTCCGTAGTGGGCTTCAGAAACAAGGATCTTGTAATACTGGAGAAGGATTTTGAAGTCTGTTCCGATGTTATGAAGAAGATGAGCGACGACGGCTCATGGGGAGAAAAGGGACTTGTCACCAATGCTCTGGAGGAGCTCATAAAGAGCGGCGAGGAGTATGACGAGGTGATAACCATAGGCCCCGTTATCATGATGAAATTTGTATCCGAGCTCACAAGAAAGTACGGCATAAAGACCATAGTTTCCATGAACCCCGTTATGATAGACGGAACGGGTATGTGCGGCGGATGCCGTCTGACAGTGGGCGGTGAGACCAAGTTTGCCTGCGTGGACGGTCCCGACTTTGACGGACATCTGGTGGACTTTGACGAGGCGATGGTGCGCTCTGCCATGTACAAGCCCTTTGAGCGTGCAAAGCACGAAGAGACCTGCAAACTGTTCAGGAATGCCTAAGCTGCGGAGGATAATGCTATGAAAGCCAATATGTCACCTGTAAAGAACCCCATGCCCTCTCAGGATCCCATAGAGAGAGGAAAGAATTTCAAGGAAGTCGCTCTGGGCTACACCAAGGAAATAGCCATGGACGAGGCAACACGCTGCCTGGGATGTAAGGCTATGCCCTGCGTGAAGGGATGTCCCGTCAACATAAATATCCCTGCCTTTATCGCTAAGGTGGCAGAGGGAGAGTTTGAGGACGCATATTCCATTATTGCCGAGTCCTCCTCACTGCCTGCCGTATGCGGAAGAGTCTGCCCCCAGGAGACCCAGTGCGAGGGTCTGTGCGTAAGAGGAAAGAAGGGGGATCCCGTCGGTATAGGAAGGCTTGAACGCTTTGTTGCGGACTACCACAATGACAATTTCAAGGGCGAAGTCGTAAAGCCGGAGACAAACGGCATAAAGGTGGCTGTTATAGGTGCGGGACCTGCGGGGCTTACCTGTGCCGGTGACCTTGCCAAGGCAGGATATGATGTGACGGTCTTTGAGGCACTTCATGTGGCAGGCGGCGTTCTGGTATACGGCATACCCGAATTCAGGCTCCCCAAGACCATCGTGGGCAGGGAGATAGAGGGTCTGAAGGCACTGGGCGTAAAGATACAAACCAACATGATCGTTGGCCGCTCCATCACCATAGACGAGCTCTTTGACGACGGCTACAAGGCTGTGTTCATAGGAAGCGGCGCCGGTCTGCCAAACTTCATGAAGATACCCGGAGAGAACCTGAAGGGAGTTTATTCCGCCAACGAGTTCCTGACCCGTGTGAACCTGATGAAGGCATACAAGGAGGGAGCGGACACACCTATCAAGAACAGCAGGAGAGTTGCTGTTGTAGGCGGCGGAAATGTTGCAATGGATGCTGCAAGGTGCGCCCTGAGACTGGGTGCAGAGGAGGTATACATCGTTTACCGCCGCTCCGAGAACGAGCTTCCCGCCCGTGCGGAGGAGATAGAGCACGCCAAGGAGGAGGGCATAATCTTCAAGACCCTTACCAACCCCGTATCCATAGGCGGCGATGAGAACGGCTTTGTAAACTCCATGAAGTGCGTTTCCATGGAGCTGGGTGAGCCCGATGAATCCGGCAGGCGCCGTCCCAAGGTGATAGAGGGCAGCGAGCATGATATCCCTGTTGACTGTGTGGTAATGGCGATAGGCACATCCCCCAATCCCCTTATCAAGAACACCACAAAGGGACTGGATACCAACAAGTGGGGCTGCATAGTTGCAAACGAGGACGGACTTACTTCCCGTGAGGGCGTTTATGCCGGCGGTGATGCGGTCACAGGTGCGGCTACCGTCATCCTTGCGATGGGTGCGGGAAAGACAGCTGCGGCAGCCATAGACAGATACATAAAGGGCGAATGATGACCAGAGGGGCAGGGCTTTCCTCCCTGCCCCGTTTTTGTGAGATATGAAAAGAATAAACGAAAGATCCATAGCCGGTAATATTGCCTCATCGGTTTTGCTTGAAAGGCTGCTGGTATTTCTCATCATGGACATGGCGCTGATAGTGGCAGCGGTGATTTCATGGTGTGCCGCCACAGAGCAGAGCGTGATGGGGGATATTTATCCTTCCCTGACAAGGAGCTTTGCCCTGGGGGAAAACGGTCATATTTGGAACAGGATCGCAGAGAGCACCTATTCCTTTGCGGGGAATACGGTAAGCTGCGGGGGCTTTTTCCATGCACTGCTGACAGCGGTGGGAGTTATGGGGATGGTGCAGACCCTCATCTGGTCTGTGTCCTTTATATCGGAATACTACAGGATAAAGAAAAAGCTCTCTCCCCTGAAGACCATGGCAAAGGATACCGCAGCGCTGCTGACGGTGACGGATTTTGAGGACATAGAGAGCGAGCTCTCCTCCATGGACCCTCTTTCAAACGTGCGCATATCCACGGGAAACAGGGAGCTGGAGGGTCTGGAGGATTCCATAAATGCTCTCCTTGACAAGATGAGGGAGGCATATTCCGCAAAATCCCGCTTTGTAAGCGACGCATCCCATGAACTGCGCACCCCCATAGCGGTAATAAAGGGCTATGCGGATATGCTGGCACGATGGGGCAAGGAGGACAAGGAGATACTTGATGAGGGCATAGAGGCGATACAAAGGGAAAGCGACAACATGGACAAGCTGGTGGAGCAGCTCCTGTTCCTTGCCCGTGCGGACAACGGAAAGCACAAGCTGATGATGGCAAGCCTCTCACTTTCGGAGATGACCGAGGAGACCGCCGAGGAATTTGCCATGATAGACCCGGATCACACCTACACCAAGGAGATAGAGGAGGGTGTGGAGATAACGGGAGACGTGTCCATGATAAAGGAATGTATGCGCATACTTTGCGATAATGCCAAAAAGTATACTCCCAAGGGCAAGGATATAAAGATAAGGGCATTCAGGAACGAAGACGGAGAAAGCTGCTTTGAGGTGAGAGATTCGGGCATAGGAATCGCTCCGGAGGATATACCCCATATCTTTGACCGCTTTTACCGCAGCGACCCTGCCCGCACCCGTGAGGGAGGCGGAACGGGACTGGGACTTGCTATCGCAAAGCAGATAGCCGACCACCACGATGCCTATTTCAATGTGGTATCCTATGAGAAGATAGGTACAAAAATGACCCTTGTATTCAGAAATAAAGACAGGAAAGAGAATGTATGACGGGACTTGTTCTTGAGGGCGGTGCCATGCGTGGGATGTTCACCTGCGGCGTCACCGATGTATTTACGGAAAACGGTCTGGAATTCGACCTTTGCGTTGGCTCCTCTGCGGGGGCGGTGTTCGGGTGCAACATAAAGTCAAGGCAGCCGGGGAGAGCTATACGCTACAATCTGCGCTTCTGCCGTGACAAAAGGTACGGTACGCTGTATTCCCTGCTCCGCACAGGGGATATATACGATGCAGTGCTTTGCTACGACCTTATACCTGATGTTTACGACCCCTTTGACAGGGAAGCCATAAAGCAGAACCCCCTCCGCTTTTTTATATGTGCCACGGATGTGGAAACGGGCAGACCCGTTTACCGGGAAAGCAGGGACGGGAGCAAAAAGGAGATACTCTGGTACAGAGCCTCCGCCTCCATGCCGGTGGTGTCAAGACCCGTGAGGGTAAGCGGTATGAAACTGCTGGACGGCGGCATATCGGATCCCGTGCCTTTCCGCTTTGCGGAGAGGATGGGCTGTGACAAAAGGGTGATAATACTTACCCAGCCAAAGGGCTTCAGAAAGAAGAAGTCTCCCTTTTCCTTTCTGCTGAGGCTCATGCTTATGCGCTATCCGAAGATCGCAGGTGCGATGGAGGAAAGGTACAGGGTCTATAACAGGCAGATGGAGACCATAGAGCAGCTGGAAAGTGAGGGAAGGGTGCTGGTGATACGCCCGCCCTATGCTCTGGGGATAAGCAGGACAGAGCATGACCCCGCAGAGCTTGAAAGGGTATACCGCCTTGGAAGGGCAGAGGGGGAAAAATACCTCGAAAGGGTAAAAGCTCTTTCGGATAATAAATAATCCGTCGGACTGTTATGTTACAATAGATCTTGGACAAAGTAATAGAAAAACAACTCTCAATATGATATAATGTTAAGTGCTAACCAACTAAAATATCATGAAAAGAGAGTTGTTCCATGAATAGTATAGCACAGGAAGCACGGTTTCGTCAACGGGTAGTGAAATATTTTTACAAACATGGAGCTATGGCAGCTTCAATACGGTTCAAAGTGTGCCGACAATCGGTGTATAACTGGTCGGCAAGATATGATGGGACATGGAAAAGCCTTGTGGAGAGAAGCCACAGACCTCATCATCACCCGAAAGAACACACACAGGCTGAAAAAGAGATGATACTGCGGCGCTATCCGTATTACAAAAACGATATGATAGCGCTCTGGGACAGTCTGCGCAAA
>JAGAWT010000003.1 GCA_018110985.1 Oscillospiraceae bacterium
GGGCTAGCCCCTCTTGACAGAGAAACAGGATCATGCTACAATATAGATTAGCACGACACTTGATTTTGTCGGTCTTATCATAATAATCTTTGTTTTCAATATGCGCTGTTTTGAGTTTACACAAAATCCGGGATTGAGCCGCTATTCTGCTGCTATATCTGCCATTGTGTATCCAGACATATCAACAGCTTCATAACTCTCTCCATTGCTTTCAAGGAACGAATTTATCACATTTATCATTGAATCTACATCCATGAAATCAACATCATTTGCTTCTGCAATATCATCACTCGTACAATTTATACCATAATACGATAAAACTGCAGAAACCATATCTGAATTTAACTTTCCTCTTCCCTCAACATTAAGATGAACTTCATTTGGTAAAGAAGCTATATCTGCTTCTTTTGCCTCTGATGTAACTTCAGTGGTTGTTGTTTCTTCTGCTTTTTCAGTAGTTTCTGCCTCTGTTTCCTTTTCTGTTTCTGTTGTTTCGGCGGTGGTCTCCTGCTGTGAAGTTTCTTCCGACACTTCCTCGGTTACTTCCTCGGCTGCTTCTTCCGTTGCTTCTGCCGTTGTTTCGGAAACGACAGCGGCGCTGGATGCTTCCGTGGTGTCGGAGGTGTTCGCCGTTCCCTGTCCGCACGCAGTACACAAAAGGAGCAAAGCTGCTGTCATTGCCGCTGTTTTGTTATGGCTCATCATTGCAAATATCCCGCTTTCCTGAAAAATATTGAATGTCGGGGCAGCCTTTCGGAACGGCCGCCTCGTTTTGCTTTTGTAATAAAACATTCTCATTCATTATAAATAAACTGCTTTACAAAATATAGGTGCATTTTTTTTTTTGAAAAATATATTAACAAGGTCTACAATTTCTTTTGGGCGGTTCAGGAAAACAGCCTGCCGATAAAGCATGACCCCACAGAGATCGCTCTCTGCGGGGTCATGCGGTTTAGGGATATGTCTGCTTTGCACAGATCATCTGAGCTCTGTGAACTGTATCTGTCCTATAAGGGTCTTGCCGGGCTGCCTGTTGCCCAGATCCTTCAATGCGGTGATGACTGCTGCATTGAGCTCGCCGGTCTTCTTTGCCATTCCGACCTTGAATGCGGCTGTGATAACATTGCCGTTTGCATCCATGGGGGCGGAGAGCCTGCCGTGAGCATCCCTTGCCTCACGCATTACCTTCTTCTGAACATCCTGTGAGCCGTCCTCTGCGGGAACTGCCACCACAAATTCATCCGAACCTGTTCTGTATACAGTGCCTTCGGGGAAACATTCTTTCAGGGTATCTGCCGTGTGTACCAGTACGGCATCGCCGGCATCGTTTCCGTAGGCGGTGTTTATGCCGCTGAAATCAAGGATATTGAACATTACGAAGTAATAGGGCTTCTTGTCGTTGGCGGTGGTGCCGTCAAGATCCATGGAGAAGGATACACGGTTGTTTGCATTGGTGAGCACATCCTTGAACATGGCGGCTGTAAGGGATTCCTTGGTCTTCTCCGTCTTTCTTATCTGGCGGCTCAGCTTTCTGTTGGCCTCTGCCTGTCTCTTGTTGAGGAGTGCGAAAACAAGGATAAGTCCGATGATAAGGATGCCGAATATAGCCACGAATATGAGCATTCTGTTGGTCATGGCGTAAACTTCGCTTCTCGGCGCATCAAGCATCATTATCCAGCCGTACTTGTCCATATACTTGTAGGTGGATATGAATTTGCCCTTGCTGTCGGTGTACTCAAAGCTGCCCGGTACAGAGGGAGGGTTCTTTGTCATCTCAAGTATCTTTGGAATGGTGGCTTCGGTGGTAACAAGGCTTTTTGAGGTGTGGAATATGTACTTGTTGTCTGCGGTGTTCACCATGCTGTAGAAGGAGTCGTCGATGCCCTTGATGGTCATTTTGTCAAGGTTGTCTACCAGCTTTTCCGTGAATATACCAAGTCCCACAAGGCCTATGGGCTCCCCCTTTTCGTTCTTGACCTCTATGTACATGGAAAGGATCTGCTTCTGTGTGGCGGGGGAGATTATGATGCCCGCATTGTAAAGACCGTTGTCGCCGTTTGTCATGGAGTCCTGGAGCTGTTTCAGCTTTTCGGGATCCTTACGGGTGGTCATGCCCACGACCCCTTCTCCGTTTGTATGGGTGAGGACGAGAGTCTCCCATGTGCCTATCCATACACCTTCAAGGTTATCCACATCGTTTCCGAATTCGATGGTGTACTGCTGTGCCTTTTTAAGAGCTTCCTTTGCTTCGGGATATGCGTCGGGATCGTAGCCGGGAGCTTCCTTGTCCACTACGTTGTGCATATCCACGGTCTGAGCTATCTCAAGCAGTTCCCTTACCTGGGATGCCTTGCTGAAATTACGCAGCGTCTTTTCGGAATTGAGCACATAGTTTTCTATTATCTGCGCACGCTCATCCGTGATGGTAGCCATATGGTTGAGGGCGTTCTCACGGGTAAGCCTTCCCGTGGTGACAGTCATTATGACGATAAGCGCCGCCATGACCACAAGCTCTATGATAAGCGCAATGGTAACGGTAGAGGAACCGACTTCATCGACTTCCCTGACCTTTGCTTCTTCTTCCTTGGTCTTTGCCATTATTATCTTCCTTTCGTTCTGAATATCTGACCGCCTGTCTTACTTTTTCCCGAACAGCTTTCCGAAAAAGCCCTTCTTTTCGGCGGGCTCATCCTCATCCTCGTCCTCGTCATCAATGTCCATAAGGTTCCCGACCCTTGCCTTGAGCAGGCTGGAGCCGGAGCTTGCCGCACTGAGACCCGTGGTCCCTGCCTGAGGAGCTGCCGGAACGGGTGCAGTCTGGGGTGCTCCGCCGGAAAGTATCTGTGTCAGGGGCATCATACCGTCCGGCAGGACAATCTGACATCCGTTGTTTGCGGGGTTCTGGGACAGGATGAACTGTACGCATCCGGCGCAGGGGAGTATAGGGCTGAGATTTGCGGAACTCAGCAGCAGCAGGGAGGTCATGAAGTTTTCTCCCATGCTGAGAGCCTGCCTGACAGCGTTTACTTCTGCGTGTACCCCTACCATGCTGCCGTTCATCATTTCCGTTCCGCTGAAACCTGTGTAAAAGCGCCCTGAGCCTGTTACGATCACACATACTGTGTCATACGGGGAAAACACAGCGCCCTGACTGCGGCTCTGTGCCACAGCATCGGATGCAAAACGGAACATCTGGTCATACAGCATTCGTTTACCTCCTTTTACAAATTATTATCATATCTATTATTGTCGGTCATGCTGTCGGTGTATATAATGCTTTTGTCATAAATGTCAAAAAAATGTCATATGCTTATTTAGTGCCTTGTGCATATAACACATTATATACCTAAGTTTTATTTTTGTCAATAGACATTGATAAAAAATCCATATAATTTAAAAGCGGGCATATTAACATATGATGAATAGCAGCGTTGACAATACGACAGAGGGGGCAAGACATTTACTTGTCATAATGCACAAAATTGCTGAAAACTATTGACAGGACGGGAAAAACATGGTAAAATGAGTTTACCTCAAAAGGTTGCCTTGCGGTGACCTTTTTAATATTGCCTTCTCGGGCAAGAGAGGGTAAAGAGGGAGGCAGACAGTCTGCTTTCGCAGACGAGTAAAACAGGAGGTGCCGAAATGAGAGTTAAAATAGTTCTTGCTTGCACCGAGTGCAAACAGCGCAACTACAACACGAAGAAGAACAAGAAGAATGACCCTGACAGACTTGAGATGAATAAGTACTGCAAGTTCTGCAGAAAGCACACTCTTCACAAGGAAACCAAGTGATCCGGAGGCTTTTTTATGGCAGAGAAGAATTCATCCAAGGCTAAGACTGCTGCGGAAAATACCGACACTGTAAAAAAGACCGAGAAGAGTTCAGGAAAGTCCTCCAAGGCGCAGGACAAAAAGTCCAAGGGCAAGAAGGCAAACCCCGCTGTCAAGTATTTCAGAGACCTGAGGAGCGAGTTCAAAAAGGTGGTATGGCCCACAAAGGAAACTGTGGTCAACAACACCGGCATAGTGCTCCTGTCAATGATACTCACGGGTGCGGGCGTATTTGCACTGGATCTTGTCTTTGCAGAGGCTTTCAAACTGCTCATGCAGCTTGCAGGCGGCTGATATACCGGCGGCTGATGGATGAGCGGCGGTCAGCGCCGCAGAGCGGAAGTACCGTAATAAGCTTTTGATTCATGAAAGGGGTTCGTTGATATGTCAGAACAGGCTAAGTGGTACGTAGTACACACCTATTCCGGCTATGAGAACAAGGTGGCAGAGACTATTATGACTGTGGCTGAGAACCGCAGGCTTACAGATTTTGTTACCGATGTCAGGATCCCCAAGGAAAAGGTCATAGAGGTCAATGAACAGGGCGAGGAAAAGGAAGTTGACAGAAAGCTCTTCCCCGGTTACGTCCTTGTGAAGATGATCCTCACCGATGACAGCTGGTATGTGGTGCGCAACACCAGAGGTGTTACCGGCTTCGTGGGCCCCGGAGGGAAGGCTGTTCCCCTTACTGATAAGGAGATAGCACACTTCGGCATAGAGAGCGAAAACGAAGCAGAGCCCAAGACGGCAATGAATTTCTCCGTTTCCGTGGGCGACAGCGTTCGTATCAGCGACGGCACCATGGAAGGCTTCGTGGGCACCGTAAAGGCTATACACAACGATACTTTCACGGCAGATGTCAGTGTTTCCTGGTTCGGCAGGGAGACTATTGCGGAAGTAGAGCTTTCAAAGCTCGCAGTAGTCGAAGAAGAATAAAATTTTTTCGTGTTCCGTTTGAAACGGATATTTATGGAGGTGCGCCGTTATGGCACAGAAGGTTGTTGGCTTGATTAAGCTTCAGATCGCAGCAGGTAAGGCTACACCTGCTCCTCCGGTTGGTCCTGCACTGGGTCAGCACGGAGTTAATATCATGGCATTTACAAAGGAGTTCAACGAAAGGACCAAGAATGACATCGGTCTTATAATCCCCGTTGTCATCACAGTCTATGCAGACCGTTCCTTCTCCTTTATCACAAAGACTCCCCCCGCAGCAGTTCTTATCAAGAAGGCTATCGGTATAGAGAGCGGTTCCGGTGTTCCCAACAAGACCAAGGTGGGCAAGATCACCAAGGAACAGATAAGAAAGATCGCTGAGACCAAGCTGCCCGATCTCAATGCGGCAAATGTTGAATCCGCTATGAGCATGATCGCCGGCACAGCCCGTTCCATGGGCGTTGAGGTCGTAGACTGAGTAAGGGAGGGTCAAAAATGAAACACGGTAAGAAGTATGTGGAGAGTGCCAAGCTCATCGAAGCAGGCAGGCTCTATGAAACAAACGATGCAATGGGTCTTGTTGTAAAGGCTGCCACTGCAAAGTTTGATGAAACAGTCGAGGTCCATGTAAGACTGGGCGTTGACTCCAGACACGCTGACCAGCAGGTAAGAGGCGCTGTTATCCTTCCCAACGGTACAGGTAAGAACGTAAGAGTTCTGGTATTCTGCAAGGAAGATAAGTTTGACGCTGCCAAGGAAGCCGGCGCTGAGTATGTAGGCGGTATGGATCTGGTTGAAAAGATCCAGAAGGAAAACTGGTTTGAGTTTGATGTTGTTATCGCAAGCCCCGACATGATGGGCGTTGTTGGTCGTCTCGGTAAGATCCTCGGTCCCCGCGGACTCATGCCCAACCCCAAGGCAGGTACAGTTGCTCCCGATGTAGCAAAGGCTGTTACAGAGGCTAAGGCAGGTAAGATAGAGTACCGTCTTGACAAGACCAATATCATCCACTGCCCCATCGGCAAGGTATCCTTCGGTGCAGAGAAGCTCT
The DNA here is from genome assembly GCA_018110985.1 of Oscillospiraceae bacterium. Taxonomy (GTDB): domain Bacteria; phylum Bacillota; class Clostridia; order Oscillospirales; family Ruminococcaceae; genus Huintestinicola. The sequence continues at coordinate 5,819 of JAGAWT010000003.1, forward strand.
CCGAGAACTTTGAGACACTGCTCGATGCTATCGTAAAGGCTAAGCCCGCCGCTGCAAAGGGTACTTACCTGAAGAGCTGCACAGTTGCATCTACAATGGGTATAGGTGTTCCCGTAGCAACAGCTAAGTATGGTGTCTGATATACGACATAAAGAATGAAAAGGAGGGAGAACTTGAGGCGGATGCTTTAGGCTCTCCCTTTTTGTATCATACCCCATATCAAAAAGGTATTTAATATGGATCGTAAGATGATTTTAAACAGTGCGGCAGTTGCTGTGGGCGTTTCCATGATGACGGGCTGCACATCTGCACCGAAGGATCCTGCGGTAAGTGAGGCGAGCTTTGATGATATGCTTTCCTTTACTACCATATCCACTCCCGCAAGGGAGAGCGAGACTGCTCCTTCGGAGACTTCCGCTGTATCTGTTTCGATCGTGACGGAGGCTCTTTCCATATTCACTGCTACATCCGCCGAGGAGACCGATATTCCCGAGGTGTTCATTTCAGAGAGCACTTCCGCTCTTACTTCGGTATCTGCCGAGGAAAGCGTGACGGAGACCGAGAGCGTGACGGTGACGGAAGAAAGCACAGAGATAAAGGAAGAAGATAACAGATATGTGCTCATAGGCGGAGTAAAGTACGTTCCTGACGGTACTACCGCTGAAAGCACGGAGGATTTCCTGCTTGCGGGCATTGTGGCTGAATATACTGAAACAGAGCCCACAAACGACTATGCCTCAAACTTTGCTCCCGTAGGAACAGGGCTGTACTATCCCGATTTCTACAACAAGGATGTAGCTGCCGTAAAGCTGTCCGATACGGAGATAATAATGGTGGTCGCTGTTCCTGAGGCTCAGACGAGCACTGCATCTGATACGGTATCTGCCGAAACCACGGTTTCGGATCCCATCCCCGAATTTGAGGAGATCATTTCAGAGCTTGTAACAGAGCATATAGAGGAAAACCCCACCACAAGCGAAGAACTGAAAGACTGATAAGAGAGAAAAAGCCCGCACAAAACGTGCGGGTGTTCATGTATACGCAGTTTGCCGCAGGAGAGAGCAGTTGATACTAGTTCTTCCTCGATGTATAGACGATCTCCAAGCCTCAAATCCCTTATACTCAAGCATTTGCGGCTTGTTTCTTGTCTATACATCGGTCAGAAATTAGTATGACATTTCATTCAAGGTCCGCTGTATCTATAACATACAGTCCATCGCTGCACACAAAAACCACAGGAAAGGGGGCAGGAAAACGATACTTGACTATTGCCGAAGCAGTGAGGGCGTTCGGAGAAAACACAGAGTATCAAATGCCCTGCTTTCTGTTTTTATTGCCCTTTCGATATTGTCACTGCTGACGGCTGAAAGCGCTGAAAGCAGCAATGTCCGCAGCAGGGCAGTGTCCCCGTTCCGCTGTCTGTGTATATCACATCACGGTACTGCACCCTCTGTACAGATATCTGCCGCCCGGGAACAAAAGGAGAGCGTCCGCTGCGGGAATGAGCTTTTCTTTATCTTAAATGATATTTTATCAAAGGATCCTTTTGGTATCCTTTTTGGAGCCCTGTTTTTCACTGTTTTGCCTGCTCTGGGCAGCAGGAGATACATAATCAGATATATCCACGATCAGGACGGACATAAAGACCTGTTACTTCGTTTTATTGAAAGGAACACCATGATCTAAAACGGAGGAATATATAATGATAAAAACCGTGGTTTTAATTGTGTGCATTATTCTGTGTCTGGCAATGATGGTCTTCGGGATAGTCATCTCTCTCGACATTCCCCTTTCCGGAAAAAAGGAAAAAGACGAAAAGAATGACACAGACAGAGAGGGCAAAGAATAAGCCCATCAGGATCCTTGATCATTGCAGCCGCAGTGTTTCGGTAAGAGCCGAAACACTGCGGCATTTTTTTTGACCAAAGAATAGGGACTTATCCATTTTTGCGGCTATATATGCTGCCAAAGATAGTTCTTGTTTTCAAGGAAATGTCGGTTTGATCAGTATATTTTCAAGGTGTACTCCCTCCGTCATGGCTGAGTAAACAGTCCCGATTATAACACTTTTCAGGTATAATGATCAAACGCATTAGGTCAGCATTACCCAAAAAGGCGGATCCCCGGCCGAAACGACCGGGGATCCATAAAACGGAAGGGATGTGATGGGGGCTGTCAAAGATCATTCCTTTACGCCGCCGATGGTCATACCTGCAACGAAATATCTCTGAAGGAAAGGATACAGGCAGACTATGGGGAGTGCCGTTACCACGGTAGCAGCTGCACGCATGGTACGGGGCGTTACCATGTTATTTGCGTTTTTCATGGTCTCTACGTTAGCATTGTTGTTGGTAACAGAGGAAAGGAGCTTCATAAGCTCATACTGAAGAGTGGTAAGATTATCGCTCATTCTGTTGTAGAGCATTGCATCGAACCAGGAGTTCCACTGACCTACTGCCGTAAAGAGAGAAACGCAGGCGATAACAGGCATGGAGAGAGGGAATATGATGCTGAAGAAAATGGTGAAATGCCCTGCACCGTCAAGCTCGGCGGATTCGCTGAGGCTCTCGGGTATGCCGTTCATATATGTTCTTAGCACCAGCATATTCCATGCACTTACCATACCGGGGATGATGTATACCCAGAAGCTGTTGGTAAGACCTAAGCTCTTGTAAACCAAGAATACGGGGATAAGTCCGCCGTTTACATACATGGTCACAACATAGAGCATGGAAAGGGGCTTCTTGAATACGAAATTCTTGCGGCTGAGGACATATGCGAGGAGCGCCGTGCAGAGGGTGGAGGTAAGTGTTCCGATGACCGTTCTGAGAACGGAGATCTTCGCACCGTCTATCATGCCCTGCTTTGCAACAACGGTCTGATAGTTCTTCATGGTGAATACTCTGGGGAAGAATGTGATGCCGCCCCTGAGTGCGTCTATACCGTCATTGAAGGACATAGCCACGGTATTTATGAGAGGATACAGCATGATGACTGTGAACAACAGGAGGACTATGGTATTTATCACATCAAATATGATGTCGCCTGTGGTCCTTCTGCTAAAGACACTTGACTTGCTTTCCGTATTCTTATTTGATTTTGGACTGTTGAGAGAGCGTACAGCTTCTCCCGATCCGACTGAATTTGCCATACTTTCCCCTCCCATCAGAACAAGGATTCTTCGCCCATCAGCTTGGATGCTCTGTTGGCGATGGCGATAAGCGCTATACTTACCACACTCTTGAATATACCTGCGGCTGTACCTATGGAGTAATCTCCGTTGGAAATACCGAATTTCAGTACATAGATATCTATGGTCTGTGCAACGCTTTGTACAAGACCGTTGCCCAGGAGGTACTGGACTTCAAAGCCTGCGTTGAGAACATTACCGATGTTCATGATAAGAAGTATCATGATGGTGGGTTTCAGACCGGGCAGTGTTATGTGCCAGATCTTTGAGAGTCTTCCAGCGCCGTCTATGGATGCTGCTTCGTAGAGATCCGGGTTAATGGAAGTTATGGCTGCAAGGTAAATGATACTGTTCCAGCCTGTTTCCTTCCATAGGTTGGAGAACGTGACTATCCACCAGAAGTATTTCGGGTATGCCAGCCAGTTTATGGGGGCATCTATGATGTGGAGCCCTACCAGGACATCGTTGAGAACGCCGTTTTCCATAGCCAGTACATCAAAGCAGATACCTGTAACTATGATCCATGAAAGGAAGTGGGGGAGGTAGGAGATTGTCTGTACGGCTTTCTTTCCCTTTACGCTCCAGAACTCGTTGAGGAGTATAGCGAAGAGGATGGCGCACACCGTACCGAAAATAAGGTTCATGGCACCCATGCAGAAGGTGTTTCTTATAACTTTCAGGAATATGTCGTCGCCGAAAAGCCTTTCAAACTTCTGAAGACCCACGAACTTGGAATGAAGGAGACCGTCCTTCGGTTTATAATTCTGGAAAGCCATTATCCAGCCAAACAGAGGAACATAACTGAATATAATGGCGTATATCGCAAATGGTACAGACATCAGGACCAATGTCTTTTGATTTTTCAGGACTTTTTTGTTTATCCTGTTTTTGGGCGCCTTAGCACTTTCATTAACGCCCAGACCGGCAGAAATACCGCCCTTAGCCATATCACATCACCCTTGATCCGTTATACAAGCCCCCTGCCGGGGCTCAAAAAAGTTAAACATATAGGGCAGGAGAACCTGCCCTATTCTGTTTTATGAAGTTTTAGCCTTTATCAGTTGCCGTTTGCAACATCGATCCTTCTCTGGATCTCAGTGTTGATGGCATTGAGGAATACGTCGATGTCACATCTGGAGGTGTACTGATCCATATACTCAGTCCAAGCTGCTTCAAAGTCGGGAGCCATAACTACCTTGGGCAGGTATTCATGCTTAACATCAGCCATTGTAGCCCATACATAACCTTCCTCTGTATCAGTGGTAAGGTTGTTGGAGTAAGACCACATAGGATACCAGGGCTCGTTCTCGCCGGACTTGTTGAGGAGCTGTACATAGGTCTCTACGCCGTAAGCGTCGAAGCACTTCTTAACGGGTTCGGAAAGGGAATCATAGAATTCCTTGGGCTGGTACTGTGCAGAAGCTGCGTTTATACCGTCGTGATCCATACCGCCGTAGTTGGGAAAGTAGCTGTAGGAGCAGAGGTGAGAGTTGATGTAAGCCTGGTCGTTAGCCTTGGATCTCATATCGTCTGTACGATAGAAGAGACCGTCTTCGCCTACCAGATAATCTTCGCCTTCGATACCCCAGTTTCTGAGGGTGAGGATCTCGGGAGAAAGAAGATCGTCGATGAACTTGAGGGCGCCGGGGATATCCTTGCAGGAAGTGGTGATGGATATACCGTTGGAAACGTCAAGAGCGGGAGAGCTGTGATAGTGCTCTTCGATACCCTTGTCTATAACTACGCCTACGGGAACATATGTGCACTCGTCAAGACCCTGGTTCTTTATGGAAACTTCAGCATCGTTGAAATCCCAGTGCTGGTCTACCATACCGCAAACACGGCCGGTGGAGAGCTTGGAGATGTACTGGTCGTACTTCATGGTGAAGGTCTCGGGGTCTACAACGCCCTTCTGATACTCTTCATTGAGCTTCTGGAAATATCTCTTTGCTGTGGGAGTGGTGTTGTAGTCGATAGCCTGATGAGTATCTCTGTCAACTATAACGCATCCGTCGTTTGGATAACCGTCAAGGAAGAAGGGAGCATTCTCAAGGCAGAAATAACGCCAGTCATCGGAGAGTATCTCATAACCGATATTGGGTGTGCCGTCCTCCATGGTGGGGTTGGCTTCCAGATAACGCTCGATAACATCGAAGTATTCGTCGAGAGTCTCGATCTTAGGATAACCTGCCCATTCAAGAACTCTTACCTGGATCCAGAATGCTTCGTCGTTGTGAACGGTCTCGGTATCATACATCCAGCGGTTGCCGAACTGAGGTATGATGTAGATGTGACCGTCTTCTGCTCTTACAGAGTTCCACTGTTCCTCTGTCCAGAAATTCTTCAGGTTGTCGTAGCCGTCCCAGTATTCATCTATGGGTATGCATCCGCCTGCATCTATAAGCTGCTGGGAACCTGTGGATGCGTCGATGAAATCGGGATACTCGCCGCCTGCGATCATAACGCCTACTGCCTCATCTGCGGTCTGACCTGTGAGCCATGTCATCTTGCACTTTGCGCCGATCTTGGAAGCTATGACCTCCTGAACATCGTTGCCTGCATCAGTCTCGTTGCCGGGCACTGCAAAGAAGGCTGTGAATTCCTTGACTTCACCGGAAGAAGCTGTGTCGCCGCCGTCTGCGGGAGCTGCTTCACCGCCGTCTGCTGCCGTAGTGGCTGCTGCCTCGCCGCCGCCTGCTGCTGTTGTGGCTTCAGTGCTGCCGCTGCTGCCGGTGTTCCCGCCGCCGCAGGCTGTCATGGATGCCAGCATACACAAGGCAGTTGTGAGAGCGACCAATGATTTCCTACTGCTCATAATAATTACCTCCGAACTTCGTGCGGTGCCCCTTTTTACATCCTCTTCCTTTTTGCGGGATATGTATATGAGCCCCCTGCACTGAAAATGATGATTTGAGACCGTTTCCCGGTCTCCTTGTGAATATCACCAAATACCGTTCCTTTATTTACATGAAAATTATATCATTTGAAATCGGGTTTGTAAATAGTATTTGAGACAATCGGCAAAAATCGGTTCAAAAATAATTACTTTTCACAAAAATTGACAAATCACACTAAAACAGTAAAATTTCTGCCGCAAAAAATGAAATATTAATCGCAAATTATGGTCAGCTTAACTTGTATAACAAAGGGATTAACCAAAAAATTAACCGGAAGCGGGATCTTCCGGTCAATGTTGATTTTATGGGGATATATGCTGTAATAAAGCTAATGAAATAGAGGCTTTAGCGTGTTATTTTTCGCAGTTTTTTAACACGATCCTCTCAAGAACAGTCTCCGGTGATACACCATAAAAGCGCAGTGTGTTCACGCCCTGTTTCAGCTTTGCCTTATCCCTTACATAGTGAACGTGTTCCAGCACGCCTTCTGCCCATTCCGCAGATGAACCTACCTTGTAGTCATCTGTAAGGGTCCGTATGAATACCGGAAGTTCACCGTTGATACCGTAGACCGCATCCACGGAGCGCCCGTTTTTATAGGGGTTGTTTGGCGCAAGCTCGAAGGTGATGTCATAGTCTCCGCCCTTTGCGGAAAACACCTTGTATTCTATGTAGGGAGAAGAAAGTATATCTTTTTTCTTAGATGCCACGGGGAATACCTTCACAGCATCGGTGTTCCTGCCCATGTCACGGAGAAGCTCAAAGCCGAAACCGTAGTTTTTCACATTGTCGGAAAATCTGTCAGCAGTTACGGTAATGATCCCGCCGTTCTCGTAGGTCACCTTGTCCTCAGGGTCTCGCACCTCCCGGGCATAGACATTTATCCTGACCATGGCATTTTCATATTTCACGCATACCACAGCCTTGTCGGAAACTATGTCTTCATCGGAGCTCCTGAGCAGCTTTTCTCTGTCAACAATGATACTGTATTCCCTGATCGCATTTTCAGGCAAAGGACCGACTGTTTCTTCCGCAGTCACTGCTCTGCCCTCCGCATCTGCTGCTCTTATCCAGTCTTTGTCACATTCTACAGTGTATGAAACATTACAGTCGCCGCAGCACGCTACAAAGAACCCGGAATATCTGTTGCCGTCGGAGCCTGTTTCAAAATGAGAAATGTTCAGCTCCTTACCCGTCCATTCAAGACCTGAGGTGACACCCTCATCATACACAAGACCCACTTTTATCGCTTTTCCCTTTACGGGTATGACCTTGTGCAGGACAGGGTTTGACATTTCCTCGCTGTTCCAGTGCCTGAATCCTATGTGAGGCGCAAGACCGAAGCCGTCAAAGGCACCGTCTCCTACGGAGTGGAGCTTCGCTGTCAGTCTGTCATCCTCTTCAAGCGCTTTAAGGACCTTCTCTCCGCAGGTGTTGGCAGCAACAGCGCCTATTTCGGATAAGAACCTGTTGAAGCCCGAATATATCCACATTTCAAGGAGGTTCAGACCCGCCTGCACATTATAGGATACAAGCTCTGTAAAGGCAGGGTCGTCTTCGCCGATCTTATTTTCAGTGCGTGCAACGTTCTCCCTCAGCCGTTCTGCCTCGGAAAGCAGGCGGCGTGCCTGACCGTGTACACCGAATACACTGTCATTCATGTGTTCGGGACGCCTGTTGTGCAGTAGCCTTGTGCTTTCAAGGATGGTCTGTGCGATAACCTCAGCATCCTCTTTATCAAGGCGGCTGCCGAACTGCCTTTCTGCCCATTCCCTTGTGTATTCAAAGGGGGAGGACATATTTGAAACGCCCCATTTTCCGTAGTCATAGGCAAGGTCGAGAAAATAGCACAGCGGCATCTCGTTGAGAGCCAGATCTCCCACATTCACTATCCACAGTGTTTTTACGCCACTTTCGTAGCAAGTGGTCATTTGCTCCCATACCACAGGAAGATAGGTGGAATTGACCCATTCGTAGGATATGGGATCACCGTGATAGTCAAAGTGGTAGTACATACCGAAGCCGCCCTTGTGAGAACGCATCTTCTCATCGGGGAGAGTGCGCAGGTGACCGTGGTTGTCATCACAGAGCATGAGTATCACATCTTCAAGCTCCTCAGAGGAACATAATCCCTCGTTCTCCTCGTCGCCGTAGTAATAGGGCTCCACTTCCTTGTAGAGAGCCAGCATTCTGGGCACCTTTTTCAGGTCACTGTCAACATATTCTGCGATAAGCTCATTCTGTGTCTTGATAACATCCCTCAGAAGAGAGATATTGTCTGCAAGAGTGGCTTCTCTTCCGAGAATGGTGCTGTCACGCTCGCCCCTCATCCCCACGGTAATGACATTTTCAAACCTGCCGTTCCTTTTCAGGCCGTCCGCCCAGAAACGGGTTATGCCCTCACGGTTTGAGCGGAAATCCCAGGCATCGCCGTAAATGGAATCCTTTCCCCTCAGCCTGCTGTACTCTTCGCCGTGACGAAGGCATGGCTCATGGTGGGAAAGCCCCATTATGACACCGTATTCATCAGCCAGTTCCGCAGATCTCAGCCCCGGTCCGTCCAGTGCAAAGCAGGATGCCCACATGGCAGGCCAGAGATAATTCCCTTTCAGGCGCAGGAGAAGCTCAAACACGCTTTCGTACATTTCGGCGTTCACACCGCCGTAGTGCTTCATGCACCATGTCCCGAAAGCAGGCCATTCGTCGTTTATGAAGAAGCCTCTGTACTTTACGGAGGGCTCCTTTGAGAGGACATCATCCTCTGAGGTCAGCTCCACGCTTTCCTTTTTGGGAGGCTCCACCTTAGACCAGCTGACAAGAGGGGAGACTCCCAGTATCTCGGAGATCTTGAAAAGTCCGTATATGGTACCTCTTTTGTCGCTGCCCGCAACTATTATCTCCCTGTCCCGGAAATAAAGACCGTAGACTTCATTTTTTCCCTTAATACTGTCCCTTTCAATAAAGGGATGATCGTCGAAAACACTGTTTACATCAAGGATACCGCAGACGATGTTTATATCATCGGATAAGCCCTCAACAGTGGTGCATCCGATGACTTTTCTTATGTCCTCCAGCACCTTGCAGGCGATCTTTATGATTCCGGAGGGGCAGTTCTCCGAGGTTTTCAGACCGATACGGGATTCGGGTGTAATTATCATTTCATCACCTGTCATTCAAGGATAAAGGAACCGAAGGTAGGGGAACCGCTGCCCCTGTAAGTAAAGTAGAGGGGATAAACTCCGTCCGGGATGCTCACATCGGCAGTATATGTCTCCCACACATTGGAGCCCCTGATCTCAAGCTTTGCAATGGGCTCACCGTCCCACTTGGTCTTTACCTCAAAAAAGCCGTCGCCGTAAGCTCTTGTACGGATGGATATCTTTCTGAGCCCCTTTATGTCAAAATACTTGTAGCCGGCGGTGGCTCCGCTGTGGAAGTCGGCTATATAGCCTGTCTCCTCGTCGCCGTCCCTGCCGTCCTGTCGTATGCGGGGCTGACCCATGCCCACATACATATCGTGTTTTTCCGTAAAGAGGTTGCAGCAGATATATGCGGGGTATTCTCCTTTTCCCTCAAGAGGACCTCCGTTCAGACCGCAGGAGGTGATCTCCGCCTGATCGAAGGTTCCGTCTGCATTGAGCTTCAGCTTCTCTGCACAGCCCTGCCTCGAGAACCATGTGTTGTTGGTGTGGCGGTGGTAGAAGATATACCAGTCGTCCTTTATCTGCACGATGCTCCCGTGATTGTTGGCACCTGCCGCCATGGGCATATCTGCGGGCTTGTAGCTGTCTATGTGAAGGTCGCAGTTGCTGACCAGAACGCCCTTGTATTCAAATCCCTCTGTGGGGCTGTCGCTTACGGCGTAGCACAGCTCGTGCATGACTTCGGAGGAATATATAAAGTAATATTTTCCGTTCACTTTTCTTATGGAGGAAGCCTCAAAGAAGGCGTGACCCGTATAGTTTGTGCCTTCACTGTAACAGGAGCCGAAAAGCACGGTCCTGGGCTCTTCGATGACAGTCAGCATATCCTTGCCGAGAACGGCGACCTTTGCACCTGTCCTGCTCTTGTCCCCGTGTCCGCAGAAGCCGCTGTACATATAGGTCCTGTCTCCCTCGGTAAGCACGCCAGGGTCGAACTGGGGCTCATCGCCCTCTTTTTCACCGAGAAGAGCGCCGTCGGGATAGTGTACATAGCCGTAAAACTCGTACCTGCCCGCAGGGGTATCACACACAGCCACAGACATGATGTTTATCTTGTCCAGCACATAGTAAAGATAATAACGTCCGTCCGGACCCACAGTCACATCAGGGGCATAGAGGCACATTTTGCCGTCCTTGTTTCTGGGATCCTCATTGCGGGGGTATATCACGCCCTCATAGCGCCAGTCGGAAAGATCGTTCACGGGCGCTGACCAGCATACATAGTCGCCCATACAGAAAACATAGCCGTCAAAAAAGTCGTGGGAACCGTAAACATATACTCTGTCACCGAACACATATGGCTCTCCGTCGGGAATATATTCCCAGGAGGGGAGATAGGGGTTGAATGCCTGCTTTTTGCTCATGACTTGTCCTCTCTTTCAATAGCTCTGTCGATCAGAAACATGGTGAGCGGGTCGCTCTCCACGGCGGGTACGGCACCTTCGGGAGTGAATGTCATTTCCGCTCCGCCCTTTCCCGTGTACCTTTCCCATTCCGGGAGCTCTTCGCCGCAAATATCTCTGCCGTTGGGGTCGCCGTTTTTGATGAAATTCACCCAGTAATCGCACATCTGCCTTGCGATGTCGTAATGCCTGCCTGTATATGGGCGGCTGCATTTTGCGATGGTATCAAAGAAGAACCACAGGTCGCAGGAGTGGAAGGTGCCGGGGTGATCGTCACCGGGGATATCGGGGACGAACCTGTAATAATAGCAGGGTCTGGGGTCGGGAAGCTTGTTTTCCGACCTGAATGCGACCTTTACGCCGATCTCACAGGGGCTTGCGGGAGCATATCCCATGGGCGTGACACCCTTTGGTGCAAGAGACAGGAACTCGTCTGCCTTCTCACCGAATATCTCCCTTGCCTTTGCGTGGTATCCTTCATCATCTGCGGCGGGGATACATTCAAGAAATTCATCTCCCGTATTCCCCGCAAAGACGGGAACACGGTTCCTTGTGCCGTTGCAGAATGCCTTCAGGGGATCGCCCGTGCAGAAATGACCGTCATTTGCAATGGTGAACATTACCCCGGTTTTGTTCCTCATATCCGAATATGTTGAGCGTATAAAGTCTGCATCCAGCTTTCTTGCCTCATCAAGGGTCTCTACGCCCAGTTCGGCAAAAAGCTGTTCACCCAGCTTTTCCGCTTCCGAAAGAGTTCTGGGACAGAAGAAATTGTTTGGTATATAGGGGCTTTGGAACATCCCGCTGAAAACACAGGCTTTCTGGAAGCTGCCCTCATTCTGCTTTGATGCCATTTGAGCAAGAACGCTGCCGCCCCCTGCCGACTGACCCGCAATTGTGATGTTTTCAGGGTCTCCGCCAAAAGTTGCTATATTTCTTCTGACCCAGAAAAGCCCTGCCTGCTGGTCGAGAGAACCAAAGTTACATGGCTTTTCGGGGTCTTCTGCGGTCATTTCGGGATGAGCGATGAAGCCGAAGGCGCCCAGCCTGTAGTTGACAGTGACTACTACCACGCCTCTGCGGGCTAAGCGCTCCCCGTCAAATTCCATTTCGGAAGTGTAACCCCACTGGAAGCCGCCGCCGAAGTACCACACCAGAACAGGCAGCCTTTCATCAGCGCTTTTTGCATTCGTCCATATATTAAGGTAAAGGCAGTCCTCGCTCATGGGAACATCCGGGTCTACGTGCCACTCTCTGCAATAGATGTCGTCCCCGATACCCGGTGTATCCTGAACGGATATGGGAGCAAATTCAAAGCATTCCCGCACACCGTCCCAGTTTTCGGCAGGTTGAGGAGCTCGCCATCTGAGTTTTCCCACAGGGGGCTTTGCAAAAGGAACGCCCTTGAATGCAGTGATTCTCGGGTCGGCACAGGGGATGCCCTTTACGGTGCCGTTTTCAGTCTTTGTTATCCTTATCAAGGAAATACACCTCCAAGGAAGAAATGATTTTATAAGAATAGTTAGAGCTATGACCGCAGATGTCGGAAATAACCGGTGAAAACTAAATATTACATGATTGTAACATTTAATAAATAAAAAATCAAGAAAAAATTTGCTGATAACTGAAAGCTATTACCAATTTTTGCTTTGTATAAAGATGGGGAGACGGCACAAAATGCTTTATAAATGCGGTGCAGAAGTGATATGAGGGCATTTTCCGGTATTTTGGGCATAAACAAAAAAAGTGTGAAAAACAACAAAAAATGAATAGTTTTTGCTCCGGTTTTGTGATAAAATTTCCATAGCTGAAATTGTTATACTGTCGTGTCATATATATGAACGGCAGAAAGGACATTTCAAAAACGGATAAAATAAAGACGGCACGGCCGTCAGAAAAACGGAGGGAACTCATATGAGATCGAACTTTAAAAGAGCTTTGGCAGGTATTTCTGCACTGACTCTGGCTATGGGGCTCACAGCTTGCGGCGGCAGCAATTCGGGCGGCGGTGAAGCAGCAGGCGGCGGAGCTAATCCTCCCGCAGAGGAGCCTACCGCTACTACCACCACTGCCGCAACAGTTGCGATAAACACCCAGACCATGTCCACCGAGCAGGCTGAAGCCGTTGCTTCCGCTGCCGACAAGCTACGTGATGTTGAACTGGAGAACAAGGAGATAAAGTGGCTCTGTCACTGGGATCTGAACCCCGACACCACCGGTAAGTCCATTCCTGTGCCCCTTTCTCTTTTCCAGGAAAAGTACGGCGGATCCATCAAGTGGTATCCTACTACATGGGACGCTCGTTACAGCGATCTTTCCACCTATGTTCTGGGCGGTGAGGGCGTTGACTTCTTCCAGAGAGACGAAAGCTCCCTTCCCAAGGGCATCGTAAGCGGAATGTTTGAGCCCATCGACGATTATATCGACATTGACAGTGAGCTTTACGACAACGTAAGAGCAGCTATGGAGATCTACTCCTTCAAGGGCAAGCACTATGCGTTTGTAAACGGCGTTACCCCCGGCGGCGCAGTTATATACAGTGCTGAGACCATAGACGAAAACGGTCTTGACGATCCCTGGGAGCTCTATCAGGAAGGCAACTGGAACTGGGATACCTTCACACAGATGCTGGAAGAATTCTGCGATCCCGATGCCGAGATGTACGGCCTTGACGGTTGGTGGTCAGAGCAGCCCCTGTACCTTTCTGCGGGTGTTCCTGCCGTTTCTTCCGTTGACGGCAAGCTGAAGTCCAACCTTATGGATCCTACCCTTGAAAAGGCTCAGAACTGGATGTACTCGCTGTACACCAAGGGTCTTGTATTTGATAAGCAGATGTTTGACTGGAGCCCGCAGGTACACTTCATGGGCGAGGGCAAGGAACTGTTCTTCATCAACGCTCCCTGGGCTCTCCAGTCCGATCCCGAGACTTGGGAGTGCGGCATAGATCCCGAGCAGGTGCGCTGGGTGCCCGTTCCCTGTCCTGCTGATGCAGAGGAGCCTTTCTATTCTGCATCTGCCAGCGGTTACTGCCTCTGCAAGGGCGCAGGAAATCCCGAGGGCGTTGCTCTGTATGTAGAGTGCGAGCTTGTTTCTGCGGACGACGAAGGCACGAAGGAAGTAAATCTCCAGAAGCAGAAGGAAGATTTCCAGTGGAACGACACACTCATCGAGCAGCTTGATGAGATCACCAGACTTGCCGAAGAGCATCCCGTTACCGAGCTTGCAAGCGGCGTTTCCAACGACCTTTCCAACCTCCTCACCTATGCGGATACTCAGGGTATTAAGGCTTCCATGCACGGTACTGACTGGGCTACTACCAGAGATACCATGAACGACACTGTCAATACTCTCATTGATGAATTCAATGCAGAACTTGAAGCTGTTCAGTAATACAGGCAAATAAAGGGAGAGAATTTAAAAACGGCATTTCCGTGTAATGCGGGGATGCCGTTTTTTAGCTGATAAAGACTGAAGGTCATCAGCACAAGCAAATGAAAGTTTTACGGTAGCCATTGCGGTGAACACTGTCAACAATACCTGAGGAACCAAATACCGCCCGACACATAATGCCGGGCGGTATTTGGGAGAAAAAGCCAGTACGAAGAATGAGATGTTATGAACTGTTGTGGATAGTTGTCGTCCTGTCCACAATTAAATGATACTACATTAAGAATATTTTTACAAATCATTATTTGCTTGATATCAACCATAAATTGCGGGTGTTGAAGCCGCCAAGCCCTTTAGAGGCGCAGTTTTTGCAGGACTTACCGATTTTTGTGGTGATATATGCAAAGACTTTACAAATTATGCTGTCCATGATATAATTTAAATGTATGTAGTCAGCATGGAAATTGTGTCCCGGCTGTGAGGATCGGATCAATGAGTTTTATCGGGTGATGCTAATGATTAACGGACATAAGACCATAGGTATATTCCTGAGCGGGATCTCCGGCACTTTCCGCAGGGATCTTTGCTGTTCACTGAACAGAGCTGCAAGAAATCACGGATTCAATGTGCTGTATTTCAATTTTCTGGGCACTATCGGAGCCGATCACAGGGATTTCGGATCAATGGAGTACCATATACTGGACATAGTTCCATTTGATAAGCTGGACGGTGTGATCTTTGACAACAACAATGTTTTTATAGAAAAGATAAGAAAGAAGCTCCACGAAAAGCTGAAGGAATGTAAATGTCCCGTCATCTCCATAGCCGAGCCCTGCAAGGATTTCTGTCATGTCCGTTTTGACAATGCAAACGCCATAGCCGACTTTGTGGAGCATTTCGTCAGGGTGCACGGCTTTACCCGTATAGGCTATATGTCCGGCATAGAAGGGCTCCCCGATTCGGTGGAAAGGCTCAATGCTTTCAGGAATGCCATGCGTGCACACGGTCTCCCCGAGGACGGGGTGGGAGTTTTTCACGGTGATTTCTGGTATAACAAGAGCGATGAGGCTGCGGACTTTTTCTTCAACAAGTGCGAGCAGATGCCGCAGGCTATAATCTGTGCCAACGATTACATGGCTCTGTCCCTCTGCGATTCTCTGGCAGGAATGGGCATAAAGGTGCCCAGGGATGTGTGCGTTTCCGGATATGATGACATAGACGAGGCAGTTTCCCATTTCCCCAGCATCTCTACCGCCACACAGGACAAGAACGCCCTTTCGGAGCTGATATTCGACCTTTTTGAAAACAAACGTGATGAGATCATCCCCGGGAGGATGATCACCCTGCCCACCACAAATGTCTACCGTGTTTCCTGCGGCTGTATGCCGATCTCCAAGGATACCAGGGCAAGGGACAAAAACGCTTCTTTCCACAGAAATGTGAATATGCTCTACAACCTCTATGATTCCGAGGCGGGTATGCTTGAGATGGCAGGCATAGGCGACATTAAGCAGATGGGTGCCGCCTTTGAAAAGCACAGCCTGAATTTCGGCTCCTATGCAAAGTTCTTTTTCTTTGCCTACGGTGATGAGGAGGGCAAATGCTCCTACGAGAAGGAATTCGACCATCCATCGGACAAGGTATATCCCGCCATATGGATAGACATGAGCGGGACCACACAGCATCCGCAGGGGATGATACCTGTTTCGGCGCTGATCCCTCCCGACAGCGACGACGGCTTTACGTGCTATTACATAACTCACATACATTTCGGGGAGCACTGTTTCGGCTATACAGCCATAATGATGAACAGTGAGTCCCCTTTCGGAGAATTCTACAATATCTGGACGATAAACATCGCCGTTGCGATGGAAACCCTTTTGCAGAGAAATTCCATACGTTCTCTGGTGGCAGACCTCCGCAGGGAGAGCACCCACGACAGGCTTACGGGACTTCTCAACCGAAAAGGCTTTGAGGTCAGCATCCACAAGGGCTTTGAGGAAGCAAAGAAAAACGGCGGCACCTATGTGACCGCCGTCATGACAGATCTTGACAAGCTCAAAAGTATAAACGATTTCTACGGTCACGGAGAAGGCGATGTGGCGATCTCCGCCATAGGAAGGTTCATTGCGGAATGCAGCGGTGAGGACGATATCTCCGGCCGCACGGGAGGGGATGAATTCTACACCGTCATGTTCGGAAAGGACGAGGCATACGCAAGGGATTTTGTGGAAAAGCTGCGCAGAAAGACGGAGGGATTCAACGACACCATGGGCAAGGAATATGCTCTCGGAGCGAGCTGCGGCATCTATTCCGTCAAAGCGGAGGAGCTTGAGAACATAGAAGTGCTTTTGCGCCGTGCCGATGAGAATATGTACATGGTCAAGCGCAAAAAGCAGATATCCAGATCATAGGCCACGGACCTCGGGATCGTCCTTCACCGCAAAATCCTCTGTGGTGTGGGACATCCGGTAGAGCTTCTTGTATTCTGAGGGAGTGTAGCCGTTTATCAGCTTGAAAACACGGTTGAAGGTGGTAAGGCTTGAAAAGCCGGACTTCATAGCCACATCGGTGATGGAGTTCTCACTTTCAAGGAGCATCATCTCCGCAGCCCTTACCCTGCGCCTGTTGAGGAAGTTTATAAATGTGGTGTTGCTGTATTTCTTGAAAAGCCTTGAAAAGTGATAGGTGCTGTACCCTGCAATGGAGGAAAGCTCTTCAAGGGTGATGTCGTTCATGTAGTTCTGGTCGATGTACCTGAGCACTACGCTGAATGTTTCTGTATACCTGCCGTCGTCATCGTACTTCACACGGCTGAGCCTGTATTCCTTTATCTTTGCCAGCAGTGTAAGCAGCTTTATGTAGATGTAGACCTCCGAAACATCGTTGAAATTTGAGTAGAGCATATAGATATCCTTGATTATGCTCCCCGCAAACTCCAGAAATTCATGAGGATATTCATTGTTGATGAGCACGGGATCTCCCACCACGGGTATAAGCTCCGTGAGTGCGGGGTTGTCGATGAAGGCAGAGTTGTCCATAAGAAGTATGAGCCTTCTGCCTGTCTGTGCTTTCAGGCTGTGGAGCACGCCCGACGGTATTATGAGTATGTTCCTTTCGTTCAGCTTGTACTCTTTCCCGCCGCATACGGCTTCAAAGCCGTTGGTAAGAGGCATTATCACCTCCAGCGCATTGTGCCAGTGAGGGGGGTAGTCCTCGTTCTCAATATTGTCGTAGAGGAGTACGCTCCTGTTCTGAACATAGTCAACAGTTTCATAGTCACCGTTAAGATGAACGATCATAGCTTTCCCCTTCCTTTGATCCGTCCCTTCGGCCAAGGACATTCTTCGTTTTTTCTTTTTCTCTGTGCGGTATCCCGCAACTATAAGAATAACACAAAATCAAGAAAATTTCAAGTATTTTTTTTATCTGTCTAAAAACATAACAAAAAACAGGGGATTTTTTATAAAGCAATTTGTGACTTTTGCAACACAATAATTGAGTTGAATATTTTTTGGAAAAAAGGTACAATTGACTTAACAAAATTATGAGCCTTAAAAGGGGTGTTTTGATGAGTATTAAGATCTCACAGCGGGAATACGGTAATTTCGGCAAATGCGTGTTCCTTGAAAACGGCAGCGCATCTGTGGGCATCACTCTTGATGTGGGTCCGAGAATAATATATTTTTCCCTCAAAGGAAAAGAGAACATAATGCTTGAGGACAGGGAAAGGTATTTCACCGAAAAAGCCGGAGAATACGGCGAATGGGTGAATTACGGCGGTCACAGGCTATGGTGCGCTCCCGAAGTGAACCCTGAGACCTATTCTCCCGACAATGCCCCCGTAAGCTGTAAAGCAGACGGCAGCAGCGTGACTCTGACACCCCCTCCCACACCTTTCGGAAAGGCTTTTTCAGTGACAGTCTCCATGGATGAGGAGAAGCCCCTCGTGAGCATCACCCACAGGATAAAGAATGTCTCCGACCGCCCTGCACGCTACGCTGCATGGGCTATAACGGGGCTTACGGTGAACGGTGTGCTGAAAGCGCCTCTCAGCCGTAAAAAAACAGGCTATCTTGGAAACAGGGTGCTCAGCCTGTGGGATTATTCCGATATAAACGACCCCCGTTTCAAAATGACAAATACGGAGATCCGCCTTCGTCAGGACACCTTCAAGAAAAATGCCTTCAAGTGCGGCTTCAACGTGGATGAGGGCTTTGTGAGCTACAGCGTGAACGGGCAGACCTTTGTGAAGTCCGTCCCGGACTACGACCCGGACAGGTGCTATCCCGACTTCTCCTGTAATTTTGAGACCTACACCAATTCCCTTTTCCTGGAATGTGAGAACATAGGTGAATACAGGGAGTATGCCCCCGGAGAAGAAGCAGTGCTCTCCGAAAAGTGGTTCCTTCTTGACAATGAAGGAGACGAGGAACCTGAGCTTGACAGAATAAAGAACTCTCTTGAAAATACCGGCTTTTTTGCCTGAGTGAGGATAAAACGATATGGAAAAGTATAAAGATAAGAGCCTTTCGCCCCTTGAAAGAGCCATTGCCCTTACAGATGAGATGACAGTTGATGAGCAGATCTCACAGCTTCGCTACGATGCTCCCGCCGTTGAAAGGCTGGGCATCCCCGAATACAACTGGTGGAACGAGGGCATACACGGCTTTGCCCGTTCGGGCGTGGCTACTCTCTTCCCGCAGGCCATTGGTCTTGCTTCCATGTTTGACAGGGAGCTTTCCGAGAAGGCTGCCGCTGTTACATCCACCGAGGCAAGGGCTAAGTACAGAGCGTACACGGAAAACGGTGACAGGGATATCTACAAGGGTCTTACCATATGGGCGCCCAATATAAACATCTTCCGTGATCCCAGGTGGGGCAGAGGCCATGAGACCTACGGTGAGGATCCCTACCTTACCTCCGAGCTGGGAAAGGCTACCGTAAGGGGGCTGCAGGGAGACGGTGAGGTGCTGAAAACTGCCGCCTGCGCAAAGCATTTTGCGGTACACAGCGGTCCGGAAGCAATCCGCCACGAGTTTAACGCCGAGGCTTCTCCCAAGGATATGGAGGAGACCTATCTTCCCGCTTTTGAAGCCCTTGTGAGAGATGCTCATGTAGAGAGCGTGATGGGTGCCTACAACCGTGTGAACGGTGAGGGAGCCTGCGCCAGCACATTCCTTATGGGAAAGCTGAAGGAATGGGGATTTGACGGCTATTTCGTGTCCGACTGCTGGGCTGTTCGTGATTTCCACGAGCACCATGGCCTTACCAAGACCATTGCGGAGTCTGCGGCTCTTGCTCTGAAGTCCGGCTGTGACCTAAACTGCGGCTGCACCTATATGCACATACCCACAGCGCTTGCATCCGGTCTGGTGACGGAGGAAGACATCAGAAATGCCTGCATCCACCTTATGCGTACAAGGATAAGGCTCGGTATGTTCGATGACTCCACCGAATACGACGACATCCCCTATCTCTCCGTTTCATGTCCCGAACACAAGGCGGTCTCTCTTGAGTGTGCCGAAAAGAGCATGGTGCTCCTGAAAAACAACGGTATACTTCCTCTTGACCAAAGCAAGATCAAGACACTTGCTGTCATAGGACCCAACAGTGACAGCCGTATCGCTCTCGAGGGCAACTATAACGGCACAGCGGACAGGTACCACACCCTGCTTGAAGGCATAGAGGACAGGTTTGAGGGTCGTGTCATCTACGCAGAGGGCTGCCATCTGTACAAGAACAAGGTATCCGGTCTTGCAAGACCCGGCGACAGATATGCCGAGGCAGTGGCTGCCGCAAAGAATGCGGATGCAGTCATCCTTTGTGTGGGACTTGACTCCACTATCGAGGGTGAAGAGGGAGATACGGGAAATGAATTCTCCTCCGGCGACAAGAACGATATCCTTCTTCCCGAATCTCAGAGGATACTTATAGAGAAGGTCATGAAGGTAGGAAAGCCTGTTGTTATCGTATGTGCGGCGGGCAGTGCCATAAACACTCTTGCAGAGCCCGATGCTCTCCTCCATGTGTGGTATCCCGGCTCCGAAGGCGGTATCGCCCTTGCAAGGATCCTCTTCGGTGATGTTTCTCCCTCCGGCAAGCTCCCCGTTACCTTCTATGAGAAGTCGGAGCTTCTCCCCGAATTTACCGATTACTCCATGAAGAACCGCACCTACAGATATGCGGAAAACAATGTGCTCTTCCCCTTCGGCTACGGCCTCACCTACACCAGAACGGAGCTTTCCGACATGAAGTATGAGAACGGAAAGGTGTGCGTGAAGATAAAGAATGTCGGGGACATGGATTCCGATGATGTGGTGGAGATCTACATCAAGGACTATTCCGAAAATGCCGTTCCCAATTTCAGTCTCTGCGGCTTTGAGAGAGTTTCTCTGAAAAAGGGCGAGGAAAAGACCCTTTGTGTGGAGATACCAGAGAGAGCCTTTACTGCAGTTGACGAAAAGGGCACCAGAGCTGTATACGGCAGCAGGTTCACCATATATGCAGGCACCCACGCACCGGATGCGCTTTCGGTAAGGCTTGCAGGCAGCGAGTGCCTCAGCGTGGATGTGACTGTCTGAACAGAATAACAAGGCGGAGAAAAACTTCGCAGAATGAAAGAAGCATTCGCCCGAAAAAATGTGATAAGTGCGTTTTTTCGGGCGATGATGTATATACAGAGAAAAAGCTCTTTGAGAAGGAAATGACTATGGAAAAACTGACAGTGATGCGTTTTGTGGGCGACCACATGATACTTCAGCGTGATACGGAAAACAAGATCTTCGGCAGAGGAGAGAGGGGCAGAGACATAAGCCTTTGCCTTTTGCAGGGTGATGAGTTAAAGGAGCAGGTAAAGGGCAGGACAGACGATAACGGCAGGTGGGAAGTGACCCTTTCGCCCCGCAGTGCTTCCTTTGAAACCTATGAGATAAGGGTGACGGACGGGGAAAGCACAGTCTGTGCAAAGGATGTGCTTTTCGGCGACCTGTACCATATAAGCGGACAATCCAACATGGAGCTCCCCATAGTCCGCACCATAGATCCTTTTGCTCCCCATCTTCCGAAGGAAAACAGGTACATCAGAGAATTCCGCATGAGCGTCACCAACTGCTTTGACCCTGATGCGGAATATGAGGATTTCCTTGACGGGAAGTGGGATCTTTCGGAGGGAGCCGCACTTATGAACATGAGCGGCGCAGGACACTATTTTGCGGAGGAGCTCTTTGAAAGGTACAATATCCCCATAGGTCTTGTGAACACGGCTGCGGGAGGTGCTCCCGTAGAGGCAAGGATGCCCGCAGAAATGCTCTATTCCTTCGGCGATCACAATGATTTTCTTGATAAGGCAACAAAGCCCCGCTACATGGAAGATACCATTGAGGCAGACAGAAAAAAATATGCCGCATGGCTCGGGGCTATTGCCGAAAAGGACACTGTTTCGGATAAGATATTCTCCCTGGAGGATGGGTTCAGACCCTGTAACATCCCCTTTTATTTCAGGGATGATAAAGATCTGAAGGACTTCAACGGACAGATCTGGTTCAGAAAAAGATTCACCATCCCCGATGATGCAAAGCTCGAAGGCGATGTCCTTCTTTCCCTTGGGGTCATGATAGATGCGGATGTGACCTACATAAACGGTGTGAAGGTGGGAGAAACGGGCTATATGTATCCGCCCAGACTGTACCATGTCCCCGCAGACATACTAAGGCACGGAGAGAACACGGTGTATGTCCGTCTTGAAGTACATACGTCAAGAGGCGGCTTTGTTCACGGCAAGAGGTACTGTATCAGGATAGGCGGCAGGATCATCGACCTGTCCGGAAAATGGGAATATATAGCAGCAGGAGAGGCACCGATCCTTGAGCCTGATGTTTTCTTCCAGGGACTGCCCCTTTCCATGTACGCCGCCATGACAGCTCCTGCCTTTAATATACGCTTTAAGGGACTTATATGGTATCAGGCGGAGTCAAACGGGAATGCGGCACGCTATCCTTTCCTTTTCGGTGAATTTGTGAAAATGTACAGAAGGCGCAGCGGATATGATATCCCCGTGATCTTTGCACAGCTCCCGAATTTTGCGGATCCTCTGGGAGATATGCCGGAGGGCTCCTGGGCGCAGATAAGAGAGGCGCAGAGAAAGTGCCTTGAAATACCTCTTACTGCCATGTCCGTAAATATCGACCTGGGAGAGGGGAACGACCTTCATCCCATAAACAAGTGGGACGTGGGCAAAAGGCTTGCTTACTGCGCCGAAAGGCTCATTTACGGTGAAAAGGATACACCGGCGTACATTTACCCCGTGTCCGCATCAGTAAAGGGCAGGGGAGAGGCGATAATTCATCTGAACGATGTTTCAAAAGTTACTGCTCCCGCCCATATGAAAAAGTTTACGGCTGTCGATGAGCAGGGAAACAGCTTCAAGGCAGATGCAGTGCTAAGCGATGACGGGATAAGACTTTGCTGGGATGAGGATGCCGTTCCCGTAAAGCTGCGCTATCTCTGGGAAAACGACCCGGACAGCATTGAGCTTTACTGCGATGGTCTTCCGGTCACTCCCTTTGAAATAGAGATCTCCTGAATGACCTGACAAAATGCACAAATCTTTGCCTGTGATTTCGTGTGATTATATGAATTTTATTTTTCAAAGAATTTCTCTTTTAAAAACGGGAAAGAAATGATATAATTCATTTAATCAGTGTTTTACGAAAGCATAAAGTAAAGATCAAGAGGTGACATTATGATCGACATCAAAAAAGCTCCCAAACTGGGATTCGGACTTATGAGACTGCCCGAAAAGGACGGTCAGATCGACTACGGACGTGTCAACAAAATGGTGGATGCTTACCTTGAAGCGGGGCTGAACTATTTTGATACCGCCTATGTATACCACGGCGGGCGTTCCGAGGTGGCAGTGAGAGAATGTCTTGTAAAGCGCCACCCGAGAGAAAGCTTTACGGTAGCCACAAAGCTCCCCGCATGGAGCATCTTCTCTCCTGAGGACAGGGACCGTATCTTCAACGAACAGCTTGAAAGGACAGGAGCGGGGTATTTCGACTACTACCTTCTCCACTCCATAGAGCCGAACAACTATGTTACCTACGAAAAGTACAACTGCTTTGAGTGGGGTCTTGAAAAGAAAAAGCAGGGGCTGATAAAGCATCTGGGCTTCTCCTTCCACGGCACTCCCGAGCTCCTTGAGGAGGTGCTGGACAAGCATCCGGAGACCGAATTTGTCCAGATACAGCTGAATTACCTTGACTGGAACGATCCGGTGATACAGTCCTCCGCCCTGTATGACATACTGTCCTCCCGCAATATCCCCATTATCATAATGGAACCCGTAAAGGGAGGTACTCTTGCAAAGCTGACCCCGGAATGTGCATCTGTCTTTGATGCGGTGACAGGGGGAAGATCGGCGGCATCGTGGGCTTTAAGGTTCGTGGCATCTCTCCCCGGAGTTATGACCATTCTTTCGGGAATGTCCACCGAGGAACAGGTAGAGGACAACCTAAAAACTTTCGGCGGTGATTATGTGCTGTCCGAGGAGGAACAGGCAGCAGTAACAAAGGTGCGTGCCATAATGAAGAACATCCCCCTTATCGGCTGCACCTCCTGCCGCTACTGTACAGACGGCTGTCCCATGTCCATAAATATCCCGGATGTTTTCAAGGCGGTAAATGCCAAGAGACTCGATCCGAACGCATGGAGACCGAAGAATTTCTACATTGCCGCAACAGACGGAAAGGGAAAGGCTTCCGAGTGTATAGAGTGCGGACAGTGTGAAGGTGTCTGTCCCCAGCACCTTGATATCATCGACCGCCTGAAAGAGGCTGTGTCTCTCTTTGAGCAAGAGTAATACTGATCCTTCCTCGATGTATAGACGATCTCCAAGTCTCAAATCCCTTATATTCAAGCATTTGCGGCTTGTTTCTTGTCTATACATCGGTCAGAGATCAGTATAAAATGACCCCCAAGGCTGCCTTGGGGGTCATTCTGTGAAGCCATGCTGTCTGCAATCATTCAAACATGGAGTCGTACCTTTCGATAAAGATCTTTCCTATGCGCTCGTACTCCTCGTCGCTCTCTATGGTGCAGAGACTGTCCTCTTCGCCGTTTTCGTCGAACTCGACCTTCAGCACCACAAACTCATCGCTGCCTTCGGGCAGCAGAGCATAGTACTTTTCGCCGTTTTCCTCGTAAACATCTATGGGTTCAAAATTCTGAGCCTTGCCCTCCTCATCCGTCAGGGAGATGAGATTGGTATCGGAAGTATCTATACCCATGCCTTTTGCCCTCCTTCGTACTTTCTCTGTAGCATTTTACTTTAACTATTCTTTAACAGTATATATTATTTTCAAATAAAAGTCAATAGTTGTTTTCTATAAATAAAAGAAACTATTTTGTGTGTTTTTTACAATTTTATGAATATACATAAAAATATGCTCTGAAACCCGCAGTATATCCGTGTTTTCGCCCGGTCGGCGGATGGATGAAAGCAGGCATTGAAAGCAAAAGGGACTTTTCACAAGAAAAGCCCCGGATGATCTATATTCTATTCGCTGTCAGCACTGCTCTCCTCAGCGGTCTCGCCGCTGCTGCCTTCTTCTTCGGAAGCCGTGTCTTCTTCCGTTTTGTCTGGGCGGTTCCTTATGTACTGGAATCCCTGATCGAAAAGGGCAATAGCTTCACTGTAACGCAGATCCGAATCCTCGCTGCCCAGTATGACCATGACCACATCGTGCTCAAAGCGCCTTGCGGTGGCTATGATGCAGTAGCCCGACACATCGGTCATCCCTGTCTTAAGACCTGTCGCATAGGTGTAGAAACGGTCGCTGTACTCGTCTAAAAGGCGGTTGGAGTTTTCCCAGTCCGTCTCTTCCCCGGAGGGGAACACCTCATGGGCTGAGGCCTTGGCACCGGATGCGGCTATCTGCGGGAATCTCTGTGAATACACCGTTATTTTCAGAAGATCCATGGCGGTGGTGTAGTGTTCGTCGTCGTGGAAACCGTCGGGGCAGGTGAAGTGGGTGCCCTTGCAGCCTATGAGCTTTGCAGTCTCGTTCATCTTGTCCACAAAGACGGTGACAGCCTCCTTTGCGGAAAGGCTCTCGTTCTGTGCGATGAGCCTGCCGGTCACGGCAGCCGCACAGTAGGAAGCGTCGTTTCCGGAGCATACCATAATGGCATCCAACATATTGTCTCTGTCAAGGGTCATGCCCTCGATATTAGCGAGGGATGAACCGTCCTGCACCATGGACTGTTCGCTGCCGGCCTCAAACAGGGTGCCCTCGGGGCAGTATTCCAGCATCACGGCTGATGTGAGCACCTTCGTGGTGCTGGCGGGGAACGCCTTGTCATTGCCGTTTTTCACATACAGCAGTTCCTTTGCCTGTACATCGTACATAACGCATATGGGGGAGCGTATCTCCATCTCGATGGGGTAGGAATCCCTTTCCCTGAACGCCAGATCTATCTTTTCAAGCTCCTCCAGCCTTTTCTGTTCATCCTCTTCCGCCTTGGTGGGCAGCTGTGAGAGCTGTGTGTACTCTCCGAAATCCTTTTGCAGCTCGGTCACCTTGTTCATCTGAGACACGATGGATGCTATGGCGAATATGCCCACACCCAGTATCACCAGGATAAAGAGCATGGACAGCCACCCGAGGATGGCTTTTCTTCTTCGTACCGCCTTCTGCTTCGGGGTGAGCGCCCTCTGAGCACGGCGGGGTGTCTGCCCTTCCATACTACGCCTCTGATGTGGGAGTTATGGTGAGGAGCACACGGTTTTCCGTAAGGAGTATCCCGTTTGCATCAAGAGTGTAGTTCAGGAAAAGGTTTCCTCCCTTGTCGGTGATGGCATTGCTTATGTGCTTTGCGTAAACTCCCAGCACCATGCGGCCGTACTCGGTGGAATAGTCGCATTTCCTGTGCTTTCCCGTCTCCATTGTGATAGACTGGGTAAAATCTCCCACACGGCTCATCTGCGCCATGTCATCATCTATGCAGATAAGCTCGGTGGATGAGCCGGGAAAACCGGTCATCTCCCCGTCCTGATAGCGTATCTGCCAGCCTTCTCTGCCGTCCCGCTCTATGCGTGTAAGGGTGCCGTCGGTAACATATTCCAGCACATCCGGGATATCACCGTTGGGAACGGCTATGCTTTTAAGGTTTATCTTTACCTTTATACTGTTGTCCTTCATATAATGCCCCCCTCAGATATACAGCTCCTCAACGGAGATCTTGTCTACCCTGTACTTTATGCTCTTTTCAAGAAATTTTCCCGCATTTTCGTCAAACAGTTCGGCAGAGTCGGTGGTGTAGCAGATAAGCTCTCCCTCCGCCCTGCTGTCGGTGAGAAGTCCGTTTTCCTCCATAAGCTCCTTGGCGTATTCCGCTGCCGCAGCCCCGGATGAAATGAGCTCCACTCCTTCACCAAGATATTCCCTTATTGCCTCTGTCAGGTGGGGATAGTGGGTGCAGCCCATGATGAGCGTATCCGCACCGCTGCATTTTATATCGTAAAGATAGCGCCTTACAGCTTCCTTTACAATGATATCCTCCTTATCCGTGATACCGTTTTCCACAAGGGGGACAAAGAGGGGACAGGCAGTGTTTACAGTGCGTGTGGCAGGGGATATCTCCTTCACGGCTTTTTCGTAAGCTCCGGATGCTATGGTGGCAGAGGTGCCTATAACACCGATGATACCGTTCCTTGTGGATCTGAGCGCTGCCGCCGCAGAGGGCAGTACAACACCTGTGAAGGGAGTGTCCCCGCCGAAATTCTTCATGCCTGTGACCGCAGAGGACACGGTGCCGCAGGCGGCGATTATCATTTTGACATCGTGGCGCTTTACGAATGCCACATCCTGCTTTGCATATTCAATTATGGTCTCCTTGCTGCGGGAGCCGTAGGGAACTCTTGCGTTGTCGCCGAAGTAGATCAAATTTTCATGGGGAAGTATGTCCTTGAGGCGGGAGACGCAGGTAAGCCCTCCCAGACCCGAATCGAATACACCCACCGCTCTGTTGTCTGACATATATCCATTTCCTTTACTGTACTTGTTCACTATGATTTTACCATAAATAAGGCTGTATATCAATAGTCAATTTGTACAAAGGCACAGAAGAAAGCATATCCTGCGGCGGCTGCAGACGATCATACGGGTGTGGCGCAGTTGGTAAAGCACATCATATACGGATGGATATCCCACTATCCACGGTGTTTTGACTTTATGGTTCACAGGGTGTTGTGTAAAATAAACAAAAAAAATATGGGATATTATACATTGCCAAACATAATATACAAAGATAAAAAAAGTACTTGAAATAATAACATTTATGTGATAGAATATAAAGCGTTAAAAAAGTTGTTTTTTGCTTTCTTTTGAAAGTATTTTTGCAGATTTTTCTGTTACATTTACGGAGGTTGAGTTATGGCAAGAGCAAAGAAAACTCCTGCTCAGGCGGAGAATGAAGTTCAGGCAGCTGCTGAATCTGTAAAGGCTGCGGGCGAGGCTGTAAAGGCTGAAGCTGATAAGGTCGAGGCTGTGGTTAAGGAAAAGGCAAAGAAGGCCGCTTCCGCAGCAAAGAAGACTGCTGCAGGTGCCAAGAAGACAGCTGAGAAGAAGACTGCTGCCAAGGCTGCCGAAAAGAAGATAGAAAAGGCTGTCGATGAAGCTAAGAAAGGCGTTGCAAAGACTGCCGAAAAGGCTAAGAAGACTGTAAGAGAAGCTTTTGCTCCCACTCTCGAAATACAGCTCGGTGACGGCAACAACTATGATGCCGAGGAGATCAAGAAGCTCTGCATCGAGCATTACGGCAAGAGAAAGGTGATCACCAGCATGAACATCTATCTCAATGCTGCAGAAAAGAAAGCATACTATGTAGTAAACGGCAAGGAAGAGTCCTACTCTGTGGATCTCTGATCCTTTTGCCCCATAACAGAAATAAGATTGTACAAAGATCACCGTATCGCCTGATGCTTAGGTGTTTACGGTGATTTTTCGTCAGGTTGGTTTTTATGTTGATCTATGCAATACTGCCCTTTGCTGTTTTTATACCGGGGCTCATACTTTGCCGGGAAAAGTTCGGAAAGCCCGGCAGGATAGTCTACTGCATATACTTCGGCCTGCTCACATGGGCTGTTTCGGCTGTAAGGTATGATGTGGGCATGGACTATCTTTCATACAAGCGCATATTTGAGGGATTTGAGGTGACCGGCGAGCATGTAAACAGCTCCAGGCTCGAAAAAGGCTACTATATGATACAGTCGATCCTTGCATCCCGCTTTGATGATTATCGTATCATGTTCGGCTTGTGGGCGTTCATCTTTTCGGCCGCCGCAGCCTATTGGATATACAAGAATTCATCGAGACCGGAGGTCAGTGCCACAGCCTTCATAATGTTCGGCGCCTACTTCTATTCCATGAACTTTTTGCGGCAGGTCACGGCAGCCTTCATAGTCCTGTACGCCATGGACTGCATAAAGAAAAACGACTTTGTCAGGTATGTGGTGATGATACTCTTTGCATCCTGCTTCCACTGGTCCGCACTGATACTCATACCGTTCTATTTTATCCTGAAGATAAGGCTCCAGCCTATACTGCTGACCGTGTATTTCCTTCTGGCGGGACTGCTGCTCACTTTCTCCTGGGATCTTATATACATAGCAAGAGGGCTGTGGGAAGGCGCAGGTGTGAAAAACTACCTGAGCTATCTTTATGAGACCAGCATGGAGATGAAGTTCGGCGTATTCCTCTTCTATCTCTTCGGCTACGCCATGCTCTTTGCCTTTATGTTCTTCTTCCGCAGAAAGCTGTACGAAAAGGACAAAATGAATATCGTCTATATGTCCTGTATGCTCTTTGTGGTGATGTTCGAGTTCTGGGGAGCAAAACACGCCATTCTTTCAAGATTCGCCCTCTACTTTGTTCTGCCCTCCATCCTGGGGCTGCTGCCGGATGCGCTCACAGCCGCCGAGGAATGGGCAAAAACGAAGATCAGACAGAAGTTCCCTGCGGTGCTTTCCGTGAACCTTGTGATGCTGGCGATAGCGTCCTTCTTCTTCGGCAGCATGATACACTACAACGGAAACAAGTGTATGCCCTATACCACATGGCTTTCATTCCGTGAACCCGAATCCTACATATCCTTTGAAAATGATGATGCGGAGTTCAACGATCCCGAGGATGAGATACTTCCCGGTGACACAGCCGCAGAGGAGGATATCACCAACGGCGGAGAATATGAATACTACAGTGATGAGGAATTCTACGCCGATCTGGAGGCTCTGGGCATAGAACCCAAGGTGCCTGTCAATACGGAGGCTGCAGCCGAAACACAGACAGAGACCCAAGCCGAGGAGACCCGTCCTGCGGAGACACAGGCAGCGGAAACTCAGGCGGAGACACAGACGGAAGAAACACAGACTGCCGAATGATACCGGGCGCTCCCTGTTTTGCGGACGGGGGCAGATCGGTATGATCAATACTGATCTCTGAACGATGTATAGACAAGAAACAAGGCGCAAATGCTTGAATATAGGGGTTTGAGGCTTGGAGATCGTCTATGCATCGAGGAAGGATCAGTATATAGCCGCCTTCATGTCAGAGGCGGCTTTTTTGGGAAAGGATAACGATATGGACATAAGGATAAAAAACACAAGGATATACACAGATAAAGAAATAGTAAAGGGGGATCTCTGCATTTCCGGAAACAGGATACTCGCTGTGGGCAGTACCCCCGCAGGCTTTTCGCCCGCCCGTGAGATAGACGGAAAAGACCTTTTTGCGGTGCCGGGGCTCATAAACTGCCACACCCATTCCTATATGTCGGTATTCAGGAATATAGCTGATGATCTCAGCTTTGATGAATGGCTCTTCGGTGCCATAATGCCCCGTGAGGATAAGATGACGCCGGAGGACGGGTACGAGGGAGCGCTCATATCATGCAGGGAAATGATCGAAAGCGGCACCACCTGCTTTATGGATATGCATATGTTCCCCGGTATGACTGCAAAAGCTGCGAAGGAAACGGGGATGCGTGCAGTAATGACAAGGGGGCTCACAGGTCCCGACAGAGAGGATGCGGGCGCCAAACGCCGCCTTATTGAGCACCTTGAAGAGACGATACAATTTGCGGATACGGAGACTATATCCTTCAGGCTGGGACCCCATGCCATCTACACCTGCGGAGAGGATTATCTGCGCTTCCTCATTGAAAAGGCGAAGGAAGTGGGTCAGGGCTTCCACATACACCTGAGCGAATCTCTGAAAGAGGTGGAGGACTGCCAAAGGGAGAGGGGGATGTCCCCGGTGGAATACCTTGACAGCATAGGCTTTTTTGAGATACCTACCTGTGCCGCCCACTGTGTACACCTTTCGGAAAATGACATGGACATACTTGCAAAGAAAAATGTGAGCGTGATCCACAATCCGAAGAGCAACCTGAAGCTGGCAAACGGCATAGCTCCCATAGCCGGGCTGTTGGAAAGAGGGGTCAATGTTTGTCTGGGAACGGACAGTCAGGCATCCAACAATGTGCTGAATATGTACAGCGAGATGAACTTTGCAGCCCTGCTGCAAAAGGGCGTCACGGGGGATCCCACGGTGCTTCCCGCAAAGGAAGTTATAAGGATGGCGACCGTAAACGGTGCAAAGGCTCTCGGCATAGAAAAGCTGGGTGAGATAAAGGAGGAGTATCTGGCGGATATCGCTCTTCTGGATATGGGCAGGACAAATTACCGCCCGGCAAACGATCTTGAGGCAGCCCTTGTCTACTCCTCCAACGGAACTGAGTCCAAATATGTCATTATAAACGGTGAAGTGGTTTACGAAAAGTAATACTAATTTCTGACCGATGTA
The DNA here is from genome assembly GCA_018110985.1 of Oscillospiraceae bacterium. GTDB lineage: Bacteria > Bacillota > Clostridia > Oscillospirales > Ruminococcaceae > Huintestinicola. The sequence goes on from JAGAWT010000003.1 coordinate 36,764, forward strand.
TAGACAAGAAAAAAGCCGCAAATGCTTGAATATAAGGAATTTGCGGCTTGGAGATTGTCTATACATCGAGGAAGAATTAGTATAAGGCTGCTGCCGTAAGGTGACAAAAAAAGAACCCCGCAAAGGCTTATCCTTTGCGGGGACGGTGTTTTATCATCATGTACCGTAATTATTGATGGTGTCCATGAAAGCGTAGTAGGAGTCGAAATTGCCTGCGTTCATCTCCTTGGTGATCTGGGGAGAGAATACCACATACATGCAGGCTCCGCCTATATCCTCGTATACGCCTGCCCACTGGGTGTCGGTGGCGTAGAAGTCCGCAATGCCCTCAACATCCTTCTGGATGAGCTTGTAGCCGGTCTTGGTCAGAGTCTTGCGGAAATCGGAAACATCGTCCATATCACCGGAAATGGTGCCGTAGCACAGCAGCTTGTCGTTGCTGCCGAAAACGAACATATCAAGCTTCACATCGTCTTTATCTATGTCATCTATATCCTTTATGGCGATAATGATGTTGTCCTGGGTAATGTGCTCATCATACTTGGCTTCTATGATCTTTTCCGCCTCGGAAATGGTCATGCCGAACTTGACCTTTGAGGAAGTAGAGGCCTTTGCCTTGCCTATGAGCTTTCCGTCATTTGAGAACTTATAGGACACGCCGTCTATCTTCTTGGTGCCTGTTGCGGCTGCGCCGTTGGAATCAAAATAGTACTTGTTGTCTCCTATCTTGACCCAGCCCTTGCGCATAACTCCGTCCTTGCCGAAATAGTAGCGCTTTCCGCCGATGGTGAGGAACTTGGTCGCCATCTGACCGTTCTTGGAAGCGATGAAATAGTAGGTGTCCCCGTCTATCTTCACCTTTCCGGTGAGAGCCTTGCCGTTTTTGTAATAATACTTTTTTCCGTTCTTGGTTACCCAGCCGTCCTTGGCTGCAACGGAAGCGGTGCTCATGGGCTCATTGCCTGCCGCACCTGCCTGCACGGAGAGAGCCGGGAGAGCGGAAAACGCCATAAGAGCCGCAGAAAGCACGGCTGCTGCTTTGATCCTTTTCAAAATATATACCCCTTTCTGTGTGTCACAGAGTCCGGAACGGTACCCTTACAGCTGATTATAACATATTTTTAATACTTATTCAATGGCTTGGAAAGAACTTTCTTTGTACCTTATACCGAATGTTTGACGAAAAAAAGACTGCCTTTATTGTATAATTGCACAAATCAAGATTATTTTTTTGGTTTTACTTGACAATTTTCTTTCAATATGATAAAATACTTTAAGTAAATAAGATTTTGTGCATCCGTGCAAATTTTAAATCCATAAGAGAGGAATTGATAACTATGAAGTTCTCATTCAAGAAGACTGTAAGCGCAGTTGCAGCTGTTGCTCTTCTCAGCACTTTTGCAGGCTCTGTAGGTGCAGTTGACTACGCTACCAAGAATGTTGAGTATCTTGAGGTTTCCGGCAGCGGTTCCGGCGGCGGATCCGGCTCCACAGGTTCTTCCGATCCTGCTTCCACAGGCAAGATCGTAGCTCAGAACGTAAGCGCAGGCGCTACCATAAGGATCTCCGACGAAGGCGTTACCCTTACACCTCCTGCTGTTGCAAAGCTCGCAAGAAGCGGCGGTACTCTTACTCTGAGACAGGCTAACGGCATTGCTGTTGTTCTCAACGGCGAGGCTTTCAAGGGTGTTAAGGGCGCTGTAAAGGTCTCTGTTAAGCTCTCTGTTCGTGAAGGCGCTGTAAAGGCTGAAGTACTTCTCGAAGGCGAAGAGGATATCAATGTTGCTGACCTTAACCTCAGCATCAAGATCCCCAACAGAGTACTCAAGAAGGCCGGCATTGCTTCCGCAGCAGCTACTGCAAGCACCGGTACTGTTACCACCAATCCCGGCGGCGGAATCGTTATCTCCGGCATCGAGGATGTAACTATCCTGGTTCAGTAAGTTTTTAGGAACAAGTTGACCGTTCCCGTCCTGCGGGAACGGTTTTTGTTTTATACAGATATATGGACAGAAAAAAAGTTTTAAGATTACGTTATGCTATCCTCATAATAACGGGCATAGTCATTATAGGGCTCATTGCGGCGGTCATAAGGCTGTCATCTGAGCTTGAAAGGACAAAGGCAGCCCTTTTTGAGGATGAAGAATACATAAGCGCCAAAAATTCAAGGGTCTTTGAGTACCTTGGAGAAAGGGAAAGGGTCTATTCAAAGGATCCCGCTCTGGGGCAGATATGGTATCAGCCGCACCCTGAGGTGCCAAAGAGCGAAGTGGATTATTCTGCCGTGGAGACCGACAGCAGCGGATTCAAGACATATTACAGGGACGGGGAGCCGGCTTCGCTCTTGGGGATAGATGTTTCACGGCACAACGGTGACATAGACTGGGAAAAGGTGGCTGCACAGGGGATATCCTTTGCTATGATAAGAGTAGGCTACAGGGGCTACGATAAGGGCATCATACAGGACGATACCCGCTTTGAGGAATACATGAGAGGAGCGGCAGCAGCGGGCATAGATGTGGGAGTGTATTTCTTCTCACAGGCCGTAAGCACGGAGGAAGCCGAGGAAGAGGCTGACTATGTCCTTTCCCGCATAGAGGGCTACGATATACCCTACCCCGTTGTCTTTGACTGGGAAGTGTCATCAGGCATATCTCCCCGCACCGAGGATCTGCCTGTGGATACTCTGAATGAATGTGCCAAGGTGTTTTGCAACAAAATTGCAAAGGGCGGCTATATCCCCATGATCTACTTCAACCGTCCCATGGGGCTTTCAAAGTACGATCTCACATATATTTCGGGCTTTGATTTCTGGCTTGCGGAGTATACGGATGAGCCCCTTTTCCCCTATGATGTCAAGATGTGGCAGTACTGCTCCGACGGCATAATAGATGGCATAGATGAATATGTGGATATAGACATCAGCTTTGTGGACTACTCAAAGGAACGCAGATAGAAGGTGCTTTTTGAATGACTAAAAACCTGACAGAGGGGGCACCGCTCCCTCTTATACTGAATTTTGCGGCACCCCTCTTTCTGGGAAATCTGCTGCAGCAGGCGTATAACCTGTTTGATGCCGCCATAGTGGGGCGTTATCTGGGCTCCGATGCTCTGGCTGCGGTGGGAGCATCAAGCAGCGTGCAGTTTCTGGTGCTGGGCTTCTGCATAGGCATCTGCACAGGCTTCGGCATACCCTTTGCCACATATTTCGGCGCAAACAAGCTCCGGAGCATGAGAAGATCGGTTTTCAATGCCATAGTCGTGGCAGTGGGATTTGCTGCAGTGCTCACCGTTTTGTGTACCGTGCTGTGCGATGACATACTCAGGCTGCTCAATTCCGATGAACGCTACTTCAAGGATGCCTATTCCTATCTTTTCATCATCTTTCTGGGAATACCCTTTACCATATTCTACAACTTCATTTCCGGGATGCTGCGTGCCGTAGGGGACAGTCGCACTCCCTTTATTTTCCTTGCGGTGTCCACGGTCCTGAACATCCTTCTGGATCTGCTGCTCATAGTGGTGTTTGATGCGGGAGTGGCAGGGGCTGCCGTGGCAACGGTCGCCTCACAGGGGCTCAGTGCCTTTTCCTGTCTTGTGTACACGGTGAAAAGGCAGCCTGTCCTGAGGATAAAGCGCTCCGAAATGAGGCTCAATATGAAGGATGTGGCAAACCACTTCATGATGGGGATACCGATGGGTCTCCAGTTCAGTATAACAGCTATCGGCAGTATGTATATGCAGTCTGCCATAAATGCTCTCGGGGCTGTGTACACCACAGGCTTCACAGCGGCACTGAAGATAAAATCCCTTATGTTCTCCCCATCCGATGCACTGGCGGCTGCCATATCCGTCTTTGCGAGCCAGAATGTGGGCGCGGGCAGAGTGGACAGGGCACGAACAGGCATAGGAAAAGGGCTTGTCATAGGGATAATATGGGGAATAATTGCGGGGCTCATAATGATATTCGGCGGCAGGGTCATCTCAATGATGTTTATAAGACCTACGGATATACCGGAGCTTGATGCGGCAGGGAAGTACCTTTACTGCCTGGGCTTTTTCATGTGGCTCATACCCATACTGAACATCACAAGAATGTCTACACAGGGACTGGGCTTTTCGGGAAGGACCATATTTGCGGGCGTTGCGGAAATGGCTGCAAGGGTGGGGATGGTAAAGTTCTTCGTGCCTTCCTACGGCTTTACTGCCATATGCTTCTGCGATCAGGCAGCATGGATACTGGCGGTCATGTATACGCTGCCAATGTGCTTTTACTGCCTTAAAAAGGTGGAGAAAAGGCTGTCATCCGCACAAACTGCATAATAATGTATACGCAGTCTGCGGGGCTTGCAGCGAATAATATGGGCGGCAGGACGATATAATACTGATCCTTCCTCGATGTATAGACGATCTCCAAGTCGCAGATCCATTATATTAAAGCATTTGCGACTTGTTTCTTGTCTATACATCGGTAAGAGATCAGTATAAAACAATATACGGTTAAAAATTTTCATAATCCCTTGATTATTTTACGAAAATGTGATATCATTATAGTTGACACCATCTGATGAAAAGGGGAGAGTATGCAGATGAATAAAAATGCGTCGCTGTTGCTTGCTCTTTGCGGGCTGATGGCAGTCCTGGCAGTTATGTTCGTTTATATATCCTCTCAGAACACCACCCTTAAAAACAGGGTATCAAAGCTTCAGAACGAACTGGTGGAGGAGCAGATGAAAAGATCCTCCGGAGCTGCACAGGAGCTTTCGGATGAGCCTGCGGTCTCAGAGGCGGCGGCTCCGGAAACTTCTGAAGCCCCCGTTCAGGCAGCCGATACCGGCAGATTCGAGGAGTTTACCGATGAAAACGGTAATGTGGTGCCCGCTGTTGTCATCTATGATGACGGCACCGACAGGTGGGATTTTCCCGTCATAGAGGGGGCTGAAAGGTTCAAATATGACTTTTCGGAGCTTTCGGTCCACACAGATGAAAACCTTCACCGTGTGGTCTACGACAAGGACGGGAAAAAGATCTCCAAATTCGGCATAGATGTTGCACGTCATCAGGGCGTGATCGACTGGCAGGCTGTGGCGGAGGACGGTGTGGAATTTGCTTTCATCAGAGCAGGCGCAAGGGGATACGAAACAGGTGCTTTCCTTGACGACCTCTACTTTGAAGATAATTTCAGAGGTGCAAAGGAAGCAGGTCTTGATGTGGGCGTGTACTTCTTCTCTCAGGCGCTTGATGCGGAAGAGGGGAGAGAGGAAGCAGAGTATGTCATAGATAAGCTGAGAGCGGGCGGCTTTGAGCCGGATCTTCCCGTGGTCTTTGACTGGGAGAGGATAACGAGCGGTGAATATGCCCGCACAGATGAGATAGAGGACGGGGAGCTGAACAGCGCCTGCAAGGCATTTTGTGAGGCTGTGAGCGAAGCAGGCTACGAACCCGCTTTCTATACCAACATAAGAACAGCTTTCTTTGATTACGATGTTTCGGAGCTGCCCTATACCAAGTGGGTCGCAAATTACGGGAAGACAAATCCCTACATTTACGACTATTCCTTCTGGCAGTACTCCGAATCGGGAGTTATAAACGGTATAGATGCATTTGTGGATCTTGATATATGGTTCACGGAAGAAGAATAAACGGGAGGTATCATTATGACCGGCATGACAAAGAAGATCGTTCTGGTAGGTACGGGAATGGTAGGCATGAGCTTTGCCTATGCTGCCCTCAATCAGGGCGTCTGCGATGAACTTGTTCTGTGTGACATCAATAAGGAAAGAGCAGTGGGAGAGGCGATGGATCTGAACCACGGGCTCCCCTTTGCACGCTCCAATATGAAGATATATGCAGGGGATTATTCCGACTGCAAGGATGCGGATATCGTCATAATCGCCGCAGGTGTGGCTCAGAAGGAGGGGGAGACCCGTCTTGACCTTCTGCAGAGAAACGTAGATGTATTCCGTTCCATCATCACGCCTATCGTAAAGTCCGGCTTCAACGGTATCTTCCTCGTGGCGACCAACCCTGTTGACATCATGACAAGAGTAACCTATGAGCTCTCCCGCTTCGGCTCCGGCCGTGTAATAGGCTCAGGCACAACTCTTGACTCTGCAAGGCTCCGCTATCTGCTGGGTGATTACCTTTCTGTTGACCCCAAGAATGTCCATGCCTATGTTATAGGCGAACACGGGGACAGCGAATTTGTTCCCTTCTCCCAGGCGATAGTTGCCACCAAGAGCATCATTTCGGTTATACAGGAGGACAGCACCTCCTACAAAATGGAGCACCTCAAGGAGATAGAGGAGCAGGTAAGAACTGCGGCGTACAAGATAATATCCGCAAAGAGGGCTACATACTACGGTATAGGAATGGCTCTTACAAGGATAGTCAAGGCTATACTCAACGACGAGAACTCCATCCTCACCGTGTCCACCAAACTAAACGGAGAATACGGCATAAACGATGTTTATATAGGTGTTCCCTCGGTAATAGGCAGGAATGGTATCAAGCAGGTGATAGAGCTTAGTCTTACCGATGAGGAGACAGAGAAGCTCCACAATTCCGCAAAGATCCTTGCAGACAGCTTTGAAGGCTTGAAGTGCAGATGATAAGACGGATCTTACCGTTAAAAATAATACAATCGGAGGCAATTTTTATGAAAAAGACAGGCAGGGCAGCGCTTTCGGCAATATTATGCGCTGCTTTGATGAGCGGCTTTTCCGCTGCCGCAGAGGCAAAGAGCGTTTATAACATGAAGGCTCCGGAGAAAAAGTCCGATTCCTTTGTGCTCACATGGGATGCCCAGGAGGGTGCAGATGCTTACAGGATCTATAAGTATGATACTGTGGCAGGCAAGTATGTGGTGTACAAGACCGTAGTAAACGAGCAGTGTACCTTTAGCAGTCTGGAACCCGAAACTGCTTACAAGGTGAAGGTGCGCTCTCTTTACAAGGAAAATGGAAAGTACAAGAAGCTCTCCGAGTCAGGTGCGGTCACTGTAAAGACTAAGAAGGAAGCAAACTGGGTGAATGTGAACTCTCCCGAAAAGAACGATCCTTCATATAATGACGGCGGTGCCCTCAGTGCGGACGAAAAGGAGAAGCTGAAAAGGGAGTACAACACAGCATCTTCCGAGCGCAAGAGGCTTGAATCCTCCATCGCCTCTCTTGAAACGAAGATCAAGAGCACACAGTCCCAGATAGACAAGAAGAACGGTTCTTCCGATCCCAAACTGGCTGAGGAGCTGTTCAAGCTCAGACAGCAGCTTGAACAGTACAAAGAGGAATACGACACAGCAAAGAGGAACCTCAGTACAGCGGCTGCTCTGGAAAACAGCCTGAAAACAAAGCTCAGGATAAACGGCGTTTATGTGACATGATGAAAAAGCCTGCCATGGTGACCCCATGGCAGGCTTTCACTTTTTTAAGATATTTTACTTTATTTCCACTATCTGTTCTTTGCTGCCAAGAAACATCCCTATGATAAACACGGCTATGCACATACTGGAAAAGACCACAGCAGCGGTAACAGACTCCATCCTGCCGAAAATGGGCATATGCTCAAAGGCTGTCTTGCCCAGCAGCTTGCAGTAGTCACCTATCATCTTGGTGTTCATCGCCTGTATGGAGGGGTCGTTTCTCAGAGTGTCTGCATGGTTGGATATGAGCACAGGGAGCACAAAGTAAAAGGCTGTGAATATGGCAAAGCCCGTCTTTTTGACAAGTCCCCTCATAAAAGAAGCATACAGCCACATTATAAACGCCATTGCCACCGCTATGGGGTTGAGTATATTCATAATGACGGCAGGCAGATGCTCCTCATAGGACCACAGGCTCACTACCATCATAGCCATGCAGCAGACTATGGCAGTGGATACGGTGGAAAATTTTTCTTCGTGTCTTTTAAGCTTTTCTATCATTCTGATCGACCTTCTCCCCGTAAAGCTTTCTGCGTTCCCTTTCTTCTGCTTCTCTTGCAGAAAAGATACATCCGCAGTAATTCTGTCTGTATATGCAATATTTCTGGCAAAGCTCCGTAGAGCGTTTGAAGCCCTCTCTTTTCTTGAAATCCGAATAGAAATACCTCAGACCCTCGCCCTCCAGCTCTCTGCCGATCTCGTTGAGCCAGTCCGCATTTTTCAGAGGACTGATGGAAAGAGTGGTGGTGAAGAAATCAAAGCCCAGCCGCCTTGCGGTGTCTGCGGTGTAGCGCAGCCGCAGTTTGTAACATTCATAGCACCTCTGACCCCGCTCGCCGGTATTTTCAAGCCCCTTTACTGCCTCATAGAAAAGGCGGCTCAGATGCTCCTCCGCTATAAAGCCCACATCTCCCGAGGGGAACATTTCCTTCAAAAGCCTTTCCTGTTCAGAGCGCCTTTTGTAGAATTCCTCTTCAGGCCAGATGTTGGGATTGAAAACATAGACGGTGATATCGAAATACCTGCACAGATATTCCAGCACATAGGTGGAGCATGGTGCGCAGCAGCAGTGGAGAAGCAGCTTTGGGCGCTGCCCTTCAAGAGAAGATATGATGCTGTCGGATATAAGCTGATAATTGGTCTTCATTCTGCTTTTTCAAGGGGGACTGTGGTCTCGGAGGCAATGATCTCGGTGTGTCCCATGATAAGGGGAGGACGTGTGAACTCAGTTTCCTCCGCCGGGGCAGCAGCTTTCTTTACGGTCTTTTTCTTCTTGGTCACTGCATCTGCGGCAGAGGCGGGTGCCGAAGTTTCGGAGACCTTTTCTGCGGCGTTCCCTGTCTCTGTGACCGTTGTCCCGGAGGTGCTTTCTTCGGCGGCTTTTTCGGCTGCCGCTTTTTCCTCCTCAGCCTTCATGGCATCGGCATAGGCTATGTCAACATAGATCTTCCCGAGCATCTTGTTATAGGCGGCTCCCTGAAAATGGAGACCGTCCTTAGCTGCATACTCGTCCTTAAAGTAGCCGCCGGTGTCCTTCAGCTGGGTGCATACATCCACATAGGTATAGCCCTTTTCGTCGCAGAGCTTTTTGAGCTTGGCGTTGTACTCGTTTATCCTGTACATGACACTTGTTTCGCCTGACTGATCATACTGCTTGGTGACGGGGGGGACACTTATAATGACTATCTCCGATGAGGGGGACGCAGCGAGTATCTTTTCGCAAAGCTGCTCCGTGCATGATGTCATGGTGTCGGAGCTCAGCCACTGGACGCCGTTTGAGCCCAGCATGATGTAAACTCTGTCCGGCTGTGCTCTTCCTGCGCACTCTGCCGCCGTAAGGTCTCCGTAGACCGTAGGCACCTTTTTTGTAAGTGCGGTGGAAGGGTTGAGCCCTATCTTGGCAAAAACATTTTTTCCGTCAAGATATCTGTACAGGGGGAGACCCGTGGAAATGGAATCACCGATGAACAGGGAATCGTCAAAGAGGGATGCATCATATACCCTGTAATCGTAGATCTTTCTTTCCTTTGCGGGAGCGGCGGTGGTCAAGGAAGTGCTCTCCTCGTTGGTGCTCTCCGCAGGAATTGTGCTTTCGGAGGGAGAAACGGAGCTTTCGCTTATTTCCGTTTCGGGTACAGCGGTGGTCACATTTTCCGTATCTGCCGAAACCGGTACCGTCGGCGCCTCGGTGAGCGTAGTTTCCGTCGGGGCTTCTGTGCTGCTGCTCTCTGCGGACTGCTCTGTTTCGGGGATCACCGAGGAGGTATCCTCGGCGGAGGAGGCTGTCTCCGCAGGTCTGAACACTCTTGTTACCGCCGTTGCAGAGGTATCGGATGTCTGTGCGGGGGCTGATATGCTCTGTGTTATACTGCTTTCGGCAGGTGCAGCAGAGGTATCTTCTGTATATGTAGGCTCGGCGGATGCGCTGCTGCCCTGTCCGCAGGATGAAAGCAGCATTGCAAGAGAAAGCACCGCCGCAATGTTCAAAGCCCGTTCTTTTATTCGTACCATGGATCTTTTCATCTCTCCCGATCTTGGCTTTGGGAGGAGATGATGTCATCTCCCGCTGCCCTTTCTCACTCTAAATAATTATAACACAAGAGAATATTTTTTCAAATAGCAATATTAGATAAAATAAGCAGGGAATGCTCCCTGCTTTTGTACATGGCACGAAGTATGTGTACAAGAATGCCTGTATACTGCACTTTGGCGGGTTTGTAAGAAAGCTGCGGATGAAGATCTGCATCATCTTCCGCACTCTGTTCCCTGCTTTCGGTCACAGCTTCGTTTCTATGCTTTTGCTATCAGCCATGATCCTCCGCTGCCGAACTCAGCTCCGTTCCAGCGCTTTCACTTTCAGCCCCGATACCCAGCCGAACTCAGCTCCGTTCCAGCGCTTTCGCTTTCAGTCCCGGTACCCTGCCGAACTCAGCCCCCGGCGTTGTGCCGCCCCGTCAGTGCAAAGGCGGGATACTTATTCTTCGGACTCTTCCTTGGCTGCATCCTCGGAAGGGTTGAGAGCCTCTCCGGCTTTCTCGGCATCCTGAAGTGCTTCTTCAACAGCCTCGTCCACAGCATCCTTTACAACCACATTTATCTGGCTACCGTCGTCCTCTTCATCCTTTTCGTCTCCGAAGAAGATCTCGTCATCGTCGTCATCGAAATTGTAATCGTCCTCTATCTCCTCGTCACGCTTGCTTATGAAATAAGCTGCTGCTGCTGCGCCTGCTGCTGCGGAAAGAAGTGTGATAAGTGCTACACCTAATGCTTTCATGATAATGCCTCCGATTCTTTGTTGGATTGAAAAGATGTGACTCACGCCGCAAGGCGGGCTACATCACTGTCTTGATTATATCACAGGACGGTGGGTTTTGCAATATAAAAGCGAAAATTTCATTATTTTTTAATTTTTCTAACATTCACTGCACTTCAAAGCAGCTTCCTCTGCTTCAAGGGCGAGCCTCAGCGGGCAGTGACCGCAGTCGGGCTTTCTGGCGGTACAGATATCTCTGCCGAACAGCACTATCCTGTGGCAAAGAGCGGAGCTTTCCTCGGGAGGGACTGTCTCCCACAGTTCCTTTTCGCATTTCTGCGGGTCCTTTGAGGATGTGAGCCCAAGTCTGTTGGTGATGCGTATGCAGTGGGTGTCGCAGACTATGGCGGGCTTGTGATGCACATCACCCATGATAAGGTTGGCAGTCTTTCTGCCTATGCCGGGCAACTTCGTAAGCTCTTCAAGTGTATCGGGGATGACTCCGTCCATGTCGTAATACAGTACCCTGCACATCTCAACTATGCTCTGCGCTTTGGTGTGATACAGACCGCAGGGCTTTATGATCTCCTCTACATCGTGTATATCGGCATCCGCCAGACTTTTAAGGGTAGGGTATCTTTCAAAGAGGAGAGGGGTGACGGTGTTCACCCTTTTGTCGGTACACTGGGCGGACAGCCTGCCGGCTATCATCAGGCGGTAATCCTCGGTGTAGTCAAGGGCGCACAGGGCTTCGGGATAAAGCTGCTCCAAAGTGTGTATGAGCACCTTTACGGAAGCCTTTTTCCTATCGGTCTTTGACAGTCTTTTCATAGATATCGCTCCTTGAAAAACCGGTGATCCCCGCAGCCAGCCTGCAAGCCTCTGTGGGCTTCATTCCGTCTTCAATGTGCTTTGCGGCAATGGCTGCCGCATCTTCAAGGGTGTAAGAGCCTTTTTCGTCCTTTTTGGCTCCCTCTATGACCAGTACGAATTCACCCTTTGGCTTTGCCCCTTCGTAAAAAGAGGGTGCCTCCGAGAGGGTGGTGCGTATCACGCTTTCATGCAGCTTCGTGAGCTCATGGCAAATGGCGATCCTTCTGTCACCCAGTATTTTCAGCATATCTCTGAAAGTATCAAGGAGCTTATGGGGGCTTTCATAGAAGATAAGGGTCTCGGGCAGGGCGGATACCTGTACCAGGTGCTCCGTCCGCTGCTTTTTGGCAGTGGAGAGAAAGCCTTCAAAGGAAAAGCGGTAGGCGGGCAGACCGCAGACTGCTGCCGCAGATGCCACAGCCGTAGGACCCGGCACCACCTCCACGGGTATGTCCCTGTCACGGCAAAGGGTGACTATATCCGCACCGGGATCGGAAATACAGGGCATTCCCGCATCAGAGACCACGGCGCAGTTCTCACCTGCCGCAACTCTGTTCACTATGCCCTCTATGATCTCAGGGGTGACGTGCTCATGACAGCTTATCAGCGGCTTTTTTATGCCGAAGTGGTTGAGGAGCTTCAAGGTCACTCTTGTGTCCTCAGCGGCTATGAGATCCACCTCTCCCAGTATACGCACGGCTCTGTATGTGATATCTTCAAGGTTTCCGATGGGAGTTCCCACCACATAAACTTTTCCTGACAATCCTTTCCCTCCTTCCGGCTTATTCGCAGCTTTCCGCATAAATGGCTTTCAGCTCCGGGCTGATGCCTCCGTCCTTCATGAAAAGAGGAGGTTCGCACCGCAAAAAGCTCTTTCCGCCTCTGCGCCCCTCAAGCAGGAAGAGCCACGGCTCGCTGTTCTCGTCCTTGTGAACGAGCCTCATCCTTTTCGGCTCAAGACCCTGTTCCCGCATGGATACCATCATATCCGCAAGCCTTTCCGTGCGCCCGCAGACACAGAGCCTTCCCCCGAACCTGAGCAGCCGTGCGGCGGCTCTGCAAAGGTCCTTGTCCGTGCACATACTTTCATGGCGTGCTATCTTATCCGCATCGCTTTCGCTTATCATGCCAGTCCCTATGGCTTTGTAGGGCGGGTTGCATATGCAGAGGTCAAAAAAGCCGTTAAGATAGACGGGCATTTCCCGCAGGTCGGCGTTCATGGCTCTTATGCCTTCAAGAGGGGAGCTTTGCAGGGTGATATCCAGCTGCTCTATAGCCTGCTTCTGTATATCCACCGCCACTATCTCCTTTGAGCCGAAGCGCAGCTTTGTGAGGACGGCGATTATACCGCAGCCCGTTCCAAGGTCGCAGACCTTGTCCTTTCTGCGTGCCCGTGAAAACTCTGTCAGCAGAAAGGCATCCGTGCCGAAGGTGTGTTCGTCGGAAACGCAGAGGGAAACATCCTTTCCCAGCTTTTCAAATCTGTAGTCCATATGACCTCCGGCTGTATATTTCTGATGCTGATTTCTGACCGATGCACAGACAAGAAACGATCCGCAAATGCCTGAATATAAGGAATCTGTGCCCGGAGACTGTCTTATACATCGGGGAAGGATCAGTATGAATACGGCTCTCAAAAAAAATGACCGGCAGATCACCGGTCTTTTTTTGTTGCTTAAACGGGGTTTACTATAGTTCTCCAGTCAAGGTCGCCTCTTTCAAGGGCGTGTATAAGTGCCTCGGCCGTGGCTATGTTGGTGGCTACGGGGATGTTGTGTACATCGCAGAGCCTGAGAAGGTTCATTTCGTTGGGCTCGTGAGGCTTGGGTCTCAGAGGATCCCTGAAGAAGAGCAGCAGGTCGATCTCATTGCAGGAGATACGGGCGCTTATCTGCTGGTCTCCGCCCTGTGAACCGCTCATATAACGGGTAATGTCAAGCCCGGTCGCCTGTGATACTATCTTTCCGGTGGTACCGGTAGCGCATATAGTATGTCTCGAAAGTATCCCGCAGTATGCTATGCAGAACTGTACCATCAGTTCCTTTTTTGAATCATGCGCTATCAACGCTATATTCACTGCCGTTCACCCTTTCATTCTTATTATATGATTTCTTACTGCAGGAGGACCTTGAAGCTGAGAGGAAGATCCTCACCCTGTATTCTCTTGGAAATAGCGTCGAACGCCTTGAATGCCAGAGATGAGCTGGGGAGCTGTCTGCCCTTGGAGGTGGCAATCACAACTTCATCGTCATCGGGGATGACGCCTATAAGCTGAACTCCGACTGTGTCTATTATCTCGTCAAGGTCTGTAACAAGATCCGCCTTGAAAAGATCGGGGTTTACCTTGTTGATTATGAGCCTCTGCTTTTTGTTGCCTCTCTTGTAGAACTCATCCGACATGGTCCTTGCATCACGCACGCAAACAGGGTCTGGAGTTGTGTTTATAAGGATAAGGTCGGACTGCTCCACAACGTCAAATACGCTGGCATTGGTGCCTGCGGAGGTGTCAACTATGATATATTCATAGTATTTTCTCATCTCCGTGCAGATCTCCTTGATAGTTTCAGCCTCTACCTTTGCAAAGGGATCCTCCGGGGCACAGACGATAAACAGGTTCTCTGCGATGGGCACCTTTGTGGTAGCCTTTGTGATGTCACATTCACCCCTGAGCACATGACCCAGATCGTACTTTACCTCGTTTTTTACACCCAGCATGATATCAAGGCAGCGAAGACCGAAATCAAGCTCGATTATAAGGGTACGAAGACCCTGCTTTGCCAGGGAGAAACCCAGCTCGGAGCAGATGGAGGACTTTCCTGTTCCGCCCTTACCCGATGTGATAGCAATAATCTTAGACATATAAAAAATAACCTCCCGGAAGGAAGTGTCTCCTTTCCCTGCGTGCAGATCAAAAAGAATATGTGCAGAAAGCGCACACTTCAAAGGGCAAACTGCCCCATAACTATTTTAACACATTTTTTGCAAAAGTCAAAGTATTTTTTGGCTTGATATACATTTTTGTAATATTGCGGTGAAATATGCCGAAAAAATTGTGCGATTTACACAAAGAACGGTTCTGCATATTTGCTGTCCCTTGCGTAAAAAACACACAGACTGCTCAGTCTGTGTGTTCATGACTCAGTCATCATCAAAATTTCCGGGTATATGAAGCTGTTTGGTGGGTATCCTCTTTAACGGAGAGTAAACATACTTGTTGCAGCTGTCACCCTCGTCCACAATGCCTTTCTTTTCGCAAAGCACCTTTCCGCCGCTCTTGGCTCTGGTGCCGAAACTGCAGTACTGGCACTGAGGAGGGATCTTCTCGCCGAAATACTTCTTTCTTGCCATATACTCCATCCCTTTCATAAATTATCAGCATAAAAATGCCGCACTGCCAAAAAAATTCCTACTGAATGATTATAACACATATAGCTGCGAATTTCAATTTATTTGGCAAAAAA
The DNA here is from genome assembly GCA_018110985.1 of Oscillospiraceae bacterium. Lineage (GTDB taxonomy): Bacteria > Bacillota > Clostridia > Oscillospirales > Ruminococcaceae > Huintestinicola. Next base: position 51,771 of record JAGAWT010000003.1, read on the forward strand.
ATAAAAATTTTGTTAAAACAACACAATTTTCGCTGTGCAGATTTGTGAGATAGTTCAAAAAATCCCTTTTGAAGCGCAGGAACACACAGAAATGGTATCTGTATTTTTCATAAAACAGCACATTGCAATTTGTTGCTTTTGACGAATTTCTTTGGGCTCTATTGAAAGAATTTTTACGATATGTTATAATTGTACCGAATAGGTGCTTTTGTGCCTGTGCTTATTATGTGCCGGGAGGGGATAGAGTTGGAAATCGAATATACATCAAAGCTGAAGTCTCCCGGTGACGCCATAGATCTCTACAAATCCCTCCAGTGGTATCAGCTTGACGGCTACACGGACGAGGATATAGAAAAATCCAACAAGTCCTTTTACTCTGTCTATGCCTACGACGGCGACAAGCTGGTAGGTCTGGGTCATGTGGCATCCGACGGCATGATAGCCGCAGTCATGAGCGGCATCTGCGTCAGGACGGATTACCGCAGGCACGGCATAGGGGCGGAGATAGTAAAGCGTATCTGCGAGTACTGTCAGACGGGGCTGTACAAGATGAATGTCCAGATCTTCTGTGAGGACAGCCTTATCAAATGGTACGAGGGGATGGGCTTTGAAAAGCTGGAAGTGGGTATGCGCAAGCCTATGCCTGTTGAGGAGGAACGCTCTGCTCTCAAAAAGGCATTCGGGGAGATCTACGGTATAGAGCAGATAACCGATCTGGCGGAGGACTTCTACTGGTACAATTTCGACGCTTTCGGTGATTTCAGCTATTATGCGGGATTCGGGAGCGACGGGGTGAAGGTGCCCTTTATCCGCATGACCCTCTATTCCCATGAGCCGGTGAAGCTGTCTGCGGAGATCATCTTTGAGAATGTCAGCGAATTTGAGATAGGCTGCATGGGTGTGCGCACGCCCCTCTTCGGATTTGATATAGTTTCCACCGAAAGGTACGGCTACGCCGACAAGAAGCGCTATCAGATACGCTCCCTGGAGGATGACGACATTTCCTTCTACTGCGAGAAGTTCAGGGTCATGAGCGTGAAGGCTGATCTTAACTGCGTTCCCCTCTACAATGCGGTGGATCATTCTGCTGCTCACCGGGACGGCTATTACTCGGATGACGAGAACGATTCCCTTTCCCTGAGGAACCTTCTTGGGATAGATGAGCCGATAGACGAGGATGAGTACTACTCCTACGACTATTCGGATTATTACACTGATGAGGTATCAGAGGTATGAGGTATATCTTTCACACCAAGAGCCCGGAGGAGAGCACAGAGCTGGGGAAAAGGCTCGGAAAGGTTCTCGTGGGCGGGGATGTCATAGCTTACAGAGGCGGACTGGGTGCCGGAAAGACCACCTTTACAAGGGGCATAGCCCTTGGAATGGGTCTGGGCGACTGTGTCAGCTCTCCCACCTTCGCCATTGTGAACGAATACAGAGGCGGGGAACTCAGCCTCTGCCACTTCGATATGTACCGCATAAACGGAGAGGATGCCCTTGAAACTCTGGGCTACTACGACTATATCTCAGATGATACGGTCATATGTGCGGAGTGGTCGGAAAATACGGCAGGTCTGCTGGATGAAAACATCACCGTCACCATAGAGGGTGAGGGGGATGAAAGAGATATTGTTATAGAATCTGACAGGGAGCTTTTTGGCAAAGAAGATGAATGATCTCTCAAATAAACGGATAGAGTGGATCGATATAGCGAAAGCTGTTGCAATGATCCTTGTTATTATCGGGCACTCTCCCGGTCTTAACGTACTTACATACAGGTACATAGTGTCTGTCCATCTGCCTGTCTTTTTCATTGCATCCGGTTTTACGTCCCGTCCTGCCGAAAACGCAAAGGAACTTAAGGCTCATGCAGTAAAAATACTGAAAAAGGTATTTTTACCTGCATGGTTTCTTTTTACTGTAAAATACTTCCTTGTATGGCATATCGGAGATCTGGGCAGCTTTGAGAATATATCCTCTGTGATAAAGGAATGGATAAAGTCCTCTGTAATGTTCAGCTGTATAGACTATCATTTCCTGAAGACAGAGTATAAGGCAGTAGGCATAATTTGGTATATCAGTGCATACTGCGGACTGCGCATTCTCTATGATGCCGTTGAATATTTCTTTTTCTGCCTGAAGAAAAAGGGGTCGTTAAAGATCATTCCTTCGGACAAAAAAGAGTATTACGCAGATTTGTTCCACTTGCTTGCCGTGGTGTGTATAACCGCCTTTGGTGTGATAATATCCGATATTACCGTTCTGCCGCTGCAGATCCACACATCCCTTGCTTGCTTCATATTGGTGTATGTGGGCAGAAAACTAAAAAATGCGGATTTTATGCGTCTGTATGTTTTTATTATCATGGCTGTCCTATGGATACCTGCGGTAAATGCCTATGTAATGGTAACAGGTGAGATACTTCTTTTCTCCCATGGCATATATCCGTATTTTCCCGTATGTTATTTTGGGGCTGTAGCGGGAACGGTAACGATCTTTTACATATCACACCTGCTGGAAAAAGTGAGGGTATTATCGGCACCATTAAAATTTATAGGTAAGAATACGCTGATTATATATTTTGTACATTATTTCGATGATGTGTGGTTTTACAGGCTTTCCGAGGTCATTGGTGAAGTACATATAAGTGCACTGATACGCACAGCGGCAGACCTGGCTGTTGCGGCATTGATAATAGCTGTCTTGTCGGCGGCAAAAAACAAAAAAGCAGTTAAAGAGGTTTAAACAGAAATGCTCATATTAGGTATAGATACCTGCGGTCTTACAGCCGCTTGCGCACTGTGGCAGGACGGAGAGATCCTGTCTGAGGTGTCGTTCAAGGCAAAAAAAACTCATTCACAGGTTATACTCCCGCTTGTAAAGAAAATGCTCTTGGATGCGGACAAGACCCTTTCCGATGTGGATGTATTTGCGGCAGTTAAGGGACCCGGCTCCTACACGGGGCTGCGCATAGGCATTGCAGCCGTTCAGGGGATATGCTTTGCTCTGGACAAGCCCTGCGTTGGTGTCAGCGCACTGGAGGCTCTTGCGGAAAACATCCCGCCTCTTCCGGGCTTTAAGGTCTGCACCCTTATGCACGCAAGGAAAGACCTTTATTACACCGCCCTTTTTGAGGAGGGCAAAAGATGTATGCCGGACAGCATCCTTTCCGCAGATGAGCTTTATTCCCTGCTTGAGGGTGAAAAGAAAAACATCATCTGCATCTCAGACACAGATGATGTTCGTCTGCCTTCCGGCTGCACCCGGGCTCCGAAAGTCTACTGCCGCCGCAGCGGTGCCTCCCTGTGCTCTGCTGCCGCAAAGCACGACTTTTGCTCTGCCGAGCTTCTTCTGCCGGAATACCTCCAGCCCACTAAGGCGGAAAAGGATCTTTCGGAGAAGGCATAGGCTTTGTCAGCTGAACCTCAGTGAATTTGCCTTGTAGTAAATAAGGTCAATGTCCTCATTGATGTTGAACATACCGTTTTCGTAGAGTATCTTTCCGCCTACCATGGTCATCTTCACCACGTCCTTGGAGCCTGCATACACCAGGTTGGTGACAACGTCGTTTATGGGCTGCATGGAAGGTCGGCTCAGGTCTATCATCACCAGATCCGCCAGAAAGCCCTCGGCTATGCGGCCGCTTCTGAGCTCCATGGCATCAGCGCCGCCTGTGATGGCAGCTTTCAGTATATCCTTTGCGGAGAAGGCTGCGGCGTCGTTGTACTTTATCTTTTGCAGCACTGCGGCAAGGTACATCTCTCTGAACATATCAAGGGCATTGTTGGATGCGGGGCCGTCGGTGCCTACCGCCAGCTTTACACCCTTTTCCTTCAGCCTTTTCAGGTCGGCTATGCCGCTGGCGCATTTCAGATTGCTGCCCGGACAGGTGACTGCTGTGAGCCCTCTCCGTGCGAAGATATCCATGTCCTCTTCCGTGAAGTGGACACAGTGATAGCCGCCGCCCCCGAAGTCCCACAGCCCCAGCTCTTCAAAGAGCGCCGCAGGCGTTTTGCCGTAACGGTCTTTACAATCCTTTACCTCCTTCTCGGTCTCGCTGATGTGAGTCCAGAGGGGGGCTTTGTATTTGTGTACCAGAGCACTTACGTTTTCAAGATCCTCACGGGTGTTGGTGTATTCGGCGTGGATGCCCATTTTAAGGGATATAAGCGGATGATAGGAATTGTACCTGTTGTAGACCTCCTCCATAACGCCAAGGTCATGCCAGTAGGCGTAGTAGGATGTGCAGAATACTGCCCTGAAACCCATGGAGATGTAGCTGTCCGCACACAGGAAAGGGTACATATCGAAGCAGGATGTGATGCCGGAGGAAAGGTATTCAAGGACGGATATCTTTGTGTAGAGCTCTGCGCCCTCCTGTGACAGCTTTGCCTCGGCGGGGAAGATCACCTCATTGAGCCACCTGTCAAGGGGCAGATCCTCCGCAAGTCCACGCAGAAAGGTCATGGGGGAATGGGCATGGGCGTTGTTGAAGCCGGGTATGATAAGGTTTCCCGCCGCATTCACCGTGCGCTCGTACTCTCCGTCGGGGATGTCACCCACTGCGGTTATCCTGTCACCGTCAACGGCTATATCGCCGTACTTCAGGGACATATCACCGGTGTCAAGGTATGCACCGTTTATTATCCTTATCATGAGCCTTGTGCCTCCTTTTACTTCACATTCACACAGTATCGGGATACATCTATCTTGTTGCTGACCAGAGCCTTTATCCTGGTGCCGCCCTCCTCATACTCAGTATCCATGACCTTTCCGCCGGTGGCGATTATCTGGTTTATGATACTGCCGTCGGTGTAGGGGATGAGCAGATCCATAAGGGAGTAGTCTGAGGGCAGGTTGCGGGCTATGCAGGAGAGCATGGCTCCAAAGCCCTCTCCGGTTTTGGCGCATATCTTTACGGTGTCCTCCGTGTCGGGGATGTTCCATGCACCCGGCAGCTTGTCGCATTTATTGAATATCCTCACCATGGGGATGCCGTCACAGCCCAGTTCATGGAGGAGCTGCACGGTGACGGCAGTTTCTTCCTCTGCGGTCTGTGAGGATATATCCACCACATTCAGGATGATATCCGCATTTGCAGCCTCTTCAAGGGTGGAGCGGAAAGCCTCCACCAGATCATGGGGGAGCCGCCTTATAAGACCGACGGTGTCCGAAAGGAGAACGTTCCTTCCGTCGGGCAGCTCAATGGAGCGTGATGTCACGTCCAGTGTGGCAAAGAGCTTGTCCTCCGACAATACCCCCGCATCTGTAAGGGCATTGAGCAGGGTGGATTTTCCCGCATTGGTGTAACCTACGATGGCAGCCGTGAGCACATTGTCCTTTTTTCGCCGTCCCCTTATCAGTTCTCTGTGGCGGCGTATGTCCCGAAGCTGCTCGGACAGCTCGGATATCCTTTGCCTGATGTGACGCCTGTCGGTCTCGAGCTTTGTTTCTCCGGGACCCCTGGTACCTATGCCGCCGCCCAGACGGGAGAGGGCAATGCCCTTTCCTGCCAGATGAGCCAGCCTGTACTTCTGCTGTGCCAGCTCGACCTGTATGCGCCCCTCTGCCGAAAGAGCACGGGCTGCAAAAATATCGAGTATGAGAGTGGTCCTGTCGATCACCCTTATGTCTGTGATCTCTTCGATGTTTCGGGTCTGGTTGGCAGTGAGCTCCGTATCGAACACGAGCAGCTCCGCTGAGAGCATTTCCGCCTCGGCTTTCAGCTGTTCAAGACGGCCGCTGCCGATATAGGTGGCGGTGTCCGGTGAGGGGCGCTTTTGTATGACCTTTCCCACACAAAGGGCTCCGGCGGTCTTTAAAAGCTCCTCCAGTTCGTCGACCGAGACTTCCGCATCATAGTCTCCCGTGTCCACTGCCACAAGGATCGCCCGTGTAATGATCTTTTCTTCTTCCATAGTTTATTTGTAGCTGTTTTTCTTGTTGACCATCTTTACGATAATGATTATCAGCAGGGCGATTATCACGGCAAGGGCAATGCCTGCGCCTATAAGGATGGTAGTGAATGAGGGGCTGCTGCTCTTGGACTCGTAGGCATTTCCCATGGAGATCTCGGCACGGGTGGTGACTATGCGCACCCTGCTCGTTATCTCCTCGTCAAGATTGCCCCTGTTGATGTTGGTTATCTTCATGGATGTGAGCTTGACGGTGCCGCTGTCAACGCCGGAGAGCCTGTCGCCTATGCAGATACAGTATACGGAATAGAAATTGTCCGTTCCGTATGCCTTCACGATATCCTCATAGGAGAATTTTGCGTGGCTCCCGTCATATTCATAGGGGGCTACCTTGTTCCATGTGCCGGCTACGCCGTCTGCCAGCTTTCCGTCTACTTCCCATGTCTGCCAGATGAGCTCGGCGGGGAAGGTCTGCATATTCTCCTTGTCGCCTGTATATTCATACTCTATGAGCACTTCGGATTCCGGTGTCATCCAGACGGGGTTGAAGTTGTTCTCATAGCTGGTGTTCTCATCCTCCGTAAGGGCTGTGTAGTGGACATAGGTCTGCTTCCAGCTGCTTGTGGCTTCGGCAGAGGAGACATCAAACACATAGTCCTCCGCATTGACACTTACGGATAAGATCATGGCAGCTGTAATAGAGAGTACAGCTGCCGCCGCTTTCTTTATTATTTTTTTGATATCCATCTTAGTCTCCGTTGTCATGTATCGTCTTTTCGGGATACTGATCTCTGACCGATGTACAGACAAGAAGCAAGCCGCAATTGCTTGAATATAAGGGATCTGAGGCTTGGAGATCGTCTATACACCGAGGAAGGATCAGTATGAGTCCCTGCCTGGGCACTGTGCTGCGCCGACCCTTTCGGGCAGGCAGGGCTCCCGTGCAAAGTAGGGGGCACCGCCTCAGAAAGGCAGCTCCTCCTTTTCGTTGATGCGGATATAGCCGCTCTTTTCCTTGATGCCCAGTGCGATCTGGATCACCATAAGGATAAAGCTGGCGGTGGTGAGAGTGAAAGTAGCGCACAAAAGAATGGCTCTTGCAATGTTAAGACCCTTGTTGCTGCTCATGATAATACCTCCTGTTATTTGTCTTCAAGTTTTTTCAGAGAACGCATTTCTTCTCTGTCGGTGGTGTTTTTGGCTTCTCTGATGAGCTTTACATCCTTTTTGTCAAAGATCTGCGCAGGCTCGTCGGAGCGCTCGGGGTGTACCCTTATCTTTCCGGTGATAAGGTTTGCCTCCTCCACATATCCTTTAAACTGCGGAGTGCTCACATATGCGCCGGGTTTCGGGGTGTTCCTGTATTCCACCTCATAGAAATCCTGCTCGTACTTCAGGCAGCACATCAGCCTGCCGCAGGTGCCGGAGATCTTGGTGGGGTTGAGGGAGAGCCCCTGCTCCTTTGCCATTTTTATGGAAACGGGCTGGAACTCCGTAAGGAAAGTGCGGCAGCAGAACGGTCTCCCGCAGACACCGATGCCTCCCAGCATCTTCGCCTCGTCACGGACACCTATCTGCCTCAGCTCTATCCTTGTTCTGAAAACAGAGGCCAGATCCTTTACCAGCTCTCTGAAATCCACTCTGCTGTCAGCGGTGAAGTAGAATATCAGCTTGTTGTTGTCAAAGGAACACTCCACATCCACCAACTTCATTTCAAGACCGTGCTCTGCGATCTTCTGCTCGCAGATCTTTGCTGCGGACTTCTGCTTTTCACGGTTGATCTCTATCTGTTTGAGATCCTTTGGTGTGGCTTTTCTGATGATGGCTCGCAGGGGAGAAACGGTCTCCTTTTCATCCACCGTTTTCGAGCCCATAACAGCCTCACCGCATTCTATCCCTCTTGCCGTTTCAACGATCACCATTTCTCCGTCGGCTATCTCAAGGTCCCCCGGAGAAAAGTAATATATCTTACCGTTGGGTCTGAACCTGACCCCTGTTATCTTGACCATTTCTAAAACCTCAATGAGCGTACTATCCTCGATGCGAGCAGCCCGGCAGCCGCAGGCGTGTTGCAGTTCTGTGCGCAGCTGTCAGCAGCGGCGGTGCAGGCATCGTATATATTTACAAGTCCCTGTACATCAAAGGCGGAGAGCTTTTTTGCTCCTTCCTCGTCACAGCCCAGAAGCTCGGTCCTTCCCAGAGAAAGGGAGACCGCATCCCTGATGACGGTGCCGAACATATCCACACATTCCTCAAAAGCTGTCCTGTCGGAGGATACGGAGTTCAGCAGGGCGGATACGGTGTATTCGTCCCCCTGTGCGGCACAGGCGGAGATCCTTCTCACCAGCTCCACACGCTCCATAAGCTCCTCGCTTCCCTCCAGATACTCCACGCAACTGCCTATGTTGCCGCCCAGCGCCTTTGATACACGTTCAAGCTCCGCTCCGTCCCTGTCGGGAAAGCGTTCCCTCAGGGCAGCCATACACTCCTCGTGACCGGCCGGGTTTATGTTCAGTACCATTGACCTTGAAACAAGAGTGCCGAGGAATGAAGCGGCCTTGATACCCGTGAATATGAAGTAGACCGGATCCGGCGGATCCTCCACGGCCTTCAGCAGGGCGTTCTGAGCCGCATCCGACCAGCCGTCGCAGTCTGTGAAAAGGTAGACCTTTCTTTCACAGTCGTTGGGAGAGATGATGGAATCGGATACCACGGTCCGCACATCCTCCACGCTGTAAGTCTTTTTTGCCTTTTCCACTATCCTGAGATCCGGGTGGCTGTCGGAGACTATTCGCCTGCATTCTCTGCATTCTCCGCAGGCAGTGCCCTTTTCACACAAAAGGGACATGGTGATGTACAGGGCTGCGGTCTTCTTTCCGGTGCCCTTTTCCCCGGTGATGATGAAGGAATGGACAAATCGCCCGCTTTGCCGCATGGCATCAACGGCGTGAAGGAGTGGAGCCTTTCCGTAAAGTGTCAGCTTTCCCATACTATTTTACCACATTCGCATACAAAATTCCATAGTTTCTGCAAAAAATCATATCCTTTTCATCAAAGACCTCTCCGCCGGTCACAAAAGCCACTCCGGGCGGGCAGACGGTAACGGCTCTCGAGCATATGCGCCCGGGTGCCTTTTCTATCGGAACGGTCTCGGATGGGGCAAAGAATGCCTCTCTCAGAGACATCGCTCTCCTGCGGCGGGTGATCTCCCCCGTGAAAAGAGGATCAAAGGGCTCCTTGACGGGGATCTCCATTAGGATATCCCTGATCTTTCCTATGCTTTCGGTGTCCAGTCCCGTTATCATCAGCACGGTGTAAATGCTGTCGGAGTATTCGCACTCTATGCCCCTTTTGCGGAGCAGCTCCCCCAGCTCATTTCCTGTGTATCCCGCAGAGGGGGCGAAAATGCTTATCTTTCCCGGTTCGTCTCCCGCAAGCCTGTACTTCCGGCGGAGAATGTCCTTTGCACTTTCGGAGGCTCTGTGCATCTCCGAAAAATATGCCTCGGTCACACTTTTATCCGTGTATGCGAACTCGTCAAGTGAGCGGAGTATGAGGTATGAGGGGCTTGAGCTGCCGAAAACGCTCATCATCTGCTTGACACAGCCATCATAGGGCTCTTTTGCATTCTCCCCTATGTGGAGATATGCCCCTCCCGTCAGCACGGGGAGAGTCTTGTGGGCGGAATCACAGCAGATGTCCGCACCGTGGAAGAGGGGGTGGAGGGGAATACCGTTTTTGCCGATAAAGCGGAGATAGGCTCCATGGGCATTGTCTGCCGCAAGAAGCGCACCGTAACGGTGTACCGTTTCGGATATATCGTCCAGCGGCAGGATATTTCCGGGGTAATCGGGAGTTGTCAGGTATACAAAGTGGGGACGGTGCTCCTTCAAAGCCCTTTCAAGCTCCTTTGTGTCTATATCCGCAGAAAGAAAGCCTTTGCTTCCGGAGGGCAGCCACACCACATCAAGATCCAGAAGTGCGGCGGCGTTCAGAAAGGCTCTGTGACAATTCCTTGCGGCAAGCACCCTTTTCCCCTTTATCCTTGAAAGGTACATGAGCATTGCCTGTATGCAGAGAGTGGAGCCGCCGCAGGAGTAAAAGCTTCTGTAAGAGCCGAAAAGGGCTGCTGTCCTTCTCTCGCTTTCCGCTATTATTCCCTCTGCCTCATATAGACTGTCAGCACCCTTTATCTCCGTGATGTCATAAGGATCGGCTTTTCCCTTGTGTCCCGGCATATGCGCCCGCAGTATGCCGCTTTCTGCGTATTTTTCGAGAAATCTGCTTATGGGAGCCATCACATCTTCTCCCTTATAAGGCGCTGTACTCCTGCTGAAGGCATGGAGCGCACCACCTGACCGCTCATCCTTTCGGCTGCGGTGTATATATGTACATCACAGGAGCGGTTGAACCGCTGGAAGAGGTTCTGGGAGATGCGTATCTGTGCCAGTCTCTCAAAGGGGACGGAAATGGTGTGGAACATATAGAAGCTGCTGTATTTGGCGCAGACACACCTTTTGCGTATGTCAAACCCGTTGGTCATAAAGGATACAGCCTTCACCAGCAAAAGCCAGACGGAGGGTATCTCCAGTATGACCATGAAAAAGAGGATGAGGTCGTACCATTCGGGGAACACAACTGCCCCGCACAGCCCCGCCAAAGGTATCAGCATCACCATAAAGGCAGGTATGCAGATCATTCTCCAGCAGTAGAGGGAACGGGTTGATATATGGTCCCGTCCGTGGGCAAATTCCGGCAGGATCCTTTCAAGGACGAAGTAGGGGTCTCTTATACCTGGTCTGTACCCCTTTTTCGTTCTCTTTCTGTCGGCTCTGCGGGGGGTCATGCAGATGGGTATGAATACGGGTATCTCGTTTTTCTGTTTTCCGTAGCCCGTGCAGCTTATGTGGACGGAGGTAAGCCCCAGCAGCTTCATCAGCAGGTTCTGTCTCATGTCCACCATATTTATCTTCTTTGCGTTTATGATGCAGACTCTTTTGGTCACAAGCCCGGAGCTTATCCTGATACAGTTGCCTCTGCGCTCGGAGCGGAAATGCCCCAGTCTCATTATATTCCCTGCAAAGGATATGAGAAAACCTATCCCTATTATGACGGAGATCTTAACTCCTACCGGGGAAATACCCCTGATGAGGGTGCCCAGCAGTGTGCTGAGTGCATCCGAAAGACCGTCTGCCAGTTCAAAAAGCATAGCCTCCAGTTTCTCTCCGATAATGGCTGCTGAGCCTGAAACGCCCGTTATCACCAGCAGGGTGCCGGATACAGCATTGGAAAAGAAGAAGGAAAAAGCCGCCATAACGCCCAGCCTTACACGGTAGGCGATGCTTATCTTCCTGTTTTTGCTGCTGAGATCCCTGTCCAGTATGTCAAGCATTGCCGCACACTCTTTTTCCTCCATGACCACTACCACATCGGATCTTCTCCGTGTAAGGCAGGGAGCGTCTGTGTCCATCCTCAGCTTTACAAGTCCCAGAAACTTATACAGCGGGCTTACTGAGGCTGAGACTGCGCAGATATTCCTGTATGGAAGGTCTGTGGAGCGTGAGGGGATAAGGCCTGTTTCTATCCTGATGTGGGTCTCCTCCGTTTTGTACTTGAAGAGGAACCACTTTCCCACGGCAAAAAGCACCATTGCAGCCACTATGAACAGATCCCAGCCTGCCCCTTTTGCCCACCTTTGGAGAGACTCCATGCTGAGCCTTATGGTGGCAAGACCCCTTATGAGGGGGAAAAGCAGCATCCAGAAGTACCTTGATGTATAGCCTATTATAGCTATGGGGTGCTGTCTTTTCATTTGGCACCTGCTTTGTCATCAAAGGAAAGCTGCACCGCAGGGGACGGAAAGAAATCTATCTGCATGGGGTCGGGCTCCGCAGGCTTTTCCGCCGCTTCGGCCGGAGTTGGCACCATGTCGGTCAGCTCCTCGAAAAATGCAAGCTGCTCCATTTCCTTTCTTATCACATCCGCCAGATCCGGGAATATCTCCTGACCGTCCTCCGCCACTGCATAGCTTTCCACGGGCTTTTCCGGGAGCAGGGCGGGAGCCTTTTCCTTTCTTGCGGGCTTTTCTGCAAACTCGTCTATGAACGCCATTATGCTCCTGCAGTCTTCATCGGAGAGGAAAAACATGATTATGTTGCCGCCCAGAGCCGAAAGACGGATGAAGTTGAAGCAGGTGTATTTTGAGAAGGGCATGGAGACATGGGAGGCGTGCTGTATGGCTCCTATGCGCATTATGCGGAATGTCCTTGAAAATATCCCGGAATAGGATACTATCCTGTTTTCATAGATGACATACTTGAAGGACTTGTACCACATGGGCAGTATGAGCACGATAAAAACAAGGTACATGACTCCCAGCGCTATCATTATGCCTGCTATGACCTTTTCCGGCAGGGAGCGTACCCTTGTCATGTCCGGAAGATACTGGGGATATTTGTCGATCACATAGAGCCGCAGAAGGTTCAGCAGCACTATCAGGATAATGGTGAGTATGAAGCCGGTCAGGGATATAAAGATCTTTCCTCTCTTATCCGATTGATAAGTACGCATTCCCTCACCTCCGCTGCTCTGATAGCTTTTTTATCCTGTGTGCTGTTCCCTGTCCTCCGGAAAGGCTCTTTCCGTGGAAAGAAAGGTATTTGAATAACGGCTGTCCCCTGTCACCTCTCTGACCGCATCAATGAACGGGGGCATCTCTATGGGAGTATCCTCCGACGGCAGCTCGGCCTCTATGGTCGCAAAGCTTTCCGAAAAAGGGTAGACATCCGCCTCAAATACGAGCCCGCCGTGGTTTATGATATAGCGGCTCTTTTCCACCGGCAAAAGGGCGGGGTCTGCATCCCGCAAAAGCAGGTCATACTCCTCTTTGCCTATCTCCCTTTCCTTTTCCTTTCGCACCTTTGGGGATACGAACACCTTTTCGGTGTAGTAGTATCTGATGCTCTCTTCAATGCCCGAAAGGACTATCCTCCTGACACGGCGCTGGACCTCTTCTCCGTTTTCGTTCACCCTGCCGTTAAGATAGGTCTGGGTGATGTCCTTCCGTGCTGCGGCATTCTCAAAAAGGGCGGTGTTCTGCCTTATGAGGAACTTTCTTTCTATCTCAAGACCTTTCATTCGCAGCATCGCCTCCGAAATACACACATTTATAGTCTATTTTACCACTTTTTGAGTGAGTTGTCAAGCAAAAGTGAAAACAGTAAAACGGCAGCCCGACGGACTGCCGCATACTTTAATCTGCAAAATAATCGAAAGATGGCATGGGTAGCAGCTTGTGGAGGTTGTTCCTGTGGAGCCTGTCTATCCTCTCTTTAAGCTGCGGGTCTCCGGAAAGGTCGTCCTCTCCTCTGATATACCTGTCAAGGGCAGCGTAGGTAAAGCCCAGATTGTCCTCATCCGTCTTTCCGCTGAGACCGTCGATCGGTACCTTGTGGGTGAGCTCACGGGGCAGCCCCAGCTCATCACCTATGGCGATCACCTCTGTCACCGTAAAGTGGGAAAGAGGGGAAAAATCACCTGCCGCATCGCCGAATTTTGTGGAGTAGCCCACATGATCCTCGGAAAGGTTGCAGGTGTTCACCACTCTGCCGTTCTCACAGGCTGCAACTGCGTACAGGGTCGCCATGCGTATGCGGGCGGGGGTGTTGACCTTTGCCTGCGCCGAAAGCTCGGTCTGGGAGGATATCTCTGTGAGCAGGGTCTCCACCGTCTGCCCCACGTTCACTCTGTAAGACTTTATGCCCAGGGTCCTGACCAGAAGCTCGGAAAACTCTATGTCGGACTGTACGCCCTGGGGCATGAGCACTCCTATGACCCTGTCCTTTCCCAGTGCCTTTACGCAGACTGCGGCTGCCACGGAGCTGTCCTTTCCTCCGGAAATGCCTATGACTGCCTTCGTCTCGGGAGAAGCATTCTCCTCAAAATAATTCTTTACCCATTCGATCACCGCATCTGCTGCGGCTTTGGGGTCAAAAGTATAAGCCATTTGTGTCCTCTTTTCCTTTGTATGTTTTCCCTGTATCAGCGTGCCCTCAGCTTTGCGGAAAGCTCGTTTGCGTGCCTGAGAGCATTGGGGCAGTCGGTCACCATGGGACCTGCGGTATCCACCGCCTGCGCCGCCATGTCGTACATACCGTTCAGGTAATAAAGCTCTGCCGAGCTGAGAAGCTCACAGGCATATATCGCTCTCTGCAGCGGAGAGCTGAAACCGTGGGGGCCTTCATTACCCGTCTTCTGTGCAAGATCCTTCCTGTAGGAGGATCGGAGGTCGTGGAGCTCCAGAGCCTTTTTATAGTCGCCGCTTGCCTTGTACACAACGGACATTATGCTCACGCAGCCCGAACAGAGTATATAGTTCTTCCGGCAGCATTCCTCTATAAAGGGTTCTGCATCATTGTAGGCTCTCAGAACGCTGTCGTAGTCGCCTACATCTTCGTAGATGCCCGTTATCTCACCGTAAAAGGTCAAGCCCACGGAGGGGTGATCCCTGAAAACAGACCTGTCCACCGAATTCAGAAGCGCAATGGAGTTTTGCAGCTCATCCCTGAAATGGTACACATCGGAGAGCAGGCATATGAGCTGTATCTTCTCAACGGGAGTGGCGGCAGCGCCTATCTTTGTGTACAGGACATTTACGGCATTGTCGCTGGTGAAGTCTTTTTTCAGATAGGTCATGACTTCGTTCACATTCTTTGAGGCATTGTTTTCGGGGATGATATCTTTTCGCACCGCTGCGATGAATATAAGCGGGAAGACCGCTATTATCAGAAGATCTGCGATCAGAGGCAGGTCAATGAAGATCTCCAGCACAAGATCCAGTATGATGGAGCCTATGCTTACTATCCCCACTGCTCTCAACAGGGTGCTCTGCTTTTTGTAGAGCCTGTCAAGCTGATCTCTTGATATATCTATCATGGCTGTTCACCTGTTTCGGAAAGCTTTGTGTACCTGCGGGTCACATCGTACAACGGCAAGCCGTTTTCCCCGTCGGCAGCACCTGTTTCGGCAAGCTCGAACTCCACCCTGAAGGTACCGCACTTTTCGCAGACAGCTTCTGCCGCAAACATAGTGTCCGATACTCTTTCTATGACGGATCTTCTCATCCTGCTGCGGCAGTCGGGGCATTTGCACATACAAACTCTGCGCACCTGCGGCAGATCCTCCGGGCTTTCAAGCTCTATGCCGGGATAGGTGCGGCAGTACCGCTCCAGTCTTTTCTGTTCTCTTTCCTCTTCTATCTCACGGAGGATGTCTTCGTACTGAGGGAGAAGAGAGTATATGTCCATCTTCCGTGCCACCCTGTAGGTGTAAATGGCATCGTTCAGGGCATCATGGGCTTTGAGCTCCGCCTCAAGACCGTAATGCTCCAGTGCGGCGGTGACACTGTACTGTTCGGGCTTCGGCAGCACCCGCCTTGAAAAGAACACCTGCAGATCGCAGAACTCCGGCAGTTCGTTATTCATGCGGTGTACAGCCAGATTCTGCTTTACTATCTTTTCATCCTCGGTGCCCCAGGTGAATATGAGCGGATCGTCCCCGCAAAAGCTCAGGAGCCTTTTGTAGACCTCCGGAAAAGGAAGACCGTAGGTGATATCCGCCCCGGAGAGCCCTGTGACCCTTCCCACGGCGTAGTTTATCTTCTTGTAGAATCTCGGCCTTACATACAGGTTCAGCTTATCCTTGACATTGTACTCCCTGTCTGCCTTCACGGCCCCCACTCTTATGATCTCCCCCATCAGGGGGACAGGGTCGGTGACCATGTTTTTCTTGCCCAGAGGCTGGTTCCATTCAAGGTCAAGGATGATGATATCAGAGTCCGTTCTCATACTGGTTCAGCTTGTTTATGCCGAATTTGAGTATATCCTGCCTTGTGACGATGCCGGAGAACATCCCTCTGCTGTCTATCACGGGCACGAAGTTCTGGGACACTATCCTCTTGAAGAGTATGTCGAAATCCGCATCTATGGACACGGGCTCGAAACGGGTCACGGAGGCAAGGCTGGAAACGGTCATTCCGTCCTTTTTCAGAGCATCCACATTGCCGTCATCCAGTATGCAGAAGAGAAAATCCCTTTCGCTCACCACACCCAGATAGTAGCCGTCCCTGTTGATGACCGGCACGGCGGAAAACCCCGATTCTATCAGCTCCACAAGCCCGTCAGCGGCGCTCTTGTCGCCGTAGAGGTAGGTTATCAGAGCCTTTGGCTTTAGCAGCATTGCTGTATTCATAAGAAGTTCCTCTCTCCCATGGATCCTCAGATCCGGTTGTAGTTGGAAATTTTTTCAAAACCGTTCCTCAGTACATCTATGTACCTGAAGGCATTTCCCGTGCCCCTTGCCACACAGCGGATAGGGTCATCTGCCGGGTAGACCCTTACACCCAGCTCCTTTGTCATGAGCTCTCCCAGACCCGCTATGAGAGCACCGCCTCCTGTAAGGACTATCCCGTCGTCGTAGATGTCTCCTGAAAGCTCCGGCGGGCACTGCTCCAGTACTCCGCGCACTGTCTCTATGAGCTTTGCCAGATCGTCCTTTACGGCTTTGTACATATCAAAGTCCGTAAGCTCGGCTTCTCCCGGCATACCCGTCACAAGGTTTTTCCCCCTGACGGTGAATTTCTTGGAGCCGTCCGGAGAACCTACCTGCGCCAGCGCAATCTTGGCGTTTTCGGCTGTCCTTTCGCCTATCTCTATGCGGAAGCGGTTCCTGACATATTTTATCATGTCACGGTCAAAGAGGTTGCCCCCCAGCTTCACCGAGTTTTTCACCACTATGCCGTTCATGGACATGACCGCTATATCCGTAGTGCCGCCGCCTATGTCCACCACCATGCGGCCTCTGGGCAGGGAAAGGTCCGCCCCCGTTCCCAGCAGTGCCGCCACAGGTTCCTCTATGAGGTACACTTTTCTGGCGCCTGTCTTGCGGGCTGCATCCACCACCGCACGGCACTCCACATCCGTTGCAAGGGAGGGCACGCAGATGATGATGTTCGGCATGAATATCTGTTTTCCCGTCACCCTGTCTATACATTCCTTTATCATGGTGTCCGCCATGTCGTAGTCGGATATGACACCGTCGCACAGGGGTCGGATGACAGCTATGTATTCAGGGGTCTTGCCTATCATCTTGTAGGCATCCATGCCCACGGCGATTATCTCCTCGGTGCGCTTGTTGAAAGCTACCACGGAGGGTTCGTAAAATACCACACCCTTGGCACCCGAGGTTATCATTATGTTGGCTGTGCCAAGGTCTATTCCAATGTTCATTTATTGTCCTTCTCATTTAGTCACAATCTTCCTTCTACCATTTTATCAAAATATTGTGGGATTTTCAATTGATTTAGCTCAATTTGTTGATTTTCTATAAATCACACAAAAAATCCCCGGCTGTTTTGTAAAAAACATTAGACAGAGCCTTTCTCCTTTCCGATAGTGTAAAAGCACAAAAATCCCCGGATTTATTAAAGAAAGATTAGAGTACAATTAGAATTTTCATCTTTCTATTGCAATGTGTGAGATTTTATGTTAATATGATGATACTGAAAACAGCTCATGAAAATATACAGGGGGAATGAATTATGTGGTCCATCTCCGAGCTTAAACAGAATGCAAAGAGCCTTCTGAAGGGCTATTACTGGAAAGGTGTCATCGTGTGCCTTATATTCGGCCTTATCACAGGCTCCATAGGACTCAGGAGCACCGTTACCAACAAGAAGAGCATCGAGGATCTCCAGTCTCAGCTTGAAGAGATACTTGAGGATAATTCCGAAAAGTATGAAAGCGACTATGACTTTGATTTTGATTTCGAGACGACCGCTCTTGAAACGCCTGCCATAGGTGCTGCGG
Source organism: Oscillospiraceae bacterium (assembly GCA_018110985.1). Lineage (GTDB taxonomy): Bacteria > Bacillota > Clostridia > Oscillospirales > Ruminococcaceae > Huintestinicola. The sequence goes on from JAGAWT010000003.1 coordinate 69,550, forward strand.
CTCAGGCAGAAAACATTGTGAACGCAGAAAAGCTGGCAGTTCCTGCCGACGCAGACTACGATCTTGATGCCGTAATGGGTATTTTCTTCGGTGTCATGGTAGTGGTCATGGTGATCGCCGTTGCCATAGGCTCTCTGTGGGCGATATTCGTTATTAACCCTCTTACTGTGGGGCGCATACGCTTCTTCCAGGAGTCACGCTACAAGGAGACCGGCATCACGGAGCTCTTTTCGCCCTTTACAGGCGGCAGATACGGCAACACCACAAAGGTGATGTTCTTTTACTACATCCAGATACTTGGCTGGTCACTTCTCTTTGTTATCCCCGGCATCATCAAGACCTACGAATACTTCCTGGTGCCTTACCTGGTAGCGGAGAACCCCGACATAGACAGAAAGCGTGCCTTTGAGATAAGCAGGCAGTGCATGGAAGGCGAAAAGATGAACTGCTTCGTCCTCGGTCTTTCCTTCATAGGCTGGGCTATACTTGCGGCTCTCGTTCCCTTCGGCGCAGGCTCCGCTCTTCTCGGACCCTATCAGACAGCTACCTTCGTTGAGTTCTTCGAGGTCATGAAGTCCAAGGCTCTCACACACAACATCGCTTTCCCCGGAGAGATCATCACCGAAGAGATGAGATACAGCCAGCCTCAGAACTTCGGCGCACAGGGCGGCTACAATACCTACGGCGGCACTCAGTCCTATAACAGCGCCCAGAACTTCGGCGGCTACAGCAACAATACTTCCGCTTCTCAGCCTTTTACCGGCTACAGCTCCACAGGCGGCTACACCCCCACTTCCGCACAGCAGAACAATCCTCTCGGCGGCTACACTCCCGCACAGAGCGGCTATACACCCACACAGGGCGGCTATACGGGCACGACACCCGGCGGCTACACAGGCACAGGAGCTCCCGTGAACAACGGTACGGGAATGGTGAGCGGCGCAGGTTATCCTTCGGGAGTGATGGACGGTATCGACACTACCGGCGTCGGCTCTGTCGCTGACAACAACGCTCCTCAGGGCGGCGGCATGGACAGCGTTTCCCATGAGGGTCCTTACACATCCGGCTCCTTCAACGATCCGGTCATAGGCGAGAGGAACTTCCTCCCCGATGATACGCAGGAGAATGAATGATGCCTGCTTTCTACGAGAAGCACTGTAAAAGATACAGGGCATACTACCCTGTGATAAAAGAACACTTCACTTCGAGCGCAGCCCAAAAGGCTGCGCTCAGGGTCGTATCGGGCCCCCTTGCGTGGGGGATGTACGGCGCATACGCTCTGCTCCTGGTGCTGCAGGGCATAGAGGGGTATCACCTCTTTGACGGGGATCTCAGGCCTGAGACCTCGGTCCCGCTGCTGGATAAGCTGTATTTCTGTGTTCTGCTGCCCTTTCTCATCTTTGCGGTCACCACGGTCGTCAGAAACATGATAAACGCTCCCAGACCCTACGAAAAGTACGACATCACCCCGCTTTTCCCGAAATCCACCAAAGGGCGTTCCTGTCCTTCAAGACACACAGCCTGTGCTTTTGCGGTGGCATTCGCATGGTTCCCCGCAAACTTTGCCGTATGTGCTTTCCTATGCGCAGCAGCGGTGCTCATAGGGATATCGAGACCGCTCTGCGGTGTACATTTTCCGCTGGACGCCGTATTCGGCTTTCTTGTGGCTCTTGCGGTGCAGCTTGTGGGTGTGGGTCTCTATGTCTTCATATGATTATTCAATAATTTGTCATTGACACAGGTGGAAAATAAGTATATAATGAAATGAGGGGAGAGCTTTCTCCCCTTGAATGTTTCCTGCCTCACAGCAGGCGGGGAACAGGGCTCGCAGTCATTTTTTCATATACATGGAAGTGGACTATGGATGAGAATACTGTATACGGTGACTATCTCGATGTACTGGGATACATAAAGGATGACCTTGAAAAGAGGATAAATGCCTATTCCGCAGAATATGCCCGCACCACGGGAGAAAAGCTCTTCGAGCACTTCACCGCAAGGGTGAAGTCGGAGGAGAGCATGAGGGAAAAGCTGGAAAGGAAAGGTCTGGAGCTTACGCCCCGCTCGGCTCTGAGAGAGGTGCGGGACAGCATAGGCATAAGGATAATATGTTCCTTCGTGGATGATGTGTACACCAACGCAGAGAAGATAAAGGCATTTGACAATATCAGGGTGGTGGAGGAAAAGGACTATATCCGCCACGCAAAGCCCAACGGATACAGGAGCTACCACCTTATATGCGAGGTGGAAGCGCCTTTTCCCGACATTGACGGCAGGGATCCCGGAAGGTACTTCTGCGAGATACAGCTTCGCACCATCGCTATGGATTCCTGGGCGAGCCTTGAACATGAGATGAAGTACAAGAAAAGCGTGAAGGATCAGGAGCTGGTGGTAGCGGAGCTCAAGCGTGTGGCTGATGAGCTTGCCTCCTGCGACCTTTCCATGCAGACCATAAAGAATATAATCAGAGAGCGCGAATGAAGGGAGCAGCATGATGCACAGGCTGAAAGTATTTATATCGAACAGACAGAAGACCCCCGTGGACGAGGAGATGAGGCAGTGCGTGAGGAGCTGCCTTGCGCAGGTGCTCACCGACGAGGGGTTCCCCTTTGATGCGGAGGTGAACGTCACCTTTGTGGATGATAAGGAGATACATCGTCTCAACCTCGTCAACCGCAGTGTGGACAGGCCTACGGATGTGCTCAGCTTCCCCCTTGCGGAGGACGGCGAATACGACACCGACCCCGAAACGGATCTTGTGATGCTGGGGGATGTGGTGATCTCCATGGAGACGGCTGTGCGGCAGGCGAAGGAATACGGCCATTCTCTTACAAGGGAGATAGCTTTCCTTACCGTCCATTCCTGCCTCCATCTTCTGGGATACGATCATATGAACGAGGATGATGAGAAGGATATGTTCTCCCGGCAGGAAAAGGCTCTTGATGCGCTGGGCATCACACGGGAGACGGAAATGGAGAAAATGCTCTCCGGAAAGCTCTACGACCCCTCCGACCCGGAACTTGCGGGATTAAGGGCACAGGCTTTCGAGATGTGCAGGAAGATAAACTCTTCAGGCCCTGAAAAGGCGGACAGGCTGCTGAGAAAGTTCATAGGCAGCATGGGAAAGGACTGCACCGTGCTCCCGCCGTTCAGAGCGGATTACGGCAGGTTCATCACCATGGGCGACAGGGTGTTTGTCAACTACAATCTGACCGCCATAGACTGTGCTGCCATCGACATAGGAGACGATGTGCTAATAGGCCCGAATGTCTCCATACTCCCGCCTGTACACCCCATGAAGTACAGGGAAAGGAATATGCGTTACCGTGAGGACGGCAGTATCTACGACCTTGAATACGCAAAGCCTGTCACCATAGAGAAAAACTGCTGGATAGCGGCTGATGTGAAGATATGCGGCGGTGTCACCATAGGCGAAGGCTCCGTCATAGGAGCGGGCTCAGTGGTCACCCGTGATATACCTCCAGATTCCTTTGCGGCGGGAAATCCCTGCCGTGTCATAAGAAAGATAGATAACGGAGATACAGATGAGTAAGTTCAGAGTACAGCATATGCCTGTGGACTGGCACAGCATGATAGATGAGGATGAGAAGGGAGAGATAGTCCCCGCCGTGGATGCTCCCTTCAAGGAAAAAGCCACCCTTGTGGGGCGCATGGGCTGGATGATGCTCTCCACGGGAGTCAGTGCCTGGAGAGTCCGTGCCTCCATGAACAAGGTGAGCCGTGCCCTGGGTATAATCTGCAATGCGGACATAGGCCTTACATCTATCACCTACACCTGCTACAATGATGTGGATCATTACACCGCCCACCTCAACCTTCCGGGAGCAGGTCTGAACACCACCAAGATGCACGCTCTCAAGGACTTTGCCGACGGCTTTTCCGAAAGGGCGGAAAAGTACTCCGTGCAGCAGTTCCACAGGATACTCGACCAGCTCCAAAAGGTGACCGCAGGCTACGGGAACATTATCATAGGTCTGGCGGCGGGCTTTGCCTGTGCGGCTTTTACCTACCTGCTGGGGGGCGGTATCGTTGAGATGCTCTGCGCTCTTGCGGGGGCGGGGATAGGGCAGTTCGTGCGCCGCAAGATGCTTGAAAGGCACCTGACCCTTGTGGCAAATGTCAGCGTTTCCGTGGCAGTCGCCTGTATACTTTATGTGCTGCTCATCACCCTGTTTGAAAGAACGGTGGGTCACACCACAGCTCATGAGGCGGGCTACATCTGCGCCATGCTCTTTATAATCCCCGGCTTCCCGCTCATCACCGGCGGTATGGACTTTGCGAAGCTGGAGCTGCGCTCCGCTCTTGAAAGGACGAGCTATGCGGTGCTCATCATAGCCACTGCCACGGTGACAGGCTGGATCTGTGCCTACTATGTGCAGTTCAAGCCCGGTGATCTGGTACATTCGGAATTGCCTGAGTGGCTCCATATCATATTCGTTATAATTGCAAGCTTTGTGGGAGTTTTCGGCTTTTCCCTCATGATGGGCAGCCGTTACCCGATGGCGCTCAGTGCGGCATTCATAGGAATGACAGCCAACACCGCAAGGATACTCATAGTGGAGAACCTGAATGTGCCCGCCCCCGCAGGTGCCTTTATAGGGACTCTTCTGGCGGGTCTCATAGCCTCGTTTTTCAAAGAAAGGATACACTTCCCCAGGATAACCCAGACGGTGCCCGCTGTGGTGATAATGGTGCCGGGGATGTTCATGTACAAGGGCATCTACTACATAGGTCAGGCAGACCTGAGCAATGCGGGGCTGTGGCTGTCAAAGGCGTTTCTTATAGTCTTTGCGCTGCCTGCGGGGCTCATAGTTGCGAGGGTGCTCACGGATGAAAACTTCAGAAAGAACAGCTGATCCTATGGAAAGCTCTGCAAAACGCCCTCTGTGGATAGCCACGGGAGGCACCGTGTCCTGCATACAGGGAGAGAGAGGGCTTGTGCCTGCTGCTTCCCCGGAGCAGATGGAGAGGATAAAAGACGAGCTGTGCCTTGACTGCCGCCTTCTCTGCCTGATGAACACTGACAGTGCCAACAACAGTGTGGAGATAATGGACACACTGGCACAGACGGTGTACGATGAACTGAAAAAGAACATATGTTCGAGGATAGTCATTACCCACGGCACAGACACTCTTGCCTTTACGGCAGCTTATCTGGACTCGGCTGTGAAAGGGGCAGACATACCCGTTGTAACGGTGGGTTCACAGCTTCCCTACGGCACCCCGGGCAGTGATGCCCCGGAAAACCTGCGCACAGCCTTTAACTGTGAGCTTGGAGCGGGTTTTTATGTGGTATCCTATGACAGTGTGTATTCCGCAGGCAGCGCCTACAAGGCAGACAGCAGGGACGAAAGAGCCTTTGAGGGGCTGTATGCGGAAGGCAGGGCACAGGCGGGAGAGCTTGTGCTTTACCGTCCGAAATATCCCCGTGTAGGTGTGCTTTGGCTCACGCCCTTTACCCTTCCGGAGGATGTGAAGGCATTTGAGAGCTATGATGCGGCAGTCATCTGCGCCTACGGTACGGGGACGGTGCCTGAAAGGCTCATTCCCGCTCTGAGAGAGCTTTCCGCCGGGGTGAGGACGGCAGTGGTCTCCCAGTGCCGCAGGGGCGGTATCAGGAGAGATGTCTACGCCACCTCTCTGCCAAAAGACCTAAATATCCCCGACAGCAGCGGCATCAGCCTTGAAAAGGCTGCGGCTATGCTTGCACTGTTCGGGAGCCTGTAAGAGAATTATCCTATGAAGAAAGTATTTATTATATTATCCGCTCTGATACTGTGTTCCTGCGGCAGGAGAGTCGATGAGGAGCTGCCGGGTATTACGGAGACTGCCGCACTGCCTGCGGAGGAGACGGTGGTAACAGCCGCACCCGAAAGCGTGACGGATACTGCCCTGTCCGAGACTTCTGCCTCTTCCGATACCGAGGAGACCACATCCGAGACCACAGAGCAGCTGATACTCACCACTGCGGTCAGCGAAGAGGAGTATGCGGTCACGGAGCGCTTTGAGAGAGAATTTATAGACATAAGCAAATTCAGGGAGTATGACAAGGGCGACCTTTTCCACTTTGGCGTCACACCCGTCTACAAGATCAACGAGGACACCTATTCCATAAGGTATGCCCTTATGAACGAAAAAGGGGAGATAGTCTCCGGCTTTGACTATGAGCAGATATGCGGCTTTTCCCCGGAGGGAGTGGCTGCCTTCCTTGAAAAAGGTAAGTGGGGCTTCTGCGATGTGAACGGTAATGTGCTTCTGGAGCCTGTTTACGCCGATGTGGGCATAGACCTTGATGAGCTTTGCTGCACCGTTTTTGACGAAGGTATGCTGTCCGTGGCGGACAATACCGACAACTGGGGCTTTATAAACACCGACCTTGAGGAGGTCATTCCCCTTAAGTACACCCGCCCCTTTGACGACAGAGCGCCGAGATTCGTGAACGGTCTGGCGCTGGTGAGAAATGACAACTCCTTCTACGCCTATATCGACAAGACAGGCAGGGAGATCTGTGCTTTCAAGTACACCTATGCTGAGGACATGAACGAGAATGGCTATGCCATAGTCGGTACGGGTGAAGAGGATGCCATCAGGTACGGCATCATAGACGGCAGGGGCAAGGAGATAGTTCCCTGCGAATTCGACGTAGTCACCGACTTCTCGGATGAGGGCAGGTGCATAGCCGCAAACTACCCCGATAATCCCCAGAAGCCTCTTTCGGACTACCGCCTGTACAGTGAGGACGGCAGCTTTGAGGAAATAAGCCTCGGATGGCGGAGCGCACTGAACATCACCCCGCCCCCGGAAAGGACTGAATATGAAAAAGCTCTGTACAGGGCAAATTTCATGCCCTATGTCAGAAACAGCTACTTCGGAATACGAAACCTTAAAGGAAACAATGTGACAGAGGCTATATACGAAAACATCTACGACATAGACAAGAGCAAGCTGCCTGAGGGCACCGCCGTCATACTGGAAAGGTTCGGCAAGCGATACACCTTTATGCAGAGCGGGGAGAACATCCAGTATACCGAAAGGCGAATGGATGACACCGATCCCGAACAGCAGATACTTCTGGAGCTGGCGGGATTCAGACCCGAATACAGAACAAGCGTGCGCACAGGGGAAAAGGTGCTGTCCGCTGTCTATAAAGGGAATGTGCTCTACGCCGACCTTTCTGCCCTTGAAACTCCCAAAGCCACAGTATCCGCCGACGGATATCTTTATGTGCTGGGCTATAAGGAAAATCCTGACGGGGGCTATTCCACTATAAGGAGGCTCATAAGCCCCGATGGAGAAGAGGTGGAGCTGCCTGAGCACTGCACCCCCGAATACCGCTATATATGGGGTGGATACTGATGCCGTTCATAATAAGAGACATTAAAGCCGAAACTGCCTTTACTGCCGAGGAGATATTTCTGAGGGCACTCAAAAAAGTGAAGCTTGGCAGGGAGTATCTGCCCTTTTGCAGGATGAACCGCCTTTCGGTGGATGCACGAAAGCGGGAGGATATACACTTCTGCGCCTCTGTATGGGTGGATACGGGAGATGCTTCCCTTGAAAGAAGGATATGCTCCCGATACGGCTGCACTCCCGTGGAGGATATAAACTTTCATGAGCTCTACCGCAGATACGAGAGAGACAGCATCCCGGAGAGCAGACGGCCTGTCATAGCAGGCTTCGGCCCCGCAGGGATGTTTGCGGCTCTGCTCCTTGCCCGCTGCGGATACAGACCCATAGTCCTTGAAAGGGGAGCGGATGCGGACAAGAGAAAAAAACAGGCGGAGCTTTTCAAAAGCGGCGGCAGCTTTGACGAAAACACCAATGTCCAGTTCGGAGAAGGGGGAGCGGGCACGTTTTCCGACGGAAAGCTGGTCACAAGGGTGAAGGACACCCGATGCCGCTATGTGCTGGAAAGCTTTGCTGAGTTTGGCGCCCCCGCCGAGATACTCTACAAGGCTAAGCCCCATGTAGGCACGGATAATCTAATAAACATAGTCAAGAATATCAGGGCAGAGGTGATCCGTCTCGGAGGAGAGGTGCGCTTTGAAACTCCCCTTACGGGAATAGGAGTGAATATCGGCAGGGTGGTGTACGCCGGGTCGGGAGAGGATATCATCCCCACCTGCGGGATCATCGGGGCTGTGGGACACTCTGCCAGAGACACCTTTACGATGCTTCACAGCTGCGGCATAGATATGGAGCCCAAGGCATTTGCCGTAGGCGCCCGCATCGAGCACACAAGGCAGAGCGTGCGGGAGAGCCTTTACGGGAAATATTCGGATGATCCCCGCCTCCCGGAGGGGGAGTACAATCTGAACTTTACTCCGCGGGACACAGGCAGGGGAGTGTACACCTTCTGTATGTGCCCCGGAGGTACAGTCATAGATTCACGCTCGGAGGAAAAGAGCATAGTCACCAACGGCTGCAGCGAATATGCAAGAGACGGCAGAAATTCCAATTCCGCAGTTGTAGTGTCTGTCAGCCCGAAGGACTTCGGGGACGGAGTATTTGACGGCATGGCTTTCTGCGAGAGGATAGAAAGGGCTGCCTACACGGCGGGAAAAGGCTTTGCCCCCTGCTGCACCGTGGGTTCCTTTATAAACGGGTCCGGCGATCTGAAGGATGCGGCTGTGGAGCCTACGCTTCTGCCAGGAGTGACGGCGGCAGACTTCCACAGCTTTATGCCCTCCTTTGTGACGGATGCCATGAAGAGAGGACTTTCGGAGTTTTCCAAAAGGATGCACTGCTTCGGCGAAAAAGGAGCAGTTCTCACGGCTCCCGAGACCCGCACCTCGTCCCCGGTGCGCATAATAAGGGGAGAGGATATGCAGAGCCTTTCCGTAAAGGGCTTTTTCCCCTGCGGTGAGGGAGCGGGCTATGCGGGCGGCATAACCTCCGCTGCGGTAGACGGGCTCAGGCAGGCAGAGGCATTTATGGAGGAAGAAGCAGGGCTAAGGGTATAACAATAAGGTGCCGGTGAGTGAAGGACGACCTGCTGTGTCATATCATCGGCGCTGTTTTTATGTCTCAACAAAATGCACAAAACCGAAGAAAAGTGAAATCGTTTACAAACTGTAATAAATGTACGATATATAGAATTTAAGCATATATAAAGGTAAATGTTGTTTTAATGGCAGTCTACAAATACCGGTACATCATGTAAAATTACATGAAAATCACAAATAAAGCAGCAGATTTTGTACAAAATGCTTATTTACAGTTTTGTGAAAATGTGCTAAAATCATAATGATGTACGATAGGGGAATGAGCGTTTTCCCCGTTGTCACTTTAGAATGAGATCATAGGAGAGGTACATATGAAAAAGTCAAAGATCATCAGCCTCGCTGCCGCTGCAGCGATCACTGCTACTCTTGCAGCAGTTCCCACTGTAAGCGCAGAGGAGACATATCACGCTTATATCGGCGTACAGTCTGCAAGCTTCACTTTCAGAAATGCCTGGAATGAGCCTTCTTACGGTAAGGGCGTTACAGGCGACGACGGAATGGTCTACTTCGATCAGCTCACCGGCTGGGACGGCCCCACAGCAGTAAACAAGGGCGGCGTATTCACCGATGCAGAGATCACAGGCGACGGCACCTACACCGTTTCCGTTACCGATTTCGATTTCGGCTCCGACGAGACCCTGAACCTTCTCTTCGTTTCCACCGATATGCCCCTTGACTGCGGTGCTACCATCAGCGATGTGAAGATCTCCATGGACGGTCAGGAAAAGTACACCTTTGACGAGGCTTATCTTTCCCCCGACGAGCAGGAATACCTCCAGCCCATGGCTATCAACATCTGGAACGATGACCTCGGCAAGGAAGATGGCCTTTTCGGCTATGTAATGCCCACAGATTCCATTGAGATCAGCTTCACCGTAAGCGGTCTTGGCACAGGCGCTGTTGCAGAAGAGGCTCCCGCAGAGGAAGCTGCACCCGCTGAAGAGGCTGCACCTGCTGAGGAAGCTGCTCCCGCAGCTGAAGAGGCTCCTGCTGCCGCAGAGACCACTCCCGCAGCTACAGGCAACGCTGCCGCCGGCACTGCTGCTCTTGTAATGGCTGCTGCCGCTGCTGCTGCTGTTGCAGCAAAGAAGAGAAAGTGATCTTACTCTGACTTAAAGTTATACACCCATGCCTTAATTAAAGATCATAGTTAAGGTGTGGGTGTTTTTTTACCGTTCTCAAAATTTTTGCACAAATCATCGGCATATTCTGCGGATATTTTGTGTATATCGCTGTTATCCGGAAGGAAGTGATCCTATGGCCTCAGGCTTTGTAGCCGACGATAAGGAAATAGCAAAAAGGCACGAGCAGATGAAAAAAAGCAGCCGCAGCCTCCCCCAGAAGATAGCCGATATAGTGCTTATCTTTTCAAGACTGGCAGTGGTGGTAAATGTCATCCTCATGTTCTTTCCCTCCTTTAACCCCGCAAGGCTCTCTGACCTCATAGGAAGGAACCTTTCGCTCTTTTCCTGCGGTGTTTCCTACGATTCCATCGTTTCAAACTTCGGCCGTGCCTTCAGGCAGGGCTGGGTGACGGAAGCCTCTTTCCACAAGCTGAACATATTCGCCTTTCTCATTATTATTTCGGTGATCGTGATGATTGGCGGAGCTTGTATGTCCCTTGGAAATACCAAGACCAAGAAATACGGTCTTATAGCCTCCGCTGCGGGCGGAGCTCTTGAAATTGTATCTCTTGTGCTGATTCGCAGTGTCTACGATGAAATCGTTTTCACATCCAGAGAGGCAGGAAAGCTGGACAAGGTCCTCCCTCAGTATCCTTTTATCAACTATGCCTACTATGCAGTGGCTGCGGTGGTGCTTGTATGTACAGCCATCACCTTTGCACTGCTGATAAGGACCCCCTCCGAAAAGAATTTCGAGATGGATCCCAAGTACACCCTTTTCCTGATGATGCTCCCTATCATCGCACTGGCATTCGTGTTCTCCTATCTGCCCCTTTACGGCTGGCGCTATGCCTTCTTTGACTACAAGGCGGGCGAGACCCTTACGGCTGATAAATTCGTGGGTCTCAAGTATTTCCTGCAGCTTCTGCAGAACGATGCCACCAAAAAGGATATAGTGAGAGTTCTCAGAAACACCTTCGCCATGTCAGGGCTTGGCATCCTCACCAGCTGGGTGCCAATGGCATTCGCCATTTTCCTGGCGGAGATCAAGAACGGTCCGTTCAGGCGCTTTGTACAGACCTTTACCACCATACCGAACTTTATTTCATGGGTACTGGTCTACGCCATTGCTATCGCCATATTCAACACCGACGGTTTTGTGAATACCTTCCTCACCAATGTGACAGGTACGGTCCATTCCACCAACTACCTTATGAGCTCCTCCCACGCATGGCTCAAGATGCTTGCATGGGGAATGTGGAAGGGCGTGGGCTGGAGCGCCATAATCTATGTGGCATCCATTTCCGGTATAGACCAGGGTCTCTATGAGGCTGCCACCGTTGACGGTGCGGGACGCTTTGCCAAAATGTGGTACATTACAGTTCCCGAACTCATGCCCACCTTCTTCGTCCTGCTCCTTATGAGCGTTGCAAACATCCTTTCCAACGGCATGGAGCAGTACCTGGTATTCTCAAACCCCATGAACAAGGACGCCATGCAGGTGCTCGACCTGTATGTATATAATCTGGGCATAGGGTCGGGACTTATTCCTCTTTCCACCGTTATCGGAATGGTCAAGTCCTTTGTCAGCGTGGTACTGCTTTTCGGAGCAAATACCTTCTCTAAAGCCGTCCGCGGCGAAAGCATCGTTTAAGGAGGGGATAACATGGCTAAGAACAAAGAATACAACGGCTCTTCGGGCATGGTGGAATCCCTTACTCCCGGCGATGTGGTGTTCAACATCATAAACTACCTTTTCTTTGGTGTGTTCACCATAAGCTGTATCTTCCCCTTCTACTACATCTTCATTAACACCATATCCGACCCCGGCTACGTTACCTCCGGTCAGATAACCCTGCTGCCGAGAGGGCTCACGGTGCAGAACTACATCTCCATGGGAAAGGTGAACGACCTGTGGAACTCCGTTTTGATAACCGTGGCAAGAACTATCCTCGGCACCGCTCTTATGGTGGTGGTATCCTCGCTGGCGGGCTATCTTGTGACCAAGAAGGAAATGTGGCACAGGCAGCTGTGGTACAGGATGCTGGTCATTACCATGTACTTTAACGCAGGTCTTATACCCTGGTACCTGAATATGTCCATGCTGGGTCTTACGGATTCCTTTGCGGCATATATCATCCCGGGTATAGTAGCCCCCTACAACATTATCCTTGTAAAGACCTATGTTGAATCCATCCCTGCGGAAATAGAAGAATCCGCCTTTATGGACGGTGCATCCTACTTTACCATTTACCGGAAGATAATATGGCCGCTGTCAAAACCCATACTTGCGACTATCGCTATTTTCGGTGCGGTGGGGCAATGGAACTCCTTCCAGGATTCACTTATCCTCAATGCCAATTCTCCGGAGCTCTACACGCTCCAGCACAGGCTCTACATCTATCTGAACCAGTCCTCCAACATAGGGGCGATGGCGGCTTCGGGAGATGTGAGCGAGATCGCTTCTCAGCTCAACACAAAGATAATACAGTACACGATCTCCATGGTGACCATCATTCCCATACTCTGCGTATATCCCTTCATGCAGCGTTACTTTGAAAAGGGACTTATGCTGGGTGCTGTCAAGGGATAAGGGACAAGAAACGGAGAATGATATGAGATAACAGAAGTAAAACATATGAATGGCAGAAAAGCCCTGTTTATATGTATTCAGTATTTTGTGTTGTCTTCTGTTTCTGTTTTCCGGAAAACTGTCAGTGCCGAAGAGATCGATAATGACCTAAGAAGGCAAATGACAGTCAGTGCTTCCGATTTTGTAAAAGATTATTACAGTGTTGGATTCAAGGGCAAAGAAGGTTCAGTGGATGAAATCGGTAAAAATTACATTATCTTATGTTGATCCGTCTTATTCACAAAGAGTTGCTCATCTTACATCATTATCATAAACGATTTAGTTATATTCTCTAAGGAGGAAAAGCCAAATGAATTCTAAAAAAGCTCTTGCGGGTATGCTTGCCATATCCATGTGTGCCGCCCTGTTCGGCGGGTGCGGTGCGGAGACTCCCACCGATGCGCCTGCGGCTACTACCGCCGCCGCAGCAGGCGGTGAAGCGTCGGAGGAGACTACAGCTGCAACTACTGCTTCAACTGAGGGTCTTTCCATAGAGACCTCCGCTGTTGAGGCGGAGACAACTCCCGAGGATCTGACGGATGCCCAGTACTGGAAGGACTTCTACGGTACGGACAGCCTTATTCAGCTCACTGCATTTTCCGAGCTTGCAAACTACAACGGAAAGGCTACAGGCTGGTTCGCACAGATACTCAAGGACAAGTTCAACTGTGAGGTGACCATCGTTCCCGCCACCGACGGCGCATTCGATACAAGAATGGAAGCCGGCAATCTTGGTGACCTGGTGGTATTCGGCTCCGACGGCGGCAACTATCAGCGTGCCGCAAAGGAAGGTATGCTCTTCGACTGGGAGGAGGACGGACTTATAGACGAGTTCGGTGCCTACACCCGTGACAATATGCCCTATGCCCTCAACAAGAACCGCACCTTCAACGAATCCTTCGGCGCAGGCAGCAAGATATTCGGCTTCGGTCATAATGTGGCCACATCCCCGGAGGATCATGAAGCCTTCTTCTACACCATGGATATGCGCTGGGATCTGTACAAGCAGCTCAATTATCCCAAGATGAGCACCCTTGACGACCTCTACGATGTTTTCGTGCAGATGAAGGAACTCCAGCCCACCGATGCAAACGGCAAGGAATCCTACGCCATGTCTCTCTGGCCCGACTGGGACGGCAACATGGTCATGTATGTAAAGGCATTCGCTACCTGCTGGTACGGCATGGATGAAATGGGCTTCGGTCTTTACGACGTTGAGAACGGAGTTTACCACGATGCTACCGAGGAGGGCGGTCCTTACCTCACATCACTGAAATTCTTCAACAAGCTCTACCGTGCGGGACTTATAGACCCCAACTCCATGACCCAGACCTACAACGAGATGTCCGAAAAGGTACAGGCGGGCGGCGTATTCTTCTCTATCTTTGACTACGCAGGCTCTGCACTCTACAACACCGAGGATCACCTCACTGAGGGCAAGGGGATGTACCCCGTAGTTCCCGATGAGGCAAGACCCCTCTGCTACGGCATGAACGTAATGGGCGGCAACCGTATCTGGACCATCGGTGCTTCCACCGAGTATCCCGAGCTGGTAATGGCCATAATCAACTACCTTGTAACTCCCGAGGGCTGCATGACTTCCTGGTACGGCCCCAAGGATCTTTGCTGGTACTATGACGAGGAGGGTCACACCTGCCTCACCGAATTCGGCGAGACCTGCCAGGCTGACAAGAAGAACACCACCATGCCCGCAGAATGGGGCGGCGGTTCCTACAACGACGGTTCCTTCCAGGTAAACAACACCACATGGACAAGGGATGCCAAGAATCCTGATTCCAACGGTGAGACCTATAACCTTGAAAACTGGGTATCAAGGCGCCATGACACGGATTATGACATACTCTCTGACTGGAGAACATGGTCCGGCTTCTACAATTCTCAGGAATATATGGACAGTGTGCCCCATAAGACCTCTATCGCTACTGCATATTCCGAGACAGACCGCTCCGACGAGCTGAAGGTCATCTGGCAGCAGGTGGCAGACTGCATCGTTACCGATTCCTGGAAGGCTGTTTATGCTGCTACGGATGAGGAATACGAGAGCTATGTGAACGACATGATCTCCAAGATCCACGAGTACGATCCCAACGGCGAATGCCTTGCTTACTGCAATAACGAGGCTGCCAAGAGAGATGCACTTGAAGATGCCGTAAGAGCCGTAAAGTAAAAAGAACAATGATAATACTGATCTCTGACCGATGTATAGACAAGAAACAAGCCGCAAATGCTTGAATATAAGGAATTTGAGGCTTGGAGATCGTCTATACATCGAGGAAGAATCAGTATAATGCCCCCGCCGGAACATCCGGCGGGGGCTCGCTGTATTTACGGTCAGTGTACAATGCGTTGTCATTTCCGACAAAATACTACACTATGATTTGTGCGTTTGTACAAAGTTTTGTAAATAGAAAAATAATGCTTGAAAAAATGTTAAAGCGGGTGTATAATAAAATCAATAGATATATAACCTATATGTTTAGTAGGTGATTGGCTTGAAAATATCCACAAAGGGGCGTTATGCTCTCAGGATGATGATAGATCTCTGTATGCACTGTCCCGGCGGTTTTGCTCCTCTCAAGGAGATATCCTCAAGGCAGGCTGTCTCAAAGAAGTATCTGGAGCAGATAGTGCCTTCGCTTGTAAGAGCAGGTCTTTTGAAGACCGTAAGAGGCAATCAGGGAGGCTATTCTCTCTCAAGGGATCCGGGACTTATCACTGTTCTCGATGTTCTGTCTGCGGCTGAAGGAGTTGCGGAGCCGAACACCGAAGAAGAGTTCACGGGATTTATCTGGGAAGAGCTGGACAGGCTGGAAAGGGAGTACCTTTCGTCCATCACCGTGGAGGACATAGTCAGCAGGAACGGCATCCTTCCGGAATATTCCATATAAAGCGGAACAGACATTATATTATTGTACTTCAAGGAGGCAAACACTATGAAGATCGCAAAAACAGTTTCGGAATTAGTAGGAGGCACCCCCCTCGTTGAACTGACAGGCATCGAGAAGGAGTTTGGTCTGGAGGCAAAGGTGGTAGGAAAGTTGGAGCTTTTCAACCCCGCAGGCAGCGTAAAGGACAGGATAGCAAAGGCTATGATAGATGATGCGGAGGAAAAGGGCTTTTTAAAGCCGGGCAGCACCATCATTGAGCCTACCAGCGGCAATACGGGCATAGGTCTCGCATCCATCGCAGCCGCCAAGGGCTACCGTATAATCATCACCATGCCCGAGACCATGAGTATAGAGCGCAGGAACCTTATGAAGGCATACGGTGCGGAGCTTGTCCTCACCGAGGGCGCTAAGGGCATGAAGGGTGCCATTGAAAAGGCAAACGAGCTTTCCCATGAGATACCCGACAGCTTCATCCCCTCACAGTTCACAAACCCCGCAAACCCTGCGATACATGAGAAGACAACAGGTGTTGAGATCTGGGACGATACCGACGGCAAGGTGGATATATTCGTTGCAGGTGTAGGCACAGGCGGAACTCTCACAGGTGTGGGCAAGTACTTAAAGTCCAAGAATGCGGATGTCAGGGTGGTTGCGGTAGAGCCTGCGAGCTCTCCCGTCCTCTCCGAGGGTAAGGCAGGCCCCCACAAGATACAGGGCATAGGTGCAGGCTTTGTGCCCGATACCCTTGATGTGTCCGTTTTTGATGAGGTGATCCCTGTTGAAAACAACGATGCCTTCGATACCGGCAGGCTCATAGCAAGGAAGGAAGGCGTGCTTGTAGGCATTTCCTCCGGTGCTGCGGTATGGGCAGCCGTACAGCTTGCAAAGCGCCCCGAAAACAAGGGCAAGGTGATCGTGGCTCTCCTCCCCGACACAGGCGAGCGCTACCTCTCCACTCCCATGTTCTCATAAGAAGCAGGCTCACGGTCAACCGACCTTCGGTAAGTATGCTCTTTCCCCCGACCCTGTCGGGGGAATTTTTATAATCAGGCGAAAATGCCTTTACACCCGCACATTTTTTCACAGCCACTGCTTAGCAGGGTTTAACTCTCTTGACAATCACCTTCGGATATGTTAAAATGATTCTTGATATGGCTGCGAAAACCCAAGTATATGCACAAGGTGATATGATGATTATTTGCAAAAAGTGCGGGGCGGAATGTCCCGATGGAAATATATTCTGTGAAAAATGCGGCAAGGAGCTTGAAGTGAACATCCTGCCGGATAATATAGACCCTCAGGGAAATGTGATAAATCGTGAGGAGACCAAGGAGACGCCGCGGGGACGAAAGACCCCCAAGGTGCCCGTGAAGATGACAGAGGCTCAGAAGGCTGCAAGGCGCAGGACACTGAGGATACTGGGCATCATCCTTGCGGTCATAGCGGTCTGCATACTGGCAGTGACGGTCTACAATACCACAGGCTCTCAGAAGGGCTTCAACGCTTCCCAGAAGGTCCCGCTGGGCAGGAACGTGGAGTATGCGGAGTCCGAAACAGGGCTCAAATTCACGGAAAAGTCCGCAAACGGCATGATAAACACCATGACGGACTTTGACTATATCTGCGTTTCCGAAAAGACGGTAAAGGTCAGCGGCTCCGAGCAGCCTCAGTGGGCTATAATGCTGTCGGTGGACAGTGACGGCATGATAAACGAAGTGGAGTATTACGACTTCTCCCAGCTCAGGGTAAACTGGCAGGGACGCAAGATGGCTGAGATGCTGGATGAGAACTACCTTACCTACGGTATGTCCATAAAGAATGTGAACAAGTCTCTCGGCATGAAGCCCTATTATGTGAAGAGAAACGTGTCAAACGATTCCCTGTACTGCTACAGGTACTATTTCACCGATGAAAAGGCGGGCTACGACCGTGCCTTCAACTTCTATGTGGGCTTTTCGGATACGGATCTTTCCGTGCGCTCCGTGGAGTACAGCGAGATAGAGTATGCAAAGGTCATACTCAATGCGGACAACGACATCCAGAGACCTGTGGCAGGGGTTTTTGCCCTCCCCGCCGCAGATGAAGCGGACAGTGCAGCGGAGAATGTGACAGAAGAAGTCTCCGATGAAGAAACTGAGGAAAGCTCCGAAGAGGAGACCGCCGAATAACAGTATTTTGATCTTGCAGAAAGAATCACAGTATGAACAAATATAAAAAGCTTCTCGGAAATACTCTTGTCTTTGGCGTGGGACAGGTGCTCTCAAAGCTGATAGGATTTTTCCTTGTGGCTCTGTATACCCATTTCATGACTGAAACGGAGTATTCGAGAAGCGATGTTATATACCAGTCGATAAATGTGCTACTGCCCCTTGTCACCTTCCAGATGTCCGATGCGGTGATCCGTTTCGGCATGGACAAGGAATATGACCCCCGAAAGGTCTTTACCTGCGCAAATGCGGCGCTCCTTCTCGGCATGACCCTGTTCATGCTCTTTACGCCTCTGGTGGCATCCACAAAGGCTCTGGGCGAATACACATTCCTGCTGTTTGTGGCGTGCTACTTCTCCTGCTTCAGGCAGATCACCTCCCAGTTCGTAAGGGCAAGGGGCTATGTGAAGCTGTTTATGGCAGACGGCGTGGTAGCAGTCGTGAACCAGCTCATATTCAACCTTATATTCATTGCAGCCCTTAGAATGGGCGTTACGGGCTATGTGCTCAGCATTATCCTCTCCGATGCCATTTCCATGGTGTGGCTCTACATTCTGGCAGGACTTGGCAGGTTCAGTGACACCCGCTTTTTCAGCTTTTCCCTTTTAAAGGAGATGCTGAGATTTTCCGCCCCTCTTATACCCACATATATCCTGTGGTGGATAACCTCCGCCTCCGACAGGTTCTTTGTCATAGAAATGGTGGGGGATACGGAAAACGGTATCTACTCAGTAGCCTACAAGCTGCCCACTCTGCTCATGCTGGTGACCACCATGTTCTATCAGGCGTGGCAGATGTCCTCCATAGAGGAGAGAAACAGCAGGGGGATAGGTAAATTCTACGAAACGGTGTTCGGGGCTTATTCCTCCCTCATATTCATGGCGGCAGCCGGGATAATCCTGCTCGTAAAGCCTCTTACCGCCGTCATAACCCCTCAGGACGACCCCTCGAAGCATTTTGACCTTGCATATCTGTACACCCCCATACTCGTGGTCTCCATGGTGTTCCAGTGCTTCTGCCAGTTTTTGTCCTCTGTGTACACCACAAAGAAAAAGTCCCTCAATTCACTGTACACAGCCATTGTGGCAGCCGCCGCAAATATCATCCTGAATTTTGCGCTCATCCCCCGCATAGAGGTCTACGGTGCAGCCATAGCAACGGCATTTTCCTACTTTGCCTGCTTCGGCGTGCGTGTATTCGATGTGAGGAAGCTCATCTATTTCAAGGTGAATTTCCTTCGCCTTATCGTAAATACGGTGCTTATTACAGCCATGTGCGTGATCGCCGTAAAGGAGCCGCCCCACTGCATAGTGACCCAGGTGCTGCTCTTTGTGTTCTCCCTTGCCTTTAACTTCGGCGCCATAATAAAGACGGTGAAGAGACTTCTGTCAAGGAGAAGTGCATAGCGCAAAGGAACTCTTATGTCAAAAGAAATACGGGCGGTCGGTAAAAAGATATGGAACTTGTGAAAAGATACGAGGCATTTGCCCCGAAAAAAACGGTATATACAGCCTTTTACTGCCTTTACCTGCTGATATTCGCAGTGACGGCGGTATTCCATGAGCCCTGGCTGGATGAGGCACAGGGCTGGATGATAGCCCGTGATGCCTCATATCACGATATGCTTTTCCTGCTGCCCCACTACGAAGGACATCCGCCTCTGTGGTGGCTGATACTTTCCGTGCCCGCAAAGCTTGGGGTGCCATACGAGCTCTCGCTTGGAGCTGTGACATTTGTGATATATGCCCTTACCGCCTATATCATCATGTTCCGTTCAAAGCTGCCTCCCTTTATACGGCTCATAGTTCCTTTCTGCTACTACACCTTCTATGAATACGGAGTGGTGGCAAGACCCTACGGTATGTATTTCCTGGGCTTCATGCTCATGGCGCTTTTCTACAATGAAAGAAATGAAAAGCCCTTCCGCTTTGTTCTCTCCTGTATGCTCGCCTGTGCATCCACAGCCTACGGTCTTGTGTTCTGCGGCGGGCTTTCAGCCCTGTGGTGCGTGAAGATAATAATTGAGTACAAAAAGGATATACTGAAGTTCATAGGCACAAGGCGCTTCTGGGCGCTGGCTTTGCTGCTGGGGGTCGCTCTTCTGGAAATGGCTCTGGTTTTCCCCTATGCCGATACCTTTACGGTGGATAATGAGCCCATGACCGCAGCACGCTTCGTCAATTCCTTTGTTTACCTGTTTTTTATGCTTCCTGCGGATGCCCTCCTCATTGGTGCGGGCGGCGGCCTCGGCACACTGCTGAAATACAATCCCTTTCCTTTGGATCAGGTATTTATGCTGGGAGGGCTCTCACTTCTGATATGGGTACCCCTTATATCCATTTGCAAAAAGGGAAAGAAGCTGCCGGAGCTTTTCACGGCATACCCTTTCTTTGCACTGTTTTGTACCTTCGTGTACTTTATGCCCCATCATGAGGGGACAGTGGTCGCATTTTTTGTATTTCTTCTGTGGATATCTTCGGAAAAAGAGGAGAATGTGCCTGTTTCTGACGGGACTGATATCAAAAGTATGCTGCCTGCGGTGTCAGGAGCGGTGTTATCGCTTGTGTTCGTACTTAATGCCATGTGGAGCCTGCTTGCCGTGGCAACGGATATCCCAAAGGATTATTATTACGGCAAGGCTGCCGCAAAGTACCTGAAAGATGAAGGGCTTTCGGAGCTGAATGTCATGTCGGCGTGGTACGATGAGGCGGATGAATGGTCGGGGCGCATAGTATCCACAAAAAAGCAGCATTATGCTGTGACCATAGTTCCGTATTTCGACCGCAACATCTTCTTCAACTTCAATTCCGGCAAAGAGGGCTATATCCTGCATATCATGAACGACGACGTGAACAATGCCGACTTTGCGGAGTGGAAGAACACCGTACCGGATGTGCTTGTGGGAGAACCGCAGATAAAGGAAATATACGGAAATGTATCCAACGGGGACTATATACTGATAAAGACCATCCCCTACGATAAGGTCTCAAAGCTTTCCCATGCCACAAACTTTCTGAGCATTTATCTGCGTAAGGATCTTTTTGACGACTTCCCGGATATACATCCTCAGAATGAAATGGACATGGAGTTTCTTGAACAAAAAGGAAATTAGGCCGATGGAACAGACAAAGGATCTGCGGACATCTCTCAGGGGCTTTCTGCCCTGCGGGGCTTTCCTGCTTTATACGGTACTGTTTTTTGTGACTTCCGTTTTCCATGAGCCGTGGCTCGATGAAGCCCAGAGCTGGCTCATAGCAAGGGATGCCTCATTTCATGACATGGTCTTCGTACTGCCCCATTATGAGGGACATCCCCCTTTCTGGTGGCTGCTTTTATCCCTTCCCGCAAAACTCGGTCTTGACTATGAAATGTCTCTTACGGTCATAAGCTGCGCAGTCTTTGCGGCAATATCCTTTCTGGTCATATTCAGATCCCCTTTTCCGCTTTATGTGAGGCTTTTGCTGCCGCTCAGCTATCATATCTTCTACGGCTACGGCGTTATAGCCCGCCCCTACGGTATCTGCATACTTGCTTTCATTCTTATGGGCATCACCTATAAGGAAAGGGATGAAAAGCCTTTTCTCTATATCTTCGCGAACATACTGGCCTGCTCGGCGACTGCCTTTGCGGTAGTGCTCTGCGGCGGTCTGGCTCTGTGCTGGTGCATAGACCTTTTCAGGGAATACAGAAAGGATATCCCGTCCTTTTTCAGGAACAAAAGGTTCTTTGCGCTGCTTTTGCTGCTGTGCTTTGCCCTCTTTGAGCTGTATCTCTTCATACCCTATGAAGATACTTTTTCCTATTCGGAGGATCCGCTGACTGCGGGGGCTTTCCTTCACGGAATGTATTATATGCTCCTTATGCTGCCCGCCGATGCGCTGCTTATCGGCACGGGGATGGGGCTGGGAGGACAGGTGAAATACAGCAGCTTCCTTCCGAGGGAATACCTTTCCATGACCGTTGTCAGCCTTGCGATGTACTTCTTCCTTTTCAGACTGCTTCTCAGGAAGAACAAGGCAAAAGAGTTTGTCCTGCCCTATGTCCTGCTTTCGGCTTTCGGTGCGGGTGTGTATTTCACGGTACACCATGAGGGCATGGTTTTCGTGTTCATCCTGTTTGTGCTGTGGATATGCTTTGACAGCAAAGAGGACAGGGCTTTGAAGATCGACGGATACATAAACAGAGCTAAGGCGGACAGGCTCGGACTGTGCCTGCTGGCGGGAAGTGCCGCTCTGGAATGTATCTGGTCTGCGGTGGATATCACCGCCGACATAAGGGGCAATTTCTATTACGGCAGAGAGGTCGCCGCATATTTAAAGGAAACGGGGCTTTGGGAAAGAAATATAATGACCCCTTTCTACGAAAACGCAGACAGCAGCTTTCTGAGCACTAACAAGCAGGAGACCGCCGCAACGGTGAACCCCTATTTCGACAAGAATATTTTCTTCGGACTCAATTCCGGCAATGAGGGGTACATAATACACCGCAACTCGGAGGAGATAAACGAAAAGAATCTTGCGGAGTGGAAAAATACCGTTCCCGATGTCCTCATAGGCGAGCCGGATCTTCTGACAGCCTACGGCAGGGACAGCGGTATCGGAAATTCGGATTATATACTTATAAATACCTTTCCCTTTGCACAGCTTGTGAAAATGGGCGGATATACCACTTACACGAGCGTATATCTCAGAAAGGATCTTTTTAAGGAATACCCGGATATACAGCCGCAGAATGAGATGGACAGGGAGTTTATCTCCCCGTGACAGCATTGTAATGTTGGTGTTTTACAGTTTTCGGAGCACTTATGTATAAAAAAAATCTGAGTGGGATCTACAAGCACTGGGATTTTCTTATCATACATATGATATGCGTTCAGTTGGCTTTTTTTCTGTCATGTATGATAAGAAACGGATTTACGGAGAATCCCTATTCAAAGGACATATATACGAGCGTAGCCATTGTTTCGGAGTGCTCGTGCATGATCTGCGTTATCCTTTTCAAGACCCTTAAAAATATACTCAAGCGCAGTTTTGGCGGAGAGATCAGGGCAGTGCTGATCCAGAGCGCCGGGGTACTGCTGGGCGATTCTCTGTTTCTCTTTGCTGTAAAGCGAAGTGCGGAGTACTCCAGGATCGCCTTGTTCCTGATGGCAGGGATATACTTTGTCTTAGCGTTATCCGTGACTTTTTTCCACAAAAGGGTACTCAACGAAAACAGGAAAAAAGCCGCAAAGACCCGGAAAATGCTCATAGTTACCACATCAGACAGGGCATATAGTCTGTACAGTGAAATGAGTTCTTCACAGACCCTCAATTATTCCCTGATAGGCGTGTCGCTGATAGACGGATCCTCTGCACAGACTCAGACGGATGAAACAAGCGGGATCCGTATCATTTCCCGTGATGCGGAGGAGCTTAAAGAGTATATACGCCATGAGTGGATAGATGCCATATTCATAGACCTTCCCTTTGATACTGCCTGTTTGTCGGAAATACTGGATCTTACAGCTTCTGCCGGCATTACTCTGCATATTGATATAGACCAGATAAATATCTCTTCCGGGGAAAGCCGCAAGCTGGTGGAGCGTATAGGCGAACATACGGTCATGACTACAAGTATAAACACCGTTTCGGCAGAGGAACTGTTCCTGAAAAGAGCCATGGACATAGTCGGCGGACTGCTTGGATGTGTGCTCACCGGTCTGATAGCTCTGTTTCTTGCACCTGCAATAAAACTTTCTTCTCCGGGTCCTGTGTTCTTCACACAGGAAAGGGTGGGGAGAAACGGGAAAAAGTTCAGGATGTATAAGTTCCGCAGTATGTACATCGATGCGGAGGAAAGGAAAAAAGCTCTTGCTTCGGAAAACCGTGTGAGTGACGGGATGATGTTCAAGCTGGATTACGATCCTAGAGTGATAGGCTGTGAAATGCGACCCGACGGTACTGTGAAAAAGGGGCTTGGAAACTTCATCCGTGACACCTCAATAGATGAGTTCCCACAGTTCTACAATGTCCTGAAGGGGGAAATGTCCCTGGTGGGCACACGCCCGCCCACTGTTGATGAATGGGAAAAATACGAACTCAGTCACCGTGCACGTCTTGCCATAAAGCCGGGCATAACAGGGCTCTGGCAGGTGAGCGGAAGGAGCAGTATAACGGATTTCAACGAGGTAGTAAGGCTTGATACCAAGTATATATCCGAATGGAGTCTTTTTCTTGATATAAAAATACTTCTGAAGACCATTAAGGTCGTTCTGAAAAGGGAAGGTGCGATGTAGATGCAGGAAACGGAGATAAAAAAATATCCTGAGACGGCTGTAAAATTGTATATTGGAGCATTCATTTGTATGCTTATAAGTGAAATGCTCCTGATGTCAATGGTATTGACGACTTTTTCTGTTATGCTTTATGTTAGAGAAACGCTATTACTTGTTTCCAAAATACTTATAGTAGTAAAAATATTGAAATATGACTTAAACCAGCGTGCATTTCTGATTTTTGTTGGTATACCGCTTTTTATCATATCACAGATACAATTTTACACCGTTGATGGCAGGTTTATACCTACACTTTTTCCAATGATAATTGGTTCTTTGAATGTGGATTTCAAGAGGATCGCTAAGGTGTATTTTTATACAGCAAGTTCTTTTTTGGTCACCATGTTCATTATGTCGATCGCTGGGGTGATCCCCGACTTGCAGTATCCAACGGTGATAGAAGTTTTGGGTTCAAGTGTAAGGCACTCCTTCGGATTATACTACACAGCATTTTTAGGCTCCTTTGGTTTTTCTGTCATGATCGCCTTTATTATAGCGTATAATGATGACATGACTTTTCTGCATTATGTTGCCGGCCTGATTTTGACATTTCTTATCTTTTGGGCATGTAAGACCAGAGTAGATCTAATTTGTATGTTGATCCTCTGGATCGGAGTTTTTGTTATAAATATTTTGAAAAAGAAAGACTTCATAGAAAAAAAAGGACAAAGCAATCTACTCTGTAAGATCTATGAAACAGTTTGCATATACAGTGATATAATCGCTGCTGTTGTTATGACGGCATTAACATTGATGTATGACGATAAAAACTCTTTTTTTGTTCGTCTTAACGGGATACTGAGCGGTCGTTTGTATCTTGGAAAAGAAGCTTTTGCAAGGTATACCCCAAAGCTGTTCGGTCAGGTTGTGCAGATGACCGGAAATGGCGGGTCTGTAGAACCGAGAGAAAACTATTTTTTCATAGATTGTTCGTACATACTGTGTTTATTGCAGAATGGTATTATTGTGACATTGATAATGATGCTGATATTTATTATCATCGGCAAACGGTACAAATATAATTATATTATGCTTTATTGCCTTGCCTTGATGTCTTTGAATTGTATGATAGCTATGCACTGGGACAATATATGTATAAATTTTTTGGCAGTCGCATTCACCGCTTCCGGTGGGATAGAGTTGAACGAATTACCATTTATGAAAAAGCTAAACTCTTTTATCCCAGTAAAAAAATGAAGTTATTTTACTCCTACAACTAATAACTGTTCATAAACAATTGAAGGGATGAGTTTATTATGAAAACCACAATAATAGGTGCGGGTCCTGCCGGGCTTACGGCAGCATATGAGCTTTTAAAGCGTGCTCCGGAGACGGAAGTAGTCATCCTTGAGGAAACAGATGCCATCGGCGGCATATCCCGGACGGTGCGTTATAAAAACAACCGCATGGATATAGGCGGTCACCGCTTTTTCTCCAAGATAGACCGTGTCAACAGGATGTGGGAGGAGCTTATGCCCCTGCAAGGCTCACCCTCCTTCGACGACAAGAAGCTGGGACGCTGTCATGAAATGGCCGAGGGCGGTCCCGACCCGGAAAAGACCGACCGTGTCATGCTCAAGCGCACAAGGGTCTCCCGTATCTACTTTGACCGCAAGTTTTTTGATTATCCCGTCAGCGCAAAGGTATTCACCCAGATGGGACCCGGCATGATGATAAAAGCAGGCCTCAGCTACCTGCTCTCCTGCTTCAGAAAGCTGCCGGAGGATAATCTGGAAAACTTCTACATCAATCGCTTCGGCAGGGTGCTGTATTCCATGTTCTTTGAGGGATATACAGCCAAGCTGTGGGGGCGCCATCCCTCCCGTATATCCGCCGACTGGGGCGCACAGCGTGTAAAGGGGCTGTCCGTACTGGCTGTGGCAAAGGATATGCTGCAAAAGATATTCGGTGCCAAGTCCGACAAGGTGGAGACTTCTCTCATAGGAGAGTTTGAATATCCCAAATACGGTCCCGGTCAGCTTTGGGAGACCTGTGCCGAGGAGATACGCAGAATGGGCGGAAAGATCCTTTTCGGCTGCTCCGTCAAGCGCATACTCACCGATGACGGAAAAGTAAGCGCCGTTGTATACGAACATGACGGGCACACCTACACCGAGGAGGGGGATGTGTTCTTCTCCTCCATGCCCCTTAAAGATCTGGTGCTGGGCATGAACGCCCCCGAACGTGTGGAAAAGGTGGCGGAGGGACTGCCTTACAGGGATTTTGTCACTATCGGTATGAAGGTGGACAGGCTCGCCCTGAAAAACAGGACAGATATGAGGACCCTCGGCAATATCGTTCCCGACTGCTGGATATATGTGCAGGATCCCGGCATGAAGATGGGACGTATACAGATCTTCAACAACTGGTCTCCCTACCTTGTGGGGGATCCGGAAAAATATGTGTGGCTGGGGCTTGAATTCTTCTGCGAGGAGGGGGATAAGTTCTGGACCATGGATGAGCGTGACTTTGCACTTCTGGCTGCGGATGAACTGGTGAAGATGGGTGTCATATCCTCAAAGAAGGATGTGCGTGACTATCACCTGGAACGTGTTAAAAAGGCATATCCCGCCTATTTTGATACCTATTCCGACATTGACACTGTCACGGACTACATAGACACCTTTGACAACCTCTACTGCATAGGCAGGAACGGTCAGCACCGTTACAACAATATGGACCATTCCATGATGACAGCCTTTGAGAGCGTGGACAACATCCTCTCCGGCAAGAAGACAAAGGAAAATGTCTGGAACGTGAACACCGAGCAGGAGTATCACGAGAGCAAAAAGGAAGCCTGACCGTCTTCCGTGACATTTACAGGGACATAGGATGCAGGGCGGATCGGACGGGGAAAGGCATGGAAAAGTGCCATTACTGACATATGCCGGTACATCGGTGAACTATCGGTGATGTCTCCGTCTGCAAAGCCTTTTCGGGAGTGTAGCGACATGAATGGAAAGCTGCTTTTATCTGTCATAATGAACACAGCCATCGTGCTTATGGTTGCAGCGGGGCTTGTGATATCCTTTACCGCGCGGGGTGATACATCCACCTTTCAGGGGGACAGACTGGGTATATTCATTTACTTTACGGTAGATTCCAATGTGCTTTGCGCAATAGTCTCCGCCATATATGTATACCTTGCGCTCAGGCACAAAAACGCAGCGGATATACCGAAGGCAGGGTATGTACTGCGCCTTGTTTCTACGGTGGGTGTCCTTGTCACTCTCTTTGTGACCGTGTTTTTCCTTGCACCTTCCGCAAAAGGCGGACTTCCCGCTCTGCTGACAAATGCAAACTTTTTCTTTCATCTGGTGGTGCCTCTTACATCCATTGTTTCCTTTGCGCTTTTTGAGGGAACGGAGGTCATCGGTTTCAGAGACTGCCTGTGGGGCATAGCGCCCGTTTTCCTGTACTCTGTATTCTACGCAGGGCGCATACTCGCCAATCTTGACGGGGGAAAGGTCGTGCCGTCCTATGATTTCTATGGCTTCTTAAAAGGCGGGGTGCAGTTCCTGCCGCTGGTACTGATAATAATGTACAGCTTTTCCTATGTTCTGGCTGTATCGTCCATGGGTCTGAACAGACTTGGGCTTTGGGTGTCAAACGGACATTCCGGCAAATAGTGCCGCCTGAGGAGTTATGGGCGCATACAGCTCAGGTCGTTCGGGATATTGTGGGGGAGTTACATGGAAATAAAGCGTGTGTCGGAGACCGACAGGGTCGATGAGTTTATAAACACGGAGTTTTCGGATCATGCTGTCCATTGTGATGTGGAGCTCAACTATGAGGAGTTTTGCTTTATTGCAGAGGATGAGGGCAGTATAGCCGGAGTTATCACAGGCCGTGCCTACTACAATGAGGTACATATCGGAGATCTGATAGTTTGCAAGGCTCACAGGAGAAAAGGCGTCGGCAGCAGGCTCGTTGCTGCCGTGGAAGATGCGTATAAGGGAAAGGGCTATGAGAAGATAGCACTTACGACTTTTGGCTTTCAGGCGCCTGAGTTTTACAAAAAGCTCGGATATGAACCGGAATTTGTCCGTGAGGACAAGGATCCGAAGCTCAGCAAGTATTTCTATCTGAAGAAGATCTGAACAGGGATCGCAGGAAGGGCTGCAAAAGGGAAAAGCTTAAGCGGAGATCGTACAGCGATTTTATGACGGATCGAAAAAGCGTACCTGCAAACAGGCACAGGTGAGATATGGCAGTTACTTGAAAGATATCGTTTTATAGTGCGATGCGATCTAAGTAAGACAGCAGGTACAGAGAAAAGCAAAAGGATAATAACAGATATTTACTGTCGGCCTGAATGACAGGGCGGCATTATCGACAAAAAACAAGCAGGGAAAGAGATGCTTTATGAAAAACAGGATAGCAGCACTTATCACATCCTCAGCCATGCTACTTCTTTCCGCCTGCGGGGGAGCGGGCAGCAGCAGTACCGGCAGCAGTGAAAACGCCATAACATCCGCCGTGTCATCCGAGGAGGATATTTCAAGCGCCAGGGTGTATACGGAAGGAACAAAGCTGATGGTGGACGGGAAAGAATTCTGGGTGAACGGTGTCAACACTCCGTGGCAGCACTGGAACGACTTCGGCGGGAAAATGGATGCAGAATTCTGGGACGGTCAGTTTGCCCGTATGGCAGCCGATCATATCAACTGTACCCGTATATGGGTGAACTGCACGGGTGAGAACATCGTCCGTCTAAAGACCACCGGCGAGATAAAGGAAGTAAACGAGAAACACTGGGAGGATCTGGATAAGCTCTTTGCCATTGCTGAAAAATACAAGGTCTATGTGATGCCTACCATCCTGTCCTTCGATCACTTCAAGGAGACAAACGGCGGAGCGGACAAATGGCGCACCCTTGTACAGTCAAAGGAAATGAGCGACGCCTTTGCCGAGACCTATGTAAAGGAATTCTGCCGCAGGTATGGAGACAACGAGTACATTTTCTGTATCGACCTTATGAACGAACCGGACTGGGTACACGAAAACGACGAGTGCGGGAAGATAGGCTGGGAAGACCTATGCTATTTCTTCGGCACCTGTGCGGCTGCTGTACACGAAAGCTGCGACACTCTTGTGACCGTTGGCACCGGCATGATAAAGTACAACTCAGACAAATATGACGGCAATTATTTTTCGGACAAGTTCCTTAAAGAGATCACAGGCAGGGACGGAGCATATCTTGACCTGTACAGTCCCCATTACTATATGTGGGAAAAGTCATTTCTGGGCTTTCCTTTTGACCGGAGCCCCACGGATTTCGGACTGGACGGCACAAAGCCGGTTGTTACGGGAGAAACTCCCAATGATGACGAAAAGGAGTCCGGCATGACTGCCGCCGAAAAATACCGTTCCTCCTACGATAACGGCTGGAACGGCGTGATGGTTTGGATGGAGTACAGAGAAGGTACGGAGGAAGTGTGGCATGAATATGCTCTCACAGCCGAGGCGACAAATGCCATTTACGACTACATCCCCGAAAAGGTGGATCCTCTGGAAGTACATTCGGAAATGGGGGAAGCTGCGTAAAGGAAGTGTTAAAACAATAGTATTGCTCTATTTCTCATGGGATCAGTAGTATTTATTTTAGTAAACATAGAGGGATTTGAATTATGCCAGAACAAAACATACGTGCTTTATCTTCAAAAAAGCGAGTGTTGATGGTTCATAATTTTTATCAGATTGATGGTGGTGAACATACAGTTTTTTACAATGAACTAAATCTCCTCAGAAATCATGAACATGATGTCTTTGAATATACAAGAAGCAATAATGAGTTGAAAGAGTCGAAGTTAAAGCTGTTCCTTTCACCTATATCCGCAATTTGGTCGTTAAAAACATATAGAGACATTAAAGAGAGCATAAAAAAGTGGAAAATAGATATTGTTCATTGTCACAATACATTTCCGCTAATATCACCTTCTGTTTATTATGCAGCAAGAAAATGTGGGGTACCAGTAGTACAGACTGTTCATAATTTTAGATTTATTTGTCCAAATGGAGTTTTGTTTTGTAAAGGACATATATGTGAATTATGTCGTGAGAAACGAAGTTTTAAAGATGCAATAAAAAATAAATGTTATCGTGGGTCAAGAATTCAGACATTAATAGTAGTTGCAATGCTTAAAATCCACAGAGCCATTGGAACTTATAACAGGATCAACTATATTTTTTTGACCGAATTTAATAAAAAGAAATTTAAAGATTTTGTAGATATTGATGGCAGTAATGTCTTTGTAAAGCCTAATTTTGTTGATGCTAAACATAGTATGGTTAAAAAAGCAAGGAAAACAAAGTTTATTTATGCAGGGCGCCTTGAAGAAAATAAAGGGATTCTTTCTCTTATAGATATGTGGGGGTCACTTCCGGAGAATTATGAATTGCATATATATGGCGAGGGGGCATGTAGGGAAAAAGTTAAAGAAAAGATTTGTGGGCGTGATAATATAACTTACTTTGGTCTACAGGAAAGATGGCGTGTAGCAGAAGATCAGATTGATTCAACTGCAACAATAGTACCGAGTGAATGTTATGAAACTTTTGGAATGGCGATACCCGAATGTTTTTCTAATGGGATACCTGTGATAGCCACAAAACTGGGTAATCTAAGAGATATGTTGGAAGAATCTAAAGGTGGAGAGGTTTACGAGATAGGAAATACGATGTCTTTTCAAAATGCTGTGGAAAAGGTAGTTAATAATTATGAAGAATACGCTAATAATGCATATTTGTTTTATATGAAATATCTAACATCTGAAGAAAACTACAAAAGGTTGATCGAAATCTATGATAAGGCAAGGTAAGATGGATTCTGTGCTAAAAAGGGTGGATATCATAGGTGTCCCTATTTCCGCAGTAAATATGGAAAAATGTATGGAAATCATTTTTGGCGATTTTGAAAAAATAAGAGGAAAATACATTTGTGTATCTAATGTTCATACGACAGTAATGGCACATGATGATCCGGAGTATTACAAGGTTCAGGCAGAAAGTTTAATGTCCGTGCCGGATGGAAAGCCTTTGTCCGTCATAGGTAAAATGCAATTTCCAGACATGGAAAGAGTTACAGGTCCAGATTTGATGAGAAAGATAATGTCTGAAAAAAAATATGTAAGACATTTCTTTTACGGGAATAATAAATGTAACCTTGAAAAAATGATCAAGGTACTCAGGCAAAACTATCCTGATATAATTATTGTAGGTTATGAGCCCTCTGTTTTTCGTGTCATGAGTAAAAAAGAGGAGAATGATCTTGCTGAACGAATCAATAAAACAAAGCCGGATATTGTATGGGTCGCTTTGGGAGCACCTCGACAGGAACTATTTTGTTATAGGATGAAAGATCACATAAATGGTTTGATGATCGGTGTTGGTGGCGCATTTAACATACTTGCCGGAATTATACCGGAGGCACCGGTGTGGATGCAGAAATTAAGTCTTGAATGGCTCTTTCGGTTGATACAGGAACCCAGAAGGCTATTTAAGCGTTATGCGATAAGTAACTCGAAATTTATTTGGTATCTTATTACCAAAGAGAAACCGCGTTGTTTTGAAAAAAATGAGCATATATGACGGAAGACATTGATGATCATACTTGGTTTGTTTGATAAAAACGCTCATTTATATACTGGATTGATATGGGAAGGATTGTACGATTATACCGCTTTCTTGATCAATGGTTAATCATACTACAGATACTATGGCTATATACTATATTACATTTGGAACTCATCCAGAACTATATGACTATAATTTACAGTATAGTCCGGCTGCAAATCAAAAAAGTGATTATATAATTGATTTGTTGGATAGGATGAATAAACCATATCACGTCATTTCATTATCAAGAACAGGTAATAAGGAACATATATGGTATCCGCAAAAAAGCATTAATTGTGGGAAAAATGGTACATATACTGTTTGGGGTATGATCGGAAAGCCGTTTAAAATGATGGGTGGAATACAAAGGATTATACGCAACATTCAGCTGCTCTCTTTTTTGATGTCATGCAAAAAAGAAGATACAATTATCGTATACCATTCTCTACTGATATCTAAAACAGTATCGAAAGCCAAAAAAATAATAGGTTTCAAACTTGTGATGGAACTGGAAGAAATATATCAAGATGTTGTGGATTGTAGCAAAAGAGATGCTAAAGCGGAATTGGATGTGATTAATATAGCAGATAAATACATTTTATCTACAAGTATGTTAGAAAAAAAAATCAATCCTGAAAAAAAACGTATTGTGATCAATGGAACATATAGGGTTCAGCCTAAGCTTGAAGAACCTTTCAGCGAAGACAAGATACATTGCGTATATGCGGGGACTTTTGATCCCACAAAAGGGGGGTTAGCTGCAGTTGATGCGGCTGAATTCTTGTCATCAGATTTTCATATGCATTTGCTTGGTTTTGGATCCCAGAAACAGGTAGATGAATTGAAATCAAGAATGGCAGAAGTACAAAAAAAGACAGAGTGTACAATCAGTTTTGATGGCCTAAAAAGTGGAGAGGAATATATCCGTTATTTGCAAAAATGTCATATTGGGCTTTGCACACAAATACCTGATGCGCAGTATACAGAAACATCTTTCCCATCTAAAGTGCTTGTTTACCTTGCTAATGGATTACGAGTGTTATCGATCCGTATTCCAACCATAACTCAATCGCATATAGGGGATTTATTGTATTATTATGATAACCAGTCACCAATTGAAATTGCAAAAGAAATAGAGAAAATTGATTGTTCAAAGCCATATGACAGCAGATCAAGATTAAAAGAGTTGGATAAAAGAACTGCTGATGGTTTTATGAGGATGATAGACTAATGATCCCGTTAGGAAATGAGAAAAAGAAACAATGTCATTGTATGATAATCTTATATCTGCTTTACTGAAAAGTAGGGAAGGCCTATATAGAAATGCTTTTTAGATTTACACCGGATACAAAAGATAACTCGTTTATCGCTAAGAAAAATGTTACTGTTTCACTTGTGGTAAAAGGTGCATCGTTAATGGTCGCTTTTTTTACGACACCTGCATATTTGTATTACTTTAGTGCAGAAAGTGTTATGGGGGTTTGGTTTACTGTTTTATCGGTTTTGGCTTGGATTCTAAATTGTGATATGGGTATTGGTAATGGATTGAGAAATAATTTGGTTTATGCTATTAATGCAAATGACTGGGACAAAGCAAAGAAGCTGATTTCATCGTCGTATATTTTTCTTGGCATTATAGGAGCAGCCATTTTACTCATACTTTTACTCATTGGGCTCATTATAAACTGGAATGTTGTTTTTAACATTGAAACCAAAATAATCGATCGCCAAACAATGACAAAGGTGATGAGTGTATTAATAGTATCCATTATTCTTCAATTTTTCTTGCGACTGGTAACATCGATTCTATATGCATTGCAGGAAGCTTTTTTGCCTGGTTTGCTAAACCTGATAACAAATGTTATATTATTATGCTATGTAAATATTGCGAATTTTTTGGGTATAAATGATAGTATCGTTCGCTTAGCGATTGTTTATTTATTTGCAGTTAATATACCATTGATGGTAGCAACAGTATGGGTATTTGTGAAGAAACTCCCGCATTCTCGCCCATCATATAAATATTACAATAAACAATATGCTTCACAGGTAATAAAGGTGGGGTCTACCTTTTTGTGGCTACAATTAGTTGCTATGGTGGTTGACAACACGAATAATTATCTTATTGCATTGTTTATTGGAAGTGATGCAGTTGTCGAATATCAATTATATAACAGTATTTTTGGGGTACCGATAACGCTACTAATAATCTATGCTACATCTATATGGTCGACTATTACTAAGGCAAAGGCAGAGAGCAATTATTCATGGATTAAATCAAACTATAAAAAATCCATGATAATAATGACTTTAATAGTTGTTTCTGAATTGTTGATTATACTCTTTATCCAACTTATTTTTAATATATGGCTTGGAGAAAAGACCATAATTGTGAACTATAAAGTAGCAGCTATTATGGCTTTATATTCAAGTGTTATGGGATTAAGAACTATATTATGTGCATATTCTAATGGTCTTTGTGAACTGAAAATACAAATCAAATATATGACTATTGGTGCAGTAACTAATATTCCAATTGCATATTTCATTTCAAGAATATATGATAGCTATTTGGCTATTGTTATTGCAAATATTATTTCTATGATTCCTTTTTGCGTTATACAGTTGCAATGGTGCCATTTGAATGTTGTAAAACACAAGCAGGCTTAGTACCGTATGCTTTTATGACTTGAAAGAGTTATATCGTAATCGTAGAATAAAATGCAGCTTTAAAAAGGAAAACTTATGTATAATAACCCCAACTATCTTCATAAACAAAATTGAAGTATCTTATATAGCCTATGGAGTTATTATACAACTATAAGGAGAACAAAATGAAAGCCAATATAACTACGATCATAGCAACCAAGCACGAATTGCGGTAAGTGTAAAATAGTTCGTTTCTTCCAATACAAAACAACATTCACCGATACATCTCTGATCGGTGAGTGTTGTTGTATAAAGGGAGCGGATCATTTGGCGGAAACGGTCTGCATACAATCAGCTTGTGAACCACCATGTGAACTGATCGGTGAATGAAAGCACTTCTTCGCTGAGGGGTATCTCGCCGTATTTCATGCCGTCATCGTCCGAATACCCGTACCTGACAATTCCGCTTTTTTCGTCATAACGGGATCCAAGCGGGGTGATATATTCAGTGACAGCCGTCTGTGTATCTGTGTCAAAATATGTACGGACAGGCGTCAGATTTTCCGTGTTAAGGTGCCGCAGTATGCTTTGTTTCCGCTTATGCGGTAGACTTCAAGGATGTAGTTCACATCATCTCTTGAGTTGTTGCATATTATCTCATTTGTACCGTCGCTGTCAATATCTGTGAAGAAAACATTGCTACCGACCTCTCCTTTTTTCCTGGATCCGTATGAATGTGCGCACCCTGTGATACAGTCGTCAAGGATGGTGAAATAATAGTCGGAATACTGCTCACGCACAGCGCTCGTACTTTTCCGAAATGATACACATATACCGTTCAGACCAGACCCGTAGTTTATGGCTGTCAATTCCGGTGTGCCATCTTCACCGGCATATATCGGGAAATATGCTCCGGACAAAAGCAGGCTGCCTTTTTCCATAAGCACGCTTCCGCTTATGGGAAGATATTTATTGCACAAAACAGGCTTACCATCAAAGTCCGGAAGATCATAGATCAGGCACCAGCCGATATCGTCGGGATATATGATCTTTGGATCGCCCTTGTGAACGGATATATGGTATATGATACTTTCGGGGGATATCACAGTCCTTTTTGTCTCGGACAAGCCGTCCTCTTCAAGCGTATATTCTATCATGTCTGTTTCAAAATCGTAATAAACGGCGTTGTCCGGCACCCTGCCGTAAAGAATAATGCCGTTTACATTTTTGAATATGACCGTATCTCTGCCGTCGTTTCCGACGGTATTATTGTTGACGATAAATTCATCTGTTCCGTCTCCGTCAATATCCCTGTGTCCCGTATCATTTTCCGGGTCACTGTCATATCCGCATACATTGTGATTGCCGGCTATATATCTGAGTTCTCCACTGCTGGTTACGGTGTAATATGAGGCAGAATAAAAGCCGTTCTTTATCTGTCCGGATTGTGAGGATATGACCTCGACACAATCATATCCCAGCACCTTTTTGCCTGTTCTCAAAGTGAAATAGCCGTGATGATCCGTATACTGAACGCTGTCTTTGTAGCACAGCGCATAAGCCGGGGCCATGCTGTCTCCGAACACCCCATATTTTACGGAATAGTCGCCCTCCTCGGCTAATGTAAGAGTGGGATACACCTCATCGGGGCTTTTGCTGCGGATATAGTTTTCTGTCCTGTCAAAGTCAAACATATCGACAGATATGGGCACTGAGATATCTTCTGTGATCTCCTCACCTGCGTATGTTTCATATACGATGCTTTCATCTTCGGGAGAATAACTCGTGTTCAGGACAGCTGCTTCCCCGTACCCGGCAGGAAGCGTGTTTATAACTCCTGCATACGATCTGTCGGTTCGCATCCTGAAAACCGTTGTATAGGTGTGGGGCTTGTAATATGAGCGGTTATTGGTGATAAGCTCATTTATACCGTCGCCGTCCAGATCCTTCTGATACACAGTCGAAAACTCCTCATCACTCATGCGTATGCCTCTGTTTTCCGCAATGAGCCTCACACTGTCTCCTCTTACGGCGTAGTAATGGTCACTGAAATTCCCCGTTCTTCCCGGCTGGCTTGAGATACTGAGTATAACGCCGCTTTCTCCCATAATATCCGAAAACGGCAATACCTCTGCATAGCCGAAATAGTTGTGCTGAAATTCTTTTCCTTTGCAGGTGAAAGTAAATGTACTGCCAAAGCCCGGATAATCTATGCTGCATTGTGACAGTATGTCTCCGTCAGCTTCGTTAGCCGTACCGGATGATGTCTCTGTAAATACATCGGGAACTTCGGTCACAGCTTCGGTTTCAGCCGAATCAGATGCCTGTGTGGAGAGGACGGGAGCATCAGGTGCTCCTTCCTGCACGGAAAGGATGCCGATGATAAGGCATATGCAGGCGGCAAGCGGTATCAGGAGCTTCACTGCGGACACACCGGGCTTTCTGTCTGCCTCCTCTATGAGGTCATCGCTTATCTGACCCACGGCATCCAATATGTCATAGACCTTCATACATCGTAGCCCTCCTTTCCGAGCCGCTGCTTCAGTCTGTTTCGCATCCTGAACAAGATGCTTTTAGTTTTTGACAGGCTGTATCCGCAGCGCAGGGATATCTCTGCTATACTGTCAAAGTAAAAGTATCGTCTGATAAATACTTTCCGTTCCCCCTCGTTTTCGCCCGAAAGGAAATCGTTTATTATCTCTCTTAGATATGCGGTGCTGACACTGCTCTCAATATCGTCATCGGAGGGTATGAGCTCGATAAGCTCTGCGGAAAGCTCCGTCATCCGCCTGCTGCCCGACGCTCTTACCCTGTCGATCACCCTACACCTTATTATGCGTGCAAGGTATGCAAACATATGTGCAGAGGGGTCATCAGGCGGTATCCTATTCCAAGCGGCAAGATATGTGTCATTTTCACATTCCTCGGCTGTGCGGCTGTCTCCCGATACGGAGGCTGCCAGCTTTCTCAGCCGTGCACCGTATTTTTCTTTTGTCTCCTTTATGGCTCGTTCATTTCTTTCGTTGAACAAGGTGACTATGGCGCTGTCCTCCATTTGTCCGCCCCTTTCATAGAGTTTCTGTATATATAATCGTAATATCGGGGGGATAGGTTGCACAAATAAGAGAAATATCGGAAAATATCCTGTCCGATAATCACAGCAGGCGTTTGTTTTTTTGTGCGTTTCGGGGATATGCAGGTATTCTGCGCACATCACCGAAATGCCCCCAAATGCCAAAAAGTGCAGGAGAGGCGGTAACGCTCTTCTGCACTTTTTCGCTGTGTTTTATACTGATTTCTGACCGATGTATAGACAAGAAACAAGACACAAATGCTTGAATATAAGGAATTTGAGGCTTGGAGATTGTCTATACATCGAGGAAGAATTAGTATTATACTGCCAGACAGCTTT
The DNA here is from genome assembly GCA_018110985.1 of Oscillospiraceae bacterium. Classification (GTDB taxonomy): domain Bacteria; phylum Bacillota; class Clostridia; order Oscillospirales; family Ruminococcaceae; genus Huintestinicola. The sequence goes on from JAGAWT010000003.1 coordinate 107,442, forward strand.
CCAGACGTGCCAGAATGTCTGCCTTTTTATAATTCTTTCCTATGAAAACCAGTTGGTTTATCCGGTCGCCGTAGGTATCGTCCCAGTCATCCTTCAAATCGGGGTAATTCTCAAATATGGCTTCTACTTCCTCGGGAGGACAGGAGGCAAGCCATTCGTTGAGCTCCGTAACGCTTGCATTGCGTCCTGCCTGCTCGAAAAGCTGTATATGTACATCATCGTCCGAAAACCACATATAGCCCTTGGTGCGTATAAGCTCTGTGGGGTATTCGTCCACCAGTGCCATGAATTTGTCACGGTCAAAAGGCCGTACCTCCTCATATACGAATGAGGTGATACCGTATTCGTCCATGCAGGCTTCCCTGTCGGTGGGCTCATTTGTGTTGAGCGCCCTCTGTACTGAAGATGAAGCCAGTACGGAATGATAATCGAATTCCCTGCCGTGAAGTATCTTGTTCGGATCGACAACACTGTTTACAGCGGGGATGATCTCTGCCTCCGACTGAATGTCCCGTATAGCCTTTGTCACCTCCTCGACCTGTCCGTTATCGAGAAGGTCGGTCTTGTTGAGGATCACAAGGTCGCAGAATTCGATCTGATCTATGATGAGATTTATTATGTCTCCCTCATCGGTGTCGTTTTCCATTGTCATCTCACGCAGGAACTCATTGTAGATACGGTCGGCATCCACCACGGAAACTACGGAACTGAGGTATACATTTGTTTCGGGGTTGTCCTCCTGATAGATAACAAAGGACGCAGCTATATTTGAAGGCTCGCTTATTCCGGAGGCTTCAACGAATACAGCCTCTATATCGGGCAGCTTCGAGATCCTTTCTATCTCTGCGATGAATTCATCACGGAGAGTGCAGCAGATACAGCCGTTCTGCAGCTCCACCATTTCCACCGAAGCTATACGGTCACGGTTCTTGTTCAGCAGCGCAGCGTCTATATTGATGCTGCCCATATCGTTTACGATAAGTGCGATCTTTCTCTGCTCCTGCATCAGCAGGTTCTGCATCAGCGTAGTCTTGCCCGAGCCGAGGTAGCCCGTTATAAGTATCACGGGTATTTTTTTGCTGCTCATTTTTTACCTCATTCCAAAGCGTCTGCAAGAACATCGTAGTTCTTCTGCATGAGAGAAAGGTAGCTTGTACCGCCTGCAATATCATCCTTTGATACAGACTGGATAGAGTTGAGCTCTGCGATCTCGGCGCTTTTTCCCGATGTGCTGATGATGGTGTTTGCAATGTCCTTGCCGGAGTTTTCAAGTGTGAAGATCGTCTTGCTGTCAAGCTCCTTTACCTTGTCCGAAAGGAAGGCGATAGTCTCGAAGCTTGCCTCGGTTTCGGCAGAGCAGCCGATGAATGCGGCATAATAATCCAATCCGTAATCATCAACGAAGTAGCGGAAGGGGAATCTGTCGCCGAACACCAGTGTCTTGTTTGAAGATCCGTCAACAAGTGTCCGGAAGCTGCTGTCCAGCTCATCCAGCTTTGCACTGTAGCTGTCAAGGTTAGCCTTGTAATCTGCGGCATTTTCGGGATCTATAGCCTCTATATTCTTTTCTATCTCAGCACAAAGCACCTTTGCGTTTCTCAGAGAGAGCCAAACGTGTTCGTCGTATTCCGCTTCTCCCTCTTCGTGCTCGTGCTCATGTTCATCTTCGTGCTCATGCTCATCTTCGTCCTCATCCTCATCGCTGTGTCCGTGACCGATTACTTCGTCGCAAACCTCATCAGGAGTGAGTGCCGCATTAAAGAATGTAGGCCAGTTGCCCTCGGGATCAACGATAGCGTCATAGCTCTCATTGCTCATGCGGATATGAAAATGCTCTGCCTTTTCAGGCTCGATGATATGGTCATTGAACTCGATATAAACAGGTGCTCCGGACTCCTTGTCAACGGCTTCAAACCGGTACATAGCCGCCTTTGTGCCTGTTGACCAGTTCTGGATATAATAACCGGTATACTCATAGTCGGACTCGGTTTCATTGCCGTCATTATCAGTGAATCTGATATGGTCGTCGTGGATGCTGATAGCACTGTAATCGGACTTATAGCCCTTTGTGTAGTAGTCTTTGTATTCCTCTGCGGTCATGCTGCCGTCCTCGGATTTGTGCTCCCACGCCTCATCCAGAGAGCCGTCAAGCACCAGCGGATATGCAGACTGCCAGTCGCCCTCCCAGTCTGAAAGGGATCTGTCCTGTACCTCGCTGTCCTCAAAGGTGGAAACTTCCTTGCTGTGGTCGTGGTCGTGCTCATGCTCGCTTTCCTGCATACCTTCCTTGAGCTCCTCCACCTTGGCGGAATCCCCCAAGACATCCATCAGGTTGATGACCTTCATATCCTTGTTTGTGGCTTCTGCAAGTGCATCCTCGACCCATTCGTCTGACTCACCGCCCACATACACGAAAAGGTCGCAGGTGGATATCTTCATTATATCATCGGCGGTGGGCTGATAGCTGTGCAGATCCACGCCTGAGTCAAGAAGGTAGGTAAGCTCCGCATTTTCCGCATGATCGCCAAGTATCTCCTTTACCCAGTCATATTCGGGGAAGATGGTGCATACCACGCTGAGGGGCTCGGAGCCGGATGAAAGTGTCTCGCCCCCGGTCTCCTCGGATATTGCCGTATCTGCCGGCTTTTCGGCAGCAGTCTCCGTACTCTGTGCGCCTGTGGAACCGCAGCCGGTCATTCCCGCAGCAGCCATGGCAAGTGTCAGGGCATAAATGCCGATCTTTTTCTTGAACATAAAAACATTACCCCCGTCTAAAATTAGCAGAAAGATCATCGGGTCGCAAAAGGAAAGCTCCTGTAAATGCCGATCCCATATATCAAATAGCGTATGAATGTGCTTTCATACAGACGTGCCGCACAGATGACCATGCAGCAGTTTGTTTGATCGACTTGTATATTGTCATAGATCCGCTCCCTCGGAAAAATTGAAAACGATTATCAATTTCGGTAATCCATTATACCCGCTCACATCGGCTTTGTCAATATCATTTAGTTATATTCTACCTCTGCGACAAATTGATAATAGTTCTCAAATTGTTTTTGTTGGATTTAGACAAAGAAAAGAGAGGTGTTCCGGACATTGCCCGTTGCGCCTCTCTTTATATATCATGCGAAAGAATTTTACTGTCAGCTCAGCACGGTCACCGTTCCGCTGGTAAGAGCCAGTTCCTGACCGTTACCTCTTTTTACAAGAAGTCTGCCTATGTCATCCACTCCCAGGCACTCGAACCTTTCGGTGATGCCGTTGTTTTCCACGTCTATAATGCGTCCTGAAAGCACCAGTCTCCTGCGGTATTCGTCCATCAGGCTGCTCTTTCCAAGCTCTTCAAGGCGCTGCTCCAGGTGATTCAGAAGGCTTGCAGCCAGCTTTGTCCTTGAAACGGATTCACCGCATTCCAGTCTGATACTTGTGGCGGTGTTTCGCAGCTCATCCGGGAAATTGTAATTGTTTACATTTATTCCGAAGCCCAACACCACATAGTCAAGACCGCCCTGTTCTATGCCTACCGATGCCTCCGTGAGTATGCCGCATACCTTTCTGTCATTAAGGTATATGTCATTCACCCATTTTATCATGCAGTGGTCTGCGTTTCCCTCACGCTTGCCCGGTGATTCTATATCCGCAATGGATTCCTCTATGGCATCACATACCGCCACAGCCGCACAGGCTGTTATCCCCATCGCCTGTTCTATGGGGATATTCGGGCGTATGATAACGCTCATATAAATGCCCTGACAGTTGGGAGAGAAAAACTGTCTGCCCATTCTCCCTCTGCCCTCTGTCTGGTGCTCCGCAGCCACCACATGACCGCTTTCGGCTCCGAGCTGCGCCAGGCTCTTTGCAAAGGTGTTGGTGGAGTCGATGGTCTTGAACATATCGATGCTCTTGCCGATGTATTTTGTTTTGAGCATATTCTGTATGGCAGGTTCGCTCAGCTTATCGTTGTCGCTTGTAAGGCAGTAGCCTCTGTTGGTGCCGCCGTTTATTGAATAGCCCTCCTCACGCAGGAGATTGACGGCCTTCCACACTGCACTTCTCGAAACATTCATCTGTGTTGCTATCTTATTTCCGGAAATGCTCTTTCCCTTATTTGCTTCAAGAAGCTGTAATATCTTTTCCTTCAAAGCCATAACGATCCCCTCCGGCAGCGGGTCAGCTGCATTGTCTACTTTGTTGCATATTTGGTGACAGAAATAAGTGAGACCCGCATCAAATAAAGTAAATTCGGCTGGACGATTGTCGGTGAGCCTTTGTAACACTTACCCCGATGTGAATTTATTGTTAAATAAATCGACTATCACCTATTCTATCACATATGTATCCAATAATCAACATTTATCACGCTGACCCAATTGTAAATTTTCTTTTAACCGGCAGGCAGAGCCTGCAGCCACCCGTTTATTTCTATGTTGAGAGACGTTTCAAACGGGCTCGGTACCTTTACAGACAGCAAAGGTCATAAATATTGGCAGGCAGAGCCCGCAGCCGTCCGTGAAAAGCTGTTCTTCTCCGACAAATGAGCGCAAAAAAGCTCCGCAGGAGCGGAGCTTTCAGAATCTGAAATACAGAAAGGGGTTATAGCTCGATGTAGCTATGTTGCAGGTGCAGAGGAAAAGCGCAGCCATTTCAGCCAGGGTGACGAACACGGTTTTAAGAGTATCGCCGGCAACCGCACTTTTCACCATGGTCTTCAGTTTGCGGTACAGCCTTGTTTTCGGCATAAAAGCCTTCAGGCGTGATACTATGTCCGTAGATGCGGCTATGCAGACGATAAGCACCAATGCGTAGTTTTTCAGCAGGTAGAGGAAATGCTCATCTGCAAGTGGAGTGCCAAACAATGCGCCGAAATACGCAAAGGCATCGTGAAGAGAATCAGTTTCAAAGAACACCCAGCCTATTATCACCGCTGCCAGTGAATAAGCTGTACGCACACCGGAGGGCAGCTTTTCAAGGAGCTTTGAAAGGAACACTCTTTCAAGGATGATAAGCACTCCGAAGTAGATGCCCCACAGCACAAAATTCCAGGAGGCGCCGTGCCACAGTCCCGTCAGCCCCCAGACTATCATCAGGTTGATGAGGGTGCGCCCCTGCCCCCTGCGGTTGCCGCCCAGAGGGATATACACATAGGACTTGAACCATTCGCCCAGTGTCATGTGCCACCTGCGCCAGAATTCGGATACGGAGCGGGACATATAGGGGTGGTCGAAGTTTTTCGGGAACTCAAAGCCCATCATTTTGCCGAGACCCACTGCCATGTCGGAGTAGCCCGAAAAATCGAAGTAGATCTGCAATGTGAAGGCGATTATCCCCAGCCATGCGGTGAGGGCGGGGAGGGATGAAAAGTCCTCTCCCTTGACTGTGCTCCACAAAGAGCCTATATTGTTTGCCAGCAGCACCTTTTTTGAAAGACCCTTTACGAATATCCCTATCCCCTCATATACCTTTCCGGGGGTCACGGTCCTGTCACACAGTTCCTTTTCAACGTGTTCGTACCGCACTATGGGACCTGCCACTATCTGCGGGAAAAGGGTCACATAGGCAGCGAATTTCAGCAGGCTTTTCTGCACCTTTATCTTTCTCATGTACAGGTCTATGGTATAGGACATGGACTGAAAGGTGTAGAAGGAGATGCCTATGGGAAGGTGTACCCTCTTTTCGTCAAGGTGAAGAGGGAAAACCGAATTGAGCGCCTTGTTCACGGAAAGCACCGGATTGCCGAGCTGTGTTCCCGCAGCGGAATTTATGCTGTCTATCAGAAAGTCGGAATACTTGAATAACCCCAGCAGCCCCAGGTTCATGCACACAGAGACTATCAGGCACAGCCTGCGGATGTCCTGCCTGTCGTCGTACTTGTCCATAAAGCGGCCGGCAGTGTAGTCTATGGCGGTGGAGATCAGCATCAGGATCACATAGAAGGGCTCGCCCCAGGCGTAGAATATACATCCCGAAACGAATATCAGCAGGTTGCGGGCATTTATCCCCCGTGATGCCTCCGTCACCTCTATGCGGCGGCTGCCGATATCAAGGGCAAACTCACACTTTATCCTTCCTGCGGCAAGGTACAGCAGAAAGAACAGGGGGATGAAAAAGTAGAGAAAAGCAAGCTGGGAAAAGACCATCGCTTTTACAGCTCTCCGTGGGAAAGTGCGGTAAGGTAGGCGTTTATAAAGCCGTCCAGATCACCGTCCATTACTGCGTTCACGTTGCCGTTTTCAAAATTGGTGCGGTGATCCTTTACAAGGGTGTAGGGCATGAAGGTGTAGGAACGTATCTGTGCGCCCCAAGCTATCTCCTTTTTTACGCCCTTTATGTCCTCTATCTTTTCAAGGTGCTCCCTTTCCTTTATCTCAGCCAGCTTTGAGACCAGCATTTTCATGGCGTAGTCCTTGTTCTGGTACTGGGAGCGCTGTGTCTGGCAGGATACAACTATTCCCGTAGGCTTATGAGTGAGCCTTACTGCGGAGGAGGTCTTGTTTACCTTCTGTCCGCCCGCACCGGAAGCACGGTAAAAGTCTATCTCCAAGTCTTCCGGGCGGATCTCTATGTTGAGATCGGCTTCGCCTATTTCGGGCATTACCTCCAGTGACGCAAAGGAGGTCTGTCTTCTGCCGGAGGCATCAAAGGGAGATATGCGCACAAGGCGGTGTACCCCTGTTTCACTTTTGAGGAAGCCGTAGGCATTGGTGCCTTCAATGAGTATGGATGCGGATTTTATCCCCGCTTCATCGCCGTCGAGGTAATCAAGGGTCGTAACCTTGAAATCATGTCTTTCAGCCCAGCGGTTGTACATCCTGAAAAGCATCTGTGCCCAGTCCTGAGCCTCCGTTCCGCCGGCGCCGGGGTGGAATGAGATGATGGCGTTGTTGGCATCGTATTCTCCCGTTAGCAGGGTAGTGAGCCTTGTGGTCTCCAAAGCGGAGCGGAACTTTTCAGCCTCGCCTCTCAGCTCTGCTATTGTCCCCTCATCCTCCTCGTTGCCCTCCTCAACGGTGAGCTCTATCATGGTGATGGTGTCCTCCAGCAGGTCGTTGAGCTTTTTGTAGTTTGCTATGGAGGCTTCGTCCTTCTTTATCTGCTGCATCACCTTCTGTGACGCCTCCAGATCGTCCCAGAAGCCGTCCTGTGCGGACTTCTCCTGCAGCTCGGCTATCTCCGCTTTGAGCCTGTCTATATCCAGTATTTTGTAAAGCTCGGTCATATCCTTGCGGTAGCCTTCAAGTTCAAGTCTGAGTTCATCAAGTAAAAGCATATATTTATCCTCATTTTCTCGGTGGTCAAATGTACATACAAATTTAAGTATAAAGGAAAAATCCCGCTGTGTCAATAGTAATTTTCACAAAACTGGGGCGATAACGGAGTTTTTTTTATCTTTGCGGCACGGAGCGTATATCTGTATTCATAAAGTATTGACAAATCCCCTTGATATGTGGTAAAATCATAGTGTGTTTCGTCATTTTCTTGCAAAGGAGTTCTTTTTATGAATATATGGCACGATATAGAGCCCGACAGGATAACCAAGGACAATTTCTACGCTGTTATAGAGATACCCAAGGGCAGCAAGATGAAGTATGAGCTGGACAAGAAAACAGGTCTCCTGCGCCTTGACAGAGTGCTCTACACATCTACCCACTATCCCTCCAACTACGGCTTCATACCCCGCACCTATGCAGAGGACGGAGACCCTCTCGATGTGCTGGTGATGTGCTCTGAACCCATAAATTCCCTTGCTCTTGTGCGCTGCTACCCCATAGGGGTCATATCCATGCTGGATAACGGCGCAAAGGACGACAAGATAATCGCCATCCCCTTTGACGATCCCACCTATAACGGCTACACGGATATAAGCGAGCTGCCCCGCCACAGATTTGACGAGATGAGCCACTTTTTCAGCATCTACAAGCAGCTTGAGGGCAAGGAAACGGTGATAGACGAGATAAAGGACTGCAATGCTGCCATAGAGATAGTCGAAAGGTGCATAAACCGCTATGTGGAATACTTCTGCAAGGCAAGAGAGAGGTAGTATGGACTTTACAGAGCTGTATGAAACTGCCGTAGGTATGCGTTTTTTTGCATACACCCCCTACTATGATTTCAGAGTGGGTGCCGCTCTCCTGGCGGAGAACGAAAGCGGGGAAAAGCGGGTCTTTACAGGCTGCAATGTGCAGAACAGCGCCTTTGGTGCCAATATCTGCGCCGAGCATACGGCGGGAGCTAAGGCTGTGAGCGAGGGGTACAGGGTGTTCAGGGCTGTTGCCGTGGCAGGCGGCATGGGAGATGAGATCTCTGAAATGGTGCTTCCCTGCGGCGTTTGCAGGCAGTTCCTCTCGGAATTTGCCGCAGAGGGGATGAAGGTCATACTGCTGAAAGACGGCAGTCCCGCAGTGTTCACCCTTGATGAGATCTTCCCCCGTCCCTTTGCTCTATGAGCACAAAAAGGAAAAGGATCCCCCTTCTTGACACTTTCAGAGGGGCGGCAATGTTCTATGTGGTGCTTTACCACATAATGTTTGATATCTGCTTCATATGGGGCAGGAGCGCCCCGTCCTTCCTCACTCCCGGAAATGCGGTGTTTGAGGGCTTCCATGTGTTTTTCCTCTGGGTGCTCTTCTTTGTGTCCGGGGTCTGCTCCGCCCTTTCCCGCAGCTCGCTGAAAAGGGGAGCGGTGCTCTATATCCTGGGCTACCTCATCACGGCGGGCACGGCGGTCATAATGCCCTCTGAGCTGATAGTATTCGGAGTGCTCAGCTGCTTCGGCGCCTGTATGGTCATCACATCGCTGCTGTCGCCCCTGACAGAGCGCATGGGAGACAGGAAGGTCTTTCTTGCTCCTCTGCTGTTTTTGCTGTGGTTCGTTTTCAGGCGGCTCTCCTACGGGCAGATAGACCTGCTTTTCACAAGGATCGACCTGGGGCAGACGGATATCTTCTGGCTGTATCCGCTGGGGCTCCCCGGAAAGGATTTCCGCAGTGCGGACTATTTCCCTCTCATCCCCTACATATTCATGTTCCTGTGCGGAAGGGTGCTGAGCGAAAAGGTCTGCACCCTCCTTGAGGGAAAAGAGCAGCCCATTAAAGTCATAGACCTTGCGGGGAAATACTCTTTGTGGGTGTATATCATCCATCAGCCTGTCGTAATGCTGATACTGGGGCTGATATTTGGTTTTGGGATATGAATATTGATCTTATATGTATGGGAAAGCTGAAGGACAAGTGGGAAAAGGATGCCTTTGCTGAATATGTGAAAAGGCTGGGAGCCTACGGCACCGTAAAGTGTACGGAGCTCAAGGAGTGCAGGCTCTCGGAATCGCCCTCACCGAAGGAGACCGAAAGGGCTCTCTGTGAGGAGGCGCAGCGCATAAGGGAGCAGATACCGAAAAACTCCGCCGTTATAGCCATGTGCATAGAGGGGAAAAAGCTGTCCTCCGAGGGCTTTGCGGAGAAGATAGAGAGCTTTTCGGGCTCATACAGCGGGATCTGTCTGGTGATAGGCTCATCCTACGGGTTATCGGAGGACTTCAAAAAGGAAGCACAGCTTCGGCTGTCAATGTCGGATATGACCTTTCCTCACCGCCTTGCACGCATAATGGCAGCAGAACAGCTTTACAGGGCATTTTCCATAAATGCGGGCTCAAAGTACCATAAGTAGGGGTGTACCATGAATGCTTACGAAGTTCTGGGGGTCTCTCCCCAAGCCTCCCCGGATGAGGTGAAAAAGCGCTACCGCTCTCTTGTGAAGGAATTCCATCCCGACCTGAACCCGGGTGACGAAAAGGCAGCACAGAGGATGGCGGAGATAAACTATGCCTATGAACTGGTGAAAAGCGGGAAAGCAAAGGATTTCAAGCCGGACGGCACCTTTACCCGCAACGGGGTGGAATATTCCTACCATTATGAGGATATCTCCGACATACTCAGAAAGATGTTCGGCGTGGAGGGATACGGGCAGGACAAGGAATTCGGGAACTATGCCTTTGTGGAAATGTACATAAAGGGCAATAACTACACCCGTGCCGCAAAGCTGCTGGACACAATGCCAAAAAACGATGCCAGATGGTTTTACTATGCGGCGCATATATACAGGCACACCGGAGACTACGAAAAAGCCATATACAACGCAAGGGCAGCTACGGTGATGGATCCTTCCAAGACAGAATACTATGTTTTTCTTGATGAGACGGAAAAAGAGTGCAGCGCCATCCTTGCGAAAAAGGAAAGGGCTGTGTGGACAAAGCGTATAATTGCCGGAGGGCTGGCGTTTATTTTTGTTGTATATTTCCTGATGACACTGCTATAACATGGAGAGAAGAAGAACTTATGGGTAACACGAACAACGTAAAGGTAAAGATAGCCGGGCATGACTATAATCTGTGGACCGACGATTCACCGGAGTATCTTGAAAAAATAGCGCAGAGAGCAGATTTTGAACTTCGGCGCATAATGCACGACAATCCGGGCTTCGGCATACAGAATGCCTCTGTGATAACTGCGCTTATGGCTTATGATGAGGCGGAAAAAACGAACCTTACGGTGGAAAATATGCGCTCTCAGATGGCAAGCTATGTAAACGACGCTGCAAAGTCCCGTTCCGCAAAGGAAAGGTTTTTCAAGAAGAACGTGGAGCTTGAAGCCGAAAATGACAGGCTTTCCAAGGAAAACAAGCAGCTCAGAAAAAGGATAGAGGAACTGGAAAAGCAGCTCTCGCCCTTTATGGGGGAGCAGCTGTCTCTGGCGGATGATGAGGAAGAGACTGTCAGGGAAGAGGCAGCACCCGCCGAGACCGTGACGGAGGAGGAAAAGGATGTTCCCCCCGAAAAGACCGGGGAGCCTGAACAGGAACAAAAGGCCGCCGAGGAGCCGGAAACGGCAGAGGAAATAAGCCTTGAAGAGGATAACGGCTATCCCGCTGCAAAGCGCAGGAACACCAAGAAGAAAAAGAGATGACCCCGGAGATACTTGCCCCCTGCGGCGGTAAGGACAGTATCCTTTCTGCTGTGAACGGGGGAGCAGATGCGGTCTATATAGGCGGCAAGAGCTTTTCCGCAAGAGCCTCCGCCAAGAATTTCAGCCATGAGGAAATGGCTGAGGCAGTACGCTTCTGTCACCTGCACGGGGTAAAGGTGTACAGAGCCATGAACACCGTCCTTTTTGACAGTGAAAGGGCAGAGTTTGCGGATGAGGTGAGATTTTGCGCCGAGATCGGCTTTGACGGCCTTATCATACAGGACATAGGCGCTCTTGCGCTGGCTGCCTCCCTGTGTGACATACCTCTCCATGCCTCGACCCAGATGACCGTTGCCTGTCCCTCCGGGGCAAGGCTGGCGCTTCTCATCGGGTGCAGAAGGGTGGTAGCTGCACGGGAGCTGGACATAAGGCAGATAAAGAAAATGGCAGAGACGGCTCCCACTGAGGTATTTGTCCACGGTGCCCAGTGTATGTGCCTTTCGGGGCAGTGCTATATGTCAGCCATGATAGGCGGGCGCTCCGCCAACAGGGGTTGCTGTGCCCAGAGCTGCCGTCTTCCCTTTTCAAAGGGAAAAAGGTTCAGAGAGGGAGAATATGCCCTTTCTCTGAAGGATCTTTCCTTTATAGGGGATATGGATGAGCTTGTAAGTGCAGGGGTCGTGTCCCTTAAAATAGAGGGCAGGATGAAGTCACCCGAATACACCTATGAGGCTGCAAGAGCGGTATCAAAGGCTTTGAACGGCGAATACACTGCCGAGGACGAAAAAAGACTGGCAGCGGTGTTTTCAAGGCAGGGCTTTACCGACGGCTACCTGCACGGCAGGGTAGGCCGGGAAATGTTCGGCAGGCGCACCTATGAGGATGTGAATGCGGTCAGGGAGAAAAGCACTGCTGAGCCTGTGCCTGAAAAAAAGGCAGGCACGGTGGACTTTGATATGAGCATAAAGGAAAATGAGCCTGTTTCCCTGAGGGCAACTGTCCGTGAAAAGGGGATATCCGCAAGTGTCAGGGGAGATGTCCCTCAGAGGGCTGTGAGCCGTTCCATTACGGCTGAGGATGCAGCTGCGGCACTTTCCAAAACCGGAGGCACTGCCTTTGAAGCAGGGGATATCCGGGCTGATACCGAGGAGGGGCTGTTCCTCCCCAGAGCCGCACTGAACGACATCAGGCGAAAGGCTATCGGAGAGCTTGAGGAAAAGCTGATAAGGCTGAACACTCCGGTATACACTCTCAGAGAAAAGGATATCACGGCGGCGGACAGGAAGCCTCAGCCTATGGAATACCGTTACTATGCGGAAAATGCAGGGGAAGCAGAAAAAGCCCGTGACTTTGACAGGGTGCTGATACCTCTGGATGAATGTGCAGGGTGCAGCCTCGATCCCTCAAAGCTCATAGCTGTACTTCCCTCTCTTTTTGACAGGGAGGAAAGTGTGGCTGAGAGCATTGAAAAAGCTGTGAAAATGGGGATAATGTCCTTCTGGGCGGAAAACTTTTCCTGTCTTGGAGTGCTTGTTTTCCTGAGGGAGAGGCTCCCGGGGATAAATATACACACGGGACAGGGGCTCAATGTGACAAATTCCCTTTCGGCAGAGAAGCTGCGGGAACTGGGGGTACAGGATGTGCTCCTTTCCATGGAGATGAAGCTCACACAGATAAGGGGGATGAAGAAGCCCCTGCCCGCAGGTCTGTTCGTGTACGGCAGACCCGTGCTCATGACTATGAGGAACCACCCCGGAGACAGGATGCTTACCGACAGGACGGGCAGAACCTTTGAGGTGGCAGACCGGGGCTATTATTCAAATATATACAACTGTGACACCATCGACATAATACAAAAGGCAAAGGATCTGGGGCTTTCCTACCTGCTTGCGAGGGACGGGGAGCCGTCGGAAGTGCTCAGAGCTCTGAAAAGCGGTGAGAGCCGCAGCGGAAAAGGCTTTACCAACGGGCTTTATATCAGAGGGATAGTTTAGGTATACGGTCTCTTTGCCATTGCGGGAAGCAGGCCGTCTGCGGAAAATATCAAACAGGGAGAGGAAAGGAAAATGCTTAAAGACAACAAGATACTTATAGGAAAAAGCGGAGATGAGGAGATATACATCTATCCGAAAATGGCAAACAGACACGGGCTCATAGCCGGTGCTACGGGTACGGGAAAGACCATGACCCTCAGGGTGCTGGCGGAATCCTTCTCCGACATGGGAGTGCCGGTCTTTCTTGCCGATGCAAAGGGCGACCTTTCCTGTCTGGGCTTTAAGGGGGAGGCTAAAGGCACCGTGGCGGAGCGTGTGGAAAAGCTGGGGCTCAGTGGCTTTGAGTACAAGGCTTTCCCTGTTTCCATCTGGGATGTGTACGGCAAAAACGGGATACCTCTGCGTACCACCGTTTCCGAAATGGGACCTGTACTGCTTTCCAGGATACTTGACCTGAACGACACCCAGAGCGAGATACTGAATATCATCTTTGCCATTGCGGACAAGGAGGGGCTCATCCTCACCGACACCAAGGATCTGAGATCCATGATTAACTATGTATCCGAGAAGTCCAAGGAATATTCGCAGGAATACGGGAACATAGCAAAGCAGAGCCTTTCTGCCATATTAAGGAGCGTTGTCACTCTGGAGAGCATGGGCGGAGAGCTGTTCTTTGCGGAGCCTGCTCTCGACCTTCATGACTGGATACGCACTGACACTTCGGGCAGAGGCTGCATAGAGGTGCTGGACTGCCGTGAGCTGATGCTGAGCCCAGTTATGTATGCTACCTTCCTTCTGTGGCTCATTTCCGAGCTTTTTGAGATGCTCCCGGAGGCAGGCGACCTTGAAAAGCCTAAAATGGTATTCTTCTTTGATGAGGCACATATGCTCTTTTCGGGTGCCCCGAAGGTGCTGCTTGAAAAGATAACCCAGCTTGTAAAGCTGATACGCTCCAAGGGCGTGGGTATATTCTTTATCACCCAGAACCCCACAGACATTCCCGACGAAGTGCTCTCACAGCTTGGGAACAAGGTGCAGCACGCCCTGCGTGCCTACACCCCCGCAGAGATCAAGAAGCAGAACGCCGCCGCACAGAGCTACAGGGAAAACCCCGAGTTCAAGACCGCCGAGGTGCTGTCTCAGCTCGGAACGGGTGAGGCCCTGATCTCGGTCCTGGGAGAGGACGGTGTGCCCACCGTGGTGGAAAGAGCCTTTATAGTGCCTCCCCAGAGCCGCACGGGGGCTCTTGAGGAGCATGAGAGGAGAAATGCTGTTGCAAACGACCTTTTCTTCTCCAAGTACGGCTCTCCCGTGGACAATTTCACAGCCTTTGAATTTCTGGAGCGCAGGCGTGCCCAGGTAGACGAGCAGGGGAGAAAAGCCATAGAGGATGCGGAAAAGGAAAAGCAGAAGGCGAAGTTTGAGAAGGAAAAGAACAAGGCACTGCAGAGCGTGGGCAAGACCGCAGCAGGCACCGTCGGCCGTGAGGTGGGTGGTACCCTTGGCGGTGCTTTCGGCGGAAAATTCGGCAAGAAGCTGGGTGCAAACCTTGGGGGCAGCATAGGCAGGGGGCTCCTTGCCACACTATTCTCAAGGAAATGATGCCATGGCAGAGATAAACGACAAGCGGATATCCTCCCTGCGAGGGCAGGACAAGGAATACAACGAGCTTTACCGCAAATGGCGGCAGGACAGGACGAACAAGTTCGGCTACTATGTGAGCGGAGTACATGACGAACACACATACAGGGACGGAAAGGGCTTTGCGGGTGAGTACCCCGAGGCGGACGAAAGGGAGACACTGGAGCTTGCCACCACTCTCCTCATGAAGGTGCTGATAGTTTACACCCTTATAGAGTTTGCCTTCAAGCTGCTGTTTTCGGATCATCCCTTCCCGCCCTTGCTTGGTGTCATACTTTACAGGGAAGGCTTTACCTCCGACCATGACCCGCTGCATATCGCAGTCTCGATGCTGACGAATATCCTTTCAAGGCTGCTGCCCTTTGTGTACCTGCTGGTGAAGCTGAAGCTCCCCATACAGCTTGCCATGCCGCTGAAGATAAGCAACATGCCCCTGTTCAGGTGCTCCGTTCCCATTGCGATGCTCACCTTCGGCATAATCTATACCTGCGACAAGATATATTCCGTGTTCATCCCCGCCTCCGGGGGGATGCGCCCCCTCTTTCCGTGGGACGGGAGGTTTACCGTAAAGGATGTGCCGGAGCTGATGCTCTTTGCGGTCATCATCCCCATACTGAGCGAGGTGGTCCACAGAGGGGTGTTCATGCAGATGTTCAGGCAGTTCGGTGACGGGTTTGCCCTGTTTATGTCCAGCATAATCTCAGCTCTGCTTGCCACGGAGGATTCCTTTATGGCGTGCTTTGTGTACTCGCTGATGATAGGCTACTGCACACTGCGCACCGGAAGCGTTATCACCGCTGTCATCATGAGGGTGATAATAACAGGCCTGTACTTTACACTTGACGTGGTCACGGGCGACAACCTTGACGGCATGGCAGGCATAGCAGTCTCCCTTACGGTGCTTTTCTGCCTCGGTATAGGGATGATAATGGTCATGCGCTTTGTGAGCAATTCAAGGAACAGGATAAGCCTTCCCCTGCACCATCTGTACCTTACGGACACGAAAAAGGTGATGATGGTGGTCTCCAACCCTACATTTATTGCGTGGATCACTCTTTTTGTTGTAAGTACCATGTGGTCGGTGACATTCGGAAGGTAGCCTGCCTGTACCCGACAAGATAAAGTCTGCCGTTCAGAGACGGTCAGAAAACGGCAGCTGCGGCTTTTGAACATCCTGAAACAGCATGGCAGGATGTCAGAGTGGATAAACGGCACACTTTTTTCAAAAAAAGCAGATTATGTCTTGAAATTTTGGAAAAAATAGTGTAAAATGATTAAGGTGGGGCTGCCCGCCGCTAAATTTCCCGAAAGGATCGATAACAATGATGAAATTAGTTCTTGTTCGTCACGGCGAAAGCGAGTGGAACAAACTCAATCTTTTTACAGGCTGGATGGATGTTGACCTCAGCGAAAAAGGCGTGGAAGAGGCTAAGAATGCCGGCAGACTTCTGAAGGCTGAGGGCTATGACTTTGACATCTGCTTTACCTCCTACCTGAAGAGAGCTATACACACTCTCAACTATGCACTTGATGAGATGGACAGAGCATGGCTCCCCGTTATCAAGAGCTGGAAGCTCAATGAGCGTCACTACGGCGCACTCCAGGGTCTCAACAAGTCCGAGACCGCCGAGAAGTACGGCGAGGATCAGGTAAAGGTATGGAGACGTTCCTTTGATGTAAAGCCCCCCGCACTTGATGCGGATGATGAGCGCAGCGCTACCAAGCAGGCAATGTTCAGAGATGTGGATCCCGCTCTCCTGCCCGCAAACGAGTCCCTTGAGACTACCATCGAAAGAGCAGTTCCCTACTTCAATGAGGTGATAAAGCCCGAGATGAAGGCAGGCAAGCGTGTTATCATCGCTGCTCACGGCAACTCTCTCAGAGCCCTTGTAAAGTACTTTGACAACCTCTCCGCAGAGGAGATCATCAATGTGAATATCCCCACCGCAACTCCTCTGGTTTACGAGTTCGATGATGATTTCAAGGTGATAAAGTCCTACTATCTGGGCGACCAGGAGGCTCTCAAGGCAAAGATGAACGCTGTTGCCAACCAGGGCAAGGCTAAGTAAGCCGCAGATCAAGATCATAGGAGGGGACGGAGATGTACCTCTGTCCCCCTTATTTTAGCAGAACGGGGATCGGCGGAAGGAAAAGCAGGCTTTTTATACTGATTTCTGACCGATGTATAGACAGGAAACAAGCCGCAAATTCTTGTATATAAGGGATCTGAGGCTTGGAGATCGTCTGTTAATCGTGGAAGGAACAGTATTATTCGGGTCTGTGTGTATCTGTCGGTCATTATCGGAAGGAAAACACATGGAAGACTATATTGCCGCACATGAAGAGATAATAGACAGGGTCAATTCCCGTATGCCGGATGAAGAGGTGCTCTACAACCTGGCAGAGCTGTATACGGTCTTCGGCGATACCACAAGGATACGCATCCTTTGCGCCTTGCTCAGCTCGGAGCTTTGCGTGAACGATCTGGCTCAGCTCCTTAAACTGTCCCAGACTGCCGTTTCCCACCAGCTGAGGGTGCTCAAAAACAACAAGCTGGTAAGGTTTCGCAAGGAGGGCAAGGTGGTCTTTTACTCCATATCCGACGACCATGTGAGAAGCATCATAGAGATAGGAATGGAACATGTCACGGAGTGAAGCCCTCTGCATAAGGAGGATAAGCTCCCCGGAGGATATAAAGGATTGCCTTCGCTTCGTGCTGAGGGTCTTCCGTGAGACTGCGGGCAGGGAGTTTGACGACGAGGGAAGAGCGTCATTTTCGGCATTTATATACAGCGGTACCATAGAAAAGAGCATAGAGGACGGCAGCGGAAGACTCTGCGCCGCATATGAGGGAGAAGAACTTGCCGGAGTTTCCCTGATAAGGGAGAACAGGCATATTTCCCTGCTCTTTGTCCGCCCGGATATGCAGAAAAAGGGCATAGGCTCCGCCCTGCTGCAAAAAATGACGGAGGGCAGCGAGGAATACCTTACGGTGAATGCTGCTCCCACAGGCTACGCTTTTTACAAGAAAAAAGGTTTTTATGTGAGAGAGAAGGAAAAGACCCTTGACGGCATAACCTTTACTCTTATGGAAAAGAAAATACATTAAGGCAGGTAGTAATCATGAAAGATCTTTCTATCCTTATAAACGCCGATGACAAGCAGAGCCATATCAACCGTGAGGTATACGGCAACTTTTCCGAGCACCTGGGCAGGTGCATATACAACGGCATATTTGTCGGAGAGGATTCGTCCATACCCAATATACACGGTCTGAGAAAGGATATCATCGAAGCATTCAAAAACATAAAGCTCCCCGTGCTGCGCTGGCCGGGCGGCTGCTTTGCGGATGAGTACCACTGGAGAGACGGCATAGGTGAGAAGTCCTCCCGCAAGAAGATAGTGAATACCAACTGGGGCGGCGTTGTGGAAAACAACAGCTTCGGCACCCACGAATTCATGGAGCTGTGTGAGCTTGTGGGCTGCGAGCCCTATATTTCGGGCAATGTGGGCAGCGGCACCGTCAGAGAGCTTTCAGAGTGGGTCGAGTACATGACCTGTCCCGATGATACCCCCATGACCTCACTGCGTAAGGAAAACGGCAGAGAAGAGGCATGGAGCCTTAAATATCTGGGCATAGGAAACGAGAACTGGGGCTGCGGCGGCAACATGGATCCTCAGTATTATTCAAGCGTTTACAAGCAGTTTGCCAGCTTCTGCAAGAATTACGGCGGGAACAGGCTCTACAAGATAGCCTGCGGTCCCTCCGGCGGCGACTACAACTGGACTGACACGGTGATGAAGAACTTTGCCCCCTATGGCGGACAGCTTGTAGACGGCATATCTCTGCATTTCTACTGTATCCCCGACTGGAACAACAAGGGCGATGCGGTGGATTTCAGCGAAGATTCCTATTACACATGGCTTGACACCGCTAACAAGATGGAGGAGCTCATTTCCACCCATGAGGGTATAATGGAAAGGTACGATCCCGAAAACAAGATAGCCCTGATAGTGGATGAATGGGGCAGCTGGTATGATGTGGAAAAGGGCACCAACCCCGGCTTCCTGTATCAGCAGAACACCATGAGGGATGCCATGATCGCAGCCATTAGCCTGAACATCTTCAACCGCCATGCAAGGCGTGTGAAGATGGCAAATATCGCACAGGCTGTAAATGTTCTTCAGGCTGTGATACTCACCGAGGGCGAAAAGATGATACTCACTCCCACCTACCATGTTTTTGATCTTTACAAGGATCATCAGGGAGCGGAGAGCATCTACTGCCATACAGGGAATGAGGATGCGGCAGAGGGCAAAAAGCTGCCCATGATCTCCTCCTCCGCATCCGTAAAGGACGGAAAGGTTACTGTCACCCTTTCAAACTGCTCTCTCACCGAGGGCGTAAGGCTTTCGGGTCTTGTGGCAGGTATAGATGCAAAGAGCATAAAGGCAGATATACTGACGGGAGAGGCTCATGCCCACAATACCTTTGATTCTCCCGAAAGCGTAACGATAAAGCCCCATAAGGCACAGCTTGAAGGCAATAAGCTCTGTGTGGAGCTCCCTCCCTGCTCGGTAGTGAGACTCTGCATAGAATGAGCCGCCCCTGCAAGCGCTGTCTGCTCTCGGAGTACGACCCGCTTGGAGTGTATGAGAGCATAAAGAAAAACATTGATTCCATACCCTCATCCCTTCGCAGTGATGAGGGTGAATACAGCAGGCGTCTTGCGATCTGCGGAGACTGCGGCAGCCTTCTCAGGGGGACCTGCCTTGAGTGCGGCTGCTACACGGAACTGAGAGCCGCCCAAAGGGACAATGCCTGTCCCGTGGGAAAATGGTAAATATACGGAAAAGACTTTTCACTTATGGAACAACGAAAAAAGATACTTCTTATCGGCAGCGTGATAGTCGCAGTCCTGTGGACGGGCTTTGCACTGGCTTTCCCCATGGAATGCTATGCTGTATTCTTCTCTCCCTCATCCCTGGCGGGATCGGTGCTCCTGCTCTTTCTGGCGGGAATGCTGGTCACATCACTGCTGCTGCCGCTTGCGGACATAGCACTCAAAAAGAATGTGCATACCACTGCCTGCGCCATTTGCAATGCCCTGCTGCTTACGGTCTTTATAAATGTCTACTCCCTTATGCGCTACAAGATGCCCGCTCTGCTGGCACTTACGGCAGTAGTACACCTTATACTGATGTTTATACTGTTTGACAAAACGGGAAACTCATCAAAAAAGCGGGGAAAGAGCAAGAAGAAGGGCAGCAAAAAGGGCTCCGACGACAGGTCGGAGGGGAGGCTCTACACCCTTGCGGTGACTGCGGTGTTTTTCTGCCTGTCCTATTTCCTGTATATGCTCATATTCCATGTTTTGCTGAATGTATTTCTTGGGAACGGCTCGTTTGACTGACAGGGTCGGTGTGGGATATCGTTACCTGTGCCGCAGCATTTTCGCAGGATCAGAAAATGCTGCGGCTTTTTTTGAGCGAGGGTCACCTGCTGACGCAGATAGCCTTTGATACTGATCTCTGACCGATGTACAGACAAGAAACAAGCCGCAAATGCTTGATATAAGGGATCTGAGGCTTGGAGATCGTCTGTATATCGAGGAAGAATCAGTATGATCCCGCTTTTCTGCCGGTTTATGTTACGATGGTTTTGACATGATAGTTTGACAGGAGGAGATCATGAGAGAGAAAATATTGAAAAACACGGTGGTGAGCTGTTGGGTCATCTTTGGCATACTGATAGCCGTCCACGCCTTTGAAGCTATCGTTTTGAAGATGGATGAGACCGTCTTTGGCGAAAACTTTATCAACAAAATGTTCGGTATACTGGTGCTTTGGCTCGTTCTGCGGATACTGCACCTGAAATGGAGCGACATAGGCTTTGCGGGAAACGGCATTTTAAAAAACATCGCCCGTGGAGCCGCACTTTCTGCCGCAGTCTTCATTCCCGCCTACGCAGCAGAGTTCCTTATACTGATGGGCAGGGGAGAGGATGTTCGTCCGGGGTTCTTTACCTCCGGCTTTTCCCTGACAGGTGAGGCGGAGATACACACGGGCGCAGGCTTTATACTTATGTGTGTTTTCTTTAACATCATCAATGTCGTTATGGAGGAGGGAACATTCAGAGGTCTGTTTTACAATATCCTTAAAACAGACCGCTCCGAAAATACTGCCATGCTTTTGCAGGCATTCCTGTTCGGCATATGGCATATTGTGACACCTCTTCATAATCTGATCGAAAAGCAGCTTGATATGGGCGGGTTTATCGGTCTGAGTATCGGATATATCATACTTGCGGGCATCATGGGCATAAAATGGGCGCTGCTGTACAGAATAACGGGAAGCATCTATATGGGTATGGCAGACCACTTCTTCAACAACTGCATTGCTACTAATCTTCTGCACACAGTCACGGAAAGCGGGACGGATGAGCTGATGATCCTGCGTGTCCTTATTGCCCAGCTGCTGTCTTTCGCCATCGTAATGATGATATGGAAAAAACAAAAAAAGACCCCGCACAGATCATACTGATCCTTCCTCGGTGTATAGACGATCTCCAAGCCGCAAATCCCTTATATTAAAGCATTTGCGGCTTGTTTCTTGTCTATACATCGGTCAGAGATCAGTATCAGAGTGATGAGCTCCACAGGAAAACACACGCCCCGAAGCATTCTGATGCTTCGGGGCGTGTATTCTATTCTCTTACTATGTTCGTGGACTTCTCCTCGATGTAGTGCTCGCTCACATCCCCAAGGTTCCTGTCTATGAGATAGGTCAGGAAATAAAGGACCAGTGCCGCAATATTCGTGTAGATAAACTCCGGTACGAAGATGTTCTTCATTATCAGCCCTCTCGGAAGAGACGGGTCTATACCGTAGAGGACGACATAGCGCATAAAGCTCATAAAGCCTGATGTGACAAGCTCAAACAGGAGAAAATTGAAAAAGCTGCGCCTTAGCACATTGTTTACAAGCAGTGATATCAAAAGGCAGAGCCACATGAGAAAAACAGCATGGAGCCCCGGTATCACCGAAAAGGCACTGTCGGACATAAGCCCGCAGACCGCAGCAAAAACAGCGGTGCCGAAGGGCTGCTCCCTCATCGCAAAGCACACCGCAAGGGGAACGAGCAGCGAGGGGAGAGCTGTGCCTGTTCTCAGGGTCAGCATGAATATGTAGGAGAACACCATCAGGATCATGTAGAGTATCATCCGCACGAGCTTGTGGAGGCGCTCCCTTTTTTCTTTGATCTCTATGTTCATAGGCTATTCATCCGTCACACTGTCAGAGCCGTTCCTGATAAGTATTGCCTCGTCCGGTTCGTAGTTTATGATGACAAAGACTCCCGTAAGCTCGGAGGGGTCTTCAAGGGGCTTCACTACGGCATATTTGGAAAGACCGGTGTTCTTTGCCTCGATCCTGTCCACCGTGCCGATTATAAGGGAGGGGGGGAAGCTCTCGCTGCCCGAGGTAACTACTATATCACCGTTTTCCACGTCCGTGTCGTTGTCAAGGTATTCAAGGCGTATGCTCTTTTCGCTGGCAAGCTCGTAGCCGCCGCTTACAAGGCCTGTTTTCTGTGTCCTTACGGTGTAGGCTCCGACGGAGGTCTCCGGAGAGAAAAGAGTCCTCACCTTTGAGGTGGAATAGGACACCTCGGCGCACACTCCCACAAGACCGTTTTTGGTCACGACCGGGTCTCCCGACTTTATGCCGTCCCTTTCTCCCTTGTCTATGGTAAAGGAGGAATAGGGATCGTTGGTGGTACGGGAAATTATGGTGCAGGGCGGTGAAAAGTCAAAGGCATCGTACTTTTCCTTCAGCTCCAGCATCATCCGAAGCTCTTCGTTCTCCCTCTTTACGCTGTCGTAGTCCACCATGCGGGAATAAAGCTCTCCCATCCGCTCCTTCAATTCCTTGTTCTCTTCGTAGTACTTTTCGGCATTGAGGAGCATATCAAGGGAGTTGGACACATTGTCGGATATCCCGGTGGAAAGCCTTTTCACAGGCTCGAAAACCACTTCAAGCAGATAGGATGTGGTGGAGGTGATGCCTCCGTTCACACCCGCATATATCATAAATCCCAGCAGAAGTGCCATTATGCCGATTATTATCTTGAAACGCACACTTCCGAAGAAATCACGCATGAATGACACCACCTTTGTAGGCAACAGCCCGGCAGCAGGAAACAGAGACGGACGGATGCCGCCGGTCATACCGGTTTGCTGCCGGTCATACCGGCTTAATAGTATTTAACATCATCGCTGAGGAGATCACGCATCTTGTCGATGTTTTCGAGCACCTTTCCGGCACCTGCTGCAACACAGTCCAGCGGAGCATTGGCTATGACCACGGGCATTCCCGTTTCGGCTTCTATGAGACTGTCTATGCCCCGCAGAAGGGCGCCGCCGCCCGCAAGGGTGATGCCCTTTTCCATAATATCCGCCGCCAGCTCGGGGGGAGTCTTTTCAAGGGTGCTCTTGACTGCATCCACTACTGTTGCAAGGGGGTCCCTGAGTGCCTCTCTTATCTCTTCGCTTGAGATGGTGATGCTTTCGGGAAGACCGTTGAGCTGGTTCCTTCCCTTGATCTCCATAGTGTCCTCACGCCCCAAGTCAAAGACGGAGCCTATGGCGATCTTTATGTTTTCCGCAGTGCGTTCTCCCACCAGCAGATTGTACTTTTTCTTTATATAGGTAATTATAGCCTGATCGAAGGCATCGCCCGCCACACGCACGCTCCTTGAAGTGACTATGCCTCCCAGGGAGATGACCGCCACCTCGGAAGTTCCGCCGCCGATATCCACTATCATGGAGCCTGTGGGCTCCAGCACGGGCAGACCCGCTCCGATGGCAGCCGCCATGGGCTCCTCTATGATGTCTACACGGCGTGCTCCTGCATTTTCGGCAGTTTCCTTGACAGCTCTGCGCTCCACCGCAGTTACTCCGGATGGTATACATATCACCACATTTGCCTTTGTGAAGCGGCTTCCCTTTGCTTTCTTGATAAATTCGTAGAGCATGGCGGAGGTTATCTCAAAATCCGCAATCACTCCGTCCTTCAAAGGGCGCACAGCAACGATGGAGCCCGGAGTACGGCCTATGACATCCTTTGCCTCCTGCCCCACATACTTAGGCTCCTCCGACCGTGAATCCACCGCCACCACCGAAGGCTCCCTTATTATAATGCCTCTGCCCTTCATATACACAAGGGTGTTGGCTGTGCCAAGATCTATACCAAGTTCTCTCGTAAAAAACATTGCGCTATCCTCGTTTTGGGCTCATAAGCCGTCATTTTGTGTAGATACATAATCATTGTAACATATAATCTCAGGTTGCACAATTGACGATATACAAAAAAATTGCCGCAAAGAACGGCAATTTTTTTATATAGTTGAAAACAATGGGAGACATACAGGGTCGGAAAGGGATCTTTACCCTATGGGCACGCCGTTTTCTGCGGCAAGCTCTATAAGAGCCGCTGTACCGCCTTTTTCAAAAGTTTCCGAAAGAGAAGGTGAGGCATAGAGGAGAATGGAAGAACTTCCGTTGCCCGCTGTGGCTGCGTAGTTTCCGTCTTTTTCAAATATGAGGGTGGCGTATTGGTGAATCTCCTGTTGGTCTTTGAGAACATAGCCCTCTTTTTCAAGCAAAGAGGAGAACTCTTCCGTCTTGTCTGCCTGGGGGGAATCCGTGCCGTAAGCAGTCAGAAGATCGCTTTTGTTGTCGAATATGAAGTAGCGGAGACCGCCGTTTGTCTTTACTACCAGCATACTGTCCTTTTTGAATGTGAGCTTTCCTTTGAAAAGCTTTCTGACTGCTGCCTCGTCCATATCCCATGATATGTCAAAGCCGTCGGAAGAGTTTTCATCATAGGATGATATGAGCACACCGTCTTCACCCAGATCGTACACGAGCTCGTCTATGTACACAAGCCCCGTCTGCATAACGCCCTTTTCATCGAAATAGTAGGTCTTTCCGTCTATTTCGGCAAGACCTGTGACTGCACGGGAATCTTCGCCGAAATAGTAGCGTCTGCCTCTGAGATCCACCCAGCCTACGGCTGCACCGCCTTTTTCGGGGGATCTGAAATAACAGTATTTACCGTTTATCTTTTTCAATCCGAAAAATGCACTGCCTTCATCGTCTTTTCTGAAATAGTAGAGCTTGCCGCCTATCCTTACAAGACCATGCTTTGTGATGCCCTTCTCATCAAGGAAATAGGTCTTGCCGTCGACCTTGAGCCAGCCTTTTTCCTTTCGTACTGAGCCCCCTTCTGCCCATTGGTATCCTTCTTCTGTCTGCACCCATTCTGCGGATACACAGGGGGCTACGAGTAAGGATACGGAGACAGAAAGTATAGCCGCTGCGGTGATCATCAGCTTTTTCATTGTGTGTCCTTTCTGCTCAAAAGCGGCTTTGCCATAGCCATGCCAAAAGATCTCATGATCTGCGAAAAAAAATTTCCAAAAATGAAAAATAAGGGCGCCCTCATTTGTATTATATTACAGAGGGGCAGATAAAGCCCCGTGGAGGAAAAGCTATGGAAATACTTATTGCTGTGATAATGTCGCTTGCGGGGGTGTCCGATGTGCTTTGCGATACCGATATGCCGATGCCCGCAGCAGAATGTACGCCTGCGGCTCCCGATAAGGAGTCGGCGGGGGATATACTGTTCATCCCCAGACCCGAAGGCTTTACGTCCCAAAGCTCCGCCTATGACAGGGTGACCTTTGAAAAGAAGTGGTCGTCATCTTCAAGGCTGTGCTACCGTGCAGTAAAGCAAGGGAAGGACAATATATTCGTGTCGTGGCAGAACGGGGATACCCCCTGCTGTGCGGAATATATCGTGGAGATAGATGAGGATATGAACATCACCCTTGCAGATGTAAGGTATGATCCACCCGTGCTTTATTAAGAAACAAAGGCTCTGCCTTTCTCCCTGAGCGCTTTCAGGTCTTCATCGGCAGGTCTGAAGCATACCTTCATAAGCTCCTCATCCACCTTGAGACCCAGTCCCTTTGCACGTTCGGAAAGATTGGCGCAAGCCTCTCCGGACCAGCCGTAGGAACCGAAGATAAGAGCGGGCTTGCCTCTGTCGGCAACGGCGCTTACCATGGAAAGGACTTCGTATACAGGGGGCAGGGCGTCACGGTTCAGGGTAGGGGAGCCGAAGGCAAGGAATGAGGATGAAGAGACAGCCTGCGCAAGTGTGGCCTTGTCCGTGTTAGAGATATCGAAGACCTGTACTGTCTTTCCGCCGTCTCTCATGCCCTCTGCGAGAGCCTTCGCCATCAAGGCGGTGTAACCGTAGCAGGAAACATAGAAAACGGATGCAAGATCGGGGTCGGGGGCGGCAGAGGCTTTTTCGTCGTAGCGGGCGATGACATCGTCTATATGGGCGCAGAGCACGGGACCGTGAGAGGAGCAGACCCTTTCGGGAGCAATGCCTCTTATGATCTCCACACCCTTTTTGACGGCGGCTGCAAAGGGAGAGAAGATATATTTGTAGTATCTGTCCAGCTCTGCAAGGTACTTCTCCCTGTCTTCTATGTCCCCGTCACTGAGCTCTCCGCAGTAGTGGCAGCCCAGAAAATCACAGGTAAAGACAGTCTTCAGTTCCGGAACATAGGTGAATACAGAGTCCGGCCAGTGAAGGTTTGGGGCGGATAAAAACCTGAGAGTGAAGCCGCCCGCATCCACTTCAAGACCGTTTTTGGCAACAACGGAAGGGAAATCGGAATTGAGGATGTTTTTCAGGTTCTTCAGAGCGGGAGCGGACCCGTAGACCGTGGCATTTGGGGCTTTGCTGAGCACAGCTCCCAGCGAACCGGAATGGTCCGGCTCGGTGTGGTCGCACACGATGATGTCTATTTCGGAAAGGGGACAGATCTCCTCTATGTTCCTGATGAACTCCTCCGAAAAGTCGTTGTGGACGGTCTCAAAGAGAACGGTCTTTTCTCCCCGCAGCAGATAGGAATTGTAGGTGGTGCCCATGTCTGTGGGAACGATGACATCGAAGTATTCAAGGGAAGGGTGCTTTACACCCACATAGAAAAGGTTTTCATCAAGCTTTGTCATCAAAATGCTCCTTTCGTCCATATGATGCGGATATACGATTATTTAGTGAAAATATCCGTTGTGCATCTCACACAAAAATATGCGGCGGATATTGACATCACCCCAAAAATGGGGTATAAAAGTGAAAAGCTGCTTTGTGCGGTGTCAGCGTGGTGTCGTGTAAGTGCTTACCGGCTGCTGCCCGACGGCACTGACGGCCTGATGACTTCCACTTCTCTTGCCCTGACCGCATTCCCGTAGTCCAAGGAAGAAGTTAGGCGGCGGGGGCAAAGCACTCCGCCCGCATAGAACCTGTCGGTGGTGTTGTGAGTGTCGGAGCCGCCCGTAACGGGGAGATCGTACCAGGAGGCGTAGATCTCCGCATGGTCGTTCGCAGCAGGATCCCAGGTGATCTGGGAGGCGTTGAATATCTCGATGCCGTCCACGAATTTCGGGCAGTGGACAGTGCCTCTTGTGTAGGCTGCCTGTCTGAAAGGGTGAGCCTGAATGCATACAAAGCCGAAGCTGCGGGCGTATTCCAGGAAGGCGGTAACCTCCATGTCCAGGATATGGTCGTTTTCTTTGAGCCAGTCCTTGTCGGGACCGTAGATGAGAAAGTCGGAGGTGCCGTCTCCGTACTCCATGCCGAAGAAAACATCGAGATCTATCTCATCCCCTTTTTTCTTGGCGTGCTCATAGCCCTTGCAGTAGGCTTCCACCCGTTCCTTCCATGGAAGGCTTTTGTCTATGCAGGTGTTGCCGTTGAAAAAGTGGTCTGTGATGATGATGCCGTCGTAGCCCTCTGACTTGTATTTTTCAGCCAGATCCGCTGCGGGGGAATTGGAGCAGGCGCTTGCCTCTGCGGTGTGCATATGAGTCTCGTATCTGAACATAATGAGCCTTTCTAAGGTGCTTTCACCTGTAAAGAGTAACCGGTTTGTAACCGTATTTTGGTTTTTTGCAATAAAATTATACCATTTTTCTATTGACAATTCAACTGCAAAATGTTACAATTTATACTGTGAGTAACTGTCTGTATTCAATAAAACAGGGTATGGACGGTATTATCTAACAATAAGGAGGAAAAAACATGACAAATGCAAAAAGCAGCCTGAGATCGGCTGTGGCAGTGATTCTTTCTCTGCTGATGGCACTTGTGCTGGTGATGATCCCTAAGGATGCATCGGCTGCCTCTATCAGCAAGAGATCGGTGACCCTGACAAAGGGGTATGCTACTACCCTTAAGGTCTCGGGCACATCATCCAAGGTGACATGGACAACATCCAAGAAGAGCGTTGCCACAGTGTCAAGCAAGGGCAAGGTCACCGCAAGGGGCGTAGGTACAGCTACCATCACCGCCAAGGTAGGCTCTTCAAAGCTCACCTGCAAGGTAACGGTAATAGGCTGCAAGCTCACCGCTTCTTCCACAAAAGTAAACCTGAACGCAGGCGACAGCAAGCTCGTAACCATCACCTGCAAGGGCGACAAGAATGTTAAGGCTACAAGCACGAACACAGGCGTTGCCACCGCAAAGTGGGCACAGAGCAGTTTTGACAACAACAAGGCAAATCTCCGCATCACTGCAAAGAGCGCAGGTTCTGCCACCATCAAGGTATACAACAAGAAGTACACAAATCAGTATGTAAAGATCTCCGTTACCGTTTCCGGCAGCGGCTCATCCCTCAGCACATCCGTTTCAAGCGTTACAGTTGCCGAAAACGGCAGCAGCTCCTTCACTCTTACGGCAGACAACGGCGGCTATGTGAACTTTGATGTTTCCGACGACTCCGTTTTCTCTTACAGTGAAGGCAACTGGAGCAACAACAAGTCTACCATCACCATCAGGGGCAAGAAGGCAGGAAGCTCTGTTCTTACCATAACCGATGCAGACAATCCCGGCAGCTCCGTAAAGGTGAACATCACCGTAAACGGCAATTCCGGCGGTTACTACGGAGTATATGACGATCAGGACAGCTCCAGGTTCCTCACCAACAACGACAGGTATGTTGATTTCTACGACAGATCCAAGGGCAGGTACAGATATGTTCTGGTACCCGGCAACAACTACGACAAGGCACAGTACAACACAGCAGTTGCAAAGGCTACCAACGACTATCAGGACTATGTGGTATATTCCGAGAGACCCAACACCACATCCTCCGGCTCCACCGTTCAGCAGTTTACCTGCAGCATCAATGATGTAACAGCCAGCGGCGGCATCCAGCAGACTGCTTCCAAGACCGTTACAAGGTATGTAAGAGTTCCCTCTAACTACGATACGGCAGAGTATGAGTACGCTAAGGCAGCCTATATCGGCAGCTATGAGTACGGCGTTCTCTACACCAAGAACCCCCTCAATGACGCTTCCTTCCAGAGGAAGGCATATGACGACAAGTACAAGCAGTACACCACATACAAGAACGGCGCATCCGTGACCAGATATCTTGTATATCCCTCTTATGTTTCAGACCCCGATTCCTACTATTCTTCCGCACTCTCCAAGTACGGCATAGGCGCAGGCGGCGTTTACTATCAGGTATTTGAGGATTACAACATTGCCAACAGCGCAAAGGTCACCAGCAACGACCAGATAATACCCTTCTCCGCCAACGGCAGATCCTACTACCTGCTGGCACCCTCCAACTCTGCTTCCAATTACGACCAGGTAGAGATAGATACCGCAAAGGCAGCTTACACAGGCTACACCTACGGTGTTGTATACTCCAAGTCTCCCTCAGTGGCAGGCAGCGACTATTCCATCAACTGGACAAAGTCCACCACCGTTTACCAGAACAACGGCTACGTTACCAAGACCGTTACACACTATGTAAAGTATCCTTCCAACTCCTACGAGAATCAGAACGAGGCAAACAAGATAAAGGCAAAGGATCTGGGTCAGACCTACTATGAGCCCTACACCGTTCTCTGGGAATACCCCAGCTCCACTCCCGCAGGCTACAGGCTGGTAACATGGTTCAGCAACGGCTCCAGCACCAACCGCTATGCCTTTGTTCCCGCAAATAATCCCGACATACTCAGGCTCAACGACCTTATCCTCGGAAACGGCGGTCAGGCACGCTACTACGGCATCTACTCCACCGTTCCCAACTCCACTCAGTACCAGAGCTCCGGCGACTATGTATATTCCGGCATCACCAGCAACGGCAAGGTAGTCTATGTTCTCCTCCCCGATGCTCTCAACTACGACCAGAATACACTCCAGCTCGCTCTGAACCTTAACTACAACGTTTATTGATCGTCCGTTGTCCGTATCTTTGTCCTGTGCTCCATGCCCCCTGCGGGTATGGGGCACAGTTAAAAAGCAATACGCAAAAAGGGGGAAATAAATATGACAGGAACAAGAAGTTCTTTCAGGGCTGTGGGCGCATTGCTCCTTACCCTGCTCTTTACCCTGCTCATGGTGACCGTGCCGAGGGAAAGCGACCCTCAGGCTCTGGGTATCAGCAATACCAGCATCACCCTTGCAGTGGGAAAGACAAAGACCCTGAGCATTTCCGGCGCATATGATGATGTGACATGGAAGAGCTCCAACAAGAATATCGCCTCCGTAAACAAGTACGGAAAGGTCACCGCCAGAAAAGTCGGTACTGCCTTTGTGACCGCCACGGTAGACGGCATGAGGCTCCAGTGCACTGTAAAGGTAGTGCCCGGTACCATCACCTCCTCTTCCAACAATGTTTCAGTGAGTGCCGGCAGCAGCAAGGTAGTCACCATCACTGCCAAGGGTTCCCATGCCGTAAGAGTCAAGAGCTCCAACACCTCTGTTGCCACAGCAGGCTGGGTAAACTCCTACTTCACCAATGACAAGGTACAGCTGAGGATAAGAGGAAAGAGAGCAGGTTCTGCCACCATCAAGGTGTATATGTCCAAGTATTCCAGCGTTTACACCAATATCTATGTAAATGTTACCGGAAACAGCAGCAATTACAGCTCCATGCCCTCCATCAGCACATCCCAGTCCACGGTGAACGTGAACGCCAACGGCTCTGCCACCTTTACGGTGTACAGCTCTCAGGGCAACAATGTCAGGATGACTCTTTCAAACTCCAATGTTGCCAGTGTCTCCGTAGGAGGCTGGTACAATAATTCCGCTACCGTGACCGTAAGAGGAAAAAGAGCGGGAACTGCTACCCTCACTATAAAGAGCAGGAGCAATTCCAATGTTTACAGGACAGTCACCATCAACGTAGACGGCGGCTCCAACCTTTCGGCATCCACTCAGAATGTGAATGTAAGAGCCGGCAGTACCTATGATCTGACGCTCTATTCCTCCAATCCCTCTTATCTGAGCTATCAGAATTCAAATTCCAACGTGGCTGATTACAATGTTATCAGCACAAGCTCCACTCAGGCTAAGGTAAGGATAACCGGCAGACAGTCCGGTACTTCCTATCTGACTGTTACCGACAGGACTTCCAACAGGACGATAAGGATAAACATAAACGTAAGCGGCACAAGGCTCTCCACAAGTGTGAACACCCTGAACGTGAAGGCAGGCAGCCAGAGCTCCTTCACCATTACGGCAGATAATGTGAACAACCTTATCTACTCCGTTTCCAACAGCAACATCGCATCCTATTACTTCAACAATGCAGGCTCCAACAAGGTCAATATGTATGTTACGGGCAACCAGGCCGGTACTACCTACCTGACCATCAAGGATACCTACTCCAACACCTCTGTTACGGTGACCATCAAGGTAACAGGCAGCAGCCTTACAGTATCTCCCGGAAATCTGAACCTTACAGTGGGCAATACAGGCAACATCACCGTTACAGCATCCAATTCCAACAACATCGACTTCTATTCATCCAACACCACTGTTGCTACCTGCTGGCTCGCAAGCCAGAACACCAACAAGGCTGTTATCACAGTCAATGCCAATATGCAGGGCTCCGCAGTGATCTATGTTACCGACCGCAGCACGAACACCACACAGAAGGTCAATGTAAATGTTTCCAGCGGCAACATCACAGTTTCACCTACATCCGTCAGCATAAAGGTGGGCGGCACCGCAGATGTGACTGTAAACAATGTAAGCGACCTGGGCTTCAGCATAGGCGACTGGAACATCGCAGATGCCAACAGAGCAAGCACCGGCTCCAACTCGGCTGTAATAAGGATCACAGGTAAGCAGGCAGGCAGGACTACTCTTACCGTTACCGATGCCAAGACCGGAAAGAGCGCAAATGTCAGCGTAACTGTTACGGGCGGCACCATGAACGTATCTCCCACAAATGTGACCATGAAGTTAGGGGATACCAAGACCGTAACTATCACCGGTACCGACAATATCGACTACAGATGCAGTGATGAAAACATAGTATTCACCAATCCCGGCTTCTACGGGAACAACACTGTGACTCTCAGCCTTACCGGCCGCAGCTCGGGTTCTGTTACTATCTACATCACAGATCTGAACACAGGCGTATCCAAGACAGTATACGCTACTGTACAGGATAACAACAAGCCTCTGATAGTAAGTACCAGCTACCTTTCCATAAGCGCATTTGACAGCCAGACCTTCACTCTTACCTGCACCGATGCTTCAAGAGTAAACGTAAGCTCCAGCAATACTTCCGTTGCAAGCGTAAGCACCAACCCCGCAGGACAGAGCATGACAGTATATGTGTATGCAAATTCCGTAGGACAGGCTACTATCAACATCTACGATCCTGTTTCACAGGTATCCGCAACGGTTACCGTAAATGTTTCCGGCATTTACAGCAACGATTACAATCAGTGGCAGTGATGACCGCTGATAATGAAGACCCGTGAAATGAGAGTGGGCACAAAAAAGAGGATCTGATCCTTTGAAGAAAGGCTGCGTGAGTGAAAGCTCACGCAGCCTTTTTCTTTAATAAGGATATGAAAAGAATATACTGTGGGATAGGACATGGACAGGGAACTAAAGGCAGTCAACAGGAGGAGCAGGCTTGGGATGCAGTAAATACCATGTTCCCCTGAAAACGGCGTATGGTGCAGAGTGCTGTTCGGGATCTATACTGTTTCCTCAAAAAAAGTGCCGTACGCCTTATGGTGCGGGCACTTCGGACTATCATCAGCCTATCGGCTTTTCTTATAATGATCTCTGACCGAGAGGAAGAATCAGTATTATTCTTGACGGAAGTCAGGAAAGCAGCTCTTTCAGTGCTGTTCTGCTGATAAGCCCCAGCTTTGAAGCCTTTTGCTCACCGTTTGAGTAGGCGGAGCTGGTGGGAAAGCCCTTGATGCCGTACCTTTCCCTGAATCCCTCCAGCCGGGAGCAGTCCACGGTAAAGATCTGCTTTTCGGGCATTTCCTCGCAGAGCTTTTCTGCTGCCTTTCCTATCTCTTCACAGGGCGTGCAGTGCTTCACAGTAAATATGACAAGGCATTTCCCTTCATTGTCCAGCACCTTGTCCTCAAAATCTTCTTCGGATGTTATCTTAGTGATACTCATTTTTTTCTCCTTCCTGTTCCCGAGATCATATCTCAGAAGGGCCCCAGGCGGGTAAATGCGGCAGCAGTGGCAAAAACGGCAGATGTTACGAACCAGATGATGAAAAGGGGCAGCAGATAGCGTACCCATTTGGAAAATGGAACCCTGCAAATGGCAATGGCAGCCAGCACTTCTCCGCTTGTGGGTGAAAGGGCGTTTGTGAGCGCATCACCAAGCTGATAGGCAACGACCGCTGCCTGACGGGTCATTCCTATGCTGTCTGCGATGGGTATCATAAGGGGCATGGTGACAGATGCCTGTGCGGAGCCGGAGGGCACGAAAATATTGAACACATCATGCAGTGCGAACATTACAGCGGGGGCTACCGACTTCGGAACATGGTTCACGGCAGCGGCGAAGGCATAAAGTATGGTGTCCATTATGTTTGCATCCTGCAGGATGAGGATGGAACTGTTTACAAAGCCGATGATAAGGCAGGGGAGGAGCATATCCTTGCAGCCGCTCACAAAGGAGCGGCATATCTTGTTGGGAGAGAGCCCTCCGGATATACCTGCGGCGATAGAGGTCATGATAAAGATGGCAGCCAGCTCATCCACATAGTAGCCCTTTATTATGACCATGGAGACCGCATATATGAGCCCTGCAAGGAAGATAACAAGGGTGATGGTGTGGCGGGCGGTCATTTTGGGGATACGGGACAGGTTCAGGTGCGTGTCTGCATTGTACTTTCTGTCAAAGGCGTAAACGATGGAGAGCTTCGGCCTTTTCTTCATTCGTATGGCTCTCACCGTAACATAGACCACAGCCGTGCCCAGCAGGATAATGAATATCTGCAGGCGGTATCCGAACCCGGAATAGAGGGGGAGTGCGGCGATCTCCTGCGCCTTGCCCACGGTAAAGGCATTGGTCATGCCCCCTGCATAGCCCGCAGTGGCGGAAAGGAATATGACTGCCACCGCCGTAAGGGAATCAAAGCCGGCAGTGATGCAGCAGGCAAGCATCAGAGGAACGAATACCAGGTATTCCTCATAGTTTGCACAGAATGCCGAACCGCAGCCAAAGGCGGTCATCATTACGGGGATAAGGAGCCATTCCTTGTTCTTCAGCAGCCTGAGCAGGTTTGCGATACCGATATTGAGAGCGCCCGTGGCGTTTATTACCCCGAACATCCCTCCCACTATCAGCAGGTAGAAAACTATGTCTGAGCCCTTCTGGAGCCCCAGGGTAAGGGACTTGAAAACATCTATCAGACCGGGCGGCGTCCTTTCTATGAATTGGAAGGACTCGGTGTCCACCAGCTCTATGCCTGTCCCGGTGTCTGTATAGCGCTGGTAGGTGCCTGCGGGGATGATGTAGGTGAGCAGGACGCAGACAAGCAGCATTATCCCCAGCACCAGAAGTGAGTGCATGGAAACGGCTTCGTCGGAGCTTTTGGACATACGGGCCTTTTCACGGTCTGTCAGCAGCTTTGATAGCCTGGAACTCATTTCTTGCCGCCCTCCTCTTCATCATCCACAGCCAGCCCCAGACTTTCCACAAATTTCCTGTTGTCCTCTGCCAGCTTGTCACTTTTCCGCTTTTTCTCCTCGTCGCTTTCTGTCTTGATGGAGTTTTTTGCGTGGAATACCGCTGCATCCACCTTTTCCCTGTCAAGCTCACCCTCCTCGTAGAGCTCCGTCATAGCCTGCACCACTTCTTCATCGAGCTGGGTGCCGCTTATGCGTTTGAGTTCTGCCATTACATCCGAAAGGAGCATCTGCTTGCGGTATGGTCTGGTGGAGTACATGGCATCAAAGGTATCGGCAACGGCGATGACCCTTGCAGTCTCGGGGATCTCATCCCCCTTCTTCCCGCGGGGGTAGCCCTTACCGTCTATACGCTCATGGTGGGAGCCTGCACCCACGGACAGATCCTTTACCACCGTAACATCCTTCAGCAGCTCCTCGCCCTTTTGTGCATGGGATTTCATTATGACATATTCCTCGTCATTGAGCCTGGAGGGCTTGTTGAGTATGGCATCGGGTATGCTCAGCTTGCCTATGTCGTGGAGCAGAGCCACATAGTAGAGCTCGTTTATCTTATCCTCCGTGTATCCCCTTTTCCACGCCAGCTTCTGAGCAAGCAGCTTTGTGTAGTATGCAACTCTGAACGAATGTCCCTGATTCTGCTGATCTCTCATGTCAACACATTTTGCAAAGGTGTGCATGATCTGGGAAATGAGCTTTTCATCCTCTTCCTTCTGTTCAAGCAGCGCCCTTGTGCGGCGGCGGAAGATGACCCACATTACCAGTGTGACGGCAAGCACAAGCAGAGCCGCCACTATTATCCAGAAAAGGCTGCTCTCATAGGGGGAGGTCTCCTTTATGATGTTTATGGAGGTGCTTTTGCTTATCTCCCCGGTCTCGTTGTCTATGACCTCCATGCGGAAAACATAGCGCCCTCCGTCAAGGTTGGTGTAGGTCACGGGATGGAGCTCCTGCTTGGTGGTGTGTATGGGTGCGCTGTCAAAGCCCTCAAGGTAATAGTTCACTCTCGGATTGTTCAGTGCAAAGGTGATGGCAAAAAGGTCTATGGTCAGCTTTTTGCTGCC
This sequence comes from Oscillospiraceae bacterium, assembly GCA_018110985.1. Lineage (GTDB taxonomy): Bacteria > Bacillota > Clostridia > Oscillospirales > Ruminococcaceae > Huintestinicola. The sequence goes on from JAGAWT010000003.1 coordinate 143,161, forward strand.
GGCGGGAATGGTGACGGTATCGGTGTCTTTGAGCGCAACTGTCCTGTCGTCTATCTCCACCGTGGGGATGATAAGGTTCACATCACGGTTTTCCGCTATATCCGTGTCTATATTCACCATGCAGCAGCCTGATGTTCCCGAAATGTACAGATGACCCTCGTCATCAAGGAAGCTCCTTGAATTTCCCGTGGTGATGTAGGGAAGGCCGCTCTTGGTGTTGTAGAAGTAGAAGTCCAGATCCTTTTCGGTGAAAAGATCCTCTGCCTTTGTGACATACAGACCGTTGGATGAAAGTATCCATGCGTCCGCACCGCTGTTGAAGTAGATGTCAAGGTTGTTGGAATAGGGGAAGTTCTTGACGGGAGTGATGTTGCCGTCCTTCATGTACTCTATGGAATTGGAGGTGATTATCCAGAAGATGCCCCTTTTCTCATCCCACTTTATCTGCATGACCACGCCGCTTGTGAGCCCGTCCTCGTAGCCCAGTCTGCGTACTTTTGAGCCGCTGACCACATAAATGCCGCCGCCGTCGGAGCCCAGGTATATATTCCCGTTCTTGTCCTCTGCAAGACAGAGTATCTCTGTGGTGTTGATGGAATTATCCTGGCTGTAATGGGCGGATACGGCACCGTTCCTGATGATGAATATGCCGTCACCGGTGGCGGCGCATATGCTGCCGTCTGAAAGCTCCAGCATGGTGCGCACCTTTGAGGCTGAAAGCCCGTTTGCAGCGTTGTAGCAAACGGTTTCGCCGCTCTTGGGGTCGTAGCACACAAGACCCAGGTCGCCGTGGGTGCAAAACCACATATTGCCCTTGGAATCGTTCTTGACGCAGCGTATCCTTATGCCGTCCAGCATTTTGGTCAGGTCGTTTTCCACCTGCTCAAAGCTGTCCTTGTCAAGTATGGTGAGCCCATCGTCCGTTGCAAGGTAGAGAAGGTCACCGTTCACACAGGTGGAGTTCACCACCATCTGCTCCAGTCCCGCAAATTTGCTTATGTCCGTAAAGCGGTCGGGCACCAGCTTCAGCACGCCCTGTCTGGAGGAGGTGAACCACAGGTTGCCCTCGTGGTCGGACATTATATGGCCTATGGAATTGTTGAGAGGGATGTCATCAAGGGGGTAGAAATCTCCTTTTTCATCTATGTACCCCAGACCGTTGGTGGCAGCTACCCACAGGATGTGGTCGTTCTTGAGTATCGCCTTTATGTTTTTCAGCTCTCCGGTCGCTTTCCTTTCGGTAATGTGTATGCCGCCGTTCATGTAAGCGGTGA
>JAGAWT010000001.1 GCA_018110985.1 Oscillospiraceae bacterium
ATTTACAAGCTGGCTAAAATCAAATTCTGAGCGATATCGTATCAGATACAGTACAAACATCATGAACCGGGATAACCGCCATGTTCGCGGATTCAAAGGCATTCGCACGGCATACATTCCGATAATTCTGTAACACATACAGAAATGCACCGGGCATACACCTACAAATCGACTATACAATGGGGTTTACACACCCACACACCGATTTTCTTCAAAATTATAAGAACAATTCAAAAAGGAGCGTTATTTATGTCGAACAAAGAAAAAGAGACGATAGTAAATGAGATCATGGATCTGCTTATAAAGCTCACCGATAATGAAAAGTCGGAAAATGTAAAGACTGAAAGCAGTCCTACCGAGATGCTCACCATAAAAGAATGTACCAAGGAAGTACAGGGCGTTTCGGAACACAGCATAAGGCAGATCGTTGCCAAGGGCAAGGTCAAATCCGTTCGTACCGGCGAAGGGAAAAACGGCAAGATACTCGTAAACAAAGCCGATCTTATGGCTTATTTCGGGGCATAATACTAATTCTTCCTCGATGTATAGACGATCTCCAAGCCTCAAATCCCTTATATCCAAGCATTTGCGGCTTGTTTCTTGTCTATACATCGGTCAGAAATTAGTATAAGCACATAGAATAAAAGAAAGAATGGCATACTCCGTGAATTATAGGCTTGACAGTGTGCTTGAAAAGTGATATAATCGTTATAAACAGGAGTATGCCATAAGATACAACTGAAAGGAAGTATTTATATGGCAACAACAAGAAAAAGAGGTAACTCGTATCAGATTAGAGTGTCATGCGGATATGACACACAAGGCAATCAGGTCATTCAGACCATGACATGGAAACCGGAAGAAGGGATGACACCCAAGCAGATCGAGAAAGAACTGCAAAGGCAGATCATACTCTTTGAGGACAAATGCCTTAAAGGACAGATCACGGCTAATGTGAAGTTTCAGGACTTCGCTGAACGGTGGTTTGAGGAATATGCCAAACTCAATCTCCGTTTTAAGTCATACGATCGTATGCTGTCGCTTCGTCCCCGTACATATGCGGCTATCGGACATCTGAGGATGGACAAGATAACGAGCAGGCATATCCAGCAGTTCATTAACGATCTTGTTCTGAACGGAAAGCACATGATCACAGGCAAGCCACTCTCACGCAAAACAGCTGTTCATCATCTGAGTTTCATCAGCGATGTGTTCAGCTACGCTATGAAGCAGGAGATGCTTACGGATAATCCGTGCAGCCGTGTGACTGTTCCAAAGGGTATAAAGAAGAAAAAGGATATGTATACCTTGGAGGAAGTAGAGCAGATCTTCTGCTACCTTGAAAATGAGCCGTTAATGTATCGTGTTTTCTTTACCCTTGCAGTTTACAGCGGCTTCCGTCGGGGTGAGATGATGGGGCTTGAATGGAAGGACATAGACTGGCGCAGCAATGTGATCAGCATTCACCGGACAAGCAACTATACACAGTCCAAAGGAATGTACACTGATACTACCAAGACCGAGAAGTCACAGCGCTCTTTGAAATTTCCTGCCGAGGTCATGGATCTTCTTAAGCAGCTCAAAGATAAGCAGGAGAAGGACAAGGAAGAGATAGGCTCAAAATGGGTGGACAGCGATCGGCTTTTTATCAGATGGAATGGTGAGCCGCTGTTTGTCAATCGTCCGTATGCTTGGTTCAGAAGATTCTGCGAGCGCTATAATATGCGTTTTTGTGATATCCATTCATTCAGACACTTTTACGCATCTGCTCTTATCAATGAAGGTGTAGATGCTGCAACAGTGTCCAGTGCTCTGGGTCACTCGACAATAACCACCACCACATCCATCTATTGCCATGTGTTCAACCAGGCACAGGCACGTGCCGGAGAAGCTATCGCTTCCGTCCTTGACTTCAAGCATAAGGGCGATAAGAATAACGAACCTATCGCCGGATAAAGGACATTGTCCAAAAATAAAGGACAAACAAAGGACAAAATGCGCAATCGCAAATAAATATGCTCACAAACAGCTATATATAGCCATTTGTGAGCATAAAACTGGTGGAGATGACGGGAATCGAACCCGTGTCCGAAAACCGATCCACACGAACTTCTCCGAGCGCAGCCTGTCATTTAAGATTCCCGGGAGTATACGGGGAAAGGCACCCTTATACCTCCGGTAGCCCGCTGTACACCGATCGGGCCGCAGGCGGCTCCCGAAAGGCGTTCACTGCTTCACGACGCCCGATTCCCTGCCGCAGTCCTCAGGGGCGGACGGACGGTGCCTTAGGCAGCCATCAGTTCAAAATTATCGTTGTCGTCTAATTTTAAAACGCGTGCGGTTTTAAGAGTTCTCAGCACGGTCCTCTGCTCGCTTATCATGCTTCAAAGTCCCCGTCGAAGCCATTGCATCCCCTTGTAAAAAAGCAGGATATATACACCTGACTGTTTATCATGCCGTTTCGGATATATTCCGTCATACGCTGCGGGAGAGCTTACTGATTGCGTTCTTTGAGAGCACGGTCAATGTCACGCTTTGCAGCACGCTCTGCCATGTCGTCACGCTTGTCGTGGAGCTTTTTGCCCTTGCACAAACCCAGAGCCATTTTCACACGGGAGCCCTTGAAATAAATGGACAGCGGGATAAGAGTCAGTCCCTGCTCCTCTACCTGCCCGAAAAGCCGCAGTATCTCCCTCTTGTGGAGAAGCAGCCGCCTTACACGCATGGGATCACGGTTGAAAATATTTCCCTGTTCATACGGGGAAATGTGCATCCCCTTGACAAACATCTCACCCTCATCTATGCTGCACCAGGAGTCCTTCAGGTTCACGCCCCCCCTGCGGATGGACTTCACCTCGGTACCCACCAGCTCTATGCCGCATTCAAAGGTCTCAAGAACAAAGTAATCGTGTCTTGCCTTGCGGTTGTCGGCAATGGTCTTTGTTTTGCTGTCGCCCGCCATGGCAGACCCTCCTTCGGTGTATGATGTAAAATTATAACTCTTTTTTCATTTTATGTCAAGATTTTGTTTGGGTGTTCATAATTATTTTACAAACAGCCGTTTCTAATGTAGTATAATATCTAAGTGTAGGATGAATGCAAACAGGAAGACGCTGAGGGGGGGGATCTGCACGGAGACGGAAAAGCTCAAAAAATATGAGATCGGCGGGCTGTGGTTTCTGGCACACCTTGCTCTGGAGGTCATCTGCTTCCAGTTTTACTATAAATACTTCGGCTCCCTGACCATTGCAGGGCTCATGGCATTTGTCTACGACATCGCTGCCTTCATGCCGCAGCTTTTTATCGGCGCACTGTGCGATGTGAAAAAGAAGTTCCTGCCGGGCTTTGCAGGAGTGGCGATGGTGCTTGCGGGGGTCTTGCTGAAGCTGCTGGCTCCGTGGAAGATATTCCCATTTCTGCTGGTCTCCCTCGGGAACGCATTCGTTCATGTGGGCGGTGCAAAGGACACCCTTGATACCTGCGGCAGCAGGCTCGCCCCTCCTGCCATATTCGTAGCAGGCGGTGCCATGGGCGTGGTCACCGGAAAGCTGCTGGGGCTCCATGACCGTTCTCTGCTTATAGGCGGAGGGATAATGCTCCTGGGAACGGTGTGCATCCTCCTGTCCCACCTTATCAAAAAAGGGATGAAGACACCTGCTCCGGCTCGATACGACCTGGCAGACAGCAGGCGCTCTGCGGTGACGGTAGCTGCCCTCTCCTTTTTCGTGGTGGCTGCAAGAGGGCTTGTAGGCTACGGTCTTCCCACTCTTTGGATAAGCTCCGAATACCACACCTTCCTGCTTTTTGCGGGAATGGCTGCGGGGAAGGCTCTTGGTGGCATCTGCTCCGACCTTTTCGGTGCAAAGAAAACAGCGCTCCTTTCGGTACTTGTCTCCATGCCGCTGGTGTACATCGGTCAGCACACCATGTGGCTCTCCCTTTTTGCCATAATGCTGTTTTCAATGACCATGTCCACCACACTCGGACTGCTGGTGTCGGTATTTCCCGAAAAGCCCGTCACAGCCTACGGCATATCCGTGGCAGGGCTGCTGTGCGGTTCCCTGTTCGTCTTTGTCAAGCCCTACGCACCATGGCTTTTCGGCGGTACCTTCTGTGCGGTGCTTATGGGTGCTGTGGTGATCTCCCTGTGGTACATCATGAAAAATGATGAGCCATGGCGCAGGCGGCAGTAAATGCGGGGGCAAGGCTTTTATGGGCCTTGCTGCTCACTGTTCTTATCGAAGGGGCTCTGACCGCACTTATCACCCGTGACCGCAGGAAGCTGAGACACAATTTCCTGTGCAACGTGATAACAAACCCCATACTCAACATAACCGCCATGCTGCTCCATGTGCTTGCAGGGCTCCCGGGGTATTACCTGTGCCTTTTTATAGGTGAGCCGCTGGTGGTCCTTGCCGAATGGCGGCTCTACATCCTTTTCGGAGAAGAGTCGTCAAAGAAGGCTTTTTTGCTCTCACTTCTGACAAATGCCCTGTCCCTTCTTGCGGGACTGTTGATAAACAAGCTTGATTTGATCTGACAAATGAAAGGAAGAAATGCTATGCTCTCAAACTTAAATTACCTTGATATCCTGGCGGAACCCTGGGAATTTACCGAAACAGCTGCCGAGGAGACCACTGTACAGACAGAAGACCTGAATGCGGGAGAGATGATGACAGAAAAGGCAGTCACCGAGACCGAGGCTGTACCCGCAGGCGGTATCATCGCCGTTCTTGTGGCTTTTCTCGTGGTCGCAGGGTCGGTAGCGGGCGTCATAATCGGCAGCGCAAAGAAAAAGACTGTCCCTGTCAAGGAGTAAGGCGTCATGGCGCTTGTTATCCCCAAAAAGCTCCGAAAAGGCAGCAAGGCGGCGCTTGTGTCCCTTTCCTGGGGTATGCTGGGGGAGGATGAAAACGCCTACATACTCCATTCGGGGATAAAAAACATGACCGATATGGGGCTTGTGCCCGTCATAATGCCAAATGCCCTGAAGGGCGAGAAATATCTTGATGAACACCCGGAGGCAAGAGCTGAGGATCTGAAAGCCGCCTTTGCCGACGACAGCATAGATGCGGTCATCTGTGCCATCGGCGGGGACGACACTTTCCGCCTGCTGCCCTTTCTCATGGAGGATGAGGGCTTTATCCGCTCCGTAAGGGAGCACCCCAAGGTGTTTATGGGATATTCCGATACCACCACCAACCACCTTATGTTCCACAGACTGGGGCTGCGCACCTATTACGGACCGAGCTTCGTATCCGACATAGCCGAAAAGGGCGGCGTGCTCCCTTACACAAAAAGCGCAGTCATGAGCCTTTTTGAGGGGGACGGCAGAACAGAGATACTCCCCTCTCTATGCTGGTATGAGGAAAGGAAGAGCTTTTCTCCCGAAGCGGCGGCAGTACCCCGTGTAATGCACGAGGACAGCGGCTTTGAGCCTTTGGGTGAATGGGACAGCTTTTCGGGAGAGCTGCTGGGCGGCTGCCTTGAAAGCATGAGCGATATGCTGACAGGTGACCGTTACCCGGAGGAAAAGGAGATCATAGCAAAATACGGCATTTTCCCCGCCATGGATGAATGGAGGGGCAAAGTGCTGTTTATAGAGACATCCGAGGAATGTCCCGACCCCGAAGCTTATGCACATTACCTTGAAAGCCTGAAAAATGCGGGAGTTTTCAATGCCGTGAACGGCATCATCTGCGGCAGGCCTCAGAACAGGATGTGGTATGAGGAGTACAAGGAGATCATCCCACGCTTTGCGGGAGAGCTTCCCGTGCTTTTTAATGTGGATACGGGTCATTCCCACCCCAAGACTATCCTGCCCTACGGTCAGAAGGCTGAGTGCAGGAAAGACAGGATAATACTGCTTTAGTAAACTGTTCAAAAAGGAGTTGATATATATGAACACACAAAAATTCACCAAAAGGTCCATTGAGGCTTTGCAGGCCGCACAGGAAACTGCGATCCAGTACGGCAACACCAATGTGGGGCAGCCCCATATGCTCTATGCACTTATGACACAGGAGGACGGACTTATCCCGGAGCTTATGCGCAGGATGGGTAAGGATCCCTTTGTTATAAGCGGCAGCCTTGAAAGGATCATATCACGCATACCGAAGGTAACGGGCAGCGGCCGTGATATGAACACTGTCTACATTTCTCAGAACCTGGACAGGCTCCTGAATGCGGCAGAGCCCATAGCCAAGAACATGGGGGATGAGTATATATCCGTAGAGCATATAGTGCTTTCCTACTTTGAAAATGCCGAAAACGAGATACAGCAGCTTTTCAGGGACTATGCCCTTGACCGTGACACCTTCCTTGCCACCCTTGCGGATGTAAGAGGTGCGCAGAGAGTTACAAACGACACCCCGGAGGACACCTACGACGTACTTAAAAAATACGGTCAGGATCTGGTGGAGCTGGCAAGACAGAACAAGCTGGATCCTGTTATCGGACGGGATACGGAGATAAGGAACTGCATACGCATACTCTCCAGAAAGCGCAAGAACAACCCCGTTCTCATAGGTGAGCCGGGCGTGGGCAAGACTGCCATTGCAGAAGGTCTTGCACAGCGTATAGTAAAGGGGGATGTGCCCGACAGCCTGAAGGACAGAAAGCTGTTCTCACTGGATATGGGCTCTCTCATCTCCGGCGCAAAGTTCAGGGGCGAGTTTGAGGAAAGGCTGAAAGCCGTGCTTTCGGAGGTCAGGAAATCCGAGGGAAAGATCATCCTCTTTATAGATGAGCTCCACACCATCGTGGGAGCGGGAAAGACCGACGGTGCCATGGATGCGGGCAACCTTCTGAAGCCGATGCTTGCAAGAGGCGAGCTCCACTGCATAGGTGCCACCACCCTTGACGAGTACAGGCAGTATATCGAAAAGGATGCGGCTCTTGAAAGGCGTTTCCAGCCCGTACAGGTCCCCGAGCCCACGGTAGAGGATACTATCAGCATACTCAGAGGTCTTGAAGAGCGCTATGAGGTATTCCACGGCGTAAAGATACAGGACAGCGCCCTTATAACCGCCGCCGTGCTTTCCAACAGGTACATCACTGACAGGTTCCTGCCCGACAAGGCGATAGACCTGGTGGACGAGGCGTGCGCACTTATCAAGACGGAAATGAATTCCATGCCCACCGAGCTGGATGAAGTCCGCAGGAAGATAATGCAGAAGGAGATAGAGGAAACTGCCCTTAAAAAGGAAGATGACAAGCTGTCCGCAGAGCACCTTGAAAATGTGCGCAGGGAGCTGTCCGAGCTGAGAGACGAGTTCAAGGCCATGAAGACCCGCTGGGAGAACGAAAAGGACTCCATAGAAAAGGTACAGAAGACCAGAGAACAGCTTGAAAGCGCAAAGGCGGAACTGGCTAAGTGCCAGCGTGAGGGCAACTATGACCGTGCCGCAGAGCTCCAGTACGGTACTATACCGGAGCTCACAAAGGTGCTGGAGGAAGCGGAAAAGGCAGGAGAGGAAAACGGCAAAAAGCTCACCCTTCTGAGGAACAAGGTCACCGAAGAGGAAATAGCCCGTATCGTGGGCAGGTGGACGGGTATACCCGTTTCAAAGCTGATGGAGGGCGAAAGAGAAAAGCTCCTGCACCTGGAGGAACTGCTGCACAAGAGGGTCATAGGTCAGGAGGAGGCAGTGACCAAGGTAAGTGAGGCTATACTCCGTTCAAGGGCGGGCATACAGGATCCCAACCGTCCCCTCGGCTCCTTTATGTTCTTGGGGCCTACGGGCGTTGGCAAGACCGAGCTTGCCAAGGCGCTGGCACAGGCACTCTTTGACGATGAAAAGAACCTGGTGCGCATAGATATGACTGAATACATGGAGAAATTCTCCGTCAGCAGGCTCATAGGAGCGCCTCCGGGGTATGTAGGCTACGAGGAGGGCGGTCAGCTCACGGAGGCTGTCCGCAGAAAGCCCTATGCGGTGGTGCTTTTCGACGAAGTGGAGAAGGCACACCCCGATGTGTTCAATATCCTGCTGCAGGTGCTCGATGACGGCCGTGTTACCGATTCACAGGGACGTGTCATAGATTTCAAGAACACTATCATCATCCTTACCTCCAACCTGGGTTCCGACTTTATACTTGACGGTATAAACGAGGACGGGGAGATAGATGAGAGCGCAAGAGAGGCAGTGGACAAGCTGCTCAAGAGCCATTTCAGACCGGAATTCCTGAACCGTCTGGATGAGATAGTATTCTACAAGCCCCTTTCCAAGAAGGAGATCTATCCTATCATAGACATTACTCTTGAAAAGCTCAGGAGCCGCCTTGCAGACAAGCAGCTCAGCCTTGAAGTCAGCGAGGAGGCAAGGGCAAAGGTGGCAGAGGACGGCTACGATCCCATTTACGGCGCAAGACCTCTGAAGAGGTACATACAGTCCAATATCGAGACGCTCATTGCAAGGAGCATTATCGCCGACGATCCGGAGCCGGGCAGCGTGCTTTCGGTTAATGTTGCAGATGATGCCTTCAAGGTGGATATCACATCCAAAGCATAATTGTGATATTTTTGACATACCGTTAATATAAAATGAGACCTGTCGGTGGTATATTAAGTACATATACTGCCGACAGGTCATTTTTGACCGTATGAGGTCACATCAACGGAGGTGCTTTATGAAAAAGCTCGCAGGTTTTTACAGGGGCGTGGATCTGGGAGGATGGTTCTCTCAGTGCGATTACAGCAAGGATGTGCTGGACAACTTTATCACCGAAAAGGACTTTGAGGTAATAGAGGGATGGGGACTGGATCATGTACGTCTGCCCATAGACTACAACATCCTTGAAACAGAGGACGGGGGTTACAGGGAAGATGGCTTCGACAGGGTGAAAAAAGCTGTTGACACAGCGATCGCTCATCACCTTAACATAGTCATAGACCTTCACAAGACCGCAGGCTTTTCCTTCGACAACGGTGAAGCAGAGGCCGGTTTTTTCGAAAACAAGGCATACCGTGAGCGCTTCAAGGCTCTCTGGGAGCAGATCGCAAGGCGCTTTGCGGGATATGAGGGCCATGTGGCGTTCGAGCTGCTCAACGAAGTGACCGACCAGAGCTACATAGATGTCTGGAACGAGTGCGCCCGTGAGTGTATAGCGGGTATACGCAGATATACGGGGAGCATCCCTGTTCTTGTGGGCAGCTACTGGAACAATTCCGCAGAAACGGTGCGTTTTCTGGATCCTCCCGCAGATGAGAATGTTTTCTACAATTTCCACTGCTATTCTCCTCTGAAATTTACTCATCAGGGAGCCACATGGACAGACCAGATAGACCCGGCAGAGCGGTTCTCTTTCGATGAATACGGCATCACCGAGGAATACTTCGACGGCATATTCAAAAGCGCTCTGGAAAAGGCGGAAAAGGAAAACACGGGGCTTTACTGCGGCGAATACGGGGTCATAGACAGAGTTTCGCCGGAGGATACTCTCAAATGGTACACAGTGATAAACCGTGTGTTTGAAAAGTACGGCATAGGCCGTGCGGCATGGAATTACAGGCAGAAGGATTTCGGGCTTTCCGACGAGAGGATGAAGCCTGTTATAGATGAACTTGTAAAGGTACTCTAAGGCAGAAAGAGACCGGCGCTCCGCAACGGGAACGCCGGTCTTTTTGTATGTGCTGCCCCTTCGCCGCTCCTGCGGCTATACCCTTGATGATATATTTCCGACAGAAGATATATGCTGCCGCAGCGGGAAGAAAAGGCATTATTATCACAGCCGGTGACCCGGACACTTATACTGATCTCTGACCGATGCATAGACAAGAAGCAAGCCGCAAATGCCTGAATATAAGGGATTTGAAGCTTGAAGATCATACATCGAGGAAGGATCAGTATTACTCGCCTGCTGTGATAATGAACTCATAGAAGGCTTTCAGCTTTGAGAGCTCTTTTCCCACATAGTCGGCATAGCCGTCGGAGAAGATCAGCTCCCAGTCATCGGAAAAGGCAGTGACACCGATAGTCTTTCTGTCAAGCCACAGCCTGTCCTCCGGAGAGCTGTCGGGGAATTTGCTCCTTTTGTACATATCCCCGTAGAGAGCGAAGCTCCTGTTTTTTGAAAGGCACTTCTTCGCCTTTTCAAAGAGCGGGTTCCCGGCAAGTATCATCTTCCTCATATTCTCCATAGTCTCAGCTTCGGGGACATAATAGCCGCAGCCGTATTCCGCTCCTTGGGGAGAAATGTCGAAATAGAAGGCGGGGAGAGACTTGTAAAGATCCCTCACACGGCCGAAGGACACCCACATATTCTCCCTGAAAAAGGAGCGGCCTCTGAGCCTGCGTGCATCCCTGAATATCCGTGAGATATGCACCTTGTCTATGAGCGGATCCGTTTTCAGCAGGTACTCATGCACCTTTTGGGAAAACTCTGCCAGCGGGATATCCACCAGCTCCCTGCACCTTTCACGGTTTTCTCTGTACCATTCCTTATCGTTTCTCATGACATTTTCGGTAAGGAAGTCCAGCATCTGCGGAGAAAAGGGCATTATCAATAGCCTCCTGCCAGATATGCCTTCTGCTTTTCGGTGAGGGTGTCTATCTCGAGACCCCATGCCTTCAGCTTCATTTCCGCCACGGCAAGATCCACCTCACGGGGCACATCTATTATCATCTTATCCAGCTTTCCTCTGTTGCGGGCAAGATAACGGGCGCTCATTGCCTGTATGGCAAAGGACATATCCATTATCTCCGCAGGGTGACCGTCACCTGCCGCCAGGTTGACGAGCCTGCCCTCTGCAATGACATTTATCACATTGCCGTTTGAGAGCTCATACGCCTGTATGTTCTTTCGTGCCACCCAGGTGCGCACGCAGTTGCTGCGGAGCCATGCCACATCTACCTCGCAGTCAAAGTGACCTGCGTTGCAGCACACGGCACCGCTCTTCATCACCTTGAAATCCTCCTCGGTGATGACATCATCACAGCCCGTAACTGTAACGAAGAAATCGCCCACCTTCGCAGCATCCCTCATCTTCATTACCTTGAAGCCGTCCATGACTGCTTCCATAGCCTTTATGGGATCCACCTCGGTGACTATGACCTCGGCACCAAGTCCCTTTGCCCTCATGGAAACGCCCTTTCCGCACCAGCCGTAGCCTGCAACTACCACGTTCTTTCCCGCAACTATAAGGTTTGTGGTGCGGTTTATGCCGTCCCAGACAGACTGTCCGGTACCGTAGCGGTTGTCGAAGAAATGCTTGCAGTCGGCGTTGTTCACAAGCACCATGGGGAATTTCAGCTCTCCCGCATTGTTCATGCCTATGAGCCTCAGAATGCCCGTGGTGGTCTCCTCACAGCCGCCTATGACCTTTGAGATGAGCTCAGGATGCTTTTTGTGTATGCACTGTACCAGATCGCCGCCGTCGTCTATGATTATATCGGGGCCTGCGGAGATAACACGGTCGATATGGGCGTTATACTCCTCCTCGGTGCTGCCGTACCATGCAAACACCTCCAGACCGCCGTGTACCAGTGCGGCTGCCACATCATCCTGAGTGGAAAGGGGATTCGATCCCGTGATGTACATCTCTGCACCGCCTGCTGCCAGTACCCTGCACAAAAAGGCAGTCTTTGCCTCCAGGTGTACGGAAAGGGCGATCTTCAGCCCTGCAAAGGGCTTTTCGGCTCCGAATTCCTTTTCAAGGTGCCTGAGCAAGGGCATATTTGCTCTTACCCAGCTAATTTTGGTCTCTCCGCTTTCCCAGAGTGTAAGGTCTCTTATCTCGGACATAGTGTTTTCCTCCTAAAAAATCATGTCAGTGCTTCCTTAGCTGTCTGCGCTGCGCTGTCTGTATCCTCAGCCACAAAATACATATAATAGCCGTTGTATTCCATTACAAGTGTGTTGTTCAGCTTTTCTGCCTCATCCGGGGCATAGTCCTCAAAATCCGTGTACCTCTGCCCTATGCGCTTTTGCGCTGCCTCATCGATAGCAGCTCCGTCCACGCCCTCCAGAGACACTATGAACACCTCATCCGAAAAACCGCCCGAAGCGCAAAGATAAAGCGCAAAGTCCGTTCCTTCGGGGATATCCGCATCCATGTAGCTTTTAAGGTCTTCCCTGTCTATGGATGCCATTTCAGGGAATCCACCGCTTTCTATGACCTTCCTTGCCACATCGTCACAGGAGGGCTTCATGGTCTCCTCCGGAGTGCTTTCGGTATCTGCCCCGCCGCTTTCCCGGGCTGTGTCCTGTGTCACCGGTGCTTCGGTCTGTGCCGCCTCTGTCTGCGTCGTCTCCGCAGGCTGTGCAGTGCTCCCACCGCAGGCAGAAAGCACGGCTGCCGAGAGTATCAGCGGCAGAAACATCTTCTTTCTCATCATTCTCTCATTTCCTTTGGGTCTTTTGTATCTGCATAGTGAGTGAGCACCGTCTTTTCAAAGACCCCTTTTGCCCTTTCGTTGAAAAGTCCGTCCTTTACATAGACCACTGAGATATGACCGTCGCTCTTCTTGAAATAGAGTGAGGCATCTATATAATAGGCGCCGCAGTGGTTTGCGGATTCAAGCAGAAGGCGGTTTATCCTTTCTATCTCCGTGTCCCTTTCAGTGTCGCCGTTGGTGGCGGGCATGGAGGACACTATATAGACCCTCTTCCCGGAGGAGATCATATCCTCCGCAAAGCGTTCCGCATTTTCGGCTATGCTGCTGTTTGAAAGGTGAAGGCTCTGGGCGCCGAAAAGTATGTACACGTTTTCCGCTCCCGTGTCCTTTACCAGCTCCTTTACGGAGTGCTTTCCGCTTTCGGTCTCTATACGGGAAAGGTACATCCTGTCGGTGCCGCTGTCAAAGATGACCGTGGCTGCTCCGTCGGGGGCAAGGCTCCCGCAGATCTCATTCCCCACAAAAACACAGCTTTCAAGATAATCCCTGTCAAGGGCAGCCTTCGCCTTCAGAGGATTCAAAACGGAAGTATCTGTTTTTTTTACCGTATCCTCCGTTCCTTTCGGGGGAAAGAGCCTTGTGACCAGATCCTCACTGAGAAAAGTGCCCCTGTCCTTCATAAAAAGGACAAAGCACAGTGAAAAGCTGAATATTATAAAAAGGATTATAAACGAGATCCTCACCTTTAGCTTTGGCGGATCCTTTTTTTCACGATAGGTACTTTTCATGGCAGCTTATCTCTTTAAAGGTGTAAAAAAAGGCAGAGTTCACTCTAAAATATTCTATCATACGGAGGATAAAAAATCAATAGTGAAAAACAACAAAGGTCAGCTAAACCTACTGCCCGTTCATTTATATCCGATAAGGATATGTCCTGCCGGCGGGGTACAGATATGCCGTCAACGGGTGTTACACTGATTCTTCCTCGATGTATAGACGATCTCCAAGCCTCAAATCCCTTATACTCAAGAATTTGCGGCTTGTTTCTTGTCTATACATCGGTCAGAAATCAGTGTTACCGAATATTGTTTTTCACGGATGCTGAAAGGCGATGACGGGTATATTTGCACATTTACGGATGTGCAAATATAACAAATTGACCAAAAAGCCCGTATTTTGTTGACATAGGGGCAAAAATAGTGTAGAATAAAAAGTACTTCACGAAAGATCAACAGGAGATAATGCCTTAAATGAGACATATAAAACTAAAAGGTCTGTGTGCGGTGATGCTTTCTGTCTGCATGAGCGTGAACCTTACGGTAGGGGCAGCGGCACAGACGGTGAACCCTGCGGATGCCTACGCATCCTTTGTGGGCGGAGGTCAGACCGACACCTCTGCGGAGATACGGATAGAAGACCCTCAGACCACTATGATAAAACAAAACGAAGTGCCTGATGTGAAGCGGACGGTGAACATCCCCGCAGAAGGCTTGAACGTGTACAGCTACCAGACCTCGATATATGTGGGAGACAGCTTCCGCATAGGATACAGGCTCACACCGGACAATTCCGATGACTATGTGACCTATACCTCCACGGACACATCCGTTCTTACGGTAAACGACAGCGGCAAGGTAGTTGCTGTGGGCAGAGGAAATGCGGTCATAACCGTCACCACATCCTCGGGTGTGAGAGAAAGGTTCACGGTGTACGTCAAAAAAGGCGGCAGCAATTCGGATATGCCCTACATAGAGCTTGAAAAGACCAATATCGACCTTGTGACGGGAGAAAGCTACCATATCGTAGCTTCTGTGGGGCAGCCCTCCGATGCGGGCACCATCACCTACAGAACTCTCAATGCCGGTGTGGCAACAGTAGACAGCAACGGCATAGTCACCGCCACGGGAGAGGGCAGCACGAGAATAGTCTGCACCGCTGCCAGCGGAGTTTACACCGTGCTGGAGGTAAATGTTTCGGCACAGGTGGACATTGCCCGTCAGGATCAGGAGATAGAGGAATCCATCGACAGGGAATACGACGAATACGGCAATCTCCTCCCGTCCAGGGTGAAGATAGTCCAGGAATCCGAGACAGTAAAGGTAAACGAGAAAAAGAAGCTGTCCTTCAGGATATATCCCTCCGGCAGCCTCTATACCTACAGCTTTGAGTCCTCCGACCCATCCGTGGTGGAAGTCACCTCAAAGGGCACCATCAAGGGCATTTCCCCCGGAACGGCAACAGTGACCGTCACCACCGACAACGGCAAGAGCGACAGTATCATGGTCACGGTGTACAGCGATGTGCTGAGGGGCATAGATATCTCACGACACAACGGAGACATTGATTTCAAAGCCCTGAAGGAATCGGGAGAAGTGGATTTTGTAATGATCCGTGCTTCCTTCGGCTATGAGGACACGGACATCAGGCTTGAACAGAATGTAAAAGGCTGCGAAAAGTACGGCATACCCTACGGGTTCTACCATTACACCTACGCCACCTCCGTATCCGAGGCGAAAAAGGAAGCCGCATTCTTCCTGAATGTGATATCCAAGTACAGTCCCTCCTATCCCATCGTCCTCGACATTGAGGAGACCAAGATATACAATGAGCTTTCAAGGGAAAAGACCACCAAGATAGTAAAGACCTTTATGAACGCCTTTGAGAAGGCAGGCTACTACGCCATGATATACAGCTTTGCCAAGTTCTTCGGCACCAATGTGTATATGGGAGATCTGGTGGACTACGATATCTGGATCGCCTGCTGGGGGGATGAGGAAAAGCTCGCCAATTCCTTCTCCTACAGCTACGGTATGTGGCAGTATTCCGATTCCGGCATCATGGACGGCATAGATGAATATGTGGATCTGAACTACTCATACCTGAATTACCCCGAAATAATCAAAAATGCCCATCTGAACGGCTACTGACGGCAAACCCCCGCTCTCAGCAAAGAGAGCGGGGGTCTTTTTGGCTGTGACAGCCCTGCATATACTGGCCGCTAAAGTATCAGCATGGCATCGCCGAAGCTGAAAAAGCGGAATTTGTTCTCCACAGCGTATTTGTAGGCATCCATGGTATTGTGATAGCCTGCAAAGGCACATACCAGCATTATGAGGGTGCTTTCGGGAAGGTGGAAATTGGTGATAAGACCGTCAATGGCTTTGAATCTGTAGCCCGGATAGATGAATATATCCGTGTCGCCCTCACATTCCCTTATCTCTCCGAAGCGGACAGCAATGCTTTCAAGGGTGCGGGTGGCAGTGGTGCCCACGGCTATGACACGCCCTCCCTGCGCCTTAGTATCGTTTATAAGGTCTGCGGTATGGGCGGGCATGAGGAAATGCTCCGAGTGCATTTTATGGGACAGAGCATCCCTTTCCTTGACGGGACGGAAGGTGCCAAGCCCCACATGAAGTGTCACAAATGCGGTCTTTATGCCCTCTGCCCGCAGTGACTCCAGCTGCTCCTCCGTAAAGTGGAGGCCTGCCGTGGGAGCCGCAGCAGAACCGGGTTCGTTGGAATATACCGTCTGGTACCGTTCCTTGTCCTTCAGCTTCTCGGTGATGTAGGGAGGGAGAGGCATCTGACCTATCCTGTCAAGGACGGTATATATATTATCCTCACACTCAAAGCGGGCGATGCGGTTCCCGCCCTCCACAGTTTCCAGTATCTCCGCTCTCAGAATACCGTCACCGAAAACAAAGCGTGAGCCCGGCTTTGCCTTTTTCCCGGGGCGCACCATTATCTCCCAGACCTTGTCCCCCTTCGGCTCAAGAAGCAGGAATTCCATAGCGCCGCCGCTGCCTTCCTTTTTCCCGTAGAGCCTGGCGGGGATGACCCTTGAATCGTTCATCACCAGCAGATCTCCTGCTTTCAGGTGAGAGCACAGGTTTTTGAATATGTCCTCGCTTATGTCTCCGCTCTCACGCCCAAGGCATAAAAGCCTTGATGTGTTGCGGGGCTCTGCCGGCGTCTGTGCTATGAGTTCCTCCGGCAGATCGTAGAAGAAATCCGCCCTGAGAAGGGAATTTTCCCTGTCGGGGATATATTCCGTGCAGTCCTTCAAAGCCCGTATATCCGGGAGGACAGACTTCGGTGCGTATTCCTCATTGGCTGCGTGTATGACAGGCTTTTCGGAGAGCTCCGTTATAACATCGTAAAGGGCATCCGCATTGCAGCCGAAATGGGGCGGGAACGATATGTGTGCTCCCAGAGCGGCATACAGGCTCTTTTTATCGGGGATGTCCTTGAAATTAAGAGATATTTCCATTATCTTCGCCTCAGTAAAGCTGTGTGAAGGTCTCGTAGTGGTCGGAGGTGTAGTAGATGGCAGAGTCGGAGTAGACCAGCCTTTCTGCGCCTCTGGAGCCGCCCTTGTAATTTACATCACATTCCTTGTAATCATCCTCGGGCAGTATGCCCTGATAGTTTCCGAAGCGGCTGCCCCCGATGCTCTTGCCGTCGGCATATCTCCACAGGTCGCCTCCCGACCATCCCAGCTTCTGTGCCTGCTTTTTGGTGATGAAGTTCCTGGGGAGAGTGCCGAAGGTGTGGATATATTCAGCCACATCCTCCGGAGAGGTATAGGAGCCGTCCTTCTCCACCGACACCTTTGAGACCGGCTCATTTACGGTTATCTTCAGTACCGCTTTTTTCCCTGAGCCGTCCCTTGCTGCCACGGTCACCTTTGCCGTGCCCGCCTTCAGTGCCTTCAGCCTTTTGCCCGAAACACTTACCACACTGCTGTCTGATGACTTGACGGAAACAAGGTGGCAGGCACAGTCGGAGGGGCTGAGGGTATATTTGACGGTGCAGGTGTCTCCCACATCCATGGTCCTGCTTTTTTCGGGTACGGACACATAGGTGACCCTTTTGCCCACATATACTCTCAGAGTGGCTTTGGCGGATGTGCCTGTTTCCTTTGCTGTGATAACGGCGGTGCCTCTTTTTACTCCGGTGATGAGCCCGTCATCCACAGAGGCCACAGATCCGTCGGAACTGCTGAATTCCACCCACGATCCTGACCTGTTCTTTAGCAGCGGCATCAGCTTGTAGCTTTTTCCGGTCTCGGCAGTGAACACGCTGTCTTTGAACCCGAATCCGCTCTCATCTGATGCGGAGATATCCTTTGCGGCTGTTCCTGTGGATAAAAAGAAAAATGAGATCAGGAGGGATAACAGGGGTATAAAAACTTTTTTCATGTGCTGCCTCCGCTTTCTGCACCATTCTGTGCGTCTGCATCGTATATAAGCTCAAAGCTCTGCCCGCCGTCGGTGGTGTGGTAGATCTTCTTCCCGGAATAGACCAGCATATCGGTCATTTCCTCTCCCCCGGAGTAGTTCACATAGCAGTACTTGTAGGAGCCCTTTGCAAGCCCCTTCATATTGCCCTTGTAATCATCTCCGCCCACAGACTTTCCCTCGGCATACTTCCACAGATCCTCTCCCTGCTTCCAGCCCTTTTTCTCTGCCTCTGCGGCGGAGATGAAGTTGCCGGGCAGTGCGGAGAACTTCCGTATATAGGCTGTCACATCTTCAAGGGCGGTATAGACCCCGTTCTTGTCCAGCTTGTTCCCGTTGGAGTCGGTGACCCCGGCAGTGGTGATATATTCGGTGGTGGTGAAGTTGAAGATATCAGCATTCCCTCCGGGGGCTGTGGTGGTAACTGAGACTGTACCATCAGTGGAAGCGGTCTCCGCTGTGGTCTCCTCCGTCTGCGAGCTTTCCTCGGATGTGTCCCCGTTTTCGACCCCGCCTTCCGCCGGGATCTCGCTTGAGGGCATCGTAGTCTCCTCCTCCGGAGCTGCGGCTTCTTCCGGCACAGTGGTCACCGTGGCTTCCGTGAGCCATTTATAGCCGAACACACTGTCCCCTTCCGCAGCCGTCTGCACAGTCGTTTCACCGGTGTCATCGGAGGAGGGATCTGCGCTGTCATCATCCGATGCGGGAGCGGCAGTTTCGGGGGGAGACTGCGGAGCGGCATATCTGTCGCCTGTGGCGGCAGTGCTCTCCTCAGCGGTGGGGACCGTATCCCCTGCGGGTATCTCCTGTGCGTTCTCCTGTACTGGAGCTGTGTCCCCGCCGCTGTCCTGTGCGGTATCTTCTTTCTCAAAGCTGAGATTCTGCACGGTGGGGGCGGAGCAGGCGCAAAGGAGCATGGTAAGAAGAACGATGCAGATCTTTTTCATAAAACTCACCCGAATCATTATCAAAAAGTCTCTCTCAATGCTGGCATCGAGAGAGACTTGCGTTTTACCGTATCAACAGATGTTATTCTGCGATGTAGGGGAGAAGAGCTATCTGTCTTGCACGCTTTACAGCAACGGTAAGCTCTCTCTGATGGAATGCACAGGTACCGGTAACTCTTCTGGGAAGGATCTTGGCACGCTCTGTCATGCACCTTCTGAGCCTGTTGGTATCCTTGTAGTCGATCCTGTCTATCTTATCGGCGCAGAAAATGCAGACCTTCTTACGGGTCCTTCTGGCACCGCGAGGACCTCTCTGGTTCTCTCTTTCCATTTTTAATCCTCCTTTTTAAAAGGCAAAGCCTTTCAAAGTAAAGTTCCTTGATTATCGTGATCAGAAGGGGAGATCGCTTTCGCTGATGACCTCTTCAAAGTCGCTGAGATCTCCCACGGAAGGGGCACTGCCCTGATCTCTGGGTGGGAAACCGTCCGGCTGCCGGAAACCGCCTTGCTGGTAGCCTCCCTGCTGATAGCCGTTGTTCTGCTGATAGCCGCCGCCTTGCTGGTAACCGCCCTGCTGGTATCCGTTCTGCTGATAACCGCCGCCTGCCATGGATGCAGCCTTGGTCTCGCCAAAGCCCACATTGTTGACAAATACCTCCGTGACATAATGCTTTACGTCGGGATGGTTCTTGTCGTCATAGCTGCGGCTGCGAAGGTCTCCCTCCACGATGATCTTTCTGCCCTTGCTGAAGTTGCGGCATATGAACTCCGCAGTCTGTCTCCAGGCAACGCAGGTGATGAAATCGGTCTCACGCTCGCCGTTCTGGTTGGTAAAGGAACGGTTCACGGCAACGGTGAAATTGCAGGTAGCCACACCGCTCTGAGTCTGTCTGAGCTCGGGTGTGGATGTAAGGTTACCCAAAAGTATTACCTGATTTATGGAAACTGCACCTATCATGCTGACCTCCGCTTACTGCTTCTTGGCAACGGGTACGGTGATAAGGGAACGGAGCACGCCGTCGGTAATGCCCAGAACTCTGTCGAACTCAGCGGGGAACTCCGGAGCACTTGAGAATGTGTAGAGAACATAGTAACCGTCCGGCTCGTAGTTGATGGGATAAGCGAGCTTTCTCTTGCCCCATTCCTCAACGCTTTCAAGTGTGCCGGCAGATTCGATGAGTCCCTTGAACTTCTCAACAAGAGCCTTTATGCCCTCCTCGCCCTGTGCAAGGCTGAAAACGAGCATAGCCTCATAAGATTCTGTCTTCTTCATTGTTAAAGCACCTCCTCTTGGAACACGCCCACCATCTGATGTGAGCGAGGATATGTCCCGCCCGGGCATAGAGCCGGCGGGTAAATGCGCACCTGTTCACGGTACACAACTACTAATTTTATCACAGAAGACAGACTTTGTCAAGAACTTTTCACTGAGCGAATTAGATTTTTTGGGAAAAGAACTGCAGGTAAATATACATTTTGCACAAAGACAACTGAGACAGACACGGTGAGCAGCAGACAGCATTTTTAAGACGAGGCCGGATTCAGCCGCATGAAATCTACAACATTGACAATTTACGCAGCGGCTTTATTTAAAAATTTGACGGTTTTTCCTCTTTTATACCCTTGAATTGTAAACCAACTTATGATACAATTAAAGTGTATTTGCTTTCGGCGGCCTTTCGCCGGAACTATGGCCGCAAGTCCTCCGGAGACTGCGGGAAACGAACGGAGTAAGTATGAATATAATTATAGTAGGCTGCGGCAAGGTGGGCACCACTCTTGCATCAAGGCTGGATGAAGAAGGCAACAATGTGACCGTCATAGATATTGACGGCTCCAGGATAAGCACGCTGGTGGATTCCTCCGACATAATGGGAGTCGTGGGAAACGGCGCCGTCCATAAGGTGCAGGTGGAGGCAGGCATCAGGGAGGCCGATCTCCTTATTGCGGTGACAGGCTCCGACGAGCTCAATCTCCTGTGCTGCCTCATAGCCAAGAAGTCCGCCTCCTGCCGTACAATAGCAAGGGTGAGAGACCCTGCCTACAACGATGAGGCGAGCTTTTTGCAGTCGGGTCTTGGTCTTGCCATGACCATAAACCCGGAGCTTACGGCAGCAAGGGAGATATCCCGTATACTGCAGTTCCCCTCCGCACTGAAGATAGATACCTTTGCGGGCGGAAGAGTAGAGCTTATAAAGTTCAAGATGCCGGAGCCCTGCAAGCTGGTGGGCATGAAGGTAATGGATGTGGTGGCATCCCTGCGCTGCGACGTGCTGGTGTGCATCATAGAAAACGGAGATGATGTGGTCATCCCCAACGGAAGCTATGTGTTCAGACAGGGTGATGTGATCTCCCTTATAGCCACTCACCAGAACGTGCAGGAGTTTTTCAAAAAGATCGGCTACAAGAACAACGCCGTGAAGGATGTTATAATCGCAGGGGGCGGAGATATCTGCTACTACCTTACGGAGTCACTGCGCAAAAGCACATCCGTCACCATCATAGAAAGGGATATGGAGCGCTGCCAGAAGCTCTCGGAGGCATTTCCCAATGTGCGTGTGATAAATGCGGATGCCACCGCAAAGGACGCTCTCCTTGAAAACGGCATAGGGAACGTGGGCGGCGTTGTCGCCCTCACCAATATGGACGAAGAGAACGTGCTGCTCTCCCTCTATGCCATAGAGGCCTCAAAGGGGAAGTCGAAGGTCATCACCAAGGTAAACAGACTGGACTTTGACGAAGTCATAAAAAGGCTGTCCCTTGACACCATAGTTTATCCCAAAAACCTGACCACAGACCAGATAATCCGTTATGTAAGAGGTATGAAGGACACTATCGGCAGCAATGTCGAAACTCTGTACAACGTCATCAGAGACAGGATAGAGGCAGCGGAGTTCCGAATAGACGAAAAATCCCCCATAACCGGTATACCGATATCGGATCTCAGGTTCAAGAACCAGACACTGCTGGCAGCCATTTTCAGAAAGAACAAGGCATTCATCCCCAGAGGCTCGGACAGGATAGAGCCGGGAGATTCTGTGGTGGTGGTATCGGATATCAAGATGCTCAGCGATATCTCCGACATACTTGCGGGCTGAGGTGCAGGGAGCGAAGGGTAAGAGATTATGAATCTGCAAATGATAGTGAATATACTGGGGTGGCTGCTGATCTTTGACGGCGCATTCATGCTGGTGCCCACGGTAACGGGGATCATCTACGGTGAAAAAGAGGCTCTCGCCTTCCTGCCCGTCATAGGAGCCTGTGTGCTGCTGTGGTTCCTCATGACCCACAAAAAGCCCGCCTCAAAGAACCTTTACGCCAGAGAAGGATATGTTATAGTTGCGCTTTCATGGGTGATAATGTCCCTTTTCGGCTCCATACCGTTCGTGCTGGCAGGCTCCATACCCAATTATATAGATGCCCTTTTTGAGACCGTTTCGGGCTTCACCACCACGGGAGCTACCATACTGAGCGATGTGGAGAGCCTGCCAAAGTGTATGCTGATGTGGCGCTCCTTCACCCACTGGGTGGGAGGAATGGGAGTGCTGGTCTTTGTAATGGCATTCATCCCGCTTTCCGGCGGACAGAATATGTATATGATGAAGGCGGAGAGCACGGGGCCTTCCGTAAACAAGCTGATGCCCGGCGTAAAGACCACCGCTCTTGCACTTTATTCCATATATATCGTCATGACCCTTGCCCAGTTCGTGCTCCATCTTTTCGGAGGGATGACCGCCTTTGAGGCTGTAAATACAGCCTTTGCCACTGCCGGCACAGGCGGGTTCGGCATATACAACGACTCCATGGCATCCTTCTCCGCCTACAATAAAATGGTTGCTGCGGTGTTCATGGTGCTTTTCTCCCTTTCCTTTTCGTCCTACTATCTGCTGGTGAAGAAAAACATAAAGGCTGCCCTTACGGTGGAGATACGCACTTTTATACTTACGGTGGCAGTGCTTGTTGCCATAATAATGATAAATGTGACCGGTATCTACGGAAGCGTCGGCGAAGCCTTCCGTGAGGTGTTCTTCACAGTGTCCTCAATAATATCCTCCACGGGCTTTTCCACGGTGGATTTTGACAAATGGCCCGAGCTTTCCAGGACTCTTCTTGTAATGGCCATGTTCGTAGGCGCCTGCGCAGGCTCCACGGGCGGCGGCATAAAGGTATCAAGGATAGTGATACTGCTCAAGGGCATGAAAAAGGAACTGGAGATGATGATACACCCCAAGCAGGTAAAAAAGCTGACACTGGACGGGCAGCCCGTAGCCCATGAGGTCGTGCGCTCGGTAAATGTGTATATAGTCTGCTTTTTCCTGGTGTTTGCGGTGTCACTGGCGCTCATAGCCTTTGACAACAACGACCTTATAACAAACTTCACCGCTGTTATCGCCACTCTGAACAACATAGGCCCGGGGCTTTCAAAGGTGGGGCCCACGGGGAATTTTGCGTTTTTCTCCTACGGCTCCAAGATAGTGCTCATTTTTGACATGATAGCAGGAAGGCTCGAACTGTACCCCATGCTGCTGCTTTTCAACCCCTCTACTTGGACAAAGTAGGGCAGCGGGAACAGACCGCAAAGCGTGATGAAGATATATCGGGAACTCACAAAGGGTGCAGACGCGTGAACTTTCTGCATTATGACCCTGAGGGCAAGCTCGTCTTGCCCTTTTTTGCTTGCTTTGACTATAATACTGATTTCTGACCGATGTATAGACAAGAAACAAGCCGCAAATGCTTGAATATAAGGGATCTGAGGCTTGGAGATCGTCTATACATCGAGGAAGGATCAGTATAATACCCTGCGCAGAAAAATGTATAATTTCGTCCGCAACGGGATGTGGGAGCATTCCTGTTATTATCATTCAGAGCCCTTTTCTGCCGCTAATATCCGTCATATTGCACAAAAGTTTATCCGCAGAGCCGAAATTATTGATATATAGGGAATGTGAAAGACTATTGATTTTAATGCCTTTTTGTGATATACTTATAGGGTATGTGATTTTTTGACAGGAAGGTTTTTTATTATGGATCTTATTTCTTTTTTTGCAAGACTTGATGCCGCAGCCCCTCCCGATGTTGCCGCAGGCGGAATGGGCGGTATGCTCATTTTTGAAGTTATTCTTATGATAGTGGTGTTCGTTGCCGTTATCATCCTTCCCCAGAGGAAAAAGGAAAAGGAACAGAAGCAGATGAGGGAAGGCATACAGATAGGCGATGAGGTTACCACCATCGGCGGTATCATGGGCATCGTTGTCAGAAAGGACAACGACCATGACTGCGTGGTTATCGAAACAGGCGGCGGACGCAGCAAGATCAGGGTCAAGATGTGGGCTATATCCGAGAACCTCACCAAGCATGATGAGGCTGACGAACTGGGTAAGAAGAAGTAATGTTTGCGGATAAGGCTGATATATACATAAAAGCGGGAGACGGCGGGAACGGTGCCGTTTCCTTCCACAGGGAAAAATATGTGGCTGCGGGCGGCCCCGACGGCGGCGACGGCGGCAAAGGCGGGAACATCGTCTTTGTGCCGGATGATTCTCTGTCTACCCTTATAGATTTCCGTTACAAAAGAAAATATGTGGCTCAGAGGGGCGCAGACGGCGGCGCAAAGAACTGCACCGGAAAGAACGGCGAGGATCTTGTCATAAAGGTGCCCCGGGGCACTGTTATCAGAGAGCGCAGCACAGGCGATGTCATTGCGGATATCACCGATGATGAGCCGGTCATCGTGGCAAGAGGCGGAAAAGGCGGCAAGGGAAACGCCCGCTTTGCCACTCCCACCCGTCAGATACCCCGCTTCTCCAAGCCGGGCTTTGAAGGCGAAAGCGCAGAGGTGACCCTTGAACTGAAGCTCCTGGCGGATGTGGGTCTTGTGGGCTTCCCGAATGTGGGAAAATCCACCCTTATCTCGGTGGTGTCAGCCGCCAAGCCCAAGATCGCCAACTACCACTTCACCACGCTCACACCCGTTCTTGGTGTGGTAAGCGTTTCCGAGGGGAATTCCTTTGTTATGGCGGACATACCCGGTCTTATAGAAGGAGCATCCGAGGGAACGGGTCTGGGTCATGAGTTCCTGCGCCATGTGGACAGATGCAGGCTCATCGTCCATGTGGTGGATGTTTCGGGCAGCGAGGGCAGAGATCCCAGGGAGGACTTTGAGATCATTTGCAGGGAGCTGAAAAACTTCTCCGAGGATCTCTCACAGCGTCCCATGATCGTGGCTGCCAACAAGTGCGACATGGCGACCGATGAACAGATAGCAGACTTTGAGGCTTTTATAAAGGAAAAGGGGCTCATGTTCTTCCCCATTTCCGCCGTTACCACCAAGGGCACCAAGGAACTAATGGACACCGTAGCTGCAGAGCTTGCCAAGCTCCCGCCCATAAAAAGGTACGAGGCGGAGACCGCTCTCACCAAGCTCGATGAGAACGCAGGAAAGGGTCAGAGCTTTGAGATACGCCGTGGAGACGATGCGGTATTCTATGTTGAAGCCCCCTGGCTCGAACACATCATCCGCACCGTTGATATGGATGATTATATGTCTCTCCAGTATTTCCAGCGTGTGCTTCGCAACACGGGCATCATTTCCCGTCTTGAAGAAATGGGCATAGAAGAGGGCGACACCGTCAACATCTTCGGTTTTGAATTCGACTTTGTCTTTTAGGTCGGTATGACCGACAGCAGCCGGGTCGGCATGACAGACAGCAGCCAAGTCGGCATGACCGGCAGCAGCTCTCCTTGCAGTGCCCCCGTTTATAGTTTCGGGATCTTTCATATGGCATTGTTATACACAACACCTCATACAATGATGGGTAACAGGTCAGTATCATGTTAAGCGAACACGAAGTCAAGCAATATTCTCCCCTGTCTCTTGCCTTTCTGGGTGACGGGGTCTACAGTCTCCTTGTGAGGGATATGCTGCTGACACGGGCTAATATGCCCATCGGGAAGCTGCACAAGGAGTCGGTGTCCTATGTAAGGGCATCATATCAGGCGAAAGCCGTGGATCTTATATACGATATTCTTACGGATAATGAGAAAGATATCCTCAGGCGTGGGAGAAACTCCCACACTGTCCATGTGCCCAAGGGCTCGGACAGAGAGGAGTATTCCAAATCCACCGCTCTTGAAGCTCTTTTCGGCTACCTTCATCTCTGCGGTGACAAGGAGCGTATCTGTTATCTGTTTGATATGATAATAAACAATATTGAAGCTGAGAAAGAATAACAGTTAGAATAAAGGGTGATAATCTATGTCCGGACATTCAAAATGGAACAACATCAAGAGAAAGAAAGAGGCTGCCGACGGCGCCAAGGCAAAGGTATTTACCAAGATCGGCCGTGAGATAGCCGTTTGTGTCAAGGAAGGCGGCGGAGACCCCAACAACAACGCCAAACTGCGTGACCTCATCGCCAAGGCAAAGTCCAACAATGTGCCCAACGACAACATCGACAGGATCATCAAGAAGGCAATGGGCGATTCCGACAAGACAAACTACGAATCCAATGTATATGAAGGATACGGCCCTTCCGGCGTTGCAGTTATCGTTGAGACCCTCACCGACAACAAGAACCGCACCGCAGGCGACATCCGCCATTATTTCGACAAGTTCGGCGGCAACCTGGGAACTGCGGGCTGCGTGTCTTTCATGTTCTCCGACAAGGGTATTGTTATAGTTGAGAACAAGGGCTACGATGAGGATACCCTCATGGAGGATGTTTTCGACTGCGGAGGCAGCGACCTGGACATCGGCGAAGAGGAGATAGAGATAGAGACCGAGCCCAATGATGTGGGCAAGGTGCGTGAGGCACTGGAGGCAAAGGGGTACAGCGTCCTCTCCGCAGAGGCTGTGAAGATACCTGCCACCTACACCACCCTCACCGATGATGAAGCTATAAGAAAGATGAACCTTCTCCTTGAGAACCTTGAGGACAACGACGACGTTCAGAACGTATACCACAACTGGGATATGCCCGAGGAGCCGGAAGAGGACTGATACTGATCCTTCCTCGATGTACAGACGATCTCCAAGCCTCAGATCCCTTATATTCAGGCATTTGCGGATTGTTTCTTGTCAATACATCGGTCAGAGATCAGTATGAGCCGGCAGCGGCGGCAGTCAAAGCTGCGCTTGCGCCCTTTGCTCCGAAAAAAATCAAAGATCGGCTTGTACAGCGGGTGTGATGCCCGCTGTATGTATATGCTGCCGTTCCCGATCCCGTGATCTTACTTCCAAACGATATGAAGGCTAAAAAAACTTTTTTCAGTATTATAAACTATGTCCATGTGGTGTTCTGGCTGAGCCTGTGTACCTTTGGCGTAATATACCTTACACTGGGCATAATGATATTCCCGGCTCTCACCTCTGCCTTTTCCATAGGGAAAGAGGTGCTTTTCGGTGAATATGACACGACCGACAGCGTTTTAAAGCGCTTTTTCGGCGGGATAAAGAAGCACATCGGCACCATGAGGTATTTCCCCATGTACCTTTTCTTTGTGCTGGAGTGTGCAGGGCTCTATGCAGCAGGTCTTATGGGAATGGATATCCTTGCCTATGTCTGCAATGCCCTGATGGGGCTGGTGCTCACCCTGTGCATCTTTGCCTGTCTGTGTGCCGTTCACTTTGAGAAAAAGCCCGATATAGTGACGGTAGGTGTGGTGATGATATGGTCACTGCCCGCCATGCTCGCCATCTGGCTGATAATGACCCTTTGCTGCCTGTTTTTCGGTGAGATATTCATCGTCATCTCCCTTCCGGCAGGCGGGCTCCTGCTTGGTATAATGCAGGCGGCAGCCCTCTACGGCATACTTTCCTTCAAGTCAAAGACAGGGAGCCTGACTCAGAGCGAAGAAAAATTCCTTTCCGGGTCCAAGGGGGACAAGAGCTGATGGATATCAGGCTTCTGGATGAGGCTGAGGTAGCAGAGGTCTACAACACCCGTATGATATACGATTTTCCTCCCGACGAGCGGCGTCCCCTGAAAATGATCCTGCCGCTGATGAAGAGCGGGAACTATCTTCCCTATGGTGCATTCACTGACGGACACCTTGAGGGTTATTCCTTTTTTATAAAGCTGACAGGACCCGTAACGGGGTATATGTGCGATTATCTGGCGATAGATAAAAAGCTGCGGGGACAGGGCATAGGGACGGAGTTTCAGAAAAGGCTGTGCAGCGGTTTTTTCAGCGACGGGGACTTTCTCCTCTGTGAGACCGAGGACACCGCCTGCGCATCGGACCCCGACGACAGAGAAACAAGGGAGCGCCGCCTGCTTTATCACAAGAATGTAGGCTGGAAAGATACGGGAGTAAGGGCAGACACCTTCGGAGTAAGGTACATCCTTCTGGAGTACCCCCTGAAAAGCCTCCACTCCCCCGACACCGTATTTGACTTTTACACCGAAATTTACAAAGTGGGACTGATGGGGATGTTTGACACCGAAAAGGTCATCCGAAGAGCCAAGACCCCGTAAAGAGAAGCCGCACAGCATAAGAAAGATACTCATATAGAAGTTTTAAGCCATAGTATTTCTGATTTACAGTCAGAAGTACTATGGCGTTTTTATTGACAATTTAGCAATGTTATGCTATAATTGCAACGAACATAAATCGGTAATTTTCAGAGGAAAAGGAAATAGGAAATATGAATTATGATATAGTGGCATTACCCAAAGAACAGTGGAAAGGAACAGCCATTCCTTTGACCACCAGAAGTGACAGTTATTATGACTTTGAGATAAGTCCGTTAAACAGTGAAGGATGTACTGTCTCAATTGTCAAGAAACCTGTAGAAAAGGAGATCGTCCATACGCCGGATGAATATGATTTTCCCGATTCACTTTATCAAGATCATTGGGAAGGGGCGGAAGCATACGGTGTTGTGAGTGATGACGGTGAAATGATGGCTTGTATCGAAGTCTGTCCCGAGGAGTGGTCGAACAGACTTAT
This sequence comes from Oscillospiraceae bacterium, assembly GCA_018110985.1. Classification (GTDB taxonomy): domain Bacteria; phylum Bacillota; class Clostridia; order Oscillospirales; family Ruminococcaceae; genus Huintestinicola. The sequence continues at coordinate 28,480 of JAGAWT010000001.1, forward strand.
GATTACAGAGCTATGGGTAAGCGAAGCACTTCGAGGGAAAGGCATCGGAAAGAGGCTGATGGATAAGGCAAAGGAAATCGCTCTCAATCAGAAAAGGCGTGTAATAATATTGGAAACTCAATCCTGCAATACAAACGCGATCGGATTCTATCTTCATCAAGGGTTTGAACTGATCGGTTTTGATACTTGCTGCTATACAAACAATGATATCGGTCGCAGAGAGGTCAGGATCAACCTCGGTTACTTTTTCCACAGAGAAGAGCGCAGAAGATAATGCGTGATCCAAGCGGTAAACCTCACAGTCGAGTAGACCTACACCTTGCAATGTAAGCCCCTCACAGAACCGGACGTGCGGTTTTCCCGCATCCGGCTCTTCATAATAAAATTCACATCAACTAAACAGACTGAAACAGATTTTAGGATTTGGTAATTTGTAGTA
>JAGAWT010000031.1 GCA_018110985.1 Oscillospiraceae bacterium
CTCAAAAGGAACCGTGGGTTCGAATCCCACCCTCTCCGCCAATTTAATATCATATGCGGATTTACCCAAGTGGTGAAGGGGCTCCCCTGCTAAGGGAGTAGGTCGGGAAACCGGCGCGAGAGTTCAAATCTCTCAATCCGCGCCAAAGGGAGCTCTTTGCGGAGTTCCCTTTATTTAAGAATTTCGGAGGAAAATTCCGAAAAGCCTTGACAATTGGTGTAAAATGTGTTAGAATAACAGAGTGATATGCGTTGTTAGCTCAGCTGGATAGAGTGACTGGCTACGAACCAGTAGGTCAGGGGTTCGAGTCCCTTACAACGCGCCATTTTCCTTGCACACAGTTCGTTCGGGGCTTAGTGTTGCGCAGCTCAGGTTTTGAGATCTGTACTGCAGGGAGATAAGCAGTCTCAGAGAGGCTGCTTATTTTTGTATGGGCTAACACTGATTCTTCCTCGATGTATAGACGATCTCCAAGCCTCAGATCCATTATATCCAAGCATTTGCGGCTTGTTTCTTGTCTGTACATCGGTCAGAGATCAGTATAAGGTGAATGAAATGAAGATACTTATAGCCGAGGATGAGAGCGCTCTTTCAAGGGCACTGACGGTCATTCTCAACAAAAACGGCTACGAGACCGACACGGCAGAAAACGGTCTGGAAGCTGTGGAGCTTGCAAAGAGCGGCAGCTACGATGCCTTCGTCTTTGACATAATGATGCCGGAAATGGACGGTGTGGAGGCGCTCAGGCACCTGCGTGAGTCCGGCGACACCACTCCTGCGATCTTTCTCACCGCAAAATCAGAGCTGGACGACCGTATAACCGGGCTTGATGCAGGGGCAGACGACTACCTCACAAAGCCCTTCGCCATGGGTGAGCTGCTGGCAAGGCTGCGCTCCCTCACACGGCGTGCGGGCGCCTATTCTCCCAAGAAGCTGAGCTTCGGCAAGGTAACACTTGACATCACCGAGCAGGAGATAAGCTGTGAAAACAGCATACGTCTGGCAAGCAAGGAAAGCAGGCTGATGGAGTACCTTATGCACAACCGCATGAAGCTCCTCTCCCATGAGGATATATTCCGCCATGTCTGGGGCGGGGGCGAGGAAACGGACAAAAAGATGGTGCATATGTACGCCAGCTTTCTCAGTTCCAAGCTGATGTCCATAGGTGCGGATATAGTCATAGAGGAGACGGAGGATGGCGTTATCCTCCGTGAGGCAGAAATAACTTGATAACAAAGGGTGGTATTATGAAAAAGGTCATATTGTTTTCGGGACAGGGTTCACAGTGCGAGGGCATGGGTGTTTCTCTTGCGGAAGGCTCCGCAGCTTCAAAAGAGGTCTTTGACACAGCCTCAGCCGTGCTGGGCTTTGATCTCCTTGAAAAGTGCAGGAGCGCATCTGCCGAGGAACTGGCAAGGACAGTCGTTTCTCAGCCTGCTATAATGGCGGTGTCTCTCTCTGCTGCCTTTGCTCTCCGTGAAAAGGGCTTTGGAGCCGAGGCTGTGGCAGGCCACTCACTGGGTGAATATGCTGCTATGGTATACAGCGGGATAGTCAGCCTTGAAGACGGATTCAGGCTCATCAAGGCAAGGAGCGAGGCAATGCAGAAGGCAGCGGAAAACAGCAGCGGCTCAATGTTTGCCATTATAGGCAAGTCCCCCGAAGAGGTGGTCTCTGCCTGTGAAAAGGCAGGGGGCTATGTGATCCCCGTAAACTACAATTCCGCAGTGCAGATAGTCATCGCAGGCGAGGACGAAGCGGCTCAGGCTGCTGCCGATGCGCTGGCAGCAGAGGGTGCAAGGGCAGTAAAGCTGAATGTTGCGTCGGCTTTCCATTCAAAGCTCATGCAGCCCGCAGCAGATGAATTCCTTCCCTTTGCAAAGAGCATGAGCTACAAGGAGCCCGCCGTCCCCTTCCTTTCAAATATAAGCGGCGGTTATCTTGAAAGCACAGAGGATCTGGGCGAAAGACTGGCAGCCCATATAGTCTCCCCTGTCCGCTTCACCGACGAGCTTTACCTTCTTGAGAAGGATGGCTTTGACACCTTTATAGAGTGCGGCCCCGGCAAGACCCTTACGGGACTTGTGAGAAAGACCCTCAAGGGCGCAAAGACCGTTAATATCAGCGACATTGACTCTCTTGAAAAGTTTGTGAACGCATAAGGATGCAACCACTTTCTGCGATAGGTATTTACAAGGATATCCCGGATGAAAAGAAAGAAGTCAAAGACAAAAGAAAAGCCCAGGCCAAAGACATCGCCTATTGCTGCAATGATCCTGGGGCTGGTATTCTGTGCTGCATTTTTGGTGTTCGGGTCGGCTATGATATTTGTGTCCTCAGAGCTGATAACCGATAAGATGCCCTGCACCGCTGAAACAACGGGAACGGTAACGAATGTTTATGTAAAGAGCAAGACAGCGTATGACAGCAAGCACCGCCGTTATCTGCAATCCACATATACCACAGATTATACCTATGAACTGAACGGAAAGACACTGAATGATACCTTCCGCACCTCCAAGTACATATATAAAGGAAAGATCATAAGGATACGCTACGATCCCGATGATCCGGATCACAAGTATATAAAAGGCTATGATGATGCGGGAGACCTTATCCCTCTGATCTTCGGCATAGTCTGGGATGCTCTCTTTCTTTTCATCATTTACGCCATAATAGTGTCCATAAAATATGAGACAGACAAAAAGAAAGAGGCGGCGCAAAAAGCTGCAGCAAAATGAAAAAGGCCCCGAAGCGGATCTCGCTTCGGGGCTGTTTTCATGCTCTGTATATCTTCAATGACAGCTTCAGCCTTACCATATCCTTGTATTCCGGCTTTACAAGGTAGTAGACATAACTTTCCAGCACATTCATCCTGTGCATGGTCCTGCCTTCTATCTTGAAGTGCTCGTAACCCAGTTCCGCATAGCGTCCGTAAAGGGTCTCGGGAGTGATATGGGTCTTGAACTTTGTGGTCTCCAGGAAATTGAGCTTCAGGGCATCGCAGACAAACTCCGCAGAGGGCACTGCCACATTTATGCCTCCCATTCCGCTCATGCTGTTCATGGTGCTGAGCACCTGTCTTTTTATCTGTTCCCTGCCGAGGAATTTGTAGTGATCCCCTCTTCTCTGGCAGTTGGGGAAGCAGTAGGGACAGACAAGCACCTCCACCTTGCTCCTGTACTTTTCGGGTATCTTTTCAAGCAGTTCAAAGTCGTTATTGAAGTTGTAGTCCAGCACCACAAGGGAATAGTCCTTTTCAAGCTCCGCAAGCAGGGTATCAAAGTCTCTTATCTGCTTGCAGGTGGATGAGGTCAGCTTATACCGGGGATAATTCTTCCTCAGATAATCCTCCATGACCTGTGTGTTCACGATAGCCTCATTGAAGCCGCCGTCTGCCAGCCGCAGAAGATTGTTGCAAAACGGGTCGGACATATGCATTTCTTCAAGGAGCGGATTGGTGAGGGTAAAGCGCAGAGGAACCTTTCTGCCGTTGAACTCTGCTATGACCATTTTTATGGTGTTTTCGTCCGCATAGCCGTTCACATTTCTTCCGCCGTTCCATATGGCAGGGGGAAGGCAGCCGTAAACGGAGGCGATCTCCACGCCCTCTCTGAAATACTCCGGATGTTCCTTCATCAGGTCGATGAGGAGCAGGTTCATGGGACCATTGTCCCACATATCGGGAAGATGAAAGCGAAATCTTTTCATAACTCAGTCTCTCTTGAACTTAAACTTGGTGGAGTAATAAACATTTATGGGTTCGTTCTTGATAAGCAGCAGAAGGGCTGCGATAAGGCAGACGCTTGAAGCCGCAGATGCAAGTATATGGAGCATACTGCCCGCTTCCGGGTCTCCCTGTACAGCGGCAAAAACATACAGCAGCAGGGAAACGATGACATACACCAGCACACAGATGGAATAGATTATCATGCCGAACATCTTTGTCTGCTTTGAACGGGGCAGGAGCAGCAGCGCACCCGCAACTCCAAGAAAGCCCGCATACTGGATATACTGGTGCTGACCCCAGTCAAAGTCCAGTCCGATGCACAGCGCAGAGGAGATGATACCAAGGAAAACAGGGATAAAGGACAAAAGCATACCCTTTCGTGCAATTTTCAGCTGCTGCTCCTCACGCAGCTTGTCCTCCATCCTCTTGGAGGCTCTCATGTTGAAGCCTGTGGGCACACGGCTGAGATCTTCCTTTACGGCACGCCTGAGCTGTGCCTTCTGCTCCTTGTCAAGGCTGTCCTGCTCTGCCAGGCTCACCTTCCTGTCCCTGGGGTCGGTGTAATCGTCGGAGAGGTCTTCAAGGATAGGCTTGTCATCCTCCATATCCATCATAAGGTCGCCCATCTTTATCTGCTCTCTGAGGCTCATGGCGGACTGCCTTTTTGATGAGGTCATGGGGGCAAGGCGCAGCTTTCTGTTGCCGTTCTCGTCTACGATATGATCCGCATCCGCACCGTTTGCGAAAATGGAATCCGGGTCGTAGTCATCCGTAAAGATCATGTTCCCCTCTTCATGAGGGGCTTTCTTTTCGGGCTCTGCCGCCTGCAGCTCTGTCACACGCTTCTTAACATCCAGCTCCGTTTTCGGGACATAGCCCTCATCAAGGGGAGTCATCTCCCGCTGCTGTGATGATGCTCCCGTTTCCGCAAAAGGATCACGGGGAAGGGGCGGGAGCGCAAAGCCGCTGTCTTCCTTTGTGCCCTCCATGGAGGGGAGCTTGGGAAGAGGGGGTAATTCAAAATCGAGTGGGGATCTGTTTTCTGCCATATGCTCACCTTTACCGTAATTATTCAGTCAATCAAGTAGAAATACCAGTATCCTGTAGTTTTTATAGTGATCTGAAAAGCTGATGGTGCCGTTGTAGCCTGCACTGCTCACTATCCTGTCGATGTCGGACACTCCGTCCCCGTCCCTTTTCACCAGCTCGGAAGCCGTGGTCACAAAGAGGTTTGAACTGTCCACCTTCAGAGTAAAATACCTGTCCCCCGAATCCACGCACCTTCTGCAAAGCCTTTCGATCATGTCCAGCGCTTCATCGTAGGTCTGGGCGTAGGTATTGGAATATATGTACCAGTTGAGGGAATCATCCTCCGCCTTGGGAGGGTCTCCCATGACCGTGGAAATGCTGCGGGAGTTGTTCTCTATCACCTCATCGGACACCAGAAAATACTGGTACAGAAGCATCTCGGGGTACTTCTGCCTTAAAGGTGCCGCCGGCTGATCCCAGCCTATGTCCACATGGTACCATTTGTCTCCCAGCTTTACCATGTTCCACATATGGTCAATGTCCGTAAAGCCGGTAACTATCATGTTTTCTATGCCTGCCATGTTGCAGAGGTAGGAAAATGCCTTTGCATAGCCCTCACAAAGAGCTCTTTTCTCCACCAGAGCACCGTAGACAGAGTCTACATACTCCGTGTCTGTGGAGCTTTCCACATTGATGGCAAGGTAATCGTGGAAATATTTTACCTTTTCGTAGTCCGTCATGTCGTCGGTCACGGCGGAATATATCTTCTCTGCCTCAAACTTCGTTTTCAGCAGCATGGTGTTTATCTCGGCTATGCTGTACTTGTAGTCGAAGTTTATCTCAAAGGTCTGGGCGGAGTTGTTGTAGTCCCCCACCGTGCGGCTGTCCAGAAAGAAAAATGCGAGCTGTTCGCAGCGCACAGTCTCAAGCACTCTCGAATAATCCCTTGTGGGGATGGTAAGAGGTATGAGAGCGCTGTCCCTGAAGCTTGAAATGGTGTTCACCACATCATCGTAGGCATTCTGCATCCTGGAATCGTAGGAAAGGGAGAAATAGCGTGTCTCCATGTGATCGGGTATCTGCAGCTCTGTCTCAGAAACATTTGCGAGCTGCTCCTCCTCCGACATCTCCACCACCACATTGCCGTGGGAAATGACCGTAAGCTCCGGGGGAGCCGTCTCCGCAGGAGCCGCATTTCCCGCACAGGCTGTGAGCGTAAGGGCTGCAAGGACTGCCGACAGAAGTTTTTTTATTTTTCCCATCGCCGCAGTCACCCTCTTTTATTTCTCCGATGAGCTGATAAACAGCTTTATCACATGGTTTTTGCTGTTTATGACGTAGTCTATCCTCTTGCCGGGCTCCTTCAGAAAAGAGCGAATACCCTTTTCGCCGGTGCCGAAAAGCGCCTCGGTTATCTCTGTGAAGCTCTCTTCGTCGGACTTCATCTGTATGATGTTCATTTTCTTTTTGCTGTCGTATCCTTTCAGGATGAGTGCTTTTGCCTCATCATAGGAAGTGACCCGCAGAAGGTTGTAGGTGTAGTAATCGTAGGAATCATCCGCACATTCCGGGAGAGTGAAAATATTCCCCTCTATGCTGCGGTAATTCTCTATCTCCTCATCGGTGAGCCCGAAATAATCATACTTCACATAGCTTGCGATGTGCTCGTCGTCCGGGTCATCCCAGGTGAGGTCGAAATGGCAGTAGCTGCCCTCTATCTCCGCCTCGTTCCACATATGCTCCGTATCCGTCATTCCCAGCACCGTAAGGGAGGGTATGCCGGCTTCTGCACAAAGGTAACAGAAGGCCTTTGAATAACCCTGACACTTTGCCTTTTTCTCCACCAGAGCACCGTAGGCATTGTTCTCGTTCCTGCTGTCGGCGTATCTGGTGCGGTCTATGATGCTGTCGTGGATATAGAGCACTATGTCATAGTCTGACATATCCGCACTGAGACCGGAAAGTATCTTGTCTGCGGCAGCCTTGAGCTCCGTCCTCATGCGGAGGATCTTTTCCTTGTCATAGAGGTATTCAAAGCGCAGCTCACAGACCTTATCCTCCTTGTCCGTCCTGTATCTGAAACGGTTGGTCGTACCAAGGAGCCTGTAATCATCATTGTGTATCAGCTTGTATATGTATTCCACCTGTTCAAAGGTGGGGCGGACGCAGTCATCGAAGCTGACGCTCTCCCTGCCCTCAGACACCGCCTCTGATATCCTGTCGTAGACCGTTTTCAGATCTTCATCAAGGAGCTCATAGGCATAGGTGTGGATGATGCGCTCTCTGCCCGTATAAACGGACAGCAGCCCCGGGTCGGTGTGCTTTTCCTCATCGGCGGGATCCGCATCTGCGCCTGCTGCGGCAGTTTCCACACGGGCATCATAGGCAGGTCTCGGAGCAGAGCAGGATGCGCAGAGCAGGAGAGTACAGAGCAGTGCCGCAATGCACTTTGATCTGTCTTTCATTGCCGCACCCTCTTTCCATGCCCTATTCGATGTTTACGGAAACGTGGATCACATATTCGCTGTCGTTGGTGTAGCTCATTACCTTTCCGGCAGTGCCTTCAATGCCTGCCCTTTTCATGGCATTGGCTATGTACAGGCGGGCATTTATGGGCATGAGCAGAGTGTCACACACAGCTTTGAAGGTCTTTTCGTCACCGCACCTGATGCCGAAGCTGTAAGCTCCCGTCTCAAATGCCTTTGCAGCCGCATTTTCCATCATGGCGGTACATTCGGCGGTATCGGTGCAGTAAAGCCCCTCTCTCTTGTAGAAATTGCTGCCGTCAAGGCAGGAGGGCCACTCAAAATACCTGCCGTCAAGGAAATGAGTAGTCCCCAGAATATCGGAATCCTTCACAAGGAAGTAGTAATGGCGCAGGAAATTGGGTGTCTGCTCCGTAAGAACGGGATCGTCCCAGGTGCAGTCCACATGGTAACATTCCCCGTCTATATTCACTATGTTCCATGCGTGGGATGCATTTTCGGAATTGGTGCCCCACACGCTTATGCAGTCTACCCCTGCTTTGCTGCAAAGATAGTTGTAGGCAAAGGCATAGCCCTCACACTGAGCCTTCCCGTCCACCAGAGCTCCGTAGGGAGTGTTGCAGTAAGCGGTATCTGCGGAAAAGTCACAGTTCAGCACAAGGTGATCGTGGAAATAAAGGCATTTGGTGTAATCGGAAGCATTTTCCGGCAGACCCGCCATTATCTCCTCGGTCTTCTTTTCAAGCTCTGCTTTCAGCCTCAGTGCCTCATCCTTTTCATAGCGGTAGGAAAGGGTCAAGGTGTTGTCTGCCTCATCGGGGCGGTAGAAGATACTGGAGAGCCATAAATCCTCGAAGCAGGTGTTGTACACCGAAACATACAGCTTTCTCAGCTCGTTGGGCTCTATCTTCTCCTCAAAGACCGCCGCATCCTCAAAATTCTCCACAGCGGTCCTGATGATGTCGTAGTTCTTTTTTTCGTCCTCTGTGAGCTTTGAGTAGATGTAGTCCCCCAGTTTTTTTTCACGGGTCTCTGCTCCCGTTTCTGCAAAACCGCCCGAAGCCGCAGTTACGGCGGTTTCGGGAAGCTCTTCATCTATTCTCCGGCACCCGCCGAGCATTACTGCCGCCAGAAGTGCGGCGGCGCAAAGCCTGCGGGATACTTTTTTCATCATTTTATCAATAGCCTATATCAAGCTCTATTACAAGGGTCTGCTCATCGCAGTTGGAAGCCACCTTCTTTACGGAGGGCTCTTCGCTCTTTATCCAGGTGGAATAGCCCTTGAGCCTGGAGGTTATCTCATCGTAAACAGACTTGGAGGTAACTCTGATCTCCGCAACTCTCGTCTTGGATGCCACAGCGTTCTTCATCTCCTGCTTTATCGCCTTTTCTGCGGAATCCGCATCGGAATAGAGCCTGTCTGTCTGGGTGAAGTAGTTCATGTCGTCACCGGTGCAGGAAGGGGGTGTGAAATACATCACCTGTGTGCCGGTGGTCTTCTTGTTTATATTGAAGTGTGATTTCTCATGGATCCAGGCATCGGGTACGCCGAAATACCTGTGTCTCAGATTGTTCTTCACAGGTTCGGAGAGGATGGGGTCGTCCCATGTGCAGTCCACATTATACCAGTTGCCCCCGAGGTTTATCACGTTCCATGCGTGGGATGAACCGGCGCTGTTGGTGCCGACTATGACCGCAGACTGTATCCCCGAAAGGTCACAGAGGTACTGCATGCTCTTGGCATAGCCCTCGCACTGCACTTCGCCGTCCACAAAGCCGCCGTAGATGGTGTACCTGCTCCAGCTTCCCTCGTCCTCGCTCACATCTGCCTTGTTGAAGTCGTTATTGAGAACTATCCAGTCGTGGAATATGCGGATCTTCTCAAAGTCGCTCTTGCCCTGTGCGGAAGTGAGTATCTCCTTTACGGAATCATCTATCTTCTTCTGGAGAGGAGCGATAACTTCACTGTCCACCTCCCAGAAATAGAGCTTGCCGGGCTTGTTCTTGGAGCTGAGCCAGAAAAGCTCCGGCTCCTGCATATAAACGCAGCCGAAGACCTTTATCCACGTCTCGTTGGATATATCCCCGATCTCCACGTTTCTTTCCGCATTCTTTGCACATTCAAGTATGTCCAGATACAGCTTCTGCTCGGAGGCGGAAAGCTGCTTGTAGGCATACCTGGTGGAGGGATCCACGTCATACTTTGTCATTACCGGCTTCTTGTCCACCACTGCCAGCTGTTCTGCCACCTTTTCGTCGTCCACCTGTACGGGATCCAGGTTCTCATAGAACTCGGCGCTCTTGGTGGTGGCCTGTGTAGCCTGTGTGGTTGCCTCAGTCCCCAGCTCCTCATCGGGAGCATCAAGGCCGTAAAGCTCCGTCTGTGCGGTGGTGCCGCCCGTAGTTACAACGGGAGAGCCGTCGGGATCCGTAACTTCGGTGGTTACGGCGGGAGTAGTCTCGCTCTGCTCCTTCTTTGATGTGGAGGACTTGCTCTCCTCGGTCTTCTCGGTATCGGAGGGAACGTCGGTCTGTTCCGGCTCATCCTCGGCAGGTGCCTCTGTGCCGGAGACTATGACATTTATCTCCGTCTCGGGGAGTTCTTCGCTTACTCTGCTGCCTCCGCAGGAGGACAATGTGCCTGCCGCCAGCAGAAGTGCTGTGACAAGGGCTAAATGCTTCTTTTCCATCGGGGAAACTTCCTTTGCGCTTACTTGTATACTATGTCGTACTCTACGATATAGCTCGTCTTGTTATAATCCTTCTTGAGACCCATCTGGGTAACGCCTGTCACATTGGAGGACTGACCCTTTGCCAGCTTGTTGAGCTCTGTCCAGAAGGATTTGTCCATAACATCGTCCCAAACATCCTTGCTGCCAACTCTTATCTCGACAACTTCCGCACCGCTTGCAACGGCATTTTCGATCTTCGATCTGAGAGCTGCCTTTGCGGATGCAGTGTCACTGTAAAGGTCGCCTGTGGCATCAAAGTATGTGGATGCGGTGCTTGTGCAGGCAGGAGGATCAAAGAGGTGCAGCGTGCCGGTGGAAATGGTCACGTTGTTCTTGTCGTAGTGATCCTTATCCAGCCACTTGTCGGGAACGAGGAAATAGCTGTAGCGGACATAGTTCTTTCCTCTGTCCACACCGCCTGATTTTACAGGGTCGTCCCATGTGCAGTCTACATTATAGTAGCTGCCGTTCAGGTTTACCACGTTCCATGCGTGAGAGGAGCCTTCACTGTTGGTACCTACCACACTTATGCACTCGATGCCTGCCAGATCGCAGAGATAGGCAAAGGTCTTGGCGTAGCCTGCGCACTGGAGATTGCCCCTTGCGGTGAGGCCGTGGTAGATAGAGCAGTTGTAGCTTGTGGCATCCTTGGAGAATACCGCATTCTTTACTATGTAGTCATGGAAATACTTGAGCCTGTAAAGGTCGGACTGACCGCTCACTGCGGACACTATCCTCTGTGCCTGCTTGTCTATCTCCGTCTGCTTTTCCTTTATCTCCTCAAAGGAATCAGCCACATAGCGGAGCTTGAGCCTTGTGCCGGAGCCTGTGGCATCTATGGAGCCTGACATCCAGAAAAGCTCGGGCTCATTGTTAAGAACACAGGCATATACCTTGTAAGCCGCATCCGTGCTCATGCCCTCCGGGATATCCACCGCAGTGTACATATTCTCGACTGCATCAACTATATCCGCATAGAGCTGGCGCTCGGTCTTGTTTTTAAGGTTCCTGTAGGCATACCTGTTGGAGAAGTCAATGCTGTAATTGCCGTTTTTCACCTTTGTGCCCGCATGGCTCGCCTCTGTCTGTGCAGGGGTCTCGAAAACGAATTCCGTTCCCGGAGGCGTGGTATCCGCCGGATATTCCTCAACAGGGACTTCCGTTTCGGCAGCGGTGGTCTGGGTCTTCTTTTTCTTCTTTACCGTAGTCTCTTCGGGAGCAAGGGTTATTATCTTGGGCTCCGTTTCAGCAACGGTGGTAACGGGCATCTCCTTTGAAACATAATCCATATGGATATATGTGCCGTCATCCAGCTTATAGTAGCCCGTGTCGGTTATAGCCACCACATTCAGGCTGTCGCCCTGTGCCTTCTGCTGAACGGGAGTAGCGCCAAGCACGGCTCTTTCTCTTGTGTAGCAGTTCTCGGCAACATAAAGGTTCTCAAAGACAACAGTCTCCGTCCATGTCCTTGCGGCAGGAGCCTCCTCAGCAGCTTCCTCGGAGGATGCGGTGGTGATGGAGAAGCCGAGATCAAAGTCGGAGCTTATGTCCCCTGTCTCTTCATCCTCGTCCTCAAACTCGGAAAAGTCGGGATCTACAGAGACGGTCACGCTCTCGGAGGGCGCTGCCGCTGTTTCCTCCGTTACGGGCACCTCACTTACGGGAGGGTCGGTCTCTTCCTCTGTCACGGTGGTGGCTGAGGTCTCCATGGTGGGTAGTATTATCTCTTCGTCGTTAGTGCGCTCGCAGCCTGCCGCTATAAAGGCGACTGCCGCTGCCAGTGCAGCTATGCGCACCATGCCTTTCTTATCCGTCTTCATGCTCATTCTCCTTTTGATCGTCTTCCTTGAGCCTTTCGGCTTTTATTCTTTCAATTTTCTTATCCTCCGCCAGTATCACGGTGAAGGTGTAGCCTGCATACTCTACTTCGGGCTTTTCCCCGTCCTCCGGCAAATGACCCACCAGCTTCGTCACAAAGGCGCCCACGGTGTCATACTCAAAATCCTCCGGAACGGGGATCCCCATGGTCTCAAAGACCTCTTCCGGGTCTGCATTGCCGTCTATAAGGAACACGCCGTCGCCGATGAGGGTGATATCTTCGCTCTCGTTGTCGTATTCGTCACGGATATTTCCGAAGACCGACTCCACTATATCCTCCATTGTGACTATGCCGCTGGTGCCGCCGTATTCATCCACCACCACCGCAAACTGCAGGCGCTTCTTGGTGAACTCCTCAAAAAGCTCATCACAGGGACAGCTTTCGGGCACATAATAAGCCTCTCTCACAAAGCTCCTCACCGACATGGAGGACATATCGCTCATACCCACCAGACACAGCAGGTCTTTGGCATAGATCACACCGCAGATCTTGTCTATGCTGCCGTCACAGACGGGTATCCTTGAAAAGCCGCTGTTTATGGCGGTGTAAGCCGCCTTTGATATATCATCCGAAATATCTGCGTATGTAACATCCGTTCTGTGGGTCATTACATCCTTTACGGGAGTATCGTGGAGGTCAAAGACGTTGCTTATCATATCAAGCTCACGTTCTTCTATGCCTCCGCTCTGGCTCACAGCCTCCGCCATCATGAGGAGCTCCTCCTCCGTGGCAGCCCTTTCCTTGTCCTCACCGGACAGGGCTCTGTAAGGGCCGGATGTAAAGGCGATCATCCTCAGCAGCGGGATGACCCCTGCCATGGATACCATCAGCCTGTCCCTGCCTTCATCCTTTACAAAGCGCCTCGGGAGACCGTATGCCGTCACCCACAGTACAAGTGCGGCCGCAAAGGCACCGAGAGCACTTTCAAAGCCGGATCGCAGCTTCAGGGCAATATACTCCGCACAAAGGGAGAGCCCGCACATGAGCACCGCATTTATACAGGCGCAGTCGCTTTTCCGGATACTTCCGTAAAGCCCGCGCAGCCGCTCCTTGCGGTCCTCGTCCATATCAAGCTCCTCTATCCTGCCGGGGGCGTTTTCACCCGCAGCTTCGGAAAGAGAGAACAAAACTGTCATTATGATAAATAATACTGCTATAAAAAGGGAGCACAAAACTCCGGGATCACTCAGTTCTGTAAGAGGACTGCCATCCGGATCCATACATAACTTCCTTTCGGGTCTGTCTTGCCGCCAACCGAGAGCATTTTTTCAAAATGCACGGAAGGCGGCATATAACATTATACATCAAAAAAGCTTTTCTGTCAATTCAAGTATTTACCTAATTTTTGCCGCAGACAAGGCATCTTTTATATATATTGGTCTTTTGTAACCGCACTGTAACCAAACTTTGTCTTTACAGCATCCCTCTGCTTCTGGCATCCTCAAGGCAGGCAGACATCTTTTCCCACAAAGCCTCTGAGCCCTTTTCTATCACACAGTTCCTTTCCCGCACCATTTCGTAGGCTGCACCGTGCTCCTTCCAGGATATGCCCCCCTTTGTGTAGTTGAGCAGCATGGGCTGCATCCTGTCAAGGGCATTTGCAAAGCGGGATTCGGGGGTGTCGTTCCTTTCAAACTCCTCCCACAGTGACCGGAATTCCCTGCACATATCCTCAGGAAGGAGCCCGAAAAGCCTGTCCGCTGCTTTCTTTTCCCTGTCCGCCTTGGTCTTGCAGCCCTCTTTGTCGTAGCAATAGGTGTCCCCCGCATCTATCTCCACAATGTCGTGGACGGTCACCATTTTGATGACCTTCAGCAGGTCGATCTCCTCATTGCTGTGCTCTGCGAGCACCATGGCAAAGAGCACCAGGTGGAAGCTGTGCTCCGCATCGTTTTCCCTGCGGTGATAGCTCTGTTCCTCGCCCTCAAACTCCCGCATGGACATTCCCCTGCTCTCATCCGCAAGTATGTAGGTCTGCCTGTATATGCTCTTCATCCTGTCACATTCCAGAAGGAAGGACAGCTCCTTTTCAAGTCTTTCGTTCATATTATCAGCTTTCCATATTTCTGATGTTTTCAACTATGGGAGAGTTTATGGTGCGCCTTGCGGGCAGCAGTGAAGCCAGCGCCGCCACGATAAAGGCTGCTGCCACCGATATGACAAGGTACTTCACGGTAGGCAGGTATGTGAATGTGATGCCTATGTCGTCGAAGTAAAGGTCGTGGATAGCGGCTGTAAAAGGCATCCTCATGGCAAAGATGATGCCCTCCGTGAGTATGGCGCCTATGATCCCCGATATGCCCGCATACCTGAAGCTCTCCGTCAGCAGCAGGGAGTAGACCTGCTTGTCCGACATCCCGCAGGCACGGAGCATGGCAAGCTCGGAACTGCGGTTGAGCACGTTGGCGGAAATGATATTGGCGATATTTATCACCGCAATGACGGATATTATGGCTATGATGAAATAGCCTATCAGCTTTGTCATGTCAAGTGTAGCCCTGGCATTGTCTCTCTGGGAGATAACATCTATGTAGGAATCGTAGAAATTCCTGTCAAGAAACAGCTTTTCCTGCTCCCTGTTCCCGGTGGACGAGGCATAGATGGCACGGCTGTAATAATACTCTATGCTGCTCTCTCCGTCTGTCTCCACACGGTTTGCTATGGTGGTATTGTCCATGTGGTCTACCTTGTCGTAAATGGCATAGTAAGCAGGCTCGCTCATTACAGCGGAGAGCCTTCCGCCGTAGGAACGGAAAAGGCTGTTGTCGGAGGAATAGAAGCCCGCAACTCCGATAGTCATGGCATCCTCGTTCATATTGAGAGCCTCGGAGGAGAAGGGCACGCCCCTGATGCTTTCGGGCAGGGTGGAAATGACCGTCCCCGCCGGCTCGTCATTGTCGTCGTAGGTGACAGGGTCTATGAGTATCTTTCCGCTTTCCGACAGCTCCTCATAGGTGATGCCGCTCTCGGTCTTTATGAAGCTGTCAAAGGTCTCCTTCGTGACAGGCTTTATCTGTATAAGGCCGTAATCCACATAGTATTCCGGATCCACTCCCAGATCCTCCGGTGTGTCGGAATAGATGTTCATGGATGTATAGCACTGAGTATTTTTGAAAAGCCCGCTGTCGATGAGCTCATTCTGCTCCGCTATGCTGACATAGGGGTAAACGCTGACGGAGCTGATGACATAGTCATAAGGAACGTTTTCCGGACTGAAATCCTTTTCCGTTTTCTCCTGCATGAGCTCTACGGCATAGGAAAAGCCGGTGAAAAGCACGATGCTCAGCACCATCGAAACTATGGTTATCACATATCTCTTTCTGTTTCTCTTTATGCTGACAGAGGAGTAAGCCCCTATAAAGCTGCCGCCCCTTTCAAGGGATGTGGGCTTTTTGGGGATCTTGACCTTTTCGGTATGGCGTGCTGCGTGGAGAGCCTCCACGGGGGTGGAGCGTATGCTCCTCAGTCCTGTTGCCACTGCGGAGATCATCACCCACAGAAGACCCAGCACCACAGCGGTGATAAACACATAGGGGCGTATCTCAAAGACGAACATCTCCCCCAGATTGTAGCCGAAATCAAGCTTTGAAGAATAGGCAAGTCCTCTCAGAATGTTGAAGATAACAAGGGAGAGCCCCATTCCCAGCGCTATGCCCATGACCACACCGGGTATGCCCAGCATCAGCGCCTCGGTCACCAGCATCCTGAATATCTGCTTCCTTGAAGCACCCACTGCCTTGAGCAGGCCGAACTGCTTTATCCTCTCCTTGGCGGATATCTCAAAGGAATCGTCTATTACCAGCCTTGCACAGAACATTATGAAGATGAGGAAAAGGTACATGACGATGAAAAACAGCGCCGTGCTGAAATGGGCATCCACGCCCTTGTTCTCCGCATTCAGGAGCTGCTGGTTCAGGCCGTAGTCAAAGTCATCTATCTCATATCCCGCATCCGCAAAGGCATAGTGCATATCCCAGTAGAAGGAGTTGGTGCCCTCCGCAAAGCGTGCCAGAACATGATCGAAGCGGTTGGTGTAGGATGAAAGATTGGTGTCGTTGTAGCAGACCACATTGTAGTTGTTGGTAAAGCCCACTACGGTAAAGGAGACCTCTTTTACTCCCGCAATGTCAAAATTCTCCGACAGCACCTCCGGCACAAGGTCAGACTCCTCGCCGTTCCCTTCCTTGTATTTGCACTCCGCAAGGGTGGCTGTGACGGTATCTCCGATATTGGGGTAGCCCCACATATAGGCACTGCTGTTTGCAAGGACGATCTCCCCGTCTGCCGTGGGCATACGCCCTTCGGTACACTCCCTCATGGAGGATGGGAGAAGAGTCACCTTGTCCGCATCCATGCGCAGGAACACATCGTTTATCAGGTAGCCTTCCCTTATGAGGTAGTGCTGGGAATCCCCCGTCTCCTTCATCTGTTCAAGGTTCAGCTCCGTACTGGATGTATAGGACGAGACACCGTATATCTCGGTCTCACTGAATATATCCATATTCCTGATGCTCAGGAGCTGATCCTTGGTGATGGAATTGAATACCACCTCATAGGTGCCGTTCTTGTTCTCCGCAATGCTGCGGGATGTGGCTCTGTACACCGAGAGGGCGCACAGCAGCACAGTCATGAACGCCACCGAGACGGTTATGGCTATAAGGGACATTACGGTGTGCTTTTTCTGCCCTTTAAGGTATTTTGCCGTGATCTGCGAAAGAGTCATAATATATCCTCTGTTCTATAAATTCGGTTCGTTATATCATACTGATCCTTCCTCGATGTATAGACGATCTCCAAGCCTCAGATACCTTATATCCAAGCATTTGCGGCTTGTTTCTTGTCTATACATCGGTCAGAAATCAGTATCAGGATGTCTTCCTTTTCCTGCCCCGCTTTTTGGGGGCGGGGACGGAACTCAGCATGGGGATAAGGTACTTCCCCGTATAGCTTTTCTCACAGGCTGCCACTTCCTCGGGGGTGCCGCAGGCCACTACGGTGCCGCCGCCGTCTCCGCCCTCGGGACCCAGATCTATGATATAGTCCGCCGACTTTATCACATCCAGGTTGTGCTCTATGACAAGGACGGTGTTACCCCCGTCTGCCAGCTTCTGGAGCACCTCCAGCAGCTTGTGTACATCGGAGGCGTGCAGGCCCGTGGTAGGCTCATCCAGGATATAGATAGTGCGCCCCGTGGAACGCTTTGAAAGCTCGGCGGCGAGCTTCACCCGCTGCGCCTCGCCTCCGGAAAGAGTGGTGGCAGGCTGGCCTATCTTTATGTAACCAAGTCCCACATCCTGCAGGGTCAGGAGCTTACGGTGTATCTTAGGCAGGTTCTCAAAGAACTCTACCCCCTCATCTACGGTCATATCCAGTACATCGTATATGTTCTTTCCCTTGTAGTGCACCTCCAGCGTCTCCCTGTTGTAGCGGTGCCCCTTGCAGACATCGCAGGGAACATAGACATCCGGCAGGAAGTGCATCTCTATGCGTACAATGCCGTCACCCTCGCAGGCTTCGCAGCGTCCTCCCTTTACATTGAAAGAGAACCTTCCCGCAGTGTAGCCTCTGGCCTTGGCATCGTTGGTCTGTGCAAACAGCTCTCTTATGTCGTTGAAAACTCCCGTGTAGGTGGCAGGGTTCGACCGTGGGGTGCGCCCTATGGGAGACTGGTCTATGGCAATGACCTTGTCAAGGTACTCCACTCCCTCGCAGGAGGAAAACTCCCCCGGTCTGGTGCGGGCATGGTTCAGCTTCCCCTGCAGGTATTTGTACATGATGTGGTTCACAAGCGAAGATTTCCCTGAGCCCGAAACTCCGGTGACACAGGTAAAGGTGCCCAGAGGTACCGATACATCTATGTTTTTCAGGTTGTTTTCCCTTGCTCCCCTGAAGGTCAGCATCCTGCCGCTTCCCCTGCGCCTTTCTGCTGGAACGGCTATGGCCTTCTTCCCCGAAAGGTACTGCCCCGTCACGGAACGGTCACAGGAAAGGATATCGTCAAGGGTGCCAGCACAGATGATCTCTCCGCCGTGTACACCCGCCGCAGGGCCTATGTCCACTATAAAATCCGCAGCCCTGATGGTGTCCTCGTCGTGCTCTACCACTATAAGGGTGTTCCCCAGATCCCTGAGCCTTTTCAGGGTGGCTATGAGCTTGTCGTTGTCACGCTGGTGCAGGCCTATGGAGGGCTCGTCAAGGATGTAGAGCACTCCCACAAGGGATGAGCCTATCTGGGTGGCAAGGCGTATACGCTGGGATTCTCCTCCGGAAAGAGTGCCTGCGGGACGGGAAAGGGTAAGGTATTCAAGACCCACGCTTTCAAGGAAGTTGAGCCTGCTGCATATCTCCTTTACGATCCTGTCGGCAATGATGCTCTCCCTTTCGGTAAATTCAAGGGATGAGAAAAAGTCCTTGCACTCCTTTACGGAAATATCACAGACTTCGGCGATGTTCCTGCCCCCAACGGTGACACAGAGCACATCCTTTTTAAGGCGCTTTCCGCCGCATTCGGCGCAGGGCTCATCGGACATATACTGCTCAATATCTGCCTTGCTCCATTCGGAGCCCGATTCCCTGTACCGCCTTTCAAGGTTGTTTATAACTCCCTCAAAGGGCTGGGAATATTCCCCGCCGCCGTAGGAGGTGGTCCTGTGCAGCTTCAGCTTTTCCGTTCCGGTGCCGTAAAGCAGGGCATCCACTGCTTCGGGGCTCCACTTTTCCAGGGGTTCCTTTATGCTGTGGCGGTACTTCTCCGCCACCCCCTTGAAATACATCATGGCAATGGAATTTGCATCCTTGACCGTCCAGCCGCTGGCTCTTACCGCTCCCTCCTCTATGGAAAGGCTCATGTCGGGGATCACAAGGGATTCATCCACCTTCTTGAAAACTCCGAGACCCGAACACTTCGGGCAGGCGCCGTAGGGGTTGTTGAAGGAAAACATACGGGGAGCCAGCTCCTCCATGGAAACACCGTGCTCCGGGCAGGCATAATTCTGGGAAAAGGTCAGATCCTCCCCTCCCACTATGCTGCACACCACGATGCCGCCCGTAAGGGCAGCGGCAGTCTCTATGCTGTCGGACAGGCGAGTGTTCATTTCCTTTTTTACCACAAGCCTGTCCACCACGATCTCTATGGTGTGCTTTTTGTTCTTTTCCAGCTTTATGTTTTCCGAAAGATCGTATATGATACCGTCACAGCGGACACGCACATAACCCGACTTTTTGGCACTTTCAAGCTCCTTGGCGTGTTCGCCCTTGCGCCCTCTGACAATGGGGGCAAGTATCTGTATACGGGTGCCCTCGTCAAGGGAGCAGACCTTGTCCACGATCTGGTCTACGGACTGCCTGTTTATGACCCTTCCGCACACGGGGCAGTGAGGTACGCCCACTCTTGCAAAAAGGAGCCTGAAATAATCGTATATCTCAGTCACCGTCCCAACGGTGGAACGGGGGTTCTTGGATGTGGTCTTCTGGTCTATGGATATTGCGGGGGAAAGCCCCTCTATAAGATCCGCATCGGGCTTGTCCATCTGACCGAGAAACATTCTGGCATAGGAGGAAAGGCTCTCCACATACCTTCTCTGACCGTCCGCATAAATAGTGTCAAAGGCAAGGGAGGATTTTCCCGAACCCGAAGGTCCCGTCATTACTACAAGTTTGTCTCTGGGAATGTCTATATCCACATTTTTCAGGTTGTGTTCTCTGGCACCCCTGATAACGATCTTATCTATGGGCATATGATTATTACCTCGAAAAAAGCCGGTGTTCAGCGGTCAGTGGTCTGGAAAGGGCTTGTCGGAACAGTGTCTCTCAGATCACACCTTCCGTATGTCCCGGTGTATGCTGCCGGTCTGCCGTGCTGTAAACTTACAAAAAGGCTTCGATAAAAGACATCATCGGGTGGCTGCCCGCCCTGCGGGTCGACCGCAAAACGATCAGTCTTTATATTGCAAGTGGTCGAGCTCTCATGAAAAGGATTCGATGAGAGACATCAACGGGTGCCTGTCGGCGCTGCCGACCGGGCACTAATCGAAGAGGGTAAGGTCTCCGCCGTCCCGCATGGAATAGACGGACGATGAACCGATGATGATGTGATCCATAAGACTGACATCGACCGCAGAAAGGACAGCGGAGATCTTCCTTGTCAGGACGATATCATCCTCGGAGGGGTTGGGGGATGCACCGGGATGGTTGTGAGCAAGGGCGCACATGGCACAGCCCGTATCAAGCACCATGGAAAGCATTTTCTTCATCTCGACCGAGGTGCCGCTGCTGACATCGGCGATGCGCAGGAGGCGCAGGGAGCTGTCAAAGCAGGCAAAGGTGAATTTACTGCCGCCGCAGCCCACAAAATAAGGCCTGAAAAGAGTGCAGAGAGAGGCGGTGGTGCTGTATACCGTACCACGCTGTTCCTCGGTGTAGTACACGCCTATGAGGGGCGGGATGAGCTTGAAGAGCATGGCAGCATTCTCCGTGATGCCCTCCACCTCGCACAGCCTTGAAACAGGGGCATCAAAAACTCCGGCAATACTGCCGAATCTCCGCAGAAGAGCATAGGCGACCGGCTTTGTGTCCCTCCTGGGAAGGGCATAGAAGAGCAGCATCTCAAGTATCTCATGGGGAGCAAAGCCCTCAAGCCCGGTTTCAAAGAAACGATCCCTGACCCTTGCCCTGTGCCCTTTTGAATTGGACGGCACTATCTTTGCGGGAGCAGGCTCCGTCCTTGAAAGGGCGATCTCTTCCCCTCTTTCGTCTATCTGCCTGGAAAGCTCGTCATCCATAACAGAGAGGATATCCTCTTCAAAAGAGTTGTCCGAACGATAATTATCCATAGTATCTCCAAGTATACATATATAGTTTATGATACCATATTTCCGGCGCTTACTCAATAGGGTTTTCAAAAACTCGTCACATTGTACAAATTATTTCCCGTTGGCCATGCAATATTGAGCAAATAGGCTGCCCCGCAGGACAGCCTGATCTCAGCCAAGATATTTGTCGATGATAAAACGAGGACGATGCTTGCTCTCACCGTAGATCTTCCCGATGTATTCCCCTATGATACCGATGCACACCGTCTGCACACCGCCTATGAACCACACCGAGCACATAATGGAGGGCCAGCCCGCATCCGCATTCCCCGTGTAATGATCCACTATGGCCTTGACAAGGAAGATAAGGGCTATGAACGCCATGATGAAGCCTACCCCCGTTATCATTTTCAGGGGCTTCACCGAAAAGGATGTGATGCCGTCTATGGCAAAGGCTATCATCTTTTTCAGGGGATACTTGCTTTCCCCCGCAAAGCGCTCACCCCTGTCGTAGTACACCTTGTCGGACTTGAAGCCCACAAGGGTCACCACTCCCCTTAAAAAGAGGTTCACCTCGGAAAACTCCAGCAGAGCCTGTGCAGCCCGCTTCGACAGCAGCCTGTAATCCGCATGGTCGTAGACGATGTCCGCTCCCATCAGCTTCATGAAACGGTAAAAGCCTCTTGCGGTGCTGCGCTTGAAGAAAGTGTCGGTCTTGCGGGCGTTCCTCACACCGTAGACGACCTCACAGCCTTCGTTGTTGTACTTGTCAAGCATCTCGTCCACGGCGTTGATATCATCCTGCAGATCCGCATCCATGGATATTATGGCATCGGCGTGCTTTGCCGCCTCCGTTATGCCCGCAAGCAGGGCATTCTGGTGCCCTCTGTTTCGGGAAAGGCACAGCCCCGTGAAGATCTCGCTGTTTTCCTCGTGAAGAGAGCATATGATCTCCCATGTGTTGTCCTTGGAGCCGTCATTGACGAACATTATGCGGACACTTTCGGCTCTGCCCTCCGAAATGAGGCTTTCAGCCTTTTCTGCCAGCCTTTTTGAAGTCTCCGGCAGCACTTCCTTTTCATTGTAGCAGGGAACTACTATATAAACAACAGGGAGCATGAAAACACCTCTTTTACCTGACTTCCACTACCTTCAGCATATTTGTGAGACCTGCCACCCCAAGGGGTATGCCTGCGGTGATGACGGTTATGTCTCCGGGCTTCAGGAGCCCGGCATTGACCGCCGCCTCTATGGCTCCGTCAAGGAGCTCGTCGGTGGTCTTCTTTTCACCCATGATGAGAGGCACCACGCCCCATGAAAGGTTCATCTGCCGCTGTACCCTGCGGTCGGGGGTAACACCTATGATAGGACAGGCAGGGCGGAACTTGGAAAGCATCTTTGCGGTATTTCCCGACTTTGTCACAGTTATGACAGCCTTTGCGCCCAGGTCGTGGGCTGTGGTGCAGGCAGCGTGGGAAATGGCGTTGGTGATGTGCTTGTCACCGTCGTCGTTGCGGTTCTTGAAACGGTTGATGTAGTTTATGTCCCTCTCCGTGGTCTCCGCAATGAGAGCCATGGTGCGCACAGCCTCCACAGGGTGCTTTCCTGCGGCAGTCTCCCCGGACAGCATTATGGCGGAAGTGCCGTCGTAGATGGCATTTGCCACGTCCGTCATTTCAGCTCTTGTGGGGCGGATGTTGGTTATCATGGATTCCAGCATCTGGGTGGCTGTGATGACCTGCTTTCCTGCGTTATATCCTTTTCTGATAAGGCTTTTCTGGATAGCGGGTATCTGCTCGAAGGGTATCTCAACGCCCATGTCTCCCCTTGCCACCATTATGCCGTCGGATTCACGGAGTATCTCATCTATGTTGTCCACACCGTCACGGTTCTCTATTTTGGCGATGATGCGGGGCGCAGACCAGCCGAGGGATTTGATGAACTTTTTCAGATACGCCACATCCGCACCGGAACGCACAAAGGAGGCGGCTATAAAGTCGTAGCCTATCTTTGCACCGAATTCAAGGTCGCTCATGTCCTTTTCCGAAAGGTAGGGCATGGAAAGCTCCACTCCGGGGACATTTATGCCCTTTCTGTCGCTTACCTTCCCTCCGTGGACGACGGTAGTGCGGATATCATGACCGCTGACATCCTCCACTCTCAGCTCCACTGCGCCGTCATTTATAAGTATGGCGGTGCCCTTTGTCACATCCTCCGGCAGTCCCTTGAATGAAATGCCCGCTCTTTTCTCGTCGCAGGGCACATCATCGGTGGTGAGTATGTACTCATCCCCGTCATGAAGCTCCACAGGGCCTTTCTCAAAAACACCCAGCCTTATCTCGGGGCCCTTGGTGTCAAGGAGAGTAGCCACAGGCAGACCCAGTTCTTCCCTTATGCGCACCACCTGTTCAAAGCGGCGCTTGTGTTCCTCATAGGTACCGTGGGAAAAATTGAATCTTGCAACATTCATCCCGTCAAGCATCATGCGGCGCAGTATGTCGTCATTGTCCGTAGAAGGACCCATGGTGCAGATTATCTTTGTCTTACGCATTTTAATTCTTCAACTCCGTATCGTATATAACAGGCACTGCCCGTATTATACTGATCCTTCCTCAGAGATCAGTATTACACAAGTTTTTTCACACTATCATATCTGTCACAAGCCCCGTGAGCAGTGCGAAAAGCATCACAAAGACCATGTATATGATGAAGTTCCTGTTTCCGAGAACTATCTTCAGCGCTCCCAGATTCGTTATCTTTGTGGCAGGACCCGTCACCATGAAGGCGGCTGCACTGCCCATGCTCATCCCCTGTGAGAGCCATTCCCTCAGGAGAGGTATGGTACCGCCCCCGCAGGCATAAAGCGGCACTCCCACGGTAGCCGCCATGAACACGCCGAAGGTCTCGTTCCCGCCGAATATCCTCGTCATAAGTGAAGAGGGCACATATCTCTGAAAAAGGGCTGAGAGCAGTATGCCGAAGGCAAAGTAAAGCCCCGTGGCTCTGACGTTCCTGTACAGGTTTTTCAGAAAGCGCAGAAGCAGGTTCGGGTCTGTGTCACGGCTTTTCGGCTCATCAAAGCTGCCGAAGCTGAAATATCCCTTTTTCCCGCACAGAAAATGCACCAGGAGCCCTGCAGCCATACCGCACACAAAGCAGGAGACTATACGCACGGCAAGTGCGGTAGTCCCCAGTGCTGCGCTGTAAATGATAAGCTGTGGGTTAAGGAGGATGGAGCTCATCATAAAAGCTGCCAGCCAGTCATCCTTCACGCCGCTCCTTGAAAAGGATGCGGCTATGGGTATGGTACCGTACATACACAGAGGCGAGGCGATGCCCAGAGCGGATGCCGCCGCTATGCCCAGTATGCCTGAGCTCGTGTCAAGCTCTCTCATGGCGCTGTGTATCCTGTCCTTCATAAAGACGGATACCAGGGAGCCGATGACCATTCCCAGTATCCAGTATACAAAGATCTGTGAGAGCTGCACGGTAAAATAGTACCATATAAAGGCAAGCTCCGTTTTCAGTGTATCAAGCAAGGGGCTCATTCCTTTTCAAGGTCAAGGCTCACAAGCTCATATGCCCTGTTGCCCAGACCTATCTCCTCTGCGTGGGTGAGGATGTGCAGACCGTTTTTCTCCTCTATGCGTGTCTTCATGGATGCGCTGTCCGCAGCCTTGTATATAAGATCCACACACGCCTGATCCAGCGCCACCGGATCCGTGGAGGAAAGGATGCCTATGTCGTGCATATCTACCGGTGCGGGGGAGGAAACACAGTCACAATCCACGGAGATGCGGTTCATGACGCTTATGTAGAGCATTTTCTCCCCGTGACCCTCATAATCGGAAACAGATTTGGCAGCCTCCGCCATGGAGCTCAGGAAAACATTCTGGTTGGTAAGTACGGCGGACATATCTATGGGCGGTGTCTTGAAAACTCCGCCGCTGTGTATGCGCACCTTTCCCTCTCTTGAAGCTATGCCGATGGAGATATTCTTCAGCGCACCGCCGAAGCCGCCCATGGGGTGCCCCTTGAAGTGGGACAGCACCAGAACGGAATCATAGTCTGCCAGGTTTTTCCCTACCCAGTTTTCCTTCAGGTAGGTGCCGCCCTCCACGGGGAGCACCATGTAGCCGTCCCTGTCCATTATGTCCACTTCGGCTATATCCGTAAAGCCGTGTTCCTTTGCCACCTGCATATGGACTTCCGTCTCCGCACGCTTTGAGCCGCCGTAGGCGGTGTTGCACTCTATAATGGTGCCGTCCACGCTCTGCACCAGGTCTTTTATAAGGTCGGGAGAAAGGTAGTTGGGGTTCCCCGCTTCACCTGTGGAGAGCTTTACTCCCACCTTTCCCGGCAGCACGCGTCCCGGCGCCTCATATGCCTTCATAAGCCCTTCGGGGCTTATATCCGTGGTGTAGTAAACGGTGGAATATCCCCCGTATTCCCTGCCTTCCCTCTCCATATCATGTATGTTGTAGGGCTTGTAGGTCTCCGGCTCATACCTCATATGAAGTGAATATGCCACGCCGCAGGCGGCTGTAAGTGCTGCCAGAGCACCCAACACCACCCCAATGGTCTTCGTGCTTTTTTTCATCCTTATCTCCTTTTTCCGCTTTTCCCACACCGGGACAGACGGATCCGTTTCCTATGTGCGGCAGATCCCCTTCGTTTTTTACCACAATTTTTGATTTTTACCACAGCTTTTCCCGCTCCTGTAAAGGCTTTGAGGGGAATGTGGTAAAATTTCCGATAAAAACTCTTATATCTTTCTTTTTTTATTTTTTCTTTAAGTAAGAAAAAAACAATAAATAATTACCACATTACACTGACAACCCGCATCATGAAGCCAAAAACAGTGTGGTAAAATTCGTTTTGGGTCTTACCACATATTTTCCGAAAGCCGCTATACATCGGGCTTTGAGTGTGGTAAAATTCGTGACCTGTTTTTACCACATTTACCACATCCCCTATTTCAGCACCGCCATGGCTATACTGAAATAAAGCAGTGTGGAGAAGCTGTCCACTATGGTGGAGAGCAGAGGGGCGGACATGATGGCAGGGTCTGCCTTCAGCTTTTTTGCCGCCATGGGCAGGACACATCCGAGAAGATTTGCAAGCACCATGGTGCCTATGAGGGTAACTGACACTATCCCCGCTATGACGGGATCGTGGTAGAAGATCATTATCCTGATGAAATTCACCGCAGCCAGTGCCGTACTGCATATGCCCGCAATGCCCAGTTCTTTCAGGATGACCGCAAAGAAATCCTTGGGGCGTATCTCATCTACCGCCATGCCCTGAATGACCATGGAAGATGACTGGGAGCCGCAGTTTCCGCCGGTGCCCGTCAGCATGGGCAGGAACGCCACAAGCAGGGGGACTGCGGCTATCTGTGCCTCGAACTGCCCCGTGATAAAGCCTGTGATGGTGGCAGAGAGCATAAGCACCAGCAGCCACACTATCCTGTTGCCGGCGTGACGGAAAACTCCCGTCTTGAAATAGCCTTCCTCGTAGGGGCTGATAGCGCTCATTCGGGCGATATCCTCGGCGTTTTCCTCACGCATAACGTCCATGATGTCATCGAAGGTGATGATCCCCACGATGCGCTCCTCGTTGTCAACCACCGGGACTGCCGCCAGGTCGTGCTTCGAGAAAAGGTTCGCCACCGACTCCCTGTCCTCGTGGACGGGGACGGAGAGCACATTGCTGTCCATTACGTTTTCTATGAGCTCATCATCGTCCGCCACCACAAGATCCAGCAGCGACACACTGCCTATCAGCCTTTTCCTGTCGGTAACATAGCAGGTGTAGACCGTCTCCTTGACTATGCCTACGGCTCTTATGCGCTCCATAGCCTCAAATACGGTATCATCACGGCGGAAATAGACATACTCCGTGGTCATGATGGAACCCGCACTGTCCTCGGGGTATTTGAGCAGCTCGTTTATCTGCTTTCTCTTTTCGGGATCCGCATTTTTGAGTATCCTCTGCACCACGTTTGCGGGCATATCCTCTATGATGTCCACCGTATCATCAAGGTACAGCTCATCCAGCACCGCCTTCAGCTCCCTGTCGGAAAAGGCGTTGATGAGGGTGACCTGCATATCGTTATCCATAAAGGTGAACACCTCTGCCGCAGTGTCCTTCGGCAGGATGCGGAACATAAGCGTAAGCTCCTTTTCGGAAAAGCTGTCGCCCTTTTCGGAAAGCTCCCCGAAAAGCTCAGCCGTGTCTGCGGGCATCATTTCCCCGAGAGCGGCTTTCAGCTCCGCAAAGCTCCTTTTTTCAATGAGCTCTGCGGCTCTCTTCATATCAAGTATCTCCATGCTCAGCCCCCCTTAAAAAGCCATCAGCTTTGAGGCAAAGCTGAAAAAGATAAGGGTGGAGCAGCTGTCCACCAGCGTGGAGAGCAGCGGAGCGGACATAATGGCAGGGTCTATCCCCAGCCGCTTTGCAAGCATGGGGAGCACGCATCCCAGCAGCTTTGAGAGTATGACCGTACACACCAGCGCCACCGAGACCACCGCCGCCAGCAGGGGGTTTTTGTAGAAAAGCATTATCCTGCCGAAATTGACGGCAGCCAGCACCGCCGCACATATTATGGCGACCCTGAATTCCTTGAACACCACCCTGAAAAAGTCCTTCGGCTGTATCTCCTCCACCGCCATTCCCTGTATGATAAGGGAGGAGGTCTGGGAGCCGCAGTTTCCGCCGGTGTCGGTGAGCATGGGCATGAACGCCACAAGCAGTGGTATGGAGGCTATGAGAGCCTCAAAGTGGTTGGTGATGGCGCCTGTTATGGTGGCGGAGAGCATAAGTATCAGCAGCCACGGCATACGCTTTGCGGCGTGCTTGAAGATGCTCGTATCGAAATAATTCCCTTCAACGGGGACCACGGCGCTCATCATTGCCATATCCTCTGCGTTTTCCTCACGCATAACGTCCATGACGTCGTCGAAGGTGATGATACCCAGTATCCTGTCCTCATCGTCCACCACGGGAACGGCTGCAAGGTCGTGCTTTGAGAAAAGGTTTGCCACCTTTTCCTGGTCCTCATGGGAGCGCACGCTGATGACAGTGGTATCCATTACATTCTTTATCAGCTCGTTCGCATCTGCCACCACAAGATCCAGCAGAGATACTGACCCTATGAGCTTTTTCTGCTCCGTCACATAACAGGTGTAGACCGTTTCCTTCACTATGCCTACCGCCTTTATGCGGGTCAGCGCCTCCTTTACGGTGTCGGTGCCGTAAAAATACACAAACTCCGTTGTCATGATGGAGCCTGCGCTGTCGTCCGGGTATTTCAGCAGTTCGTTTATCTGCTTTCTTTTTTCCTTGTCTGCCACCTTCAGTATCCTTGTGACCACATTTGCGGGCATATCCTCTATCATGTCCACGGTGTCATCAAGGTACAGCTCATCCAGAACGGCTGAAAGCTCCCTGTCGGAAAAGCCGTTGATGAGCATTATCTGCAGGTCTGCATCCATATAGGCAAAAACATCCGCAGCCAGATCCTTGGGAAGGATGCGGAAGGTAAGGGTGAGCTCCTTTTCGCCGAAATCCTCTCTTTCGTCGGACAGCTCCCCAAAAAGTGCGGCAATATCCGCAGGCATGAGCTCCGACAGGAATTTTCTGAGCTCGGCAAATCCCTTTGCCTTGAGCAGACCTATCACAAGCTCCGGTGTTACTATTCCTTTCATGATCTGACCCCTTTTCCGTTTGATATCAAAAAGGGGCGCAGTAGAACAAAGCCTTACTCAGAGCACAAAGCCCGCCGATCCATCAGGACCGTAAAGCATGGCAGGCCTTGCAGCAAAACAAAAGTGAGTATACTTCGGGGAACTGCGCCGCTGTTGGTACTGTCCATATACTCACTTCCTTTATCAGATGATCCCGCCGCCCTGAGGGCTGCGGCCGGCTGCTTCAAAGATCACATTCTATTCTTAAGTATCATAAATACAGTATACAAAGAGATCAGCCAGAACGCCACAGCTGTATAAAGATACCTCTTCTCCGCTTTTTTTGCAATGGGGTCGTAAATGCCCCTGCGGGGATCCTCCGGGTCTATCATCAGTTCCACCGTGTCACCGTTTTGGGGATGGAGCGACCCGCCCGTATAAACACGGTTGTTCCCGCTTATCGTTTCGGATCCCAGGGTAAAGGTATAGGAGCAGTTATATTCACGGCTCCTGCCGTAGCCCCTGCGGTCAAAGCCTATGCACATACCGGTCACGGGAACGGTGCAGCGTTTTCTCAGCTCCACTGTCTCAAAATACTTTATGATGTGCCATACACCCATGCCGATCAGCACGAGCAGTCCGATAATACCCACCAGGTATTCACTGATCCACGCCATATCCTATGTCTATGCTCCCCGGCTCTATCTGCCTGCCGTTCGCCCTGAGGGTGATCTTCCTGATGTCCTCCGCTTTTATGCCGCATTCCTTTTCAAGGGCGGCCGTTCCGAAAAACGCTCTTCCCTCTGTGTTGTCGTATTCCTCCGGCTCTGCGGTATACTCACTGCTGCCGTCCCACAGGATAACAGCCATGGGTACAGCATCCGCCGCAGGCTCCATTTTGTAGGTGACGGTGATGCCGCCCTCAGGAGAAAGCGTTCCCTCAGGCTCTATCTCTGCGAAAACATCAAGACCCATCGCCTTATCGTACATGGGCTCATAGGACTTCAAAACAGGCTCTGCCGCCGCTTTTTCCGTCTTTTCGGACTTTTTGCTGTCCTTTTTGTCCTTCTTATCCTTTTTGTCCTTTTTATCGGACTTTTCCGGGCCCTTGTCCTTAACGGCGCTTTCTGCCTCTGTCGAGACAGAGGATGCAGGAGCGTCCTCGTTCACTCTGTTCCCCCGCAGCAGCATGATGCCGGCTATAACGCCGCCCACCACCAGCACCGCCGCCGCAATGGCGATCATCAGCACCGCAGACGGCTTTTTTTCCTCGTCCGTGTCCTCGCTCCACCCGAAGGAGGAGAAGGAATCGTCGTTTTTCTCCCCGTGGCTCCTCTGAGCCCCGGATGAATTGGCGGGTGCCACGGTCACAGGCCTTTCGTCACGGACTTTCGGCTTTGACGGCTTCGGCGGTGCGCCAAGGTCTTCAAGCACCGGCATTGCGGGCATCATTTCCTCATGGTGTACCTTCTTCGGTCTGTCCGGGGTGATATCCGCCTCCAGCTCCCCGCCGCTCACCTTGTCCGAGACAAGGGAGGAGGGTGCCGCATCCTCCGCCTTTACATCCTCTTCGCTCTCATCCCCGCTGCCCTCCAGCAGCTTCGCCTTGTCCTTCGGCGACATACTGTCGGAAAGAGCATCCTGTTCGTCGGAGAGCCTTTCGAGAGAGGGGTCTCCCACCGCTGCAGCCGCCTTGTCGGAGGCGACGTTCACGGAAGTGCCTATATCCTCGTCGAATACATCCTCTGTTTTGTAAGCATCAAAAACCACAGCAGCGCCGCAGGAACGGCAGTACTTCGAGCCGGGAAAAAGTTCGGCGCCGCAGCTTGAACACTTGGGCATATCCTATCCTCTTGTAAAAAATCTCTGTACCGCTGTGTAGCTCTCCCCGGGGGAAAGCTCCTCATATCCGCTCACATCTGCGGGAACATCCATATTGGGGGCATTTACCTGTGCTGTCATGGGCTCCGGGCAGAAATAGCCCATAAAGCCCTCATGGTTCCAGATTATCCAGAACTTGTAGTGTCCGTCCACTTCATTGAGGATCTGTCTGCCGCTTGCAGTGTCGGAAACGATCACTCCTCTGAATCCGTCCAGTTCGCCGCCTGTGTACATATCATTGCAGATGTCCGTAAGCACGGGACACTTGCCCGTAAGGTACTCCCTGTCATAATCGCTGAGCTCTCTTACGGTGCCGTCAGGCAGCCAGCGGGTCTTGTCAAAGGAGATATATTCCTTTGCAGGCACCCTGAGCCTTACATCCTCCTGCCTTGCGCCCTTTACAAAGGGGGCATTGACGGTGGTGTGGGTGGCAAAGGAAACAGGCAGCCTTTTGCCGCTCCTGTTGGT
Organism: Oscillospiraceae bacterium; assembly: GCA_018110985.1. GTDB lineage: Bacteria > Bacillota > Clostridia > Oscillospirales > Ruminococcaceae > Huintestinicola. The sequence continues at coordinate 30,704 of JAGAWT010000031.1, forward strand.
AAGGGTCACCCTGTGGGAAAGGCCTGCGGGAGAAAGCTCATAGTCTATGTTCAGAACGAAATCCAGCGGCAGGAACTCAAAGAACTCATCCTTTTCGTCAAACTCGAAGGTCGTCCCCAGGTAAGCCGTATCCCCCTTTGCCTCGCACCTTGTCACCCTATGGGCTCTCTTGTGTACGAAGCCGTGGATATGGTTGCCGAAAGCGGTCTCGTTCACGGGCAGGTGATAGACCGCATCCGATGTGCGGAGAACACCGCCGTCAAAGCGGTTGGGAAGGTAGAGAGTGGGGAGCCCCCATATCTCGGGAGAACCCATGATATCCTCCGCAGTTGCAGCCTCACTGTACCTGAACACCTCTATGTCACGCTCCGTATCAAAGAACCTGACACAATTTGAGCCCCATGCGGGGACGATGACTGCGGTATAGCTGCCGCTTTTCAGTTCGACGGCATCATAGCCCTTGAAGCTTGAAGAATTGACGGATGCGCCCATTTTAAGCTGCCTCCCTGTTTATTTTCTTATTTTGAGAGAAATATCGAATGCCTTTACCGAGTGAGTCAATGCCCCGGAGGATATTATATCCACTCCCGTGGCGCTCACCCTTTCGACAGTCTCTATGTCTATATTGCCGGATGCCTCCAGTATGGCTCTGCCGTCGCAGACCTCCACACAGTGAGCCATTTCCTCCACGCTCATGTTGTCCAGCATGATGACTTCCACACCGCACTCTATGGCCTCCAGCATATCCGCCTCGGTGCGGGCCTCCACCTCTATCTTCGCCATGTGTCCCAGAGACGCCCTCAGAGCCTCCACAGCCGGGGTGATGCCGCCGTAGGCATCTATGTGGTTGTCCTTCAGCATAGCCGCATCGGACAGGTTGAAGCGATGGTTGAAGCCTCCGCCGCAGAGCACTGCGTATTTCTGGAGAGCACGCAGACCGGGAAGTGTCTTTCTGGTGTCAACTATGCGGGCATGGCCTGTCCTTCCCGCAGCCTTTACCAGCCTGTTGGTGGCGGTCGCTACGCCGCTCATGTGGCAAAGCAGGTTCAGAGCCGTTCTCTCACCTTTCAGGATGGTGGCGGTTCTGCCCTTTATCCTTGCGATGATATTGCCCTTTTTCACGTCTTCACCGTCGTTTATCAGCTTTTCGGTGACCATTTCGGGATCCAGGAGCTCAAAGGTGTGCAGAGCCGCATCAACACCTGCCGCAACGCCCTCCGCCTTTGACACGAACTCCGCTGTGCTCATGTCATCCCCCGCAATGAGAAGATCCGTTGCAAGGTCGATGTAGTTTATATCCTCTTGTATAGCTCTTTTGATGACATCATCTATATAAAACTGTGGCAGCATATTTTCCTCCGCAGGTCAGGGATTGACACAATGGTCAAGGGTCTCGCCGATGGATGCGTTTATGAGCAGGTCGGCACGGTCGTCAAAGCCGGTGGAACTCTTGTTTATCAGCACCAGCTTGTGTCCGTTGTAGTAGTTGATAAGTCCGCTGGCGGGGTACACCGAAAGGGATGTGCCGCCTATTATGAGCATATCGCAGTTTTCTATCGCCTCTACCGAAGCATTGACTATGCTCTGGTCAAGCCCCTCCTGATAGAGCACCACATCGGGCTTGAGAAGCCGTCCGCACTCGCTGCATCCGGGGATGCCGTCATAGTCCTTCACATAGCGGGCATCGTGCATCTTGCCGCAGTTCACGCAGTAGTTCCTGTGTACAGAGCCGTGGAGCTCATAAACCGTCTTTGAGCCCGCCATCTGGTGGAGCCCGTCTATATTCTGGGTGACCACCGCTTTCAGCTTTCCCATCTCCTCCAGCTTTGCAAGCGCCAGATGAGCTTTGTTCGGCTTTGCGTCAAGGTTCAGCAGCTTATCCTTGTAGAACTCGTAGAAATCGCCCACATTATTGCAGAAAAAGCTGTGGCTGAGTATAGTCTCCGGAGGATACTTGTACTTCATATTGTAAAGACCGTCAACGCTCCTGAAATCGGGTATACCGCTCTCGGTGGATACTCCGGCGCCCCCGAAAAACACTATATTATCGGAAGCCTGTATCCATTCCTTCAAGGTTTCCACATTCTGAGTAGACATATCTGTCCTCCGTTTCCTGTATTTCAGCGATAATACTGCATATTAACGATTATATCACACTTTTTCTTTAAAGTCAACATTTTTTTGCCCCTGCACCACGGAAATCAATTTTTAAAAATCATACCATGATATTTGTAGATTATGTAGGGTCAAACCTGTGTGTTCGCCCGCAAATCATGCAAAAAATGGCAAACGGGCGCACACATAGTTGCGTCCTACAAAATAACGCGCCTGTTATTTCAAAAATTGATTTCCGTGAAGCACACGGCATACATATTGACATATCGGAGGATATATGCTATAATAGCTAATTATATTAGCTAAAAGTGTGAAAGGAGTAGCTGTATGAAAGCCGGGCTGAATAAAGAGAAGATAATTGAAAAAGCGGCTGAGCTCGCGGAGAAAAACGGTCTTTCCGGTGTGTCCATGAAAGCGCTTGCTGATGAATTGGGGATAAAGCCGCCCTCGCTGTATAAACATTTCGGCGGAGGGCTGGAAGAACTTAACAAGGAACTCATGCTCTACGGCTGGAGGCTGCTTGATGGTGAGATAACAAAAGCCGTCATCGGAAAAGCAAAGGACGATGCTGTTATAGCTCTTTGCCATGCCTACCGCGGATTTGTCGTGTCTCATAAAGGGCTTTATGAAGCTATGCAGTGGTACGATATGTATCAGTCGGAGGAGCACATGCAGGCTTCCGGGGGTGCGGTAGAGATAATGTACCGTGCGCTCGGCTCGTATGATATGACAGAGGAGCAGAAGGTTCATACAGTGCGTCTTGTGAGGTCTTTCCTGCAAGGCTTTTCAACGATAGAGGTGCATATCGGGAACGCCCGCCGCGTACCGCTTGACGACTCCTTTGACTTCGCGCTGAATACTATACTGGGCGGGATAGCCGGTATGCAGAAAGACCGATAGGGAAAGGAGCGCACTATGGGAAAAGAAACTCTTGTACCGGACGAAATGCCCGAAAAGGCGCACAAAAGCATACATAACGTGACATTCGTGTTTGTGGCGCTGATAGTCGGAGTTGCCTTGTTTTTTATCAGTCAGGCGGTATTCTACGTATTTGTTGTTGACGACGAGGAAAGAGCAGAGATGTTCTCAGGCGGCGGAAGCGACTCGTCAGTTACGCTCGATAAATACCTGGGTCACGATTACTGCGGCACTTTTTATGTATGGCTCACGGTCGGGAACAATTACGGAACTGTCGAAAACTTTGAAGCGGCAGAGAACGTGAACCGCGCCGTGGGAGGTGTCGTTGACAACACTATCGTGACCGCCGCGCCGATACTTTTTTTCATTTGTATGTTTATTGCTTTCCGCAAAGCCGACAAAAAGCGCTTTTTCAGTCAGAGCGGATGGCAGCTCATAATGACGGCGGGGATAGCTTTGCTGATAAAAAACATCTGGACGATCATAAAGCAGATATATATTTTAAACGCCGAGCAGTCATATGTAACGGGAATATTCGAGAACCGCAGGTACTATTTTCAGATATACCACTATCTCGGCATACCTGCGCTCGTGATCATGACGGCGCTCATCACAAGGCAGCACTCGCTGAACATTCAGAAAAGATCTGCTGACGGCAACGCGAAGGCACTGATAGCGCTTGCCGCCGTTATGGGTATCGTTTCTGCGGGGTTCATGCTGCTGCGTTTAGTCACAAGGATATACGAGATAGTATGTAGCAAAACGCACGATGCGATGCTCCCCTTTTACAGCGATCTTCTTACCTTCCCACGCGAGCTTGCGGAGTCTCCGGAGGTATACAGGGGACTGCTGATATTCAGGCTACTCAAAGATCTGCCCGTGTTCATATCCTCTACCGTGACGGTGATACTGCTGATAAAGATAATGCTCTCATCTGCAAGGAACGAGATAAACACGCAGGAGAATATGAAGCGGTTCAATATCTGTATGGCGGTACTTTTCATTTCCTCGTTGATATACAATATCCTCGGACTGCATGAGGTGAATGTGCTCAATCACCATTTCAGCGGGATATACGGCTCGGTGATATATACGATAGGCTTGCGTGCTCTGTGCGACCCCACGCTGTACGCAGTGATACTCTGGTTCGTCAAGACCTTTGTAAGCATAGCGGGGAATCGTTATATTAAACAACAGTAAAGTATGATTAGAAAAGCTGCGATCAATCTCATCAAAAACTTCAAAAATCGCAACAACTCTAAACTCCTATCTCAAATATCATGTTTGAGTGCCTTATGGATCCACAGATGATTATGAGGGTGATTCGTGAAAATTGATTTCCGTGGCCCCTGCACAAATAATAATTGACTATTTTCCCCGCTTATGTTAAAATTTGAACAGCGATCTCATGAAAGGCGGTATACGGATGAAAGCAAAAAAAGCATTGGCGGCGCTGACAGGTGCAGTGCTTGCTCTCGGTCTCCGGGGCTATGTGCCCGCAGGTGCCGAAGCGGAAAAGAACAGGGAGGATATAGTCATCCTCTACACAAACGATATACACTGCGGTGTGGATATGGGCATAGGCATCGACGGCCTTGCCCTGTACAAGAGGGAGATGCAGGCAGAGTACGAAAATGTCCTGCTGGCAGATGCGGGCGATGCCATACAGGGAATGCCCGTTGGCACCCTTTCAAAGGGGAAGTACGTCACAGAACTGATGAATGCCGTGGGCTACGATGCGGCAGTGCCGGGGAACCACGAATTCGACTATGGCATGGATGTATTCATGGAAAGGGCTGATGAGCTGTCCTGCGGCTATATCTGCTGCAATTTCAGCGGCATTGACGGAGACCCTGTATTTGAGCCCTACACCATAGTGGAGGCAGGAGACAGGAAAGTTGGCTTTGTGGGGGTCACCACTCCCGAGACCCGCTACTACTCCACTCCCGTCTTCTTTCAGGACGAAAACGGGGAGTTTATCTATTCTTTCGGGGAGACGACCCTGACGGACACCATACAGCAGAATGTGAACGCTGTCCGTGAAGAGGGTGCGGATGTGGTGATACTGCTGGGGCACCTTGGAATAAAAGGCACAACGGAGGGCTGGAAGTCTGTGGATGTGGCAGAGAACACCTACGGCATAGATGCCATCATAGACGCTCACTCCCATGAGGTGACAGAGCGCCTTGAAGTGAAAAACTCAAAGGGTGAGAAGGTGGTCATCACCCAGACGGGCACAAAGCTCGGAAATGTGGGGAAAATGGTGATAGAAGAGGACGGCAGCATCAGCACGGAGCTCATATCCGAGGTGCCCGCTCCCCTTGATGAGTACGGCTTTGCAGAGGATTCATGGACCGTTGCCGGGGACAGAGGGGAGATATTCGTTGACAGCAGCGTGAACGAAAAGCTGGAGCAGATAAACTCCGATCTCTACGAGATCACGGGCAGGAAGATAGGCGAAACATCCTTCAAGCTGGCAGCGACCGAGGAAGGCTCCGATATACGCCTTCCCAGAGTGGGAGAGACCAATCTGGGAGACCTTTGTGCGGATGCGTACAGATTCGCCGTGAAAGCAGATGCGGCCATAGTAAACGGCGGCGGCATCCGTGCGGATATACTCCCCGGTGACATGACCTACCGTGATCTGCTGAGCGTATACCCTTTCAACAATATGGTCTGCATGGCAGAGGTGAGCGGTCAGCAGATACTTGATATGCTGGAGCTGGGGGCAAAGAACTATCCGGAGGAAGACGGCTCCTTCTGCCAGGTGTCGGGCATAGAGTACACCATAGACGGCAGTGCGGCGAGCAGCGTAAAGGTCGGCGAAACCGGCGCCTTTGCAGGCGTGGAGGGCGAATACAGGGTAAGGGATGTGTACATAGGCGGAGAGCCTCTTGATACAGAAAAGACCTATACTCTTGCCGCTCACGACTATTTTCTGAAAAACGGCGGGGACAACTACATTTTCAGCGGGAAGTGCAGGATGATCACCGACAGCATAATGAGCGATGCGGATTGTCTTGCCATGTATATCTCGGAGGAGCTGGGGGGCATTATCCCCGAAGAATACAGCGACCCCATGGGTCAGGGGCGCATAAAAGTCCTGTCGGAGGCTGATGATAAGGCTCCCGACGTATCCACTGAAAACTCGGAAACTGTGACACAGGCGCCGGAAGCTGCACTGACGCCCGCAGGTGACGCTCCCGAGGCAGCAGGACCGGTACCGGCTCCGCCTACGGGAAATGACAGCTCCGCCCCCGCAGCTGCGGTCATATCCTTTATTGCAGCCATTGCTGCTCTAAGACCAAGGAAAAGGTAAGAAACGACCTTTCCCATAATAATATCCCCTCAGAGCTCACACTTTTTTGTGTCTGCTCTGAGGGGATCATCTTACCCTGCGGTCAGATATCAGTATTACGGCTCAGGCTCTCAGGGAATTTATTATCCCGAAGGCAAGCTCCTCTGAAGGCTCATTGCCGGAGATGTATATAGTGGTGCCCCTGTTGAGATCCTTCATGTCATAGACCGAGACGGCATACATGAATCTGTCATCGGACTCGATAAAGGAGGTCACAAAGCCCTTGCAGGTGTCATTTTCAAAGTGGCAGACCGTCTTTTCGTTGCCAATGAACAGCCCCGATCTCATCAGCAGGGTGGTCTGATAGATGCTCACCTCTTCACGGGAAAACATATTGCATTTTTTTGGGTCCAGAGAATACATGAATTCCATTGCTCCGTAAGCGTTATCCACGCCTACCTTTTTACCTCTGCTGCCGTTTTCAGCCATATTGATGCCCGCTAAGGCGTTGGTGCTGAGCTGCACAAGGAAATCGGACCTGGAATCGCCGTCGGTGTCCATGACATACCTCACGGAACCCGCATCCTTATCCTCTCCCTTTTTCAGCTTCATTTCCGCAGGCACATCCATTTCAAAGCCCTCATGCTCCAGAGTTATGCTTTTTTCGGGTACGCTGCTGTCCTTATGCGCCCATTCGGTGTAGTCTATCTTTGACCTCCCCGATGCCAGCAGCAGGCCTATATACCCGGGAACGCCTGTATACACGCACAAAATGCCTCCCACAACAGCCAGTATTATCACGGCTGCTGCTATTACCTTCAAAGCCTTGTTCATTTTATCTCCTCCGTGAACCATAAAGTATTTACCTTATGGATAACATGATAACACATTATCCTTAGTACATCTTTAGAGAAAGATTAGAATTAGCTTAAAAATCGCAGCAAACCCTTGTAATGCTTTTCAATTTGTGCTATCATCATAACACAGAGAAAAACAGCACGAGCATAAAGAGGTGAAGTTTATGGATATGGTACTTTGGATAGTCGTTCTTATAGTGGCTACGATAGCCGAGGCAGTGACCACCGCACTGGTGTCCATATGGTTCTGCGTGGGGGCTGTGGCTGCGGCAGTGGCTGCAGGTCTCGGAGTCCCGGTCTTCTTCCAGCTTCTGATATTCGTGGGCGTTTCCGCACTGACCCTCCTCATAACAAGGCCGCTGGTAGGGAAAATGCTCCCGAAAGGAGACCACGCTGCCACCAACGGAGAGGATGATGTGGGAAAGCACGCAATAGTAGTAGAGGACATAAACGAAAGGAGCGGCACAGGAAGAGTGAAGCTGGGCGACGTGGATTGGGCAGCCGTAAGTGAGAACGGTTCGGTCCTTTCAAAGGGCTCAATGGTGGAAATAGTTTCAAAGGGTGCGGCAGTGCTCACTGTACGTCCCATAGATCGCTGAAAAGCACAGGGAGGATATTATGGAATACTTAGGGATAATACTTATAATCGTACTTCTGGTGGTATTTATATCGGGAATAAAGATCGTGCCTCAGGCGCAGATCTATGTTGTGGAGAGGTTCGGCACCTTCAAGGCAGACCTTCACACAGGCCCCCATTACCTTATACCCCTTATCGACAAGGTGGTAAAGAAGGTATCCATAAAGGAACAGGTAGTGGATTTCAAGCCTCAGCCCGTTATCACCAAGGATAATGTTACCATGCAGATAGACACGGTGGTATTCTTCACCGTTACCGATGCAAAGCTCTACACCTACGGCATAGAGAGACCCCTCTCCGCCATAGAGAACCTTTGCGCCACCACACTGAGAAATATAATCGGTGAGCTGGAGCTGGACTCCACTCTTACTTCAAGAGATGTGATAAACTCCAAGATCACTGCTTCTCTCGACCAGGCGACCGACAAGTGGGGCATAAAGGTCAGCAGAGTTGAGCTCAAAAACATCATCCCGCCCAGAGAGATACAGGACGCCATGGAGAAGCAGATGAAGGCAGAGCGTGAGCGCCGTGAGAAGATACTCCAGGCAGAGGGTGAAAAGAAGTCCCAGATACTTGTGGCAGAGGGTGAAAAGGAGTCCAAGATACTCCGTGCCGAGGCTGAAAAGCAGGCTGCCATACTTAAAGCAGAGGCCGAAAAGCAGGCAATGATCCTTCGTGCGGACGCCGTGCGCCAGCAGAAGATACTTGAAGCAGAGGGTGAAGCAGAGTCCATCAGAAACGTTCAGCAAGCCCTTGCAGATACCATCGTACAGCTCAATCAGGCTAATCCTACCCAGAATGTCATCGCTATAAAGAGCCTTGAAGCATTCCAGAAGGCAGCCGACGGCAAGGCTACAAAGATAATCATCCCCTCGGAGATACAGTCTCTTGCAAGCCTTACAGCATCTCTCAAAGAGATAGCCTCCAACACAGACAACACGAACTGATCGTTCTTCGCTGAGATCGACCCGCAGCAAGCACAGGCTTGTTGCGGGTCGTTTTCGTTTTATACTGATTTCTGACCGATGTATAGACAAGAAACAAGCCGCAAATGCTTGAATATAAGGGATTTGAGGCTTGGAGATCGTCTATACATCGAGGAAGGATCAGTATTATGTGGGGGCAGGATACCGCCATCCTGCTTGTCATCCTCTGTCAGGGTATCGCAAAGACTATTTCCGCAGAGCAGCCGCCGGTAAGGTCGTTTATGGCACGCTCGAACATGGGCAGCACCTCGTCACGCCTGTTGCCGAAGGCACCGCAGCCGTAAGCACCCAGTATGAGCATTTCCGGCTCCTTTGTCACCGCAAAGGAGATGATCTTGCGTATGCGCTGCTCCATTATCTCGTTTGCGTGCTTGTGGGAGATAAGGGATGCATAGCGGTTCACCGCTGCGGATGTGATAAAAGATGTCCGTATGGGGTCATCAAGCCGCACAAAGCTGTCATCCCTTATGACCGGCACATTGGATGAGTATATAAAATTATCCCTGCCCCCTGCCGTATAGCGGGGGATATTATCCCTGTAATAGGCGGTCTCCGTGCTGATGGTGTAGTACAGCCCGGAGGCTCTGCAAATAGACTCCTCCTGTGCCCTGGCACCCATGATGTAGCCGCCGCCCGCATGGACGGGATTGGCAAAATTCAGAGAAAGGCAGTTTTTGTCCCTGTTTGCGATGATACAGCCGATAGTGGTGAGCTTAACGGTATGCTCGTCCACACGGTACCTGTCACTACGCTTTTCTCCCTTTATGTCAAAGTCGGGATAGTATTCGGAGGTCTGCCCCTCAAAGGCGCCCTCCTCAAACAGTCTGTCATTTTCTTGCTTTATCTTTATCTCGGTTATCACTGCGGATCACCTCTCTGTATTTCATACGGACAGCATCATACCGTCACTTTCTCCCCTGCTTTGTGTGGAAGCCCGTACACTGCACGGCTGCCACCTCTCTGCCGGTATCATCGCTGACGGATACATTGTATACGCAGGTGGAGCGCCCTTCTTTGAGACACTCTGCCCTTGCGGTGAGCCTTTTTCCCCTGGCGGCATTCATATAGGCGATGTTCACGGAAACAGCCACCACATCCGGCTCATCAAGATAGGCGTTGGATGCCACGGCAAAGGCAAAGTCCGCAAGGGTGAAATACACCGCTCCCATAACTCCGCCATAGGCATTAAGGTGGTTCTCATTGAGCTCCAGAGAGCATACCGAACACCTTTCGCCCGCTTCCTCCACATAAGCCCCCGCAGCGGCGGCATACCTGTCCTTTGAGAAAAATTCTCTTACCTCTTCTATGCTTCTCAAAACTATTCCTCCAGTGACTGTGAGCAGGCTGTCTCGTAAAAAATATCATTCAGCCTTTCAATGTCGTTTTTGTGGGATACAGGCATTGATGCAAGTATCTCTTCAATTTCCGCCATGCTTTTTTCTATGTATTCATCCAGTATGGGGACACGGCTCCCCTTTCCTATCTCGGGGGTCTGCATTTTCAGGGCGAGCAGCCTGTCGGTCTCCCTTTTCACCTCTCCCGTCAGGTACATCTCCTCCAGCTCCGAAAAGAGCATGGGCGGCGGACACTTCTTTTCAAGGATGTAGCGGCAGGCAAGTATGGGGCGCAGTACATAAAAATACTTTTTCAGCTTTACCTCGTCACTGCCGAAATATGCCCTGTAATTGTGCTTTGCGGTGCTGAGATAGTGGTATGTTCCCGGCTTATCCACAAAATACTCGTCAATGACTGCAGAGATCCTCTGCCATTCCGGAGTGCTCCGGTAGATGATGGGGGAGCTGTTCCACTCAAAAAGAGTACAGTTGGAGCTTTGCAGCAGAGTGAGAGCCTTTTTCAGATCCCAGCCGTTGATGTCATAGACATCGTTCAGCTCCCATTCTATCACATCCCGCAGCTCGTTTATCCGAAGGTAGTCCTTCACCCTGCGCACATAGATAAAGCGCACATCGTAGTCGCTGTCGGGAGACGCAAAGCCCCACGCCCTGCTGCCCGACTCCGCACAGTGTATTATGCGCACATTTTCCTTTTCCTCTATCTCATCAAGAGAGCGGAGTATCCTGCTTTTTATATCCATCAAATATCTCCCTTGCCAGACCCAGAAGGGGCTCCTTTTCATTCGGGACCCTTTCGTCCATGACCGCATCCAGAAGCCCTGAAAGGATGAGCCCCGTCACCTTTCCACCGCCGCAGATGTCCTTCAGGTCCCCGCCCTTTACCGCAAGACCTTTAAGGCTTACACAGTCGCCCCTGTCCCTTATGTCTGCGCCTATCTGCTCCATTACCCGCAGAAAGCCTATGCGTTCATCCGCCAGAGGGGACTTTGCCCTGTTGTCCGCTTCGGACAGGGATACCAGCCTGAAGAAAAGCTCCTCCCCCACACGGGAATATATATGCCTTACCCAGATGCGGTCCTCCACGGTGTAAGGGTCGGAAAACTTCGGCTTCAGACCGTGCTCTGCTATAAGGGTGCAGGTCTTTGCGATGGTGTCGTTGTCAAAGCGCATCCTTTTCATTATCCGCTGAGCGGTGATCGCTCCCGCTCTCTCATGCCCGGTGAAATGCCTGCGGCCCCCGTAAAAAAGGCAGCAGGAGGGCTTTTCTATGTCGTGGAAGAAAAGGGCGGTGCGGACAAGGGGATCGGCAGGGGCATTCCCCACTGCATGGGCGATATGCTCGTAGACCGTGTACATATGGTATTCCGACATCTGATCGAAGCCTATACATGGAGCAAACTCCGGAACTATAAGGGCGAAGATGTCGGAATATTCCGTCATAAGCTCCGTGACCCTGCTGCCCAGCAGGAATTTCCCCAGCTCCTCCGTGATACGCTCCGTGCTTATCTCGTGAAGCAGCGCCTTCCGGTCGTGGAGCGCCTTTGCAGTCGCCTTTTCTATGTCAAAGCCCAGAACGGAGGAAAAGCGCAGTGTCCTCATGATGCGAAGCGCATCCTCCTCAAAACGGCAGGAGGGTTCTCCCACACACCTGAGCACCTTGTTTTCAAGGTCGGAAAGCCCACCGCAGAGATCCTTTATCTCACCGTTTATGTCCGCCGCAAGGGCATTTACCGTCAGGTCTCTTCTGGAAATGTCATCTGCAAGGGTATCGGAAAAAGTGACCTTTTTCGGGTGTCTGTGATCCTCATAGTCAAGATCGCTGCGGTAGGTGGTGACCTCTATGTTCTTTCCGCCCTGCTTTACGGTGACTGTGCCGTGTTTAAGACCTGTGGGAAAGGCTCTTTCACCGAATATCTCCATCACCCTTTCGGGGCGTGCGGAGGTGGTGATGTCAATGTCATGGGGGTATTTCCCCAGCAGCATATCCCGCACGCAGCCGCCTATAAGATAAGCCTCGTGGCCGTCCGCTTCAAGGGCTCTGAGTATCTCTCCGGCGTCCTGCGGGATCTCTATCCTCATCATATCTTTTCGCAGAGGGCTATGCCGTGGGCAGCTATGCCCTCATACTTTCCGGTAAAGCCCAGCTTCTCCTCGGTGGTGGCTTTTACGCTCACATCCTCCACGGGTATGCCTATGGCTTCGGCTATGTTGCGCCTCATGCTGAAAATGTAGGGGGCGAGCTTGGGAGCCTGCGCCACTACCGTGCTGTCCACATTTACCACCCTGAAACCGTTTTTCTTTATCATGGCGCAGACCTCCGACAGCATCTCAAGGGAGTCCGCCCCCTTCCACTTGTCGTCCGTATCGGGGAAATGAGTTCCCATATCTCCCATGGCACAGGCTCCGAGTATGGCATCGGTGATGGCATGGGTCAGCACATCCGCATCGGAATGACCGAAAAGGCCGAAAGGATATTTTATCTCACAGCCGCCTATGATAAGCTTTCTGTCCTGTATCAGACGATGGACATCATAACCCTGTCCTATTCGCAAATTACTCATTTTTCTCCTCCATTGCAGGCAGTGCCCGGCAGGCACAGCCGACAGCGACTCGTAATAACTCTTTCGGGAGCTTTTCAAAAGCTCCTGATACTAATTTCTGACCGATGTATAGACAAGAAACAAGCCGCAAATGCTTGAATATAAGGAATTTGAGGCTTGGAGATCGTCTATACATCGAGGAAGAATTAGTATGATAATACTTCATATGCAAGAAAGCCTTTTACAGCTTGCTACATCTGGTGTCTTACCACTCCGTACTCATCGTCAGGACGGTAGTAGGGGCAGTTCCCCGTATCGCCCTGCACGAACCTGTATATCTCGTCCTCGTCAAGATCCACAAGGCAGGTGTATTCATCGTATTCTTCATCGTAAACATAGTTTACGCAGTTTTCACAGACAGTCATGGCAGATCCGTTCCTCACCTTCGTACACATATCTGTCGGGCTATCACTGCTTTTCTCCGAAAGCGTATCTCCTTACAAGAAGGGGCAGTATCAGAAGGATCGGCAGGAAATAGCCGTATATCTCATATTCGGAAATGATGAGAGCATTAAAGGTAGCGTGGTAGATGACCGCTCCCACAAAGGCGGCAAGAGTGCCGCAGTAAAAGAGCTTCTTCCGTCTGGAGATGAAGCCTATCGCCATCCCCACCGCCGCCGTGCAGGTGCTGTGCATCACAGAGGCACCCAGCAGTCTGAACAGCGCCCATCGGGCAGTGGCTGTATCAAGGTGCTGATAGAGCACCACTGCGCTTTCCGTAAAGGCAAAGCCGCTCCCCACCGCAAAGGATATTATCAGCAGTCCCCGCCTTTCCGGGTCTATGACACAGGCAAAAAAAAGCACGGGAGCCATTTTCAGCAGCTCCTCGGAAACGGGGGTCAGAGTGGTGACAAGGTAGGGTATATCCTCACCGCATGACCTGTAAAGCACAAGGTTCACGGGACCTGCCAGCAGGCAAAGGAGCATCCCGATCAGGTAAAACACTGAAAAAAGCCGCACCCTTCTGATGAACAGGGCGGATATCACCGCCCCAAGCAGAGGTATCACCCAGATGATAAGGACAGGCATCACTCGCTCCATCTGCGGACACCCCTTTCAAGAACAGGGAAGCAGGCGGCAGTCAGTATGCACTGGGGTATGGCAGACAGGGCGCAGAAGAAGTACCCGTCCCGTGAAAGGGCTGCGTTCTTTACCGTACACATAAGTCCCATGCACAGGATAAGGGCATTGTGGCCCCGCAGACAGGAGACTACGCCTCCCTCTATATCCGGGATGATAAGGTGCTTTATGTTGAAGTACGCCGCCATGGACACGGAGAGGCTGCAAAGGATGTAGCCGAAGACCTCTCCCGCCTCCGCACTGCCCCGCACCGCAAGGATCGAGGACACAAGAAGCAGGGCGGAAAGTGCACCGGCAGTGAGCCTGTATTTTCTGTTGGCGGCGCTGCGGTCATCCACAAGCAGGTCTATCTGCCCGTAGTTGGAGGAAAAGAAGAACATAAAAGCTCCCACCGTGCCCAGTGTGCCGGTCTGGAAAACTCCCTCCACAGGCACGGAGGTCATCACCCTTATGACGGTGTGGAAGCTGCCCAGCGCCATGCACAGGAGCCCCATTACCGACATGAGGGCATACAGCGGCATTTTCCCGCTGCGGCAGCGTATCAGCCCGTATACCGTGCCGAAGATCGCCGCCCCCATAACTGCGGTCTCCGAAAAAAGAATGTACATCATAAACCAAGCCTGCAAAAGCTAATTCTTGTCTTCTCCGTCCTCTATGTAATCAAAGGCGCCCTCTTCCACCAGCTTCATAAAGGCGGCTACCACCTCTTCGTTGTAGTAGCTCCCGCGGCAGCGGTATATCTCATCCGCCACTGTTTCAAGCTCCAGCTTCCTGCGGTAGACTCTTGTGGAGTACATGGCATCGAAGGTATCCGCAACTGCGATTATCTGCGCCACTTCGGGTATACGGTCTGCTGTGTAGGCATGGGGATAGCCCGTGCCGTTGATGCGTTCGTGGTGATAGCCCGCACCGTAGGCAAGGACAGGCTGCGCCTTGATCTCCTTGAGCACCTCGTAGCCGTTCCATGCGTGGCTCTTCATTATCTCGTATTCCTCGTCGGTGAGCTTTCCGGGCTTGTTGAGTATGGCATCCGGGATACTTATCTTTCCTATGTCATGGAGAAGTCCCACATTGTAGAAGGTGTCCAGCTCCTCCTGGGAAAATCTCCCCATTTTTGCGGCAATGGCACGGGTGTACTTTGCCACTCTGAAGGAATGACCCTTTGTGTAGTTGTCCTTCATATCTATGCACTTTGCAAATGCGGTGATGGTCTGATTCAATATCTCATTCTTCTCTTTCAGCTTCTGGGCATCCTCCTTGGAGCGGCGCTGATAGAAATAACCCGTAAGTGCCAGAAGTATGCCTATCGCCACAAGGAACATGATTATGCCGAACCATGTCTGCTGGTAGATGGGCACTTCCTTTACTATCTTCAGGGTGATGGTCTGGGTACGGTTCCCGTTGGGTTCGATAAGGGACATGGTAAAGTAGTACCTTCCGCCCTTCAGGTTGGTGTAGCTTATGGGTGTCAGCTCAGACCTCTTTACCACCGTATCCTTCTCCTCAAAGCCGAAAAGGTAATAGGTCACCGTGGGGTCTGTAAGACCGAAGGTTATGGGGAAGGCGTTTATGGTTATCCTGGTGGCATCCTCGGGAATGGTGATTATCTCCCCCTCCCTGAAAAGCTGCTCCCTGCCGTCTATCTCAACGGAGGCAATGGCAAGGATGGCACCGGAGGTCTCCTCTATGGGCTCGTTTATGTTCACTCCCGTAACTCCCTCGGAGCCCGAAATGAACAGGAAGCCGTTTTCATCCACATCACTGCGTGAATTTACGGTGGACACGCAGGGAAGCCCCGCCGCACCATTGAAAAGGCGGTAGCTCATGCCCTTGGTGTTGTTGATAAGGTCATCCGTGCTGACAACGAAAATGCCCGCACTGGAAAGTACCCATGTGCGCCCGCTGCCGTCGGAGAAAAGGTCGAAATTGTTGGCATAGGGGAAGTTGGTGACGGTGCGTATCTTTCCGTCCCTCATGACCGCCAGGCTGTTGGATGTGACTATCCAGTGGAGCCTTTTGTCCATGTCGTACTTTATGCGGAGTATTATCTCGCTCTGGAGCCCGTCTTCAAGACCCATGCGAACGGTATTGTCCCCGTCTATTATGTACATCCCGTCGCCGTCCGTGCCTATAAGGAGCCGCCCCAGTTCATCCTCCGAAAGGGAGAGCACCTGGGTGTTCCCCAGACCGTTGGCGGAGGTGTAGGTGCTTACCGCTTCGTTGGTGTCGGGGTCTATCACATATACCCCGTCCGACACTGCCACAGCCATATTGCCGTTTTGCAGCTCACACACCGTGCGCACCTTTTTTGACGGGATGATCCCTTCCTTGTTGAAAGAGAATATCCCTCCGTCCGGGGTATACCTCAGCAGACCCATATCCGAATAGGTGCAAAGCCACAGTCCCCCGTGGGAGTCCCTTTTTACGGAGCGTATGCGCACCCCTGAAAGGAGATCGCAGAGCTCATGCTCCCGAAGCTGCATCTTCTCCCTGTCTATGACATAAAGCCCGCTGTCCGTTCCCACAAAGACACTGTCCCCGCTGACACAGGTAGTGTTCACCACGGGAGAGCCCATGCCGGAGATACGGTCTATATCCACAAAGCGGCTCCTGACCATCTTCATGACTCCCTGCCTGGCGGAAGCGAACCACAGGTTGCCCTCCCTGTCCCTGAAGCAGGAATCGACGGAGTTTCCCATGGGAAGGTTCGGAAGGACAGTGAAGCTGCCGTCCTTTATACAGCCTATGCCCATATCCGTGCAGACCCAGATCACATCGTTCACGGTCTCCATCATGTTTATCCTGCCCAGAGGGGAAACACTTATTATCTCAGGCTCTCTCAGGCCGTTTGCCATGTTCACATGGAGCACATCACTGCCTGTGGTGCCCAGATAAACATAGCCCACATTCTCGGTATCGGGCATAACGGAGCTTATGGTGTATTCTGTGGAATCGGAGCTGTAGTAGGAGGTGATCTTCAGTCCGTCAATGCTGAAAAAGGCACCGTCCACGGTCACACCGTAGACCGTCTCACCCTCTGAGCGCAGCTCCGTAACATATTCATCGTTTATGATGGGGTCGTCTATGATATTCAGTTCGTCGTATTTATCTATATAGGCTATGCCGTGGGCTGTGGCAAAGAGGACATTGCCGTTGTCATCCTCTGCTGCGGAGTACACCGAAAGGGAGCGCAGACCGTTTGCCTTGTCGTAGGTCTTGAACACCCCGTCCTTGTACATCACTATGCCCTTGTCGTTGGTGCCTATCCACAGCCTTCCCAGACTGTCGGTATACAGGCTCGATACACCTGTCACACCTGCGGAATGGTCTATCCTGTAGAAGTTCTTTCCGTCAAAACGGGTAAGCCCCGCATAGGAGCCTATCCAGATAAAGCCGTCGGGAGTCTGGGTAACGGCATTGGCTTCGGAGCCGGGGAGCCCGTTGCGGGAATTGTAGAGCTCTGCCATAAAGCCGTGGGCGGTGTCGTCAAATTCAATGCCCTTTTCCTCTTCCGAGGGCTTTGCACCGCTGCCGCTGTCCTCCTCCGTGTCTGTGCGGGAGGACGCAGAAACGTCGGGCACGGTGCCCGTAAGCGCCGTCCCTGTGATGGAAATCTCCGTCTGCTTTTCCTCTGCGGCAGGAGCTGAGACCTCCGTCACCGCTGCTTCTTCGTTTACGGCAGCAGACATGGTCTCGGCGGGAGCTTCCTCCGGCTCCTTTGCCATCATGGCCGCCGATTCCGAAAGGGCACGGAATTCATCTTCGGCAGAGCGGGGAGCCGTAGTCACAAGGTTTTCCGCCGAGGGCGGGTCCGCATAGACGCAAAGCGGCGTGCCCATGCCCGAAAAGGCACAGACCGCCGCTGCTATTGCCGAAAAAATATGTTTGAACCTTATATCCATATCCCGACCTCCGGTCAGAGGTTAAGAGTGTCCGTCCGCCATTCCTCTGCAAGGTTTAATACTGATTCTTCCTCGATGTATAGACGATCTCCAAACCTCAGATCCCTTATATCCAAGCATTTGCGGCTTGTTTCTTGTCTATACATCGGTCAGAAATCAGTATAAAAAGGGCAGAAGCCCATGTATTATTCTTTTATAATTATACATCAAAAAAACCTGTATGTCAAGGAAAAATTAGTCGGTACGACCGACGGCGAACAGGTCGGCATTATTGACAGAAATACTTCCGGGTCATTTATCTTTTCCGCAAAACACTGCATCCATATACTGATTCTTCCTCGATGTATAGACGATCTCCAAGCCACAGATCCCTTATATTCAAGTATTTGCGGCTTGTTTCTTGTCTGTACATCGGTCAGAGATCAGTATTTGGAAATGCCGGTTTGATCTGCAGGGTGTACCCCCTCCGCCAGAGAGTGAGCATCCCCTAAAAATACTTCACCTTTCTTGTGAGCCTGATGAGCATATCAAGGCGTGCCCTGTCCTTATACTCCGGCTTTACCATGTAGTAAACATAGTTTTCCAGCACATTTATGTCAGGTACGCTGCGTCCCTCTATCTTGAAATTGACTATACCCATGCGGGCATACCTTTCCACGCCCTCCGGGTCTATGTGCAGGGGGGAATCCGTGGTGCGGTAAAGGTCTTTGAGCATACACGGACATTCAAAGGGTTCGGGATCACAGGGCTTGCCTGTCTTTTCAAGGGACTCCAGCACTTTTATCTGGGAACGGCCCACCGAACGGTAATGCTCTCCTCTCCTTTTGCACTGCGGGGTGCAGCAGGGGTTTATGAGCAGCTCTATCTTCTCCTTGTGAGGGAGCTTTTCGGCAGCTTCAAAGTCGTTGTTGAAGTTGTAATCCAGCACCACAAGTGAATAATCCTTTTCCAGCTCCTCTGTCAGAGCGGGGATGTCCCTTATCTCCTTGCAGGTGGATGAGGTTATCTTCATGCCGGGAAAATTCTTTCTGATGTGCTCCTCCAGCAGGGGGGACATGACTATGGCTTCGTTGAGCCCGTTGTCCGCCGCCTTCAGTACCGCATTGCAGAAAGGCTCCTTCAGGTGCTTTTCTTCTATAAGGGGGTTGGTGAGGGTAAAGCGCAGGGGGATGCCCTTGCTGTTGAAGCGGGTGATGACTTCCTTTATCACCCTGACATCTATGCCCCCGGATATAAAGCGGCCGCCGTTGAATACCATGTTGGGGAATGCTCCGTAAACGGAAGCTATCTTCGTGCCCTCACGGAACCTTTCCGGGAAATCCTCCATATACTCCGCCAGTATAAGGTTCAGGCGGAAATGGCGCATAAAGTCCGGTATATGGTACCTGTACTCCATCACTTTGTACCGAACATCCTGCTGCCCGCATCTCCCATTCCGGGAACGATGAAGAGATCGTCGCTGAGGTCGTTGTCCACCGCAGCACAGTAGATCTGTACATCCGGGTGCTCCTTGTTCACAAGCTCTATGCCTCTGGGGTGAGCTATAAGGCACATGAACTTTATCTCCCTGCAGCCCGTGTTCTTCACCAGCCTGATGGCTTCGCAGGCAGTGCCTCCCGTAGCCATCATCACATCGGCTATTATAGCCGTGCGCTCTCCGGTGTCACCGGGCAGCTTGCAGTAATACTCCACCGCATCTGCTGTGGCAGGGTCTCTGAAAGTGCCTATATGACCCACCTTTGCAGCGGGTATCATGCCCATTACACCGTCTGTCATGCCGAGACCCGAACGGAGTATGGGCACAAAAACTATCTTCTTCCCGGAGATCACCTGTGAAGATGCCACTCCCAGAGGAGTATGCACCTCAACGGTCTTGGTGGGAAGGTCTCTGAGCGCCTCATAGCACATAAGCATGGATGTCTCGCTCACCAGCTCCCTGAATTCCTTGGAGCCGGTGTTGGAGTCTCTGAGAAGTGTCAGCTTATGCTGCACCAGCGGATGATTTATAACGGTGAAGTTCATATCATTGCCCCCTTATGCTTCAAGCTCTGCTATCTTGTCTATCCTGCGCTGATGTCTGCCCCCCTCAAAGCCAGTGGAAAGGAAGGTGTCCACTATCTCAAGGGCAAGCCCCGCTCCCGTAACACGCCCGCCCATGCAAAGTGCATTCGCATCGTTGTGGAGCCTTGTATACTTTGCGGAATAGCAGTCGCCGCAGAGAGCCGCCCTCATGCCCTTTATCTTGTTGGCGGCAATGGAGATCCCTATGCCCGTGCCGCAGATAAGTATAGCCTTTTCTCCCTCTCCCGCCAGGAGCCTTGTGCAGACCTCCTTTGCCACATCCGGGTAGTCCACAGATTCTCCCTTTTCGGAGCCGTAGACCTTGTATTCAAGCCCCTTTTCCTCCAGGTGCTTTGCAACTTCCCTGCCAAGTTCGTATCCGCCGTGATCGCAGCCGATAAGTATCATTTTCTTTTACTCCCTTCCGGATCATTTCCTGTATTTGTTTTCGTATCCATCATTCAGCGCCCTGAGCGCCGCCTTGAGCCTTTCCACCTGCACTGCCACAGCCTCCGGAGCAGGTCCTCCCTCGCTCTTTCTCTGCATAACGCAGGTATCAAGGCTGATAGCATCGTACACATCATCATCAAAAAGGTCACAGTATTTTTTGTACTCGGCTATGGGCAGCTCCTCGAGAGTGGTGCCCAGTTCTATGCAGCGTGCCACAAGGGAGCCTGTCGCCTTGTAGGCGCTCCTGAAAGGCAGACCCTTTTTCACCAGATAGTCCGCACAGTCCGTGGCGTTTATGAATCCCTTTGCCGCAGCCCTTCTCATGTTGTCGGGAAGGACGGTCATGGTAGCGAGCATGGGAGTGAAGGTGGATATGCACAGCTTCAGGGTGTCGCAGGCGTCAAATATAGCCTCCTTGTCCTCCTGCATATCCTTGTTGTAGGCAAGGGGAAGGTTCTTCATCATGGAGAGGAGGGTCATAAGGTCGCCGTAGACCCTGCCTGTCTTTCCCCTGATAAGCTCCGTAACATCCGGGTTCTTCTTCTGTGGCATGATGGATGAACCGGTGGAATAGGCATCATCCAGCTCTATGAACTTGAATTCCCAGGAGCACCACATGACGATCTCCTCGGAAAACCTTGAAAGGTGCATCATGATAAGGGAGAACGCAGAGGCAAGCTCTATGCAGAAATCCCTGTCGGAGACCGCATCAAGGGAATTCTGGCAGACACCGCCGAAATTCAGGGAAGCGGCAGTCATGTTCCTGTCTATGGGGTAGGTGGTGCCTGCCAGAGCGCAGGCTCCGAGAGGCATCTCATCCATCCTCTTCACGCAGTCGTCCAGCCTCCCCAGATCCCTGAGCAGCATCTGCGCATACGCCAGGATATGGTGGGCAAAGGTGACGGGCTGCGCCCTCTGCAGGTGGGTGTAGCCGGGCATCACAGTGTAGTAGTGCTGCTCTGCTATGCCTATGATAGTCTCTGTCAGGTCGCACAGCAGGGTGCGGATAACAGGTATCTCCTCATATTTCAGGTGATGTCTCAGGTCGGTAGCCACCTGGTCGTTGCGGCTGCGGGAGGTATGGAGCCTTTTTCCCGTATCCCCCAGCCTTTCGGTCAGCACCTGCTCCACGAACATATGTATATCCTCGGCATTGGGGTCTATCTCCAGTTTTCCGCTGTCAATGTCGGAAAGTATCCCCCACAGACCCTCTGTGATCTTTTCGCTCTCGCTCTTGTCTATTATCCCCTGCTCACCCAGCATATGCGCATGGGCAACAGAGCCCGTTATGTCCGAACGGTACATCCTGGCATCGAATTTGATGGAGGAATTGAAGTCATTTACACGGGAGTCTATTTCCTTGGAAAATCTCCCCGCCCACATCATCGACATTAAGTTTTACTCCTTTCAAAGCTATCCATGAGCTCATCTGCATTTTCAAGTGCGGTAGGCGTTATGCTCTCCCCCACCATTATCCTTGCTATCTCTTTCCTGCGCCCCTCTCTGTCGAGAGGTGTCACATGGGTATAGGTGCGGCTGTCGTCGGACTTTTTCTCTATCAGCAGGTGATCGTCCGCCGCAGCGGCTATCTGGGGCAGGTGGGTCACGCAAAGCACCTGCCTTGACCGTGAGACATTTTTCAGCTTCACGGCTATCTTCTGTGCCGCCCTGCCCGAAACTCCCGTGTCTATCTCATCAAATATCATGGTGTGAGCCTCG
This sequence comes from Oscillospiraceae bacterium, assembly GCA_018110985.1. Lineage (GTDB taxonomy): Bacteria > Bacillota > Clostridia > Oscillospirales > Ruminococcaceae > Huintestinicola. The sequence goes on from JAGAWT010000031.1 coordinate 52,682, forward strand.
TCGGGTATAACATTTTTCAAAGCCAGCATTATCCTTGAAAGCTCACCGCCGGAGGCTGTCTTTGCAAGGGGTCTCAGCTCCTCCCCCCTGTTGGCGGAAATAAGGAACTCAACGCTGTCCATCCCCTTTTCCGTAAGGTTTCCGTGGGTGATACGAGCCTTTATCTTCACTCCCGGCATATCCAGGAAGGAGAGCTCTCCCTCCACTGCCTCCGCAAATCTCTCCGCCGTTCTCTCCCTTTCGGCGGAAAGCTCCTTCGCCTTTACGCTTACCCTGTGCAGGAGCTCCGTTCTCTTTGCCGTCAGCTCTTCAAGCACGGAGGAAAGGTCATCCTGCTCCGCAAGCTCCGCCTTCGCACTTTCAAAGTGCTTCCTCACATCCTCAAGGTCGGGCCCGTACTTGTCTTTAAGGTATTCAAGAGTATCACTGCGTGCGGAAAGAGCCGCAAGCCGCCCCGGATCGTTGTCTATGCCGGAGGTGGAGCGCTCTATGTCCTCCGCTATGTCCACAAGCTCTATGCGGACGCTTTCGAGCCTTTCCGTAAGAGCGGCATACCTGTCGGTCAGGTCGGACAGATCCTCAAGGCGCCGCTTTGCCTGAGATATTATCTCAGCTGCGCTCCCTTCCTCTCCGTTGAGGGAATTCCCGGCAAAATACAGCCCCTCCAGTATGTATTCCGCATTCTGGGCTTCACTCAGCTCCTCTGCCAGCCTTTCGTCCTCTCTTTCCTTGGGCGCAGCCTCTCCTATCTCCTTTACCGCCTCATTCAGTTTGTCTGCACGCTCTCTCTTTTCCTTATACTCTATGCTCTTTGAGCGCAGCCTGCGGGAAACCGTCTGCAGCTCCCTGAATTCCTGCCTGTAAGCCTCTATCTGCTTTTCAAGGCCGCCGAACCTGTCAAGTATATCTATGTGCCTTTCCGTCTCCATAAGGATACGGTTGTCATGCTGCCCGTGGATGTTCACAAGCCCCTCCGTCACCTCTTTGAGAAGTGCCACGGCGGTGGCTTTTCCGTTTATCCTTGCGGTGCTGCCGCCGTCGGAGCGTATCTCCCTGGAAAGGGTGAGCTGCCCCTCCTCATGGGATATGCCCATGCTGTCAAGGCGTTGGCAGCACTCCTCCGAAAGGTCGGTGAAAAAAGCGGTTATGACAGCCTTATCGCAGCCGGAACGGACTATGTCCTTGGTGACACGCTGCCCCAGCACGGAGTTTATGCCGTTTATGAGAATGGATTTACCGGCTCCCGTTTCTCCGGTGAACACATTGAAATGCTCCCCGAAAGGAATGACCGCCTCCTCTATTATGGCAAGGTTTTTTATGTAAAGCTCCTTCAGCAAGATATCAAGCCCTTTACTCGTTATGATTGGATGAAAAGATGTCCGAGACCTCTGTTATGGATATATATGCCTTCGGGTCTATACTGTTGACTATATTCCTCATTCTGGTCACATGGAAGCGGGAGCAGACGAAATACACCATGGTCTTGGGTGTATTGGAGTAGCCCCCCGTAGCCTGCACCGTGGTCATGCCTATGCCGAACTGCTCCGACAGGGACTCGCATATCTCCTTCGGCTTTGTGGTGATTATCATGGCGCCCTTTGCCCTGTCAAAGCCCTCTACCACATAGTCCACGGTGTTGAGCGCCGCCATATAGGTAACTATGGAATACAGGGGAAGTATCCAGCTGTTGAATACGATACCGCAGATTATGTAAAGTATCACATTGTGGATCATGCAGAAGGTGCCGACGGTGATGCCCAGCCTCTTTGCAAATATGACAGCCAGCACCTCTATGCCGTCCATCGCACCGCCGAAGCGGATGGCAATGCCGCTGCCCAGACCCGATACCGCTCCGCCGAAAAGGGCGCACAGAAGCAGATCCTGTCCTGCAAGAGGGGATGCAAAGGAAACATCTATGGGGAACACATCCGTTATCAGGTGGGCAAAGAGGGAATACACCGCCACCGCCAGCACGGCATAAAAGGTGAAAGCCCTGCCCTGTGTCTTCAGACCGTACAGAAAGATGGGGACATTCAGAACTACAAGGAACAGTGACAGGGATAACTCATCGGGCGTAAGCTGGGAAAGCAGCATGGAAATGCCCGAAACTCCGCTGTCATACAGCTTTACGGGGTACAGAAAGATAGTTATGCCAAAGGCATTTATAATGCCCGCCGCAAATATCATTATGACATTGAGCGGCTTTATCTCCTTAAAAAACGATCTCAGTTCCAAAATATCATCAGCTTTCCTTTTTGGCATTGCCCGAACCGAACCTGTCGAAAAGAAGAGGGATGGCAGCACCGGCCACAAGAGCTATGATGCCGTATACAGCCGTGATCCCCCATTCAAGATCCTCTCCGCCCTCTGCTGTCTCACGGGGAAATATGGCGAAGAAGGAGCCGATTATAAGCCCCATTATGACCGCATAGGTGCCGAGCTTTGACTTTTTCAGAGCCACGGTCACTGCCTTTGCGCAGCCTATGATACCGAATACCGCACCCAGCGCCGCAGGTATGAGTATGGGGAAACGCTCTGCGATATTGTCAAGGGAAACAGCCTCTATGACCGAACGGTAGCCACCGAGTATCAGGAGCACGAGAGAGCCGCTGAGCCCCGGCATTATCATTGCGGCAGCCGCCACCGCAAGGCAGAGGAAAAGGTATATGAACACAGGCAGCGTAAGCTCCGTTATCACATCGTCGGAGCCGCCCTGCATGGAGATGAGGGTAACGGCTATCATCACGGCAAAGCCGGCTATAAACGGGACGATATGCACAGGCCTGAATTTCCCGTCGGAGGTGGCTTCCTTGTAAATGGCGGGAAGAGAGCCTGCCACTACTCCCATAAAGAAAAACTGGGTCTGCACATAGAACTCTTCAAAGCAGTAGTCAAGCACCGTGGCAGATGCAAGTACGCCGACCGCCATGCCGATGCCTATGGTGAGCAAAAAGAAAAAATTGTCCTTTATCTTTTTGAAGCTGATGTTCCCCAGTATGTCCATAAGGCGGTCAAAGACCTTCATTATGACCATCATGGTGCCGCCGCTGACTCCGGGTATGGCATTTGCCACGCCTATGAAAACTCCTTTTACTATGTTCAGAATGTATTCCATCCTCAAAACTCCTGTTTGACAATATCGGATTTTTATGATAGTATATATCAGTAAAGACAATTATTTTACCTGTCGGAGGTATGTATGAGATTATTCAGTCCCGACGGCAAGCTGTACCGTGGTATGGTAAAGCTGACGGAAGCCGTGGGAATAAACCTGCTGTGGATACTTTTCTCCCTGCCCGTGGTGACCTTCGGTGCATCCACCGCTGCCGCCTTTTCCGTGCTGATGAAGCTGGTAAAGGACGAAGAGGGCCATGTGGCACAGGATTTCCTTGCAGCTTTCAGGGCAAACCTGAAGCAGGGCATAGCCATGTCATTCATAAACCTTGTCTGCATAGCTGCGGTGTATCTGGACATACGCATAATGGATGCTGCGGAGGAAAACAGCTTCGTTTTCCTGATAATAGCAGTGGTGGCAGGCTATGTGTTCATCTTTTCCCTGCTCTATGCCTATCCGCTCATCGTCCGCTATGAAAACACGGTGCTGAACACGCTGCGAAATTCCTTCCGCATATCCATGCGCTATTTTCTGCGTTCCCTTGGGGCGGTCATACTTGCGGCAATGGAGATATTCCTCTTTGTCTTCAACTACACCACCCTGTTCATAGGGCTTTTCTTCGGAGGCTCGGTGGTAATGGGCACCATAAGCCTTTTCGCAAACGCCGTCTTTGAGGATATAGAGAAGAATACTCCCGAAGCGGTGAAAAGGTAAAAGACCCTTCCCCCCAAAAATATTTTATCGCCGATACGAACGTACCGGCGATTATTATTTTATACTATTTTACCTGAATTGTCAAGTGAATATGTGCAGTAAACCACAACAAGCAGTACAGGCTCCATACGCCGCACCTGCGGGCGCCGCTGCCCCGGTAATGCGGGGAAAAGCCATAATTATCGCCTGCAGGTACTGCCCGCTATTCCATTGCATCAAGAGATGCGTTGAATTCCTCGATGAGAAGGTCTGCCGCAGGAGCAAGAGCCTCTCTTACCGTGGGCCAGTCGTGACCGTAGAAGGGAGCACGTATGCCCTGATCGCCGGAATCCAGTATGTTCATAAGGTCGGTGGGAACACCTGTGTGAATGGAATAAATAGGATGCTCCGCAGTCATTTCGTTTATCTTCTGCCTCATCTCTATCATCTCATCCGTCCAGCCGTAGTCGTTCTTCAGACGGTCATTTGCGATCTGCTTTGAGCTCTCGTCAAAGTTTGCCGCCAGCGTACATTCCATGAACCTTGCAACGCCTTCGGGGTTCTGTGCCCCCTTGCACAGCATATAGGCCTCCAGACCTGCGGGCATATAGTAGGCATCGGTGTCGTCCCCTTTGGGGATAGGCACGAACATAACATCCTCCGGGCTGCCGAACTGGGCAGTCCAGATGTCGGGAGCCCCTTCAAGAGCATATCCGCCCACGATGTAGAAAAGCTCCTTGCCCTCACCTATGAATTCCGGGTGCACGTTCCACTGGAAAAGGTTCTTGTCCAGCACCAGCCCTGACTGATTGAGATCGTAGGCGAAATCCATAGCCTTTTCAAGGCACTCATCGTACAGGTTAGATACCAGCTTGCCGTCTTTGAGCTCCACGGGAGCCACACCGCCCGACAGCATAAGGGGCTTTTCGTTGAACCAGCCGTCAAGACCGTACTGCTCGGAATCCACATCCACATAATCCGACAGCATCTGCTTGAAGGTGCTCCAAGTCCATTTTCCCTCTTCAAGGAGATCTGCGGGATCCTCAAAGCCCATGTTCTGGATGGTCTGGCGGTTGTAGATGACTATCTCCCCTGCGGAGGGCTGAGTGCAGATAAGGTAGTGGCTGCCCTTGAGCTCAAACATATCGTTAAGATCCTTGACGGTGCTCCAGAGGTCGTCACCGAAGTCCACATACTGGTCATAGGGATCGAACTGACCGTTGGGGACGCCCTTGGGATAGGAGTCAAGGTCGCCGCCCGCACAGAAGTCTATGCCCGTGCCCCCCAGGATGTTGGTGGACAGGTCGGTAAAGCGGTTGCTCCATGTGGTCTGTATATACTCTATCTCGCCGTCGTACTTCCTTTCAAACAGGTCGAGGGAGAGAGATTTCTGGTTCCCCGCAGTGGTGGCGTGGAACGGATCGTAGAACGAGAACCACTTGATGGTCTTGTTTTCAAGCTCCTCATCCTTCAGAAGATCCGACACATCGTCCATTTTCTTGCTGTCTTCCTCAGACATGGTCTCCGTATTGATGGCAACTGTAATGGCTGTGGTGGTCTCCGCCGTGGTCTCGGTGCTGTCGCCGCCCGTGCCCCCGCAGGCGGATGCAAGCGCCATCGTTACTGCTGCGACCCCTGCCATGGTCCTTCGTTTATTCATAGCTTTTTCCTCCGTACAGGTCGGAGGGCGCTTTCTCTGCGCCCCGTCATATTATGCGAATACGCATACAAGTCTATATCTCTGTTTCATTTTATCATATGAAAACGATTTCTTCAATATCCATTCCGCCGATTTTTGCGGCGGTCTGTTAGCATATTTGCCTAAAAAGCAGCCGCCTGTATCCTCTGCCGATGAATAAAGCACAGTGTTAAAAGCATATTCCGCATAATATTTGCATAAGATCCCGAAAGATTAGAAAAACATTAAAATTATCATATTTTATTTAAAAAAGTCGGTTTTCTATTGACAAATCATCCGAAAAAAAGTATACTCTAATCACAGGCAGAAAAAAACAGCACACGCATAAGCGTGGTGATCTTACGGAGGTAAATAAGATGTTTGAAAATTTTGAAAAATTCGCAGAGACCCTTTCCAACACCGGCAAGAACGGTATCGATTTCGGCAAACTGAGCTACAAGGCAGCTACTGAGCAGAAGACTCTCAACGACCTTTACAACCGCATCGGAAGAAAGTTCGTTGAGGAGAACAAGGATGTAGCCGTAGACGGTGAGCTGGGCGAGATAAAGGCTCAGGCTGTTGCAAAGGCACAGGAGATAGAGGCTCTCAAGGCTCAGATCCGTATGCTCAGAGGCGTTGTCGTATGTGAGAACTGCGGCGCCGAGGTAGATGCGGAGAACGACTACTGCGGCAAGTGCGGCACGAAGCTGGTAAAGCCCGAGCCTCCCGTTGAGGAGACCGAGGACGAGGTCGCAGATGACGGCGAGTCCATCGAGGTAGAGGTCGTTGTTGAGGATGACCACACCAACGAGGGCGCAGCCGACTAATACTGATCCTTCCCCGATGTATAGACGATCTCCAAGCTGCAGATCTCTTATATTCAAACATTTGCAGCTTGTTTCTTGTCTGTACATAGGTCAGAGATCAGTATAAGACAAGATATCCACTTTTCTTCCATAATATCCTGAAAAGGCGGCAGAGGGATCTGCCGCCTTTTGCTGTGTATGCACATTATTTGAGAAGTGCAGCCATGAGCCTTTCCACTATCTCCTTCTGCTCGCCGTCCAGACGGCGGTACATTTCCATCATCCTCTGTTCGGGCTTTGTCAGCCTTTCACCGCCGGTCCCCTGCTGCGAGAATGACCTCCCCGCTATGTAATCAAGGCTCACACCGTAAAAATCCGCAAGGGTCACCGCAAAGTCAAGGGGAACGGTGTGCTTCCCCTGTTCATAGTTGGTATAGGTGGTCTTGTGCATATAAAGCTGCCTGCACAATTCCTCCTGTGTAAGATCCTTGTCCTCTCTCAGATCACGTATCCTCTGGTAATGCTGCATCTAAGTCGACCCCTTGTCCGTACTTTTCTACAAGTATAACACAAAAGCCACAAAACTATTGACAAATGCCAACATCTATTGTATAATAATTCTAAAATACATCTTTCGTTGTATTTGTCGGATGAAAGGATGAGTGATCATGGGATTTGATGTAACAAGCAAAAAGGACAGCCTGAAGGAAAAGTTCAACTGCCTGACCGGCAAGGAACGCATAAAGGTAATAGGCATCGGCATAGCGGCGCTGGCAGTTTTGATCTTTGCGATCATAGGTATCATCGGCGTGGCGCAGATGTCCCGACACGACAAAAAGGAAGTAGATACGATCATAGGTGACATAAAGGTCAATACGGCAGAGATAAAGAGGATAATATCCGACGCCTCCGACCTTGTAACCGTAAAGGACACTTACATCGTCAATGAGTCCTTTGAGAAAAATGCCTTCGGGAATGTGGAGCTTCCCTTTGGCATAGGCGTAGAAAAGGTCACGGTGATGTTTACCAGCGAATACGGGCTTGGGGTCGATGTCTCACAGGTAGTCGTGGATGTGAACGATACGGCAAAGACAGTCACCCTTCTTCTCCCCGAACCCAAGATAGTATATGATAAGATAGACCTTGAAAACGCCGTGCTTGTCAACAACAAGGATTCCGTTTTTGTAAAGGACACCAACGCAGAGACCATTGCAGCAATGGCAAAATTCCAGACAGAAAAGGAAAAGGAGATACTGGCAGACAAGGAGATTATGTATCGTGCCACCTCCAACGCCGAAAATGTACTGACAGACCTGCTTGAACAGTCCGGCGCCCTGAACGGCTACGACCTGAGACTGAAATAAAACTATCAGCCGCATTGTCCACGGACAATGCGGCTGTTTTTACGGTCGTGCCGGTTTGCTGTCATTCGTGCTCGGTCATTGTCGGCTGTGCCGACTCGCTGTCGGTCGTACCGACTGCCGACCTCAGACCTGAGAGTTGTTGTCAAGGAAGTCCATAACTGCATCAACAGTGGTAAACGCCAGTGAAGTGCAGGTGTCGGCGCAGCCGTAGTAGATGCAGATCCTGCCGGTGTCGGCATCAACAAGATTTGCGCAGGGGAATGTAACTGCGTCGGTATCGCCTACCAGCTCGTAGTACTCCTGAGGGCTGAGGAGGTAGGAAGCGCCTCTCTTGAGCACCTTCCAGGGCTCGTCCTTGTCCAGCAGAGCAGCGGAGAAGGAATAAACATAGCCGTTGCAGGATGTGAGAACGCCGTGGTAGAAGATGAGCCAGCCTCTGTCAGTCTCTATGGGAATAGGACCTGCGCCCATCTTGGTGGACTCCCATCCCTTGGAGGGACCCATTACGTGGCGATGCTCGCCCCAGTAGGTAAGGTCGGGAGACTGGGAGATGAACATATCACCGAAAGGAGTATGGCCGCTGTCGGAAGGACGGGACATCATCATGTACTTGTTGTTTATCTTTCTGGGGAACATAACACCGTTCCTGTTGAAGGGAAGATAAGCATTCTCGAGCTGTGTGAAGGTCTTGAAATCATAGGTGTAGGCGATGCCGATGGTGGGCTTCCAGCCGTAAGCGTTGCACCATGTCACAACATACTTGTCTTCCAGCTTGCATACTCTGGGATCGTAGCCGTACTGCCACTCTGCAACTTCGGGGATATCGCACTCAAAGTGGATGCGCTCCTCGTTTATATCCCAGTTGATGCCGTCAACGGAGAAGCCTGCGTGGAGCTCCATGTTGCGCTCTCTGTCATCTACTCTGAAAACGCCTGCGAACTTGTAGTCGCCGCATTCAAAGGGAACAACGGAGGAATTGAAAATGGAGTTGGAGGGCTCTCTGTAGCCGTTTGCCTTCTTGACCATTATCTGGTCTCTCTTGATGATGGGGTTGGCATCGTAGCGCCAAACTACATCCCTGCAGCCCTCGGGCTTGTCCATCCAGGGGATATTGGGCATAGAAACGCCGTTTACAACAGTTGTTTTCATAATGCAGCCGCCTTTCAAAGTAAATTAATTTCATTTCAAAGGTCACAAACCCGTGACCTTTACTTTACTAACCGATATTAAGAGTATAGCACATTAAAATTTACTTGTCAATAGCTTACAAATTATTTATTTCCCAAAAAGAAAAGATTGTGGAAGTTTAGGGGTTTTATCTAATTATATAAGTTAAAATAGTTAATATTCACTAATTAAAATCTGGGATTTGAAGTATAAGTATATGTTAATTTAAGTTAGCAGTATTAACTGCGCATTTAAAATTAACTATTTTTTCTTCTGCATCTGCCTTATAAATCTCCAGATATTTCTGATAACTATCACTCCAAGGGCGATAAGCATTATAAAAAACAGCGCAAAGACCGCCATCGACAGCAGCCCCACCGGATCGGAGAGCTTCTTTGCGTTTGCAGCATTTTCCGAGTAGAATTCGTAGACTGCCGTATCCCCGCTGACAGAAAGGTTAGAGAACTCCTTATCCGTCAGCCTGCTTTCCGCCGCCTCCGTAACTCCCAGCACCTTTCCCTCTGCCGAAACATAGGCAGCCTTAAAGCGGCCGAATTTCTTGTAGATTCCGCTCATTCCGCCTATGGTGCCGCTCTTGTCGGCAAAAGAAAAGTATTCCTTTGCGGGCAGACCCATTTCGTTTATCTCCAGGACCACTTCCGAAGTACCGCTGTAATGCCTTGAAAGGCTCATGTAGCCGTCCTCGCTGTAAAGGGAGATCTCCGAATCCGCAGGAAAGGATGGAGCATCGGTCTTCGTGCTTTCCCCGTCAGAGCCTGCACTTACGGCTTCAAGTACAAATTCGCTGTTTTCGGTGTAGTATTCGCTTTCCGGAGAGATCTTCCCGAGAATGTCTATGTAGGCGGTGCCGAGAGGAAGTGTCACCGGTTCAAAGCTGACGATCATCAAGTCTTCTTCGGGCTTGTTCTCTGCGGCAGCGCAAAAAACAGAAGGGATCAGCAGAAAAAATGCCGTTATGACCGCCGGAACGATATTCTTTTTCATTTTTCCACCACCATAAGAAATTCCCTGTTTCCGTCCCCGCCCTTTATGGGGGAGGGGATGATACCGGTCACATCAAATCCTGTCATCCGTGCAAAGGCTTTTATGTCCTCCTTTACCCTTTCCGCCACTTTGTCGGACTTCACTATGCCGCCTTTCCCCAGTCCCGACTTCCCGCACTCAAACTGTGGCTTTATCAGAACTGCGGCGTGTTTTCCTTTCAGCACACGGTAAATAACAGGCAGCACCAGTTTAAGAGAGATAAAGGAAACATCACAGCAGATAAAATCTATGTCCCGCTCAAAGTCCCCGGCTTCCACATTCCTGATATTCACACCCTCCAGAGAGCATACACGGTCATCTTTTGCTATACTTTCGTCAAGCTGTCCGTGACCCACATCCAGCGCATACACAAAGGCTGCCCCCCTTTGCAGGAGGCAGTCGGTGAAACCGCCCGTGGATGCGCCTATATCCAGGCAGCAAAGCCCTTCAACGCTGATGTTGAAATGCTCCACAGCCGCTTCCAGCTTGCAGCCGCCCCTTGAAACATATCTGCTCCGGGCAAGGACGGTCACCACATCCTCCTCCCCCACATCAAGGGAGGGTCTTGCCTTTTTCCCCTTTACCTCCACAGCACCCGCAAGGATGAGCCTTTTTGCCTCCTCACGGCTCTTTACTCCGTTTTCGGAGAGCCATACATCAAGTCGCATTCAGTGCCTCATTTATACTGTTCTCATCAAGTCCGAAAAGCTCCAGCTGCTCATCAGATGAAGCCTGAGCCACAAAGCCGCTCACAGCCCTGATGCGGACTTTGCCCCTGAATCCTGCCTTCATCAGCTCCGAAAGCAGGAGCTGCCCTATGCCGCCATTTTCCAGTGACTCCTCAAATATCAGGATACTTTTGTATTTCATACAAATATCCATGATCTCTTTTTCTATGGGGAATACCTTCACAAGGCGAAGTGTATCAGCCCTTGCAGCTTTTATGCCGCATTTTTCCAGGATCCCGCCCACCTTTCCGAAGCCTGTGAAAAGCGTCTTTGAGCCGTATTTCCTGTGGCTGAAAAGCTCTGCGGGAGAGAGCCCCCTTACCTCCGTACCCTTGGGGTACCGCACCGCAGCGATGCCATCGGTATCGTAGACAGCGGCATAGAGGCAGGTCTTCATCTCCGCATAGCTTGCGGGGGAATAGATCGTCGTTCCGGGTATGGAGGTGAGCATGGGTATGTCAAATACCCCCTGATGGGTCTGCCCGTCCTCTCCCGTAAGCCCGGCTCTGTCCACACAGAGGACTATGTGGGTGTTCTCTATGGCAGTGTCGTGTATAAGCTCATCGAAGGAGCGCTGCAAAAAGCTGGAATACACCGCAAACACGGGTATCATCCCCTGTGTGGCAAGTCCAGCCGCAAAGGTGACAGCATGACCCTCGGCTATCCCCACATCAAAGAACCTTTCCGGATGATCTGCCGCAAAGGAATTGAGACCCGTCCCGTATTTCATAGCGGCGGTAATGGCACAGATCCGACTGTCGCTGTCCGCAAGCGAGGAAAGCTCCCTGCCCATAACAGCCGAAAAGCTGTCCTCCGAAACTTCTCCCGCAGCCGCACTTCTCAGCTCTCCGGGCTTCAGGGCATGAAAGGCACCGGGGTTTTCCTCTGCGGGCTTGTAGCCCTTTCCCTTTTTGGTCTTGACGTGTACCACCACAGGCTTTCCGATGGCTTTTGCAGCCTCAAGGTACTGTTCCAGCTCCCGCAGGTCATGACCGTTTACGGGTCCCAGATAGGTAAAGCCCATGTTTTCAAACATGGACGGACCGTTGTAGCCTGCCGCCCTGTAAAGAAAAAACCTGATGGTGTCCTTGGAGGTGAGCATAAGGGACTTTATGGGGCCGCCTATGACAGGAGTGCTGTCAAGTGCCTTCTCCACTGCCTTTTTTGCCGTGATGTAGGACTTCTGCCCCCTGAGAGCCGAAAGGTGCTTTGACACCGCTCCCACATTCTTCGAGATGGACATCTCGTTATCGTTCAGGATAAGGATCAGGTTCCCGGTGCTCCTGCCTATGTTGTTCAGTCCCTCGTAGGCAAGCCCCCCGGTAAGGGCACCGTCCCCTATGACCGCTATCACATGATGGCTGTCCCCTTTGAGATACATTGCTCTCGATATCCCGCAGGCAGCGGAAACGGAGTTGGAGCTGTGGCCGGACACAAAGGCATCGTGAACGGATTCGGAGGGCTTTGTAAAGCCCGATATCCCGCCCTTTCTGCGAAGGCGGGACATATCCTTGTTTCTTCCAGTAAGTATCTTGTGGGTGTAGGACTGGTGCCCCACATCAAAGATGAATCTATCCTCCGGCGAGTCAAAGACCCTGTGCATGGCAAGGGTGAGCTCCACCATGCCCAGATTTGAGGCAAGGTGTCCGCCGTTTTTGTCCACTGCGTAGAGTATACGCTTTCTGATCTCCCTGCAAAGCTCCTCACATTCTTTCAGACCGAGCTTTTTGAGATCCTCCGGAAGGCTCAGTTTTTCAAGCATTTCAGATCTCCTGTGAAAAGGGCATCATACGCTCATGGGCATAAGAAAGGCGAATATAATGCCTATCACAGCGCCGCTGAGCACTTCAAAGGGAGTGTGCCCCAGATATTCCTTCATGAAATTATAGCTGGTCTCCATTTTCTTTGAAATGTGTCCGATGGGATCCGATGTAGCCATGGCATCCTTTATGTCGTCAAAATTGAGAAGATAGCGGTTTATCTTGTTTATCTCCTTGGCGTGCTGACCCGCCGCACGCCTTACACCCATGGCATCATACATGGTGATGAGGGAGAAGATGCAGACTATGGCAAAGGCAGTGGAGCTTACTCCCTCCGTGCGCAGGACAGCAACGGAGGCGGAGCATACCATGGAGGAATGGGCACTTGGCCACCCTCCCGCACCCGTGAGCCTTTCAAAATTGAATTCCTTGAATTTTATCAGGTTTATGACAAATTTTATTATCTGTGACAGCCACCAGGACAGGACTGCCGTGACGAGTATGTAATTGTACACAGGACAGATCCCTTTCCCTTAGTTTATGCGTGTGAGCATTTTCGTGGTAAGCTCCGTGATATAAGCGTTATCAGGCAGCTTTGCCGCAGCCTCCAGAGCCTTGGCGGTATATTCTCTCGCAAGGTCCTTGGCACCCTCCAGCCCGCAGAGAGAAAAGACTGTTGCCTTTCCCTTCTCCTTGTCGCTGCCGACAGGCTTTCCCAGCACCTTTTCATCGGATGTGTAATCCAGTATGTCATCCACTATCTGGAAGGCTATGCCAAGATTTTCTCCGTATTCCTCTGCTGCCTTTGTTTCGGCACCCGCACAGATGCAGCCTATCTCACAGGATGCCCTTATAAGTGCGGCGGTCTTCATGGTGTATGTTCCCACCAGCTCACCTACCGTTTCCGGGCGTGAAAGGGTGTCCGCATTCTGTCCGCCTATCATGCCGTAAAGCCCCACCGCATTGGAAAGGCTCTCCACCATCTCTATGCGCTGCTCTGCCGAAAATCCACAATCAGCTATGATCTCAAAGGGATATATGGCCAGAAGGTCTCCCGCAAGAAGAGCTGCCGTCTCACCGAACGCCTTGTGACAGGAGGGCTTTCCCCTCCTCAGGTCGTCATCGTCCATGCAGGGCAGGTCGTCGTGTATCAAAGAAAAGGTGTGCATCATCTCAATGGCGCAGGCAGGGTCCAGAGCCTTTTGTGTGTCTCCGCCGTAGATACGGCATATCTCCAGGCAAAGCTCGGGACGCAGTCTCTTTCCTCCCGCATTCAGGGAGTAGGCGGCTGCCTCCGCTGTTTTCTGGAGCCCTTTGTACTTCGGCACGAGAAGGAGCTTTTTCAGGCGGTCGTTCACCTTATCCGCATATTTCATAATACTTCCCCCTTGGTTATTTTCAGGGTCTTCTCCCTTGCGCTCTCAAGCTCCCTGCTGCACTCCGTCAGCTTTTCGGTGCCTTCCTTGTAGAGCTCCAGTGCCTCTTCAAGGCTCGTTTCCCCGGATGACAGCTTTTTTACTATGTCATCCACCTTGGCAAGTCTTTCTTCAAATGACATTTCTATCCCCCGCCGTTCAAATGTGTTCTATCCCTTTATCTCTGCCCGTCTCTCCCCGTCGGAGAACCTGAGCGTCACGCTGTCTCCCTTTTTCAGTGCATCCGCACTTACCACAAGAGAGCCGTCCTTCATTACCAGACTGTAGCCTCTCGACATGGTCTTCAGCGGGCTCAGGTTTTCAAGCCCTGCCGCAGCCGCTGCCATTTCCCCCTGCTTTCTTTCAAGGAGAGAGGCCATTGCTATCCTCAGCGACTCTCTCAGAGCAGCAGCCCTTTCGGTGAGCCGCACCAGCTTCGCCTCCGGATACAGTGCCTCCAGCGCCAGTCTCTTCCTCTCTATGACATCTGCCTTCCGTTCAAAAAGGTCGGCAAGAGCCTTGTCCATAAGCGCCCCGTAGCCTGCCACCCGATCGGCGAGCCCCGACATATCCCCGGCAGCAAGTTCCGCAGCCGCTGAAGGAGTAGGAGCACGGAGGTCTGCCACCAGATCCGCTATCGTATAGTCTATCTCATGACCTACCGCCGAAATGACGGGGGTGCTGCAGGCAAACAAAGCCCTCGCCAGTTCTTCATCGTTAAAGGCGTTCAGGTCTTCTATGCTCCCGCCGCCCCTGCCGCAGATGATAACATCACATCCGGAGGCATCCGCCGCCTTCAGCGCTCTTATAATGCTCCTTGGAGCCTCCGCACCCTGTACGAGGCAGTCGAACACCACCAGTTCAGCCACAGGGTACCGCCTTGATAGGATGTTTATGATATCCTGTATGGCTGCGCCCCCTGCTGAGGTGACGGCGGCTATCCTTTTCGGGAAGCGGGGTATGGGCTTTTTGAACTCATCGGAGAAGAGACCTTCCCCGGAAAGCTTTATTTTGAGCTGTTCCGCCGCAAGGAATATCGCTCCCGTTCCTTCGGGCACTATATCCGTCACATAGAGCTGCACCTCGCCGGTCTTTTCGTACATCCCGATATTTCCCGTGAAAATGCCCTTCATGCCGTTTTCGGGCGAAAACCTGAGCTGTGAGGCATTGGATGCAAACATTACCGCCTTTATCCGGCAGGCTTCATCCTTCACCGAAAAGTACAGGTGACCCGATGCGTAGTGGGGGCGCAGATCGCTCATCTCGCCCCTCAGCATCACCCCGGACAGGCGCTCGTCCTCCCTGATGCGGAATGCCATGTATCTGTTGAGCTGTGTGGGTGTCAGTATCTCCATAGCAAAATCCTTATTCTACAAAAGCCCTTTTCCGCCGCAGGTCTTCAGATAGGCATAGACTGCCGCCCCTCCCCCGTTGTCACGGGAAAGAGCGGGCTCACTGAAGAAAATGTCCTCAAAGCGCCCCGACAGGCACTTTTGTATGTACATATTGCTCATGACACCGCCGGAGGCTATGAGGGGCAGATCTCCCGCCTTTTTCCTCGTTCCCTCTATGAGGAGAGCTATCCCCTCCATCACAGCTGTAAGCACATATTTGGACACATACTCCCTGCTTTCGCCGCGGCTCAGCATTTCCTTTACCTTGTTTTCATAGCCCGAAAGGGATATGCTCCCGTCCTTTGCAAAGGGGCGCACCTTTATATCGTCCCCGCACCCGAGAGCCAGCTTTTCCAGCTCCATGCCGCATGGAAAATCAAGCCCCATGAGCACTCCCGCACGGTCTATGAGCTGCCCCGCCTTGAGGTCAAGGGATGCGCCCATAAGCTCCGCCGCAAACAGCCTTTCACCCTCGGAGGGCCTGCAAAGCACGGATTCGGTGGTGCCGCCGCTTACATGGAGAGCCAGAAAGGGAGACCGCATAAGATCAAGCCTTTTGGCAGAAAAGAGAGCCGCAGTTATATGCCCCTCCTGGTGGGAGAGGCGAACGACCGGTATATCGTTTACTGCACCAAGGCTCGATCCGAGCCCCTCACCGCAGAGGAAGCAGGGCATATATGAGCCCTCTCTCGGAGTAGGGGACACTGTGACACCTATGGCGGAAGGCTTTTCCTCCACGCCCTCAAAAAGCTCCTTTACCACAAGGGGAAGAGCCTTTGTGTGGTGAAAGACAGCGTCGGACTGCCTGAGCCCCCGTTCCCCCTCCTTTACGGGAAGCAGACGGGAGATGTTTTTTATGCTCTTTCCGTCAAAAAGGGCTGCGGAGGTGGAGTAGTTGCTGGTATCTATGCCTAAGACGAGCATTTTATCACTTTTCCGCCTTTGTACACAGGTCGCTGCGGGAGAAGCTGCCGAGAAGACCGTTTACCAGCTTCACATCGCCTTCAAGGGAGTAGATCTGGGCTATGCGCACAGCCTCGCTCACTGCGATGTTCACAGGCGTGTCGGTATGGTTGCACTCATAGACTGCGATCCTCATCACCGCAAGGGGCACCTTTCCTATCCTGGATACCGCTCTTGAAGGAGAAAAGGCGGAGATTATGCAGTCGAGCTCCTCGGTGTTTTCCGCAACGCCCCTGAAAAGGGCGATGGAATTGTCGTCAAAATCATATTCATCCGCCAGCTTCGCCGCCTCTATTATGTCCTCAGCGGACTCATTGCTGAACATTTTCTCGAATACCAGCATAAAAGCGGCTTCACGGCTGTTTGCGTAAAGAAGTTCTCTTTGTGTCTTGTCAATATACATAATTCATTACCATTTATTACCATATCCGTATATTCCTAAAATATGATGTCCTTTTGCAGACATTGACTTTTATTATAGCACCTAACCAAAAAAAATACAAGAGTTTTCATGAATTTTTAATATCTCATTCTATCCCAAGTATGGTGAAGCTGTCCTCCTCCGCCCTGAAGGTCACCTGCCGCCCTGCATAGGAAAAGGTGTATTCCCGCCCGTTCCCGTGGTACTGGGGGCGTGGATCCTGGGCTATAAGATCTTTCAGGGTCTCCATAGCAGCGGACGGGAGCTTTCCCTCCGCCTGCGGTCCCGTATATACGGGTCTTTTCTCCCGCACATGGTCGCAGTAGGGAGTGACCGCATCGGGCACGCAGTCTGCATAGGGGATATAGGGCTTTATGTCTATGATGGGCGTACCGTTCACCAGATCCGCTCCCTGAACGGTGAGGGTCAGAGCCTCCTCATCCACCGACACAAGGCGCACCACGGAAAGTCCTATCCCGTTGGGGCGAAAGGGAGAACGGGTGGCAAAGACCCCAAGTCTCCTGTTGCCCCCCAGTCTGGGCGGGCGCACCGTGGGTGAAAACTCCTTTTGGGGAGGGTTTTCCGAAAAGAGCCACAAAAGCCAGAGGTGAGAACATCCTTCTATCCCCCTGAGAGCCTCCCGCACATTGTACGGCGGCTCCAGACGGACAAGGGAGAGCATATCCGTCATGCCCGACTGTCTCGGAACGCCGAATTTCTCCCCAAGGTCGTTGTAGATACGGGCTACTGTTTCCATTATTTCACCTTTGACAAGCCGTCCGCATAGGCTTCCGGCATATGTGACAGGAGAGAGCCCGCTGCACCTTCAAGCTCAACAGGCTTTCCGTCAAGCTTTATGACCGCACTGCGGCTGAAAATGTCAAAGCTCACCTCCAGCCTGTCGGAGACCTCTCCGGCTGCCCTTGCGGTATTTAAAGCCGCAAGGAACGCTCCGCCCATCACCTTCGCAGTGCTTTCGTCCGCAAGCATATCTCTTTCGGAATTGCTGAGCTTCATCGCCTCTGCCAGCGGATCCATGTAGTATTTTACATAGGTCTCCCTTGAGGGTATGGCAGCCTCAAAGAGAGAGAGCAGACGGTCCGTGTCCTCGTTCCTGCTGCCGAAAAAGTGATCCGTGCCGTTTCTCTTAAAGCCCCAGCTTTCCGGGGGCACCATAGGCACAAGGTCTGCCCTGTTGATGATATTGTGGACACTGCACTTTTCAGGTGATACAGTCACCCCGGGTGTGGCAAAGGTGTAGCCGTAGACAGTGAAGCCGTCACCGCAAAGCTCTGCAGCCGCACAGTTTGAGACTGCGCCGCCCCTGCTGTACCCCGTTATCCATACCACCGTATCCAGACCCTCTTTGTTCTTGTCCAGTATGAAGCGTTCCACCTTTGCGGCAACTCCTGTGCCTGCCTTGCTGAATCCCGTGTGGGCGCCGTTTTCACCGGTATTCATGTTTCCTGCCCACTCGGCACCGTAGCCGCCGCCCCTTACAGCAGCAGCCACCAGGTATTTTTCCTTTCCGCCGGCATTTATCTTCTTTCCGGCAATGGCAACGGCAGCGGTATCGTCCGCATTTGAAAGAGGCTCATCGTATTTGTAGCTTCTGAAGCCCTTCATACCGATCTCGGAGAAAAATCCACCGATATTTCCGTCACGGCGGATATCACTGTTCCAGTTATCCTCCCCCGAATCGGAGGAAAAGGCGCTCACAGCCATGGCAAAGGATGCCTTTGCAAGCTCACCGTCATATCCGGAGGGGTCCTTTTCAAACATCTTTTCGGAGAAAAGGAAATCATAGCTGCCCTCTCCGAGCACATTGGTGTCTATGCTGTACTCGTCCGAGGAATACAGCACCTCAAAGGGCAGGGAGTAGACCCGCTCCTCTTCCCCGTTTGCCCTTAGGCTTATCTTCACCTCAGGCATTTCGCTCTTTTCGGGAGTTTTGGTGGGGTAGAGCCTGATATTCAGCTTTGCCTCCCTTATGAAGCCTGCCTTTTCGTAGGCTATGACCCTTCTTCCCTTTGAGTCGAGAGCGTATCCCTCGGGACATTCAAGGGTTATGCGCAGCCTGTCTGCGGGGGAAGTGCCTTTGTTCGTTATGCGGAGCCTTGTTTCGGAGTACTGCCTGTCAAAATCCCCCGCATACCCCGAATAGGACAGAGGCTCTCTTTTGCCTACGGTGACGGATACGGGCAGCCCCTCCGCTGATGCTCCCCGGGAGCACAGAGCCATGCCCGCAAGAAGGATAAGTGCAGAGGCAGCCTGACGGGGAGAAAAAATTTTTTTCATCGTGATGTCTCCTTTCGCAAAAAATTTAAGGTTATGTTCATAATAATATGTTATCATCTATTAAAAGAAGCAAGCGGGGGCGATGGGATGATAAAAAAACTGAGAAGAAGGCTCATCTGGGTGATAATGGCGGTCATATCCCTTATCATGCTGATTTTCATGGGAGCTATCTATGCCTATATGCATACTTCGGAGGAAAAAAGCTCCGACATGACCCTTACAATGGCATTTGATGAAAGGATCGGCGTCTTCGGAGGCGCAGACAGAGAGTCAAGGACCCCCCAGTCCGTGCCCGAAAAGCCGCCCGAGGAAAGGGAAAGCGACTCAGGGGACGATGACGGCGCAGAAAGGCAGCGCAGGCGGATGGAAACGGAGCTCCGCAGAGAGCAGATAAGCTTCGGCTCAAATAACGACCTTTCACAGCTCCTGAGAACAGGCAGCCCCATGAATTCGGGATGGATAAGGGTGAAGATAGAGGACGGAAAGCCGGAGGATGTGTTTTTCAGCCAGAACCGCTCCCGTTCCGAGGATGAGGAAGAGCAGAGGGTGGAGGATGCTTTTGAGATCGCCGAAAGGGTCATAGCCAAGGGCAGCAGCTCCGGAAGGCTCAACGCCTACGGCACCCACTACAAATACAGGCTGAAAAACGATACTCTTGTGCTGCTCGATGTCACACAGTCCGATGCCACCATGGCAAGGCTGCTCATAGTCCTGCTGATAATATTCCTTATCTCTCTGGCGGTGTTCTTCACGCTGGCGGTCTTTCTCTCAAAATGGGTATCCGTACCCATAGAGGATGCGTGGAAAAGGCAGAACGAATTCTTTTCCGATGCCTCCCACGAGCTGAAAACTCCGCTTGCGGTGATCTCCGCAAACCTTGATGTGATGAGAAGCGGTGACCTGAGCGGGGATGATGCCGAAAAATTCTACTCTATCATACATGAGGAGACCGACAAGATGAGCGGTCTCATTTCCCGTATGCTCTACCTTTCAAGGGAGGAGTACACGGAAAACACAGTCATGACCGACGTGGATCTCTCATATGAAACGGAGTCCGCCTGTCTTTCACTCGAAGCCCTGGCGTTTGAACAGGGCAAGAGCCTTGAAAGCAGCATCGCAGAGGGCATCACCGTAAAGGGAGACAAAGCCTCTCTCTGCCGTGTCATCCACATACTCACCGACAACGCCATAAAACATTCATCAAAGGGTTCCGTTATAAATGTGGAGCTTGACAAATACAAGGGGCGGGCACGCCTCAGGATATCAAACGACGGAGAGATCTCCCCGGAGGAGCTTTCCCATATCTTTGACCGCTTCTACCGCACAGACCGTTCAAGGAACAGGGAAACAGGCGGCTACGGTCTGGGGCTCGCCATTGCAAAGGCCATAACAGAGCGGCACAAGGGCAGCCTCACCGCTGAGAGCGCAAAAGGCCGTGTCACCTTTACAGCCCTTTTCTGACATCATTCCTCAAGCTCAAATGTCATGATCACAGGCAGGTGATCGGAATAGATGTAGCCGTTGTCAAGTATCTTCACCTTGCCGCACCTGATATTGTCCGAGACGATAAAGCCGTCGATGGTCACGGTGAAGGAAGCGGCAGGGTCGTATGGGATATCCGCATAGCGGGTAGTCCCTATCAATTCTCCTTCATAGTCACGGCACATGGCAAAGCCCTCCGGCAGCATGCTTTCGGGGAAAGGTTGGCACCAGCTGTATATCCTGTCTGTCCCCGGATTCAGCTTTTCTCTGGAATCCCCGGTGAAATCGTGGTTGAAATCCCCGCCGCAGATAACATAATTCCCCTTTTCGTATTCCGCCGCCATGTCGTCAAATATCATCTGGAGCTGGGCGTTCCCGTTTGCCTGATCCGTTCCGTATGCGGAAAGGTGAGTGTTTATGATGACCAGTTCCCTGCCGTTTTCCACAGGGCAGCGGGTCACACTGTAGCAGCGGTCCAGATCCACTATCTTCTTGGGGCCTGCGGCGATGGGCAGGCTCCTTCTTACCGCAGAGGTCACATCAAAGCGGGACAGGGTGAATATGCCGGAATCCGACGCACCTATGGGCTCATGGAAGGGGTAGAAAAGGTAGTCCGAATGATAATTCACCGCAAACACCTCATCATATTCCGATGAGGAAAAGGTTTCCATGATGAGGGGCACCTGGTCTACATGGTAGGACCTGTCCGCATCTGTATCGACTTCCTGGAAGAGCACTATATCCGGATCGAAGGAAAAAGCCGTCTGAGCCACACCCTCGGTACACTCTATGACACTTTCCTTTGAAAAGGCACGGCTGTACTTGCCTCCGTCCATAAAGAAGGAATAGTCGGGAGTGTAGGCTCCGAAGCCTATGTTGTAGGTGACAGCTGTGTATTCCTCCCCCGTTTTGGCCTTGCTCTCCGCTCTGCCAGTTGAGATCAGGGGCACATTGTCCTCTATCCTGTAGTAGCGGGCAAAGATGACCGCCACATAGATCCCGAAGGCAATGACAGGCACGCCTGCCACGCACAGGGGAATGAGCCACCACTTAAATTTTTTCTTCATTTTCGTCACATCCGCAGCAATAATAATTCAACTTACATTGTACCACAGAAATCCGAAGATGTAAAGCATTTTGAAAAAATCAGACAGATACCGCCGAAAGATTAGATTCAGATTAGAAACAGGTTATGTTTCCCTTAAATCCATTGACATACATCCCTATCCCTGTTATACTCTTTGTGTAAGCTAAAAAACGGAAAGGATGTGCTCTTTATGGCTAAAAAGAAGGTAAAGAATGTTGGTCTTGTTTTTCTGGGGATCGGTATACTGTACCTCCTGTCTCCCTTCGACCTGCCGGGTCCCATAGATGATGCCGTAGCCATGGGTGCAGCATCCATTATAAAGGTCATATGCGACTGGGTCAGCTTTGCTGCCGCCGAAAAGCTGGCAGAAAAGAAAGCGGCATATGTGGAAGCGTGATGTTTATGGCAGATATGATGATGATAGCGGTGCTGATGGTAGCTGTTTCCCTTATAGTGGGCGGCTATGCACTGTGCATACGAAACAACGAAGAGAACTCCTCCGCCTCCCTCTGTGCAAGACGGTGGATAGGCACGGGTCTGGGCGCCTTCGTGGCAGCCGTTGCCGTTTCCTTCCTGCTTCAGCCTGTGATCACAGAGGGCACACGGCTGATAGTATACTCCGTGCTCCTGTTTTCGGAGATAATACTGGCTCTTGTTTCGGCTCACACAGCCGAGGGAGCTGCGAAAAAGAAGGTCTGATACAAATTCTTCCCCGATGTACAGGCCATCGCCAAACCCCAGATCCCTTATATCCAGGCATCTGAGGCTTGTTTCCTGTCTATGCACCGGTCAGAAGCCGGTGTGAAAGGTCTGCCCTTCGGGGCGGGTCTTTTTTTGTGCATTTCGCTTTATGCGTTTAAACCTTTAACGCTTTTATCCGTTAAATTTTACTCTTGACAACAGCCGAGAATTGTGATATACTGTTGAACTATGAGAAAAAGCCACCGGAAGGATGATATGACATGATGAATATGGATTTTATAAGGAAGCTGCCCATCCCCAAGGATGTCAAGGAGCAGTTCCCCATCTCCGAGGAGATAAAGAAGATAAAGGCAGCCAAGGACAAGGAGATCGCCGATGTATTCAAGGGCAGGAGCGATAAATTCATCCTGGTGATAGGTCCCTGCTCCGCCGACAGGGAGGATGCGGTAATGGACTATATCTGCCGCCTTGCAAAGGTGCAGGAGCAGGTAAAGGACAAGCTGATACTTATACCCCGCATCTACACCAACAAGCCCCGCACCACGGGTCAGGGCTACAAGGGCATGGTACACCAGCCAGACCCCACCAAGGGAGAGGATATGCTGGAGGGCATCATCGCCATAAGAAAGCTCCACACCAGAGCCGTCAACGAAACAGGCCTTGTGTGTGCGGATGAGATGCTCTACCCCGAGAATCACCGCTATCTGTCGGATATACTTTCCTATGTTGCCATAGGCGCCCGTTCCGTTGAGGATCAGCAGCACAGGCTCACAGCCTCCGGACTTGAGATCCCCGTGGGGATGAAGAACCCCACAGGCGGCGACTATTCGGTGATGCTCAATTCCATCACTGCCGCCCAGTCCTCCCACACCTTCCTTTACAGAGGCTGGGAGTGTCGCAGCAAGGGAAATCCTCTGGCGCACGCCATCCTCAGAGGATATGTGGACAGAAGAGGGGTCTCCCATCCCAACTACCATTACGAGGATCTTGCAAGCCTGTATGAGATGTATTCCTCAAAGGGACTGGAAAATGTGGCGGTCATAGTGGATTCTAACCACTGCAATTCCGGAAAGCAGTACCTTGAACAGATACGCATCTGCAACGAGGTGCTCCATTCCATGCGTCACAATGCGGACATAAACAGCTTTGTAAAAGGCTTTATGATAGAAAGCTACATCGAGGACGGCGCTCAGAAGGTGGACGGCGGAGAGTACGGAAAATCCATCACCGACCCCTGCCTTGGCTGGGAAAAGTCCGAAAAGCTCATCCTTTCCATTGCGGATCAGCTCCGATAAGATATCACCGATGCCGTCCGCCCCGACGGCATCGCTTCTTTATCCGAACCGCCCAATCCCCGCACTCCTATTTGGTGAAAAATGCTATTGACATAAATGAATATTTGATATATAATCAATAGTATTGATAATTGCGCCCATTTGGGCTTGATCACTAAATAAAGGAGGCTGTGCCTATGAAAAAGCATATAGCCCGTATAGCAGCCGCAGTGCTGGCGTGTGCAGGTGTGGCAGGTATTTCGCCGGGAGCTTCGGCAGCTGAGACTGCAAAAACAGAGACTGTTCTTCTGAATGCCGGCGAGACCGTTGAGATAACCGTAAAGATCAAGGACAACCCAGGCATCACCACTTATGGAGCATGGGTAGGCTTTGACAGTTCCGCCATGACCTTTGAAGGGGCTGTGGACAGCAAAAAGATCTTTACAGACAGCAGCACTTATTTTCTGTGCGAGACCACGGAAGCAGGGAACGAAGTTGCTCTTTTGTGGGTAGACGGTGAGAACGACACCGCCGCTACAGGAGTTGCTGCCACTTTGAAATTCACAGCAAAGACAAGCGGTACCACAAACATTACTTTCACGGTAGATGACAGTCTGGCTGTGGACACTGCCGGCGCATCAAAGGCTGTGAGCGCAGACGACACGGCATTGTGGCAGGGTCTGCTGGGTGATGTCAATGGGGACGGCAGTATAGACAATGCTGATGTGATACTGCTGAGACGTCTTATCGCAAGCTGGGATGTTACACTCGCAAATGCAGGGGACATTAACTGTGACGGCGAAGTAGATACCGCAGACATAGTACTCCTCAGAAGATATGTAGCCGAATGGGATTCGGTAAAATCTTATTTTGAATTTTAGAAAGGGATTCTATGAAGAAATTTGTTTATAAAAAAGCGGCATCATTAGCCGTTGCAACAGCTTTCGGAATATCCCAGCTTATGCCTGCTGCATCCGTGTTTGCAGTAGGCTCCAATGCTGACTTTTCGATAAACCCGTCTGCCGCAGCCATCGCAGCCGGTGATGATGTGACCGTCACCGTCAGCCTTGACTACATTCCGGCAGGTGTGACCTTATCAGGCGCACAGATCTCTTTAGGCTATAATTCCGATGTCTTCACTTTAAAGAGCGTAAAGAAAGGACAGGCAAACTCAACAAGCCAGAATTATTCTGTACAACCATATGTCATAAACAATGACAGCTGGGCAGATATGGAGTCGGGATACAGCACTCTTGGAGAATATGCATCACTGGTATTTACAGCAAACACCGATGCCGCAGCAGGTGATTACGAATTTACTTTCACCAAAGCAAATGTATGGGATTTTGATGCCAAAAAAATGGGGGTTGACTTTGCTCCTGCCAAGGTGTCTATCGCCACAATGAGCTCCGAGACCAAGCCCACCGTCACTGCAGACGGCAAGGCCGCAGAGGTCACGGGCGATGCTGCAACGGGCTACAATGTAAATTACAAGGTACCCTATTCCGACAAGGATACACCCGTAACATTTGTGGTCACAAAGCCCGATAAGTCAACGATGAGCTCTACGACAAATACCGTGCAGCTTACTCCCGCAAACAAGGAGTCAGCATCCTTTGAGATAACAGCGGAAAACGGTGCCAAAGCCACCACCACCATCAGCGTTGACTACGAGGCTGCAAGCACCGATGCCACACTTAAGACCGTCAAGATCGGCGGTGTCGCCGTAACGGCAGGCACCGACGGCACCTACACCCGTGTTGTTCCTTTTTCCAAAGCGCTGAAGGATGATCCCGGCACTTACGAACTGGAAGTTGAGCCTAACCATATCAAGGCTACCGTGGATATGTGCGCTCCCCTCTCCCCCAAAGGGATAGGCGAAAATGAAGGAGCATCCGGCATTGTTACGGTCACAGCAGAAGACGGCACGACAAAAAAGGATTATACCCTTAAGGTATATATAGAGGAATGCGACCATATTAACGGCACACCCGTAAGAGAGAACGAAGTTCAGGGGAGCTGCACCGTAGATACCACCTACGATGAGGTCATCTACTGTGAGATCTGCGGCGATGAGCTGAGCAGGACACCCAAGACCATCAAGTCTCAGGGTCACATAAAGGGCACACCCGTAAGAGAGAATGAAGTGGCTGCCAACTGCACAGAAGCAGGAAGCTATGACGAGGTGGTCTACTGTACCGAGTGTCAGGCCGAGATAAGCAGAGAGAAGAAGACGATACCGCCTCTGGGTCATGTGTATACAGGTCAGCCCTTCATAGCAGACGACGAAAAGGGTCATTATCAGGAATGTGTACATGACAGCTCACACCACAGCGAGACTGTCCCCCACACCTTTGATGCGGGCAGGATCACCACTCAGCCCACCTATACCACAGACGGTTTCCGCACCTATACCTGCACGGTCTGCGGATATGAAAAGACAGAGAACATAGGCAAGACTGGCGAGCTCATCGCTCATGAGGCAAAGGCTCCCACCTGTCTCGAAGCCGGCAACAGCAGCTACTGGGAGGATGCCGCAAACGGGCTGTACTTTGCAGATGCAGCAGGCACTGTTCCTACCACTCTGCAGGCTGTGACCATCCCTGCCACCGGACATTCCTTCACAAATTATATCAGCGACGATGATGCTACCTGTGAGACCAACGGTCACGAAACAGCCAAGTGTGACCACTGCGACGCTACCGACACAAGAGAGGTACTCGGTTCTGCCAAGGGTCATGATTACGCTGAAGTAGGAAGGATCCCTGCGGACTGCCTGAACGACGGAAGAATAGACTATGAGTGCAGGCACGATCCTTCTCATACATATTCCGAAGTTATCGACGCTCTCGGTCACACACCGGGCACTATTCAGATAGAAAACAGCAAGGATGCCACCTGCACCGAAGCGGGCGGCTATGACGAAGCAGTATACTGCACCGAGTGCAAGACCGAACTGAGCAGAGTGCACGTTACTGTTCCCGCTCTCGGTCACGACTGGGGCAAATGGTCAGTAGCAAAGCCTGCCTCCTGCTCCGAGGAGGGCGAAGAGACACGGACCTGCCAGAGGGACAAGACCACCACCGAGACGAGGGTGATCCCCAAGCTCCCCCACAGCTTTGACAAGGCAGTTGACAACGGAGACGGCACACACACCAAGACCTGCACCGAATGCAAGGAAGAGGTCACCGAGCCTCACAACTATAATGCGGTCTCCTACACACCTCCCACATCCACACAGCCCGGCAGAAGGTTCGAGGTCTGCGCAGACTGCGGCAATGAAAGAGAAGTCATCATACCTCCCACAGGTGAGAACGGCAGCAGCGGATATACTCCGTCCTACACGCCCTATATCCCGCCCGCATCCGACGGCGGCAGTGCTCCCGCAGCGGCAGCGCCCACCGCAGGCACCTCCAACTACACTCTTACAGACAGCACTCCTTCGGGTATGTCCGTAAGGTACAGAGGCAACGATGATATCGACATCACGGTTTCCGTTCCCGCAGACAAGGCTGCAAAGAAGGCTTCAGAGCTTGGCGATGACGAGGCAGCGATCCTGGTGGATGTCCTTGCGGAAGGAAAGAGCGGAGCAGCCGAGAAGCTTGACGATCCCGTTATCATCAATGTTTCGCTCCCCGTAAGCATCGATCCTTCCAAGGTCAAGGCCGTTTATCCCGACGGCAGCGCAGCGGATGTATCCGTAACAAAGGTGGGCAGCGATTCCTCCAAGCTGAGGATAAACGCTGTAAAGACAGGCACCGTAAGCGTTGTTATAGGCGGTCTTTCTGAAGCTGAGGCAAGAAAGGTTGCCGATGTTGACGGCGTTGTGACCAAGGGCTACACCTCCGAAGACGTTTCCGCAGGCAACTCACTGCTTGCAGTTCCCCACAGTGCAAAGGCTCCTGTTTCCATGGCTGTATTTGCCGGCATATCCGCTCTTGCGGCAGACGCACTCACAGTTGTCAGAAGAAAGAGAAAGTAATAATTATACAAACCCTGCCCCGCTTTGAGGCAGGGTCTTGTAGTTTTTGCACATTATCACCATATAATGTTACAGATTATTGTCAATTATTTTTTGCAAAACTCTTGATATTTGCATAAATATGTGATAAAATAACTTATGAATAGGATTATGTCGGCTATTCTGCCGTTTGATCCCTGTTTTTGTACCATTCATCCCACAGGGGTGCTTTTACAAAAAGGAGTTTTGAAAATGAAAATGAAAAAAATAGCTGCCGTAGCGGCAGCAGCGCTGCTCACAGCACAGATGAGCGCAATGGCGGTTTCGGCTGACAGCTACTATTACAACGGCGTTTATGTTGGTGATGCAGTATCTGTTGCAGATGCAAATCATCAGTATCCCGCAACTATCGGCGGTCTTGTAAGGTATTTCTCCACTGCCGCAGAGCAGAACCGTGCCGTCAACCTTGCAAACGGCTACTACTATAACAACGGTTACTACAACGGCAGCTACTACAGCGGCTATAATATCAACGATTACCGCACCAGCCCTCAGTCCGGCTACACCTACGGCGTTGTGATAAACGGATACACCAGGTATTATCCTTCACAGGCTGCCGCAAATGCCGCTTATAATTATGCAAACGGCTACTACTATAACAACGGTTACTACAACGGCTATGTCAACTATAACAACGGCTACTACTACAACGGCTATGTTTACTACGGCGAGTCCTCCAACACCAGCCAGAACGGCAGGTTCCCCTACTATGCAAACGGCAGGTACTGGTCCAACAGAGTCGCTGCATCCTCCGCATCCTCTAATGTGGATATGTCCTATGTGACCTCCTATAACCCCTACTATCCCTACTATTCTTCCACCACTCAGCGCTATTACCACACAAGAGAAGCTGCCCTCTTAGCTTCCAACGGCAATGCGGCTGCTGTTTCCGAATCAGCATCCCACTACTACGGCGGTTACTACTACAACGGATATTATCCCTACACCTACTACAACTGGTACTACGGCAATTACAGCGGATATGATCCCAACTACTATGCTTACCTTGCTTTCCGCAACAAGACCAGCGACAATGAGGTAGCTGCCACCAAGGGCACTCCCTACATCACATCCAGCAAGTCCTATGCAGGCTGGAGCACCATCGTTAACCTGGCTAAGAAGGCTAAGGCAGGTCAGGGTCTCGACATAACCCTCAACGGTTCCTCAGTAGTTCCCAAGGAGCTTCTCACAGCCGTAAAGGGACGCAACGTAGGTCTGAGATTCGAGCTTGACAACGGCTCCTACTGGACCATCAACGGCAGAAACATCGAGACCGCAAAGGAACTCAATGTTTCCATCGAGTACAACATCGACTACGTTCCTTCCAAGCTGAAGGCAAACGCTAAGAAGGGTGCTCTGGCAGGTTATCAGCTGGGCATCACCAACGGCTTTGACGAGTTGGGTCTCAAGGCTATGATCTCTGTAAAGCTCAACCAGTCCAGAGCCGGCAAAACTGCCTATGTTTATGTTTACAACAAGGACAGCAACACTCTCAACGGCGTTTACAAGAACACCATCGAGAAGGACGGCACCTGCTCCTTCAACATTTCCGACGGCGGTGCTTACTACATCGTAGTTAAGTAATATAGTCACTTCAAAACCGACAGGTCCGCCTGTCGGTTTTTTTATCCTGCTTTGTGGTTATCACAAAACTTTCACATAAGTATTTTTTTCAAAAACCCTTGAATGTTCCTTTCAAATATGGTAAAATAATACAGAATATTGTTCTAAATAAATCTGCTGTAAAAAGGAACACATATATGAAAAAGATAAAACCTGTATATATAATAGCCGCACTTGCGGTGATAGTCCTTGTAGCCACTGTTCTTATCGTGACCGGGGGCAATTCCGAATACGGTCTGTATGTATCCGCAGCGTCGGGAGATGCCGCCATTTCCTCCGACGGAGGAGAGGCACGCCCGCTCACAGCCGATGTTTTCGTCAAAAAGGGCGATGTAATAACCATAGGCGACACAGGGAGCTGTACCCTCATTTACCGCACCAAGGATAACCTTGACGAGAACTATGCCATAATCTCATCGGGTTCCAGAGTCACCGTTTCGGACACCTTCGGCAAGGGCGACGGCACACTGTACCTTACTAAGGGATCCGTGCTGCTGAACAACGCCAAAGAAGTAAAGAACAACATCATCCTTCGGACGGATCCCGTTTCTGCCACAGCCAAGGGAGCTGTTATCCGTATGCTCTGTGAAGAGGATCAGCCTGCTGTAAGGGTCGATTCCTTCTGCGGAGCCTCTCAGCTCCAGCTTTTCAACAGCGTGGGTCAGGCAGTTGACAAGGACGGCAATGCAGCCGAACAGCCGGAGATACTGGGCGACGGCAGAGGCGCCCGTATACTTGGGGGGATCTCCGGAGCATCCCCTTCCTATGATTACCTTAATCTCCCCACCGATCTCTCAGGGATAGATGCCATCACACTCAAAAACCTGATAACCATTTCAGCCTTCCACGACCTTTCCTTCTCCTCAGAGGATATAAAGGCAGCTTACGACAACACCGCTCCCAAGCAGGAAGAAGAGGAAGCGCCCGAAGAGAGCGTTACCGACACGGAGACTTCCGCAGAGGTGACGACCGTTTCCGAGACCACTCCCTCCGAGACCACGGAAGAGACCACTGTTTCCGAGACAAAGACCGAAAGTGAGACAGAGAGAGAGACCGAGAGAGAAACAGAGCCCCGTCCGCAGGAGACCTATCCCGTTCCTCCGAGACAGACTGCTGCAAGGACCACCACAGCCGAACAGGTAGGGGGCATCTCCGACCTGAACAGCGACCAGATGGTGGATACGGATATAGGTGATATAGATCCTTCGGAGCTTGAAGATGTGGGAGACATCCCTGACATCGGCTTTGATGACGGCGGGAGCCTTGAGGATGACGGTGACTTCTCCGATGAGGGCGGCTTCATTGATGACAGCGGTTCTTTGGATGAGGCCGGCGATACCCTTGAGGATGATTTCGACGAATTCGGCAGCGATGAGGTGGATATAATAGAAATGTCCCCCATCCAGCCTGAGGTACAGGGAAAGAACTATCAGGTCACTTTCATCATTGACGGCAAATATTACTACACCACCGTTCCGGAGGGCGGGCAGGCCATACCTCCCGTTTCTCCCACGGAGAATTCCGACGGTCTCCCCTTTCTCGGCTGGGATCAGTCACTTACAAATATCAACAGCGATCTTACCGTAAACGCTATGTTCTGATACGGATCGCAAAAGGCGGCAATATGCTATTCACACCTACCCGTGCTTATTTGTCCATACTTTCGGTCACTCCGGACGTTCTCCGTGAGATGGGAGTGGATTCCATCATTCTTGACATAGACAACACCTGCACCACCCATGATAACCCTGTCCCCCTTGACGGATTATTTGAATGGCTGGAGGAAATGCGCTCCAACGGCATAAAGATGATGATAGTTTCCAACAACCATGCCCCCAGGGTAGAACCGTTCGCAAAGCTGCTGGGGCTGCCTTATGTGAGCGAGGGCGCAAAGCCGCTGACAAAGGGCTATCGTGAGGCAGTGAAGAAAATGGGTACGGACAAAAGCCGCTGCGTCACCATAGGCGATCAGCTTTTCACGGACATACTGGGAGCCAAGCTCTTCGGCATCAGATCCGTGCTCGTAAAGCCCATAGAGCCCGAAAAGAAAGGCTTTCTTGCGGTAAAGAGAGTTCTTGAAAAGCCTTTTCTCCCGAAGGTATATCTGTAATATGCCAAAAATCCCACAAAATTACGTGTACTTATTTGTTGAAAACATAAATTTTTCAATTTAATATTGACATCCGGCTCATTATATGATAAAATGATATAGTTGCAGGAACGGGGTGTGGCGCAGATTGGTAGCGCGCTACCTTGGGGTGGTAGAGGCCGTGGGTTCAAGTCCCGTCACTCCGACCAGCATGAGCCGCATTCGGTGAGTATCACCGGGTGCGGCTGTTTTTGTATACACACCTACAAATGGAGTTTATATGGCACTTATATGGGGATTTTTGCCCGTTGTACTGGGCATTGCACTTATATGGTTCATCGACAGCAGGGAAAGAGAGCCTGTAAAGGCAATAATCGTCGCATTTACAGGCGGCATGACCATGACCTTCTTCGGTATCTATCCTCAGCTTTTCGACGCTATCACCGACATAAGCGACGGAGGAGACTTTTTCCGAGTCTTTATGTGGCGTTTCTTTCAGCTTGGCATCATAGCGGGGATATGCAAATTCATCGCCTTTTTCTTTACCGCATGGAAGCAGGGGGTCTTTGACAGCTCCTTTGACGGTATAGTTTACGGCGTCACCGTGTCCATGGGCTATTGCTGCATGGAAAATGTCATTTGCGTGCTGAGAGACCCTTCAAGATCGGATATCATCTACCGAAGCCTGCTCATAGTTCCTGCAAATATGGCATTCGGTATTATAATGGGCGCCCTTTTCACCCGTGCCAAGCTGGCTGGTCTGGGCGGGCACCATCTGAAAAAGTTTGGCTTCCTTGTTCTGGCGCTGTTTGTGCCGGGAGCCGTACAGGGTCTGTTTGAAGCATCTGTCGCCTCCGGAACGGATATAGGCTCCTTTGCGGCTTTTCTGGTAACTGTGGCCATGGACTTTGCTGCCCTTCTGATAGTAAGGCATGAAAGGCTGAACGACTCCTCCTTCTATTTTACACCCGCAGACAATGTTATCAGAAATCTCCGTGCCTTTTCTCCTCCGCCCGTGAAAGATGTGGTAAATGATGTCTTCCGAAGCATAGACGGCGAAGGAAAAGGCTATGTGGGCGAAATGTACAGTCAGGTGGTGCTGCCGCCGAGACCCCATAAAAAGAAGAAAGAGAGCATCATGGAAGACACCCTGCCGGACGCCCCTGTACGCACAGCTCCCTCCGAGGATGCTGCCGCCGCACCGCAGGTAACTTCGGTGTCTGAGCCCGCACCCATCAGGTTCCCGGAGCCTGTTATCAAGGACGATTTTACATGGACCTGCCCCGACTGCGGTTCTGTCAATGTGCTTTCCTTCTGCGGCTCCTGCGGCAGGAAAAAGCCCTGACTCATACCCTTTGTTCAAATGGCAGAAATTGACCGAGTCCTGCAAAAAAAATCTCAAAAAGACTTGAAAAAGAGAAAGAAATGGTGTATTATAATAGTACGGGGTCTTATGACCCGATTAAAGTATATTAGGAGGATATTCCAATGTCAGTAAAAGTTGCTATCAACGGTTTCGGTCGTATCGGCCGTCTTGCTTTCCGTCAGATGTTCGGCGCAGAGGGTTATGAGGTAGTTGCTATCAACGATCTTACCAAGCCTTCCATGCTCGCTCACCTTCTCAAGTATGATACCGCTCAGGGCGGCTATGCAGGAAAGATAGGCGAAAACCTTCACACCGTTACCGCTGATGATGAGGCTAACACCCTCACAGTAGACGGAAAGACACTCACCATCTACGCTAAGCCCAACGCTGCTGAGCTTCCCTGGGGTGAGATCGGTGTTGATGTTGTTCTCGAGTGCACAGGCTTCTACTGCTCTAAGGAGAAGTCCCAGGCTCATATAGATGCAGGTGCCAAGAAGGTAGTTATCTCCGCACCCGCAGGCAATGACCTCAAGACCATCGTTTACAGCGTAAACGAGAAGACTCTTACCGCTGATGACAAGATCATCTCCGCTGCTTCCTGCACCACCAACTGCCTCGCTCCCATGGCTAAGGCTCTCAACGACTACGCTCCCATCCAGAGCGGTATCATGAGCACCATCCATGCTTACACCGGCGACCAGATGATCCTCGACGGTCCTCACAGAAAGGGCGACCTGAGAAGAGCAAGAGCAGGCGCTGCAAACATAGTTCCCAACAGCACAGGAGCTGCAAAGGCTATCGGTCTTGTTATCCCCGAGCTCAACGGCAAGCTCATCGGCTCCGCTCAGAGAGTTCCTGTTCCCACAGGCTCCACTACTATCCTCACCGCTGTTGTTTCCGGCAAGGATGTTACCAAGGAAGGCATCAACGCTGCTATGAAGGCTGCTGCTTCCGAGTCCTTCGGTTACAACGAGGATCCTATCGTTTCTTCCGATGTTATCGGCATGAAGTACGGTTCTCTCTTCGATGCTACCCAGACCATGGTTTCCAAGATAGCTGATGACTGCTATCAGGTACAGGTAGTTTCCTGGTATGACAACGAGAACTCCTACACTTCTCAGATGGTAAGGACCATCAAGTATTTCGCAGAGCTCAACTGATCAGCTTAGTGAATGTATCGGCAGTCCCTCGGGGCTGCCGATTTTTTGTCTTTTTTATGCACATCCGCCCCTATAAGGGCAATCCACTAGGGTTTGCCCTTTTATATTTCAAATGTCTGATTTTTGTATGTTTTTATATGCTATTTGTGCAATTTATACTATATACGCCCTGCTTATTATCATATTTCACAAATTTTAAATAAACCAAAAAAACGCTCTTGACATTGTTTTCTTTTAGATGTATAATTAAGACAGTTAATAGATCACATTTTGTTACAATTTAATCAGGCAAAGCATAAGAAATTGTGTGACGCAAAGCTACAGGGGCTTAACGACAGGGTACCGGCATTCATCGGCATCCTATCGCAGCCAGCCAGTTACAGATACCTGCTCTAATTCCGGCTTTGCCATATTTATATGGGGTCGGTTTTTGTTTTTTTATTGGGTTTTAAAAGGGGTCGATATTATGAAAAAAACACTAAAAGGCTTTACGCTCATAGAACTGGGCTTCGTCCTTGTAATACTCAGCATTCTTACAGGACTTATAGTCCCCTCTCTCCAGAGCACTATCAGAGATGCCAACATAGCAACAGATGTGGCTAATGCAAAGGTCATCTACGAAAACAGTATGCTCCTGGCGGCTACCGATGAGGATATGATGATATCCATGTACCAGACTAATTCATCAAACTCTTACAAGCCCCTTTACCATGACAGTGTAAAAGGCTACAACTATGACGGCATAGGCGAATTTGTAGGCTGGACAAAAGACGGCAAGACCGACAATACCAAAAAGAGCGTTGTTACCAGAATGGACGGCGTAAACCTGGCACAGAGACGTGCTTATGCCCGGCTCAACGGCACAGGAACAGATGATAACCACAATGACGGCAAGTCTCATTCATGGGACGGCAGTACTTACACATCAGGCCGTGACGGTGACACCCTGTTCTACACATGGGAACCTGTAGCAGATGCCAATAAATCCAATCCCAGAGCTTCCTTTGCTAACCAGAGCGGAGACACATGGGTAGTTGACAGATCAAAGCTTCACAGCAAGACAAATGTTTACTTCACAGTAGGCCTTTCCGAAAAAATGAATATGCCCATTTACGGTGATGCATACGAAGGCGGCACCCTCCTCAAGTCCGGCAACAGCAAGACAGGCGCAAAGGTAGACAGGAACAAGCCCTATCTCAGAATGAGATATATCGTCCATGAAACACCTGTTACAGGTCAGGCAAAAGCAGCTTACAGATGGTTCATCATGTGCGACCAGCAGACCCGCGAGATCACCATAGAGTCTTCATGGGGTCAGTCTCCTGAATATGGTTCTTATCAGATATACCCTCCCAGAGGCGTTTATGAGAACCTCGGAGGCGACGAGGTAAAGCAGGGCACAAGAAAGCTTAAATGATCGACAAAGAGAATCCATAATACATTTTTCCTAAAAGGATCCTTTGAAGATCGCTTTTCTGATAAATGATCTCAAAAAGCAGGATGCATGAAAAACATTTCCAACATTTTGACAAAAACTCTTTGGATGTGATATAATCATATCAGAGGTTTGAACAGGTCATGGATACCGGGAGGCTCACTATGAAAAAAGCTTCGGATAGAAGAGTAAGGGCTGCTCTGAAAGCCTTTTCACTGCTTGAAATGATGGTAGTTATATCTATTATCGTTATTATGTCCTCTATAGCTGTACCTCAGATAATCAGCAGGAGAAGAATGGCAAGGATACAGGCAGCAAACGACGGTGCATATTCTATATACGTTGCGGCGCAGAATTACCTCAACAGGCTCCAGAAAAGGGGTCTCAATGCGGCAGAATACTTCGGGAGAGAGGCATACGTCTTCGATAGAGCTACTCCCGTCAAAGTAAAAGAAAGCGGTCTTGGTTATCTCAGCGTAAACGGCGGAGTTCTCAATATGGCAGACCCCAAGCGCCCGGACTTTACAAACGCCTATTATAACAAAAACGACAACCCCAACGGGGGCACAGCCGGTCAGACCCATATGACAGAGGGCGAAAGACCCGATCCCGAAAAGCTGTATGAAGCCTTCAGGGGCATAGTGGAATATGAACTGGGCAAACCTATCCAAACATGTAGTCTTTCAGAACTTAAAGACGGCGCACTCCAGAATCCCCCCAAGACCGGATATGAAAAGGACGGCTATTATGTATGCTATGAAATGAATCAGGCATGCGAATCCTTCCTCATTGAGGTGTACCCTTCCACATACACCGTAAGAGCAGTTTACTACACCACATACAGAACGGAAAAGACCTCCCGTACAGGCTATCTTACAGATGACATCTTTGCCCGCATATACGGTGCCCACAACGATCTGACCTTTGATGACGGAAAGAACATGCCTAAATTTAACTGTCTTAGTCCCGTAGGCTTTATGTCTGTGGAAAAGAAGGGCGGCAACAACCTTTCACAGGAACACGTCTCCACCACTTCCGGCATCAACCAGAAGGGTTATTCCTTTTCGCCCGCCTATGTGGGGCAATACCCCATCCCCGCATACTCGGTCAACTAAAGCAACTAAAGCCCACAACATCCCCGTGTCAACGGGGGTGTTTTTTGTCGCCTGCAAATATCAAAACCAACAGATTTGCCCATTGCAAATGAAACGGTGCGGGAATAAGGTAATGCTACAATTCTGCCTTCACCTGTCGGATAAGCAACAACTTGTCATAGGAATGTAGTTTATACTACATTCTGTCTATATATCGTATATTGAAATCAGCCTTTGTATGTGGTAATATGTATATCGTTGCAGAGGAAACAACAGGCAGGAATAAAAAAAATATTTCACTTTGCAGCAAATTACACGGCACTTGTGATCCCATATCAAGGGTCACAACTTTCCCCGGAAAACAAAACACAAAAAAGGAGAAATCATCATGATCGGTTTTTTATGTACAGTAGGCAGTATAACTCTGGCGGCAGCCTCCTTTTCCTACCTGATCAAAAGGATGTAGACAGATATCATAGATAAAAGTGTTTGATTGCAAAAAGCACTTCTCTACCGACTGTAACAGCGGGCAGTGCTTCATGAACATCTGTCTGCGAGGATCCTCATATCAAGCTCTCCTCACGAAGTTTCTGTATCGCCTCTTCATCGATATCTATCTTTCCTGCAGCGGAGATAAACCCCAAAGGATCAGATCAAAAGGGCAGCCCCGGCGGACTGCCCTTTATTTATATCCTCATTCAGCCTCGCTAAGCTCGCTCAGAATGATATTTGCCTTTTTGACCTGCCTGAAAAAGGAGACATAATATATAACTGCGCTTATGACATAGGGTACGGTCACAGACAGCAGCATTTGCCACATTGCATCGGATGTGGTGCCTGCCACGGCATCCACAAGTTTCACCAGACCTGCGACCAGTCCTATTATCGCCAGATACTGCCCTATGAGCACAGGTATCAGCGGAAAGCTTTGAAGATAATAATGGAGAGAGAGCACTGCCGTTATCATCACGGAAAAGGCAAGACAGGTGAATATATTCTCGGTGTAATGCCTGTCGGTAAAGCCCATCAGCTTTTCAAGCAGCAGCTTGCCGCAGACTATCAGCGTAAAGCTCATGCACACCAGCGACAGGAAGTTGTGCCTGTTTATCAGTTTCATGCCTTGTTTTTCCCCCTTATCCTTTCAAGCTCCTCAAAGAACTCTTTGCGGTATCCCCTGTTCATTATGAGCTTTTCACCGTTTTTCAGGAATATGATGACCCTCATGTTAAGGTCGCCCTGTAAACGGTCTATCTTATATACATTGACCACAGCGGACTTGCTTATCCTGATAAAGCCTATATCGCCGA
The DNA here is from genome assembly GCA_018110985.1 of Oscillospiraceae bacterium. Lineage (GTDB taxonomy): Bacteria > Bacillota > Clostridia > Oscillospirales > Ruminococcaceae > Huintestinicola. The sequence goes on from JAGAWT010000031.1 coordinate 90,168, forward strand.
AGCTGTCGAGCAGCTTGTTCAGCGATGTCCTGAACTCTACGGTACGGCTTTCGGTATAGGCAAATGTGCGGCGGTCAACGCTCTCAAAATACAGCACATCCGATACGGGTACTGTCACCCTCATACCGTCACAGGTACCCTCTATATGGGTCAGGGTCTTGTCTATGCGGGATATGTATTCCCTTGTTTCGTCGTCGATCTCATCATAATGGAGTTCGAGATAGTTCTCCGGGATCCCTTTTTCCTTTGTTTTGATAAATCGCATTTACACCCTTCCCTGCACAGGGATCACAGGGCGTTCCAGTACACGAAGAATATCAGCACACAGCCCCATGCATTTCCTGTTTCTTTCCTTACTATCAGCATACCATAGATAAGGAACATCGTCAAGAGCATATTCAAAAAAGCGTCGGGAGTAACGCCAACTGCGCCGTGTACGAGTATGCACATCACTGCGCAGACGAATGCACCCACATCCCAGAATCTGTACTTTGAGGGATAGCGCTCGCTCAGCTTATCTCTTATCACCACATAATTGAAGCCCTCAAAGAAGCCCCACGCTGCTGCCGTAAGCACAAACCCCAGCACCTTTACAGGGATGGACGCTTCAAGCAGTTCCCTTGTGGTGAATACATCTATGAACGGGCACCAGGGGTGGACATTGCCCTTTGCAAGCTGATAGATGAAGTCGGGCACACAGCAGCCAAGGCTTAAAAGCAGTGCGGGCAGAAGATTCTTCCTTGTAAGCCCGAACCCGGTGAACTTCTCTTTTCTGTATATGCAGACTGCGGTAATGCCGAGCCCCGCAAGAGCGAACTGCCCGCATATGGCGGCAACGGCAACTCTCGGGAGAACGGGGCTCTCCTTGTCGTAAACAAAGCCGTTGAACTGTTTCCCGAACACTCCTATCACCAGAGCCAGAACTGCGAATGTTATAACGCCTATGGCTATAATGTCATGGTCAAGCTGTTTTTTTCTTTCTGCGGTCAGTTCATTATTCTGCTGTTTCATATTTTCATTTTCTCCGTTGTTGATCTTCTCATACTGATTTCTGACCGATGTATAGGCAAGAAACAAGCCGCAAATGCTTGAATATATGGGATTTGAGGCTTGGAGATCGCCTATACATCGAGGAAGGATCAGTATTATACTGATTTCTGACCGATGTATAGGCAAGAAACAAGCCGCAAATGCTTGAATATATGGGATTTGAGGCTTGGAGATCGCCTATACATCGAGGAAGAATCAGTATTATACTGATTTCTGACCGATGTATAGGCAAGAAACAAGCCGCAAATGCTTGGATATATGGGATTTGAGGCTTGGAGATCGCCTATACATCGAGGAAGAATCAGTATTATGCTTGGTATGTAAAGTATTATACAGGGCAGAGGAATAAATGTCAATAAGCCGGTGCGTAAGCTGCGACGGGTCATGCGTGAAATGCAATTTCGCTGTGTTTTTCTTTTTGTGTTCATCTGTTCCGTACCGTGCCGCCCTTTCAGGCAGCGCAGAAAGTTCAGAACACCTGAAATTCTCCCTTGTACTGATTTCTGACCGATGTATAGACAAGAAACAAGCCGCAAATGCTTGGATATATGGGATTTGAGGCTTGGAGATCGTCTATACATCGAGGAAGAAACAGTATCAGCCGCCCATAAAGGACGGCTGAGGGAGAATAAACTCACGGCATTATCATCTGAAAACTCATGTGGTGTGCAGACTGCATCAGAACTGTGCCTTTACATTACATTCAGCTTTTCTATGATAACATCCTTTATATCTGTCTTATCGTCGGAGTTCAGGTCATAGGCGGCTTTGTATGCCTTACGGTTCATCAGATGATGAGCCACAGCGTAAAGATCGGCTCTGTTCACGATACCGTCACCGTTCAGATCGTACTTCATCACAGCGGCAAGCGAAAGGTATTCTCCGCCCTCCGAAACAAATTCCGCATATTCTCCGTCTCCGGACACGGATCCTTCGGAGCTGCCGCCCTTCCACCCCGCTGTATTCGGGAGGGACATATCCGCCTTCACAGTAAATCCCTTTGGCAGTGTCAGGCTTTCAAGAGAGATGCAGTCCTCGAAAAAATAGGACATCATCCCGGGGTCGGGAGTTCCCAGACCGCTTATATCCAGAGACACAAGGGAGGTGCAGCCGTCAAACATACTGTTCATGGAAACAGCCGCACCGGACGTGAAGCCTTTCAGATCAAGGCTCTTCAGGCTGCTGCACTCACAGAACATACGGTAGGATCTTTTTACCTTTGATGTATCAAAGCCTGTAAGCTCCGCCCTCTCAAGGCTCGTGCAGCCGGAGAACATTTCGGACATATCCGTGACCTTTGAAGTATCAAAGGAGGAAAGGTCTATGGCTGTAAGTGATGCACATTCACCGAACATATTTGACATATTCGTGACCGAAGAGGTATCCAGCTTTGAAAGGTCAACGGAGGTAAGCCCGCTGAAGCCGTAAAAGAGGGAACCGCAGTTTGAAGGAGCAGCCGCCCCCTCTGCGGCAGTGAGGGTCTTTATTTTCCCTTTGCTGTTATTGAGCATTCTCTGTGCCTGAGTCTGTCTTTTGTCAAAAACATCGTTGTAGTCAAATATGCTGTCAGGTATTGCACCCGTTATGGTCAGGGACATTTTCTCATCGTCAAAAACAAAGAAACCGCCGTCATATTCTTCGGCAGATACTGCCCCGGCACACAGGCTCAGTGCGGCAAAGGCTGCCGCACAGGCAGTCACCGCATTTTTTACAAATTGCGTACACATGGCGCTGCTCCCTATAACAAGATCTAAAGTATCATGACAGACAGCCGCAGACAGCTTCTTTACATTCACTGCACAGCCGCAGCCTTTTCCCCTTTGTAGAGCATTTTCAGCACAAGGGGAACAGTGACGGAAGAAACGATTATCAGCAGGATGACGCTTGTAAAGTACTTTGAATCCAGCATACCCTCCGAAAGCCCCTTCTGAGCCACGATGAGAGCTACCTCTCCTCTTGTCATCATGCCCACGCCGACTTTCAGGCTGTCCTTTCCGTTTGAGCCCAGTAACCTTGCAACAGTGCCGCAGCCTATTATCTTTGTGACAAGTGCCACAGCCACAAAGGCAAGGGAGAAAATGAGCAGCTCCCTGTCAAGACCGGAGATGGAGGTCTTGACACCTATGCTTGCGAAAAAGACGGGGCCGAAGATCATGTAGGAATTTATATCCACCTTGCGGGCGATATACTCCGAATCCCTCAGGGTGCAGAGTATAAGCCCTGCCACATATGCCCCCGTGATATCTGCTATGCCGAAAAAGGTCTCTGCGGCAAAGGCAAGGAACATACAGAGGGCAAGCCCAAGAATGGGTATGCGCCTCTGATGAGGCCATTTCTTGTCTGCCCATTTAAAGGCATAGTGGAGAATGATGCCGATACCTACACTGAGGACGATGAACAGCCCTGTTCTCCAAAGCACCTTTACAGGCTCCTGATCCGGGTTTTTGAAGCCTATGACGAAGGTGAGCACCACTATGCCTATTACATCGTCTATAATGGCAGCGGAGGTTATGAGCGTCCCCGTGGGGTCTTTCAGGTGACCCAGTTCCTTCAGTGCGCTGACGGTTATGCCCACGGAGGTGGCAGTCATTATGGTACCCATGAATACCGCTCTGAAAAAGCTCTCGGTGCCCCAGGAGGAAAAGCCGTAGAAGCACATATAGAGGAGCGTCCCACCCACAAGGGGGACAGCCACTCCCGCACAGGCAACAGCCAGTGCCTTGGGGCCTGTTTTGAGCAGATCCTTCATATTGGTCTCAAGACCTGCGTCAAACATGAGCAGCACAACGCCTATCTCTGCCAGCAAGGACAGATGATCCGACTGCTGCACAAAGCCCAGCACCGCAGGACCTATGAGCAGCCCTGCGATTATCTCTCCCACTACGGAGGGAGCGTGTAGCTTCTGAGCCAGAAGGCCGAAAAGCTTTGCGGATACGATTATCAGTGCAAGATCTCTGAAAAATGCTATTCTATCCATTTTGTTCCACAGCAAGCGTCACCGCTCACTTCAGGATCGCCCCCGTTGCACCGCTTGTCACCTGAGCCGCATAGCGTTTCAGGTAGCCCTTCAGTTCCTTGGTCTTGGGCTTGTGGTCTGCCAGTCTGCGGGCTATCTCCTCATCATCCACAAGGAGCTCCAGCTTGTAGCCGGGGATGTCTATGCTTATCATATCTCCGTCGTGAACGATGCCGATGATGCCGCCTACGGCTGCTTCGGGAGAAACATGGCCGATGGACGCACCCCTTGATGCGCCGGAGAAGCGGCCGTCGGTGATAAGTGCCACATCCGAGCCGAGACCCATTCCCATAATGGCAGAGGTGGGATTGAGCATCTCACGCATACCGGGGCCTCCCTTGGGTCCCTCGTAGCGGATGACCACCACATCGCCCTTTTCTATCTTTCCGCCAAGTATAGCCGCCTGTGCATCCTCCTCACAGTCAAATACCTTTGCGGGTCCCGTATGCCTGAGCATTTCGGGAGCAACGGCGCTGCGCTTCACCACACAGCCGTCCTTTGCCAGATTTCCTCTGAGGACCGCTATGCCGCCCGTCTCGCTGTAAGGCTCATCCACAGGTCTTATTATGTTGGTATCACGGTTAGTGATGTTCTTTATGTTTTCGCCCACGGTCTTTCCCGTAACGGTCATGCACTCCGTGCGGATAAGCCCCTTCTTTGACAGCTCGTTCATTACTGCGTATACGCCGCCTGCCTCGTTGAGATCCTCCATATAGGCATGGCCTGCGGGAGCAAGGTGGCAGAGGTTGGGAGTTTTGGCGCTTATCTCGTTTGCGATGTCAAGATCTATCTCTATGCCGCACTCATGAGCGATGGCGGGAAGGTGCAGCATGGAATTGGTGGAGCAGCCCAGAGCCATATCCACCGTAAGAGCGTTCATAAAGGCATCATAGGTCATGATGTCCAGAGGGCGGATGTTCTTTCGCCACATCTCCATTACCTGCATACCCGCACGCTTTGCAAGGCGTATCCTCTCGGAATATACTGCGGGGATGGTGCCGTTCCCTCTCAGACCCATTCCAAGCACCTCAGTAAGGCAGTTCATGGAGTTGGCGGTGTACATACCTGAGCAGGAGCCGCAGGTAGGACAGGCTTTGTTCTCGTACTCTTCAAATTCCTCCTCATCTATCCGGCCTGCGGTATAAGCACCCACTGCCTCAAACATGGAGGAAAGGGAGGTCTTGCTGCCCTTTACACGGCCTGCCAGCATGGGACCGCCGGAAACGAACACAGTGGGGACGTTGACCCTTGCAGCAGCCATAAGCAGACCGGGAACGTTCTTGTCGCAGTTGGGGATCATCACAAGCGCATCAAAATGGTGGGCAAGAGCCATACATTCGGTGGAATCCGCTATAAGATCACGGGTCACAAGGGAATAGCGCATACCGTCATGCCCCATAGCTATGCCGTCGCACACTGCAATGGCGGGGAAAACAGCGGGAGTGCCGCCTGCCATAGCCACGCCCAGCTTCACTGCCTCAACTATCTTGTCGATATTCATGTGCCCCGGCACTATCTCGTTGTAGGATGAGACTATGCCCACCAGCGGGCGGCGCATCTCATCCCTGGTCATGCCAAGTGCATTGAAAAGCGATCTCTGAGGAGCCTTGTCCGCTCCCTCACAAAAAAAGTTCTGTTCCTTCAATTTGTTCACCTTCATTTGATAGATATCAGAAAACAGAGGCTTTCACCTCTGATGTTCAGCTTTGTTTTTTTCTTTTTTTACCCGGGGTGCCTTTTTGTCCGTTCTTTTTCTGCCCTCTCTTATGCCCGCACCCATAAGCACTGAGGGCACTGCCGTCATAGCAAGCAGTACCGCCAGCGCTGCCAGCTTTGCTCCGCCGTAATTCATAAACTCACCTTTTCCCGCTGACCTTGGGGGCGGGGATCCTGTTTACTATGTCGTCCATTATCTCCCTTACCTGATCGTCTGTAAGGGGGCGCCCCTTCTGCTTTGCGCCTATGACCCTGTGAGCACACACATCGGTGTATACAAAGCGCACATCCTCCGGGATAACAAATCCCCTGCCCTTGAACATAGCGGTGCAGCGTGCCATTTTCGCGGCAGCTATGGAGCCTCTGGGACTTACTCCCAGCTCCAGCCTTGCATCTGTCCTTGTGGCGGCGGATATACGGGCAATGTATTCATAGACTTCATCGCTTATGTAGACAGCCTTTGCGGCCTCACGGGCTGAAAGTATCTTTTCGGCATCCATCACACGCCGTGTTGCGGCAGCCTGTATGCCCTGAGCCTTTGCCTTCAGTATGGCTGCCTCATCGGATACCTTTGGGTACCCTATGGAAAGGCGTATCATGAACCTGTCCAGCTGGGACTCCGGCAGCATCTGCGTTCCTGCCGAGCCGCAGGGATTCTGGGTGGCAAGGACTATAAAGGGCTGCGGCAGCTCTCTCGTGACGCCGTCCACGGTCACATTTTCCTCCTCCATACATTCAAGGAGAGCGGACTGGGTCTTGGATGATGTTCTGTTTATCTCATCCGCAAGGAAAAGGTTGCAGAAGACCGCACCCTTTTTGAAGAGCATCTTCCCTGTTGTCCTGTCGGGAATATTAAAGCCCGTCACATCTGCGGGCATAACATCGGATGTAAACTGCATTCTGTTGTATTCAAGCCCGAGGGCTCTGGAAAAAGCCACCGCCATGGTGGTCTTTCCCACTCCGGGTATATCCTCAAGGAGTATATGCCCGCCGGAACAGATGGTCATAAGCACCTTTATGATGATATCATCCTTGCCTATGACCGATCTTTTTATTTCATCCGATGCCTTTTTCAGCATAATAAGCGTTTCGTTTTCCATTTATCCTTTAACTCTGATCGTTTTTCTCTTCAAGATAGGGCGCTATCTGCACAGCCATGTTCTTGATGTTCTCAAATACCACGGATTTGGTGGTGCCAAGCTCGCTTGCCTTTGCTATATGCCTGTCCACGTTCTTGTAGGACTGCTCTATCTTTGCAAACGCCTCGGAGACCTGCGCCAGTTCCTTTCCCGCAGTATCTGCGGAAGCGCTTATCCTGCGGCGCACATCCTCACAGCCCTGGGCTGCGGTATCTATCTTGTCAAAATTCTCCTTTGTTATCTGGGAGTACTGCACATTCTGGGAAAGGGTGCGGGCGGTGGTCTGTATACTGCCGTTTATCTTTTCCGTGCCCGTACTGATATCGGTGATGTTGGTCTCAACATCGTTTACAAGTATCTTTATCTCATCCGCAAGGGTCTTTACCTCTCCTGCGACCACTGCAAAGCCGCTGCCGTAATCCCCTGCCCTTGCAGCCTCTATGGAGGCGTTTATGGCAAGTATATTGGTCTGGGAGGCTATGTCTGCTATCTTATCTATGCAGGAGGAGATCTTTTCAACCGACACATTGAATTCCTCTATGACCCTGCGCATCTCCTCGAACTGGGATTCCACGGTGCGGGTATTCTCCGTCAGCTTCTCCATCTTCTCCCTTGCCGCATCCACAGAGCCTGCTATGTTGTCCCTTACGGTGCCGAAGCTCTCAGAAGCTGTCCTCATCTCCTCGAAAAGGCTCCTGAAAGAGGACATTTTGTCACGGAGTATATCATCCTGTTCAAGTACATTTTTGAAGGAGCTGGAGATATTTGTCATCTCCTCAAGAGATGCCACCTCGTTTTTGGCAAGCTCCGACTGGAACTTTATTATGGAATCGGCGGCGTATACCACAGGGCGGTAATCCTTTTTGGAGGCAGTGTCCTCCTTATTCTGTTTTCCGAACAAAACCATTTTCGGTGCCCCCTTATTCAAATATCACGCAGGACATGGACTGGTTTATAAAGTGAGAATTATAATGCTCACCATAGCCTATGATACCGCAGTAATTGGTTATCTGGGACATAAGCCGCAGATATTCCCCCAGATAGCCGCTGTCGCTGAAAATATTGTACCTGTACAGGCAGTTTACGGAGAAGGAACCCGAAATGCGGCTGAAATCCTTCTTTATGCGCTCGATGGTCTTGTTCACGGTGGTATTGAAATCAAGTATATCCATCATATAAAGCACGTCGGAATCGTTTACCTGCCTGAAGCATGTAAGCCCTGAACCCGATACATCGTCAAGCCCCACAAGGAAAATGTCCTTTCCCACAAGCCTGCCGAAGGGGGATTTTTTGGTGTGCTCGGACACGTCCGTGTCACGAATATGGTTCACTTCGGTGTAGACCTGCTTTGCCGGTCTTCCGTTGAGCTCACCGATGTAGTATTTCTCGGTGTTTGTCTTGCTGGCTATGTAGCGCACGTTGTTGCGTGGTCTGTAGAGGTTTTCCTTGTAGACCCTGACCTTTCCCGTGTTCTTTACAATGGCATAGGCATCCGCATCATTATAAATGGCACCGTCCACCATGACCATATTGTCCCACGCAGTGCCGCCTGTGAGCTGTATGCCGTTTCTTTCAAGGACAACGCTCAGGGTGGTGAGCACGCAGGCATCGTTACCGGTGCAGAAATCTATGCAAACAGTATCCTCATGGCCGGGGGAGATCTTTCTCACATTGCTTTCAAATGTGTTTATATCCGTAATGGGAGCCTTTGACACATTCCTCAGAACGCCTGTCACGGCAGTGACCCCGTAGAAAGCCACAACACCCAGCTTTTCGTGGAATGCAGAATCGTAGAAATAGAGCTTGCACCCGATCTGCGGAACATCGGGGAACTTTTTTTTCAGCTCCGCACAGTGCTCTGTGAATTTGTCGGTGCTTGACAGCAGCATAAGCAGAGCCGGTGTGCCTGTAATGCCCTTTAATGCTTCGTTGAGGTCGCCCGATTCGCTTGATCCGATTATCTGATTCATATGATCACTTCCGTCACATAAAGTAGGATAAACATATACTAAGATTTTACCATATCCGAAAGGAAAATGCAAGGGTTTTGGAAAAATTTGCGCCTTTCCCCTCAAAGCAGCGGACAAAGAACACCATCCGGAAGATGTCCTGTTTCCACAGACTTAATTCATATTTTCTTAACATATAGAGCTTTGATTTGTGGTATCATTAAATAGAGTGTACACATCCCGGCACCATATGCTGCGTTCTCACTCAAAAGGCTTTTATAGACGAAGTACATTTACGGAGATTGATATGAAAGCAAGTAAAAAAATAGGAAGAAAGACTACCATAGCCGCAAGGATAGTGCGCCTCTGTACTATCCTCGGAAGTATTGCCATACTGGCGGTGACGGGCGTCTACCAATATATCATGTTCATCCGGGAGAAAAAGTCAGTGGAGACGGAGCTGAACACTCTTACCTACGCCTTTTCCTCCGCCATCAGCAATGCGGATATCTACAACAACAAGATACTTGAAAACCTCTTTGTGGAGTTCGATGCGGACAATGAATATGAAGCCAAGGGCTTTGCCATATCCCAGCTCGGAGCTGTGGTATCCGAGACCGACGGCAAGATATTCACCAAAGGAGAGAACGCCGTAGACAAAGGGGCGGAGGATCCCGCATACAATGACTTTGCGCTGCTTGTGGATGAGCTCGATACCCAGTTCAAGGACATAGACATAGTCCTGAACGGTATGGCCGAGCGCACGGGCGTGAGGGAGATGACCGTGGGCGGAGTCCGCTACTTTGTGGGCTGGGCGCCCATCCGACGCTATGACACGCTGCGTGTCTATGTGTTCCTGCCCTATGAGAACGTTATGGCTCCTCTGAGGAGGATGTTCATCCTGTGTCCCGTCATATCGGCGGTCTACCTCGTCATATCCTTCTTCATAGCCCGTCTTGTGGCAAAGAGGATATCAAAGCCGCTGGTAGATGCTTCCGCGCGCATGGGCACACTTGCACGGGGCGACCTCACATCCCCCTACCCCCGCACCAGCATGAACGACGAGACCCTGTATCTTCTCAAGTCCCTTTCTCTTGTGGTAAAGGCGAACAACACCTACATAAGCGACATCACCCGCACCCTCAACGCCATTGCCGACGGGGATCTGAGCGTGACGCCACAGGCGGATTACCAGGGAGACTATGCCGAGCTGAAAACGGCTCTTGAAAGGATAATACAGTCTTTGAACGACACCTTTGCAGAGGTGCACAAGGCGGCTCTGTCCGTAAACGACTGCTCCGTCCATGTATCCGAGGGCACCGCAGCCCTCTCACGCAATGCCGCCGATGAGAGCGATGCAGTCAGCCGCATAACCGAATCCGTTTCCGACGTGAACACAAGGATAATCCTCAACGCAAAGCAGGCGGAGCGTGCCTTTGAGATGACGGAGTCTGCCAACAGGTCGGCGGCGGGCGGCAGCGAATCCATGGCACAGATGGTAAATGCCATAGAGGAGATAGAAAAGACCTCCGCCCAGATAGAGCGCATAATTGCCGTGATAGACGATATCGCCTTCCAGACCAATATACTGGCTCTCAACGCCGCAGTAGAGGCAGCAAGAGCAGGCGATGCGGGCAAGGGCTTTGCTGTGGTGGCCGATGAAGTGCGCACTCTTGCAGTAAAATCCGGAGAAGCCGCCGCACACACCAAGGAGCTTATAGAAAACTCTCTTGAAGCTGTACGCAAGGGCACCGCTCTTGCGGCACAGACAAACACTTCTCTTGAAAACGTGGCGGAAATGGTAAACAGCACCATGAGGATCACCCGTGAGATAAGCCAGTCCGCCAACGAACAGGCAAGAAAGATCAGCAGCATAAACGACAATATGGAGCACATTTCCGAGACCGTGAACGAGAATTCCCGCACCGCAGAGCAGAATGCGGCAGTTTCACAGGAGCTTTCCGGACAGTTCGAGGTGCTCAGCCGCATGATAAACAGGTTCAAGTTAAAATAAGGGCTCAGCTTTGAGACCGTATGAATATTAAATTACAGGGAGAATGGATAAAATGGACACTATGAAGGGTCTTCGCCGCAGTCATTACTGCGGCGATGTAACGCAGCCGGGGACAGAGGTAACAGTCGGAGGCTTTGTGGACAGGGTGAGAAATACGGGAGGAGTGCTCTTTGTGATCCTCCGTGACCGCACGGGCACAGTGCAGCTCACCTTCAACGACGAGACCGACAGAGCCGTTTTTGAAAAGGCTCAGAGCCTCAGAGGCGAATATGTGGTAATGGCTCACGGAAAGGTCTGCGAGCGTGAAAACCCCAACGAAAAGATGAAAACAGGCAGAGTCGAGATAATGGCAGACGACCTGCGCATACTCTCCAAGGCACAGACTCCTCCCTTTGAGATAGTGGAGGATTCCAACGCCAATGAGGAGCTGCGCCTTAAATACCGTTATCTCGACCTTCGCCGTGCTCCCCTGCAGAAAAACATCATCATGAGGCATGAGATAGCAAGGGCAGCCAGAGAATATTTCTACGACAACGGGTTCATAGAGATAGAGACTCCTATGATGATGCGTTCCACGCCTGAGGGCGCAAGAGATTATCTCGTTCCCTCCCGCATACATCCCGGCAGCTTCTATGCCCTTCCCCAGTCTCCTCAGATCTACAAGCAGCTCCTCATGGTATCGGGCTTTGACCGTTACATCCAGCTGGCAAGGTGCTTCAGGGACGAGGATCTGCGTGCGGACAGGCAGCCGGAGTTCACTCAGATAGACCTGGAGATGTCCTTTGTGGATGAGGATGACATCCGCCGGTGTGTGGAGGGCTTTATAGCCTATGTCTTTGAGAAGGTACTGGGGAAGAAGGTACAGCTCCCCCTGCCCCACCTCACTTTTGCGGATGCCATGAACAGATACGGCTCCGATAAGCCGGATACCCGCTTCGGCTATGAGATAACAGACATCACTGCTGATGTGAAGGACATCGACTTCGTTGTGTTCAGGTCTGCCGTTGAGACGGGAGGCAGCGTGCGTGCCATCAACATCAAGGGCGGTGCTTCCGTCTATACCCGCAAGGAGATAGACAAGCTGACCGAGCACGCAAAGGGCATAGGTGCAAAGGGTCTGGCTTATATCCGCTGGGCAGAGGATGAGCCCAACATCTCCTTCAAGAAATTCCTTGGTGAGGGAGATGCGGAGAAGATATTCTCTGCCGTCGGTGCCGAAAAGGGAGATCTGGTGCTCATCTGCGCCGACAGGAACAAGGTGGTGCTCACCGTTCTGGGTGCTCTGCGCTGCATATGTGCAAAGCGCATGGGCGTTATAGACGAGAGCCTTTACAATTTCCTGTGGATAACCGAGATGCCCTTCTTTGAGCAGGACGAGGAAACAGGCGAGTGGGCAGCGGCTCACCACCCGTTTACCATGCCGATGGAGGAATGCCTTGATATACTGGATTCCGACCCCGCAAACGTGCGTGCGAAGGCATGGGACCTGGTACTCAACGGCACCGAGCTTTCCAGCGGCTCCATGCGTATAACCGATTTTGAGCTCCAGCAGAGGATGTTTGAGGCTCTGGGTCTCACCGAAGAGGAGATAGCCGCCAAATTCGGCTTCCTTGTGGATGCCTACCGCTACGGTGCGCCTCCTCACGGCGGTATGGGCATAGGTCTTGACCGTCTTGCAATGATACTCTGCGGTGCCTCCTCACTCCGTGATGTCACCGCCTTCCCCAAGGTGCAGAACGCATCCGAACTCATGAGCGGCTGTCCTTCCCCCGTTGACAGGGAAAACCTTGATATACTGGGGATAAGCGTACAGGAACAGGAATAACGGAAAGAAACATAAAATGAAATTTGAATGGAACAGTAAATACACCACAGTTTCCGTCTACACTGTCATCACCTTTACGGTGTGTGTCATAATACTTCAGCTCCTTTCCAAGATAACCGAGCTGTGGGGCGGTTTCCTGAAGGTGGTAGATGTGCTGATGCCCGTCATATGGGGATTTGCCATTGCATATCTTCTGAACCCCTTTATGAAGCTCTGCGAACGGGGGTTCAAAAAGCTGCTTGAAAAGAAAGCACCCCGCCCCAAGCTGTGCAGAGGCCTTGCCACCGCATCAGCCCTTATCTTCGGTCTTGCAGTGATCGCAGCACTGACAGGTGTTATCGTGCCTCAGGTATTCCGCAGTCTGATGGGTATCTTCAACAACTTCACCACCTATGTGGACAATATAACCGACTGGGCGGACAAGGTGCTTGAAAACTACCCGCAGGTGAGAGAATCCATCAACGAACAGATACACAGCGCCGAAAGCAAGATGATCGAGTGGATAAACAACCTGATCCCGAAAATGGGTGAGGTGGCTGTTAAGCTCAGAGACAGTGCACTGAACATAGTTGGCAGCATTGGCGATTTCCTTATCGGCTTCATAGTTGCTGTCTACTTCCTTGCGGGCAAAGAGCACTTCCAGGCACAGGTGAAAAAGCTCTGTGCCGCCCTGCTCCCCGAAAAGTCCTACCACACCGTGCTGAGCGTCAGCGCCAAGACCAATACGAAGGTAGTGAGCTTTCTCTCCGGAAAGATCGTGGACTCCCTTATCATCGGCGTTATCTGCTTTATCGCCATGACTGTGATGCGCATAGAGTATGCTGTGCTCATAAGCACCATAATCGGTGTCACCAACATAATCCCCTTCTTCGGCCCCATAATCGGAGCCGTACCCTCCGCACTGCTGCTCCTGGTGTCAAATCCCTCACAGTTCCTGCCCTTTGTCATAATGGTGGTGCTGCTGCAGCAGTTTGACGGCAATTTCCTGGGGCCTCTCATCATAGGCGACTCCACGGGACTTGCTCCCTTCTGGGTAATGTTTGCCATACTCATGGGCGGCGGTATGTTCGGCTTTGTGGGGATGGTACTTGGCGTGCCTTTCTTTGCGGTCATCTATGAGCTGTGTTCGGAACTGGTAGTAACGGCACTTGAAAAGAGAGGACTGTCGCCGAAGACAGATGATTATTACCCCGTTCCCGTTCCCGAAACGGAAGTAAAACGCAAAGCGGTCAAGATATTCGGCTTTACTCTTATCCCCGGTGAGGATGATAAGCAGGAATCAGTCAAAAGGGAGAGGAGCAGAAAAAAGCACTGATATTTTGTTGAAAATGACTGAAAAATTTTCCCGTTGCCGGCTGTATTACTTATAGTAAACGACATATACTCAATAACGATTTATCATGCCGTTTCAGACTTCGCCAAAACCATAAGCTCAAGTTTTTGCTCGTCTTCAACTGGCTGATAATATCGTTATCGAGTATAATAATATGTAATCTGCATGGCGTTCCTTTCAGAAGAGGTATCCTTAGCCTCCCTCTCAGAGGGAGGTGGCAGCCCGATAAAAAACGCATTCAAACAATTTTTAGCAAAGCCATTTAAAAGTTGCAAGGCTGTATGTTATCGCAAACACGGGCTGACGGAGGGAGTTTCCCCCGCAACAGCAACTTTTTACCCTGAGTACAATTATTCTTGTTGTTTGCTATATATAGGACAAACCGCCTGTGTAAAGGAGATTTTTTCATGAAAAGATTTATTGCACTGCTTTCGGCTCTGCTCATGACCGTTGCCGCACTTGTGTTTCCTGTTCATGTCGGCGCAGTGGGCATAAGCTTTGAGGATTATTTTGAGCTTGAAGAGCTGATGAATACCGGCAACGGAAAAAAAGAGATCCAAAAGATCGCCCCTGCCCTTGCAAAGGACAGATTTATTTTCCTGCCCTCTGTACTCACTGTCTTTGACATAACAAGCATTTATGTTGCAGAAGACATGACCTCTGTCCATGCTAAAACAGACGGCAACACTGTCGTATTCAACATGGTGTATGACGAGGACTTTTACGAAAGACATGTTTCGGAAATCAATACACCTGCATATGCTGATGCTGTGGAGATGAATTATCACGGCACGGATATTGTCATTTTTGAAGAATGGCTGGATGAAGATGTAACCTGTGATTATCCATCATCTCAGACAACATATATGTACTCTATGTGGTTTAAGGAAAACGGCAGGTATTTCTATGTTTCCGTCACAAGCAATGAAGAGCTGGAAGATGATTATATAGCCGATTTTTCCAGATACCGCAGGCTGACCTTCGGAAAAGGCTTTGTGCGCCGTAACGGCAATATCACTTACATAAAGAAAAACGACAAAACCGCAAAGGGCTGGCTCACTGTGGGCGGAAGAAAGTATTATTTCAGAAAAAACGGAAGTATGGCAAGAGGCAGGCTTAAGATAGGCGGCACAGTCTACAGCTTCAATGAGCATGGCGAATGCGAAGGAAAGTACACAGGGAAGAAGACTGTTTCAGAGAAGAAAAACTCCGCCGATGAATGGGGCATCACTCTTACTGCAAAAAATGTTACCCCCACAGGAATGACTATGGAGGTACTCTGGGACGGCAAAACCGTAAAAGGCGAAATAAGCTTCGGAGAATATTACTACCTTGAAAAAAAGAACGGTTCAAACTGGGAGCAAGTCCCATACATAGACGAGGCTTGTTTTATAGAGCCAGAATATATGCCCTCGCCGGGTGAGATCATGACCTTTGAAAAAAACTGGAAATTCTTCTATGGTGAGCTTGACAAGGGCGAATACAGACTTTGCACGGAGTTCGGGCTTCACAGCTTAAACGGTGACTCCGAAAGAAAAATGTGCTATGCTTATTTCAGCATTTAATAAACAAAAGAGACAATACGGGAGATCATAATGGTATTTATCAAACGACTGACAGCGGGTGCGGCGGCACTTCTGATGTGCTTTTCCCTGCTGGGTACAGGTACTTCCGCCATATCCGACGGAGAGGATCCTGTTACAAGGACAAAGATAACCGAGACTGTCAGCAAGTCCGGTGTAAAGGGCTTCCGCAAGATAAGCAACAGGGTGTACAGCTTTACCGACGGCGTAGGCACTCCCTTTACGGGAAAGACCAAGAACAGCGACGGCTACCACTACTATGTGAACGGTTCCCCCTGGTACGGCTGGATGAAGATAGGCTCCTACTGGTACTACTTCCGCCCGGACAAGCAGGGAGTCATGGCAACGGGTTCCGTAAACACCGTCACCGGCACCTATAAATTCGACTCCAAGGGGCGCTGGAACGGTGCTGTCACAAAATCCTCCCAGGCAAACAGCGGCTTTGGGGTACGGTACTGCGTGTCCTCTTCGGACTCCTACCTTGTGCTGGACACCTCCTCCAAGACCCTTATAAACGCTCTCAGCGAAAAGGATGCCAAAGACCACACCTTTACGGTCAGTGTCACCGCAAGAGACAGACAGGTGATCTACGAGATGTTCAGAGAATGTGAGCTGAACTCCATCACCTCCACACTGGACTACGGCGGGAACGGCACAGTATCTCTTTCGGTAAAGCTGGCGGGCGGCACATTCAGCGCGGAGACCGGCACCGACTGCTACAGATCCTACTCCTCCGACAAAGGCGTGCAGAAATTCGCATATTATACCGCTTTTCTGGAGCAGTACATAAAGTCTCTCCCGGAATACGAACAATCCGAGATGCTAAAGAGCGAAATGACCATGATAGAGGTCATTTCAGGGCAAAAGGTGTATAAGTACAAAAGCACATCCTACGGCATAAAGGAAAGCAACATCAACCGTGATGTGATCTTCACGGGAAAGGCTTCCGTTACACAATTCGTGAAAAACACGCTGCTGAAAAGGAAAAATGTAAATTACGGATACATAAAAAAGCTGCTCGGCTACAATGATGCCTTTTTCAAAGACCATGTCCTGCTGTACAGTGAAGCCCTTCTTCCCGCATCTGCTGTCACAAAGCAGGGAGACCTGACCTACGACAGCGAAAACTCTCTCTACACCTCGAATATAAAGGTAAAGGGCTCTTCTGGAAAGGCAAGCAAACAATATGTGATAATCACGGAGGGAAAGCGTTCCGCCAACGAAAGAGGAAAGCTCAAGGGCGAGACTGTGCTCACCGATATATAAACAGCAGCCGCAGAGACTGCTCCCCCGTGGGCGATACAGAAGACCAACGCCATAGTATTTCTGATGAATGGTCAGAAATACTATGGCGTTTTTGATGCTGACAAAAATAAGGATCTCATTTATCTTCCTGCGTTCAGGAATCCTGCTATCCTGTCTATCCCCTCCAGAGCCTTTTTGTCCCGTGCAGCCGGTACGACATCCGTATTAAAGCTGCACACGACTTCATCTATACTAAAGCAATTCATTTGATGCATAAGTGTGCAGGCTGTCTCATACGCTTTTTCAAACCTTCCGTCCCCACCGCCCACAAGAATGACCGCACCCTTCTTAGGGGCTATACCAATCTCCTCTTTTCGGAAAAACCTGCCGCAATAATATGTTTGCAGCCGGCTTGCCAGATCAAGGAGCTTCCCTGTCAACTCGGAAAAATATATCGGAGAAGCTATTACGATATTGTCACAATCCTCAATATAGCTATATACCTCCTGCATTTCATCCCTGATCGCACACCCCTTGTTTTTCCGGCAGTATCTGCAGTCCAGACACGGAGATATATTGCTTCTGTATGCGTCTACGATGCGGTACTCACCATCCAGAGCCTTTACCAGCCGCCCGATCAGACTTACTGTGTCTCCATGTACTCTCGGAGAGCCATTCAAAATAAGTGTTTTCATTTTTATCCTCATATATCCTGATACTAATTCTTCCTCGGTGTATAGACGATCTCCAAGCCTCAAATCCCTTATATTCAAGCATTTGCGGCTTGTTTCTTGTCTATACATCGGTCAGAAATTAGTATGCCAAGTTCCGGTATATCCGGGCCGCCTGTCAAATACAATGCCCCTCTGAACGATGGGGCGACCGAATAAATACCCGCAGGACTATCACAGCCCTGCGGGTACCTTTGTCCGTATCAGTTGCTGTCCTCCAGCACCATTATGCGGAGGGGTTCGATCTGACCGTTGCGGGAAGCAAGATACTGATATTCGCTGTACTCCCATGTATAAAGGGCAGAACGTTTCAGATTTATCTTGACCTCCCTCTCGGGAGAGTTGCTGTCATATGCCACAAGAATAAAGGAATCGGGATCTGTGTTGTCTCTTGTAAGGCGTATGGCGTTAAGGGCATTCGAGCCGTAGGTTATGACGGCGGGACTGCCGTTTGTGAGCTCATAAACGAGGGTATCCATGGCAAGATCTCCCTGATAGCCGAAATCGTAGATCTTCACATTCTTGTCCACGCTTTCGGGGAGCTTGCAGTACCAGTTTATCATCCTCATGACCTCAAGATCCTCGCCCTCACAGAGGTTGCTGTCGATGAGCACACACTCATAGCTGGTAAAGGGGCGCATGGTGTGGTTGGTTATGGCTGCAAGGAACTTGTCAAAGCCGGACTGCTCGGGCACCGTAAAATTGTAATTTGCAGTGGTTATCCTGAAGCCCGACTTTTCTATAAAGCTCCTGGTCTTGTCGTTGAAGCGGAGGAGCCCCGTGGAATTTACATGGTTCCAGTCCCACTTATCATCTATTTTAAGATATTCGTTGTACTTGTCCAGTATATCCACATGGATGTCATGAAGGCTCAGCTTTCCTATGGAAAGCCCATCATTGGTGCTGATATTATAGCCGTATATGTTCTCGTTACCGTCTGTCCGGAAGGGCTTTCCCGTAAGCCCCAGAGCACCGCTGTAATAATCGCAGATAAGCCCTGCTATGCCCACATCGGCACCGTTCGGCGCAAAGTCGGAGCGGAAATTGGTGTATCCGAATCCGTCACGCTGAACATCAAAGCCGGAATCACCGATGATAAAGCCTGTTTCTCCTGTCTCCTCATTTACCACCACCTGATTGTAGGACATGAAGTTCTTTATCTTCTCGTAGATATTCTCCAGTGCATCCGCATTGGTCGCCTGGAAGAACTGTCCGTTGGTGGATGATGCAAAGTTGATAAGGTATTCCGTGTTTATGGCACGTCCCAGACCTATGGTAAATACGGTGATATTCTTCTGCTTTGCCTCGGCTATCACCTTCTTGTCCCTGTCTATCTCCATCTTGGTGGGCATACCGTCTGTGAGCAGTACCACATAGTTCCTGTCGGAGCGGTCTATCTCACCGAATTCAAGGAGAGCGTGTTCAAGGGCTTCGGAGATCTGTGTGCCGTTTGAGGAGAAGGGCTGTGTACGGATGTTGTCTATTTTGCTCTTTACTTTCTCTATATCCGAGGAGATCTCCACGGTCCTTTTGTAGGATCCCGCTCCGGAAAATTCACCGGCGCCGAAGCGCACAGGCTCACCCAGCATATCGATGAGGTTCAGTGCCATGTCAAGGCGCTTGAAGTCCACATCGTTTTCCTCCGAACCGGGACATACCTCCTGTGGGTACATGGAGCCGGAATTGTCAAAGAGGAAAAAGACCTGTGTCTTTCCCTTATCCATAGCCACGGGAGCATCAAAAAGGGCATAGGTGCCGTTCATGTTCACATGGCAGGAAACAGTCTTGTTCTGACTGCTGTGCTCACTGGGGAGCTGCTCAAACCTCATCTTCTTGGGATCGTAGCGGAATATTGCAAGCTCATCAGTAGAAAGTCCCTTTTCTGAGACAGTCGCTTCGTCATATTTGAATGTCATGACCGCATCGGTGTAGGACATATTGCTGTTGAACTCGTAGGCGCCGCCTATCATACCGGGAGTACCGTTCAGGGTGTAGTTCTTCACGGGTGTGAGCGTAACTGCGGCAGCCTTGGATATATCCCTTATCACCACGGTCACATCATCACCGGAAATGGTGGTGCTGCCTATTACAAGGGAATCCTTTGTAACGCCGTCGGTCATGGAGTTGGTAGGGTCAAGCCCGGTCTTTACCTCCATACCGTCGGAAAGACCGTCACTGTCCGTATCTTCTCTCTTGGGATCCGTGTTGTTTGCAAGCTCGTAGCGGTCGTCAAGACCGTCTCCGTCGGAATCCGCAGCCCCGGGATGGAGATCCAGCGTATCCTTTTCCTGTAAGGAAAGGTCAGCCATATCCGGCATCTTGTAGGGGATGCTTTCATCGGTCACGAGCCTGTTGAGGGCTGTAAGCTCCCTGCCCATATCCCCGTAAAAGACCGCAGCCTTTCTCCCGGAATAGATAAATGCGGCTATGTAGAGCCCTGCGATGATAACAAAGGCGATAAGTATGCCCCTGACCGCTCCCATGCCTGCAAGCTCGCTGTTGTAGCTGCGCTTCACCGCATTTTTTCTGACCTTGGCGGTACCGTGGGAAACAGCTCCTGTTTCGGAGGTGCGGCTTATCTTTCCGCCATTGTTCTTTTCCTCCGCCTGATCCTGCTTTTCACGCAGAGCCTGCTCACGCTGACGGCTCCGTTCCTCTGCCTCCTTGCGGCGCTGCTGGGCAAGGACTGCCTTTTCGTGGCGTTCCTTTTCACGGCGCACCCTTTCCTCTTCACGGTGCCTCAGTTCCTCATCCTCCGCCAGCTTCTTGGCTCTTGCGGAGGAAAGGTCACGATCAAGGGCATCAAGTGCAGCCTCACGGCGTGCAAGCTCCGCCTGTGACACGGGCGGACCTCCCGATGCTTTTCCCTCTGCACTGTGGAGCGCCTCAAAGGATATCTCGTTGTTTCTGTCGTAGGTGCTTACCCTGCCGCTGTCCACATCCTTGTAAAGCTCCTGCTCCAAAGCCTTTGAAGGCAGTTCCTCTCCGGCCTTTCTGGCTTCCTCGCCCTCAGTGTCTCCCGTCGGCTCCGCCGCTTTTTCGGGGATGTTCTCCGAGGGTGGCTCATCCTCCGCAGCAGTCCAGACCTCATCGGGCTCCGCTTCAAGAGCGGCTTTTTTCAGTTCCTCAATGGCAGCCCTGTTTTCCTCTTCCTCTATGCGTGCCACCTCATGGGTTATTTCACCCAAAGCCGCAGCAGCACCTGAAGAAGGCTTTGCCGCCTTTTCCCCTGCCTCCGGAGACTGCAGGGATCCGTCCTTCTTTGCCGCTTCCGCCCTTTCGGGACGGCTCTTTTTCTTCTTCTTGCTCATGATCCACCTTTTAACTCGTAAAAGAAAAATCCTTGTATCACACTGTATCTATATAAGATCTATCATGCCTCTGCGCTCTTTTCAAACTGGGAGGGATGCCTTTTGAAGAAATCCACTCTGGGCTCCAGGAATTTCAGCCTGTGACCCTCTCCGACGGTGTCGTGAAGAGTACTGAAAATGTTGTCCCAGCTCCAGATGCTGTCATCAAGTCCCATGTAGTCAGCAGTCATCTGAGTTCCTGTGGGTGCAAAGGGGTGGAGCAGCACAGCGGCTGTCTTGATCATATGGAACATATCGGACAGGTACTGTGCCCTTACTTCCGCATCATCGGACTTATCCGCCTCTGCCTTCGCCTTGGACATATACTTGCTGGCATTTCTTATGTAGGAATCCAGCACATAGGTCACCTGATGGAACTCTGTGGTGTACATATAATGCTCGTATTCGAGCACCGCCTGTTCACTGTCCGAGATCATCTTTTCGCTGACGGGACGGGCGGGCATGATACCGTCAAAGTATTCCTGTGTGTCGTAGAACGCTGTCCTTATGATGCGGTTGAAAACTTTTGTCAGCAGGAAGCCTTCCTTGTTTACGGGATCGCTGTCCTTTTCGCCGGCATCCGGATCGAAGTGCTTGGGGCAGAAGCTGACACTTCTCTGTCCGAGAGCCAGTCCCAGCCAGTGCATACGCAGCTCTTCGGGGGTATAGAAGTTCAGGAGCTCGTCAGCCATGGGAGGCTTTATCTCTCCGCTGGAGGATGCCTTTTTGTCCAGGAAGAGGATGTGATGGTTTGCCACAAGCACGGGTATGCTCAGGTGATCGCCAGTATCTGCGGGATCTATCTTATCCATGTCAGATGACTGGAGAGCCAGCCACATACCGAGCTGTGCCACACCGTAGAAATAGATGTTGTCCTGACCTATGAACTGATAAACGGTGGAATCCTTGCTGCACCACCATTTCTTCCATTCATCTTCGCCGCAGCCCCTTTCTTCAAGGACGCAGCGTGTAAAGGAGATGGGGGCCCACAAGGATTCGGGCCACACCCACACGGTGAGCCCCTCCTCTCCCTCAAGGGAGGGTGCGGGAACGCCCCAATCTATGTTTCCCGTGAGCCTGAAAGGAACAAGGGTCTTGCCCTCACGCAGGCGTATGCCGTTCTTGGTAAGTATCTCCGTTGCCTTGTCACGGTCGGAGAGCTTTTCAAAGACAAGCGTAAAGGAGGTCTTTTTTTCCTCCTCTATGAGCCTGTGGGGAGGGAGAGTATCTGCCAGCTCCCTGTAACGGTCAAGGAACTTGTTCAGTATATAAGTGACGGGCGGCTCCAGAAACTCCTTTATGGTCTTTGTGACCACGGGACGGACATTTTCCTTCTTCTCCGCATTCTCTGTCATTTTCCTTAAAAGGTCGTTGAAGCGGGGGAGCCTGAAGTACCAGTTTTCCACATTTTTCATGATGGGCACATCGCCTGTCAGGGTCGAGCGGGGATCTATAAGGTTTATGGGATTGTAGGAATGACCCAGATCACATTCGTCCGCATAAGCCTTTTCGGATTTGCAGCCCTCTACGGGACACTTGCCCACCACCTGTCTGCCGTTCAGGAAAGTACCTGCCTTTTCATCAAAGAACTGGGCTGTGGACAGCTTTTCAAGGTGACCCATCTCGTAGAGCTTCCTTATGACCTCCTCGGACACCCTGTTGTGTACCTCGGCGGAGTGGCCGAGCCCGGATGCGCCGAAAAGGTCAAGGCTTATCATATAGTCTCCGAGAGTCTTTTTCTGAGCTTCGTGGTTTCTCTTGACATAATCCTCTATACTGCCTTCAAAGCCCGCTTCCTTTGCCTTTCTCCAGCCCTCTGCGATGGGAGAGCCGTAGCAGTCGGTGCCGGAGACAAAGATAACATTTTCCTTTCCTATCCTGTCTCTGAGAAACCTTGCATAAACATCGGCAAAGGCGAAAACACCGCCCACATGACCGAAATGAAGGGTCTTGTTGCCATAGGGCATACCCCCTGTTATCACTGCCCTTGCAGGGAATGAGGGGCGGTTTTCCTTTGTAAAGCTTTTTCGTGCCATATCTATCCTATACTCCTTGAAAGCGGGTACAATCCCGCATTATTACATATGATTCCAACTATAAATATAACACATAACCCGGGCGGATGTCAAGGGTAAAAAAACATATACTTCGGGTAAAAAGCCCTATAATGCGGTCATTTTGTGTTTTTCCGTGACTTGAAAAATTATTTGATGTGTAATGTAAATTTTTTTTGAAAACCCCTTGACAAGAGTACTCCCGCAATGTATACTTATATTAGCCTTGAAAATGTAATCGTTTTCAAGAACCAAAAGCTTTCATCCGGACCCCATATCCCGCAAATGTCTGTGCTTGAACGGAGTTTTCGGGATCTTTTGCCATAAAAAGGGAACTTTCTTTCCCTTGGCACATCCTGCAATTTTCACAGCCAACAAACTTTCAATGGAGGAATTTTTATGAAGTTTGCAGACGGTTTCTGGCTCAACAAAAAGGGCTACAATGTCCATTATTCCACTCAGGCATATGAGGTGACCCCCATTGAGAACGGTCTCAACATCTACGCCACCACACAGTACATCCAGAACAGGGGCATGACTCTCGGCGGTCCCTGCATAGACATAAGCATCACCTCCCGCAGGAAAAATGTTTTCAAGGTGACCATGGAGCACTACAAGGGCGGTCTTGACAACAAGCCCTCCTTCGACCTTGAGGAGGATGCAGGATATACCCCCGAAATAAAGGAAAAGGAGGACTGCTGGGAGATAGTTTCCGGAGACACCAGATGTGTCATAGGAAAGTTCAGCTGGTCCGTCCAGTATTATTACAGGGATAAGAGGCTCACAGGCGGCGCATGGCGCTCCTCCTCCGTCATAGACGAAAGCGCTTTTCTTACGGATGCCCGCAACGCCCTTGCCCGTGACGACACCTTCTGGTCCTTCCCCGCAGACGAAAGAAACACTTTCATGCGTGAGCAGCTCACCATGAATGTAGGTGACTACTACTACGGCTTCGGCGAGAAGTTTACTCCCTTCGTCAAGAACGGTCAGAATGTGGAGATCTGGAACGCCGACGGCGGCACCTGCTCCGACCAGTCCTACAAGTCTATCCCCTTCTACATCTGTTCCTCCGGCTACGGCGTGCTGGTAAATTCCTCCGACAAGGTCTCCTTTGAGGTCTGCTCAGACACGGTCTCCAAGGTGTCCTTCACCGTTCCCGGCGAAAAGCTGGAATACTTCATCATTGCAGGCGAGGACATCCCCGAAGTGCTCTCGAACTACACAGCCCTTTCGGGAAAGCCCGCTCTTCCTCCCGCCTATACCTTCGGTCTGTGGCTCACCACCTCCTTTACCACCGATTACACCGAGGAAACTGCCGTTTCCTTCATTGACGGCATGGCAGAAAGAGACATCCCGCTTCAGGTATTCCACTTTGACTGCTTCTGGATGAAGGAATTTGAGTGGTGCAACCTTGAATGGGATACAAGACAGTTCCCCGACCCGGAGGGTATGCTCTCCCGTCTCAAGACACAGAAGGGACTTGAGATCTGCGTCTGGATAAACCCCTACATTGCCCAGCGTTCAAAGCTCTTTGACGAGGGCGCAAAGGGCGGCTATTTCATCAAGAATCCGGACGGCAGCGTGTTCCAGTGCGATATGTGGCAGCCGGGAATGGCTCTTGTGGACTTTACGAACCCCGATGCCGTAAAGTGGTATCAGGATAAGCTGAGAAAGCTCTGCGACATGGGCGTGAACTGCTTCAAGACCGACTTCGGCGAGAGGATACCCACCAAGGTGGTCTATCACGACGGCTCCGACCCCATCGCAATGCACAACTTCTACACCTATCTGTACAACAAGGCAGTTTTTGAGGTGCTCGAAGAATACTACGGAAAGAACAAGGCTTGTCTCTTTGCCCGCTCCGCTACGGTGGGCGGTCAGAAATTCCCTGTCCACTGGGGCGGTGACTGCTCTGCGGAATACACCTCCATGGCAGAGACCATCAGAGGCGGACTTTCACTGTGTATGTCGGGCTTCGGCTTCTTCTCCCACGATATGAGCGGCTTTGAAGCCACTGCCACACCCGATATCTACAAGCGCTGGGCTGCCTTCGGCCTGTTCTCCACTCATTCAAGGCTCCACGGCAACTCCTCCTATCGTGTTCCCTGGCTCTTTGACGAAGAATCGGTAGATGTTCTGCGCCACTTCACCAAGCTCAAGGGCAGGCTGATGCCCTACATCTGGTCACAGGCGATAAAGACCCACGAAACAGGCGTTCCCATGATGAGAGCCATGGTAGTGGACTTTGCGGATGATGAAGCCTGCCTCACCCTTGACAAGCAGTATATGTTCGGCGAGAACATACTTGCAGCACCCATACTCAACGACAAGGGCTCCGTTCGTTTCTATGTTCCCGAAGGAAAGTGGATCGACATCCAGTCGGGTGAAGTCTTTGAGGGCGGAAAATTCTACACGAAGACCTATGATTATTTCGGTCTCCCTGCTCTTGCAAAGCCCGACAGCATCATTGCTTACGGCAGCTTCGAGCGTGATTTCGAGTATGATTATCTTGACGGCACGGAGTTCAGGGTATACGCTCCCACCGAGGGCAAAAAGATAACCGCAAAGGTATATGATACCGAAGCAAATGAAGTGTTCTCGATCACGGTTGTCCGTGAAGGAAACAAGCTGAAGACAGAGCACACTCCCACCGACAAGAAGTTCACCGTAAAGGTCATAGGCGAAGATCTTGAAGTTCTGATGTAAAGGCAAAACGCTGTTATCAGCATAAAGCAGCAGCATTTCCGGCAGATGTCGGAAATGCTGCTGCTTTTTTTGCATTATCGGCGGAGAGTACACAGGCGGGAACGATACCGTCCCCTTCTCTGTATACCAAAACAGGTACAAATGCCGCAGAAAATGTTCTGTTTGCGGTATGCTTTCATTCAAAAAGGCTTTATCAGGAAAGATATGCGTCAGAAGAAAAGGTTTGTGACATAAGCCGCCGCAGAAGCCGCAAAGGCCACTATTATGAGCGGCTGCTCGAAGAAAGCGAGTATAAGTGCGATAAGCGCAGCCGCCGCCCCCGAAACAGGGTTGCCGGTGCTCTCTGCCATAGCGGGGAAGGTCATGGCGGAAAGGACGGCATAGGGGATATAGTCAAGGAAGCGGCGCAGCCTTTCCGACTTTATCTCCTTTCTGAAAAGGGTAAAGGGTATGACCCTGATAAGGTAGGTGACACCCGCCATTACGATCATATAAGCTGCCATTTACTTTTCCCCCTCTCCCTTGAAAACGAAGACTGTCACACCTGCGGACAATACAGCGGACAATATGACCGACAGACCGGAGGACACAAAGGGCAGCTTTCTGAGTATTATGTTCAGCACTGCCGCCAGTACCACCGAAAAGAGAACATCCCTCTTTTTCTTTGAGGGCGGTATGATTATGGCTATAAACATACCGTAAAGCATGACACCCAGTGCGGCGGTGATGTCCGAGGGCAGCACCTGCCCCATGGTAGCCCCGAAAAGGGTGCCAAGCGTCCACCCCGAGACCGCTACCGCAGCCACTCCGTACATAAAGCGGGGGACGAGCTTGCCCTCCACACTGTAGCACACCGCAAAGATCTCATCCGTGATAAAGTGGGCGCCAAGGAGCCGACAGGGCACAGTAAAGCTCTCTGCGGTCTTTTGTGAGAGGGATATCGCCATAAGGGCGTAGCGGATATTTATGACAAACTGCACCAGTGCCATTTCCGCAAGGCTGCCGTGTTCGGAGATCACATCCACTCCTGCTGCCTGCCCTGCGGATGTGAGGTTGGTGAGGGAGATGAGCACCGCTTCATCCGCTCCCAGACCCGCTCTTACCGCCATTATGCCGAAGCTGAACGCCACCGCAAAGTAGCCCAGCCCGATGGGTATGCCGTTTTTAAGACCTTTTGCAAAATAGTTCATAGATCGTCTCTTTTCAACAACAAGAGCGAGGGAACAATGTCCCTCGTTCTGTCGGTTTGTATTTATCTGTGTCCGCCGAAGCCTCCGCCGCCGTGATGGCCGCCGGAAAAGCCTCCGCCGCCCCCGTGTCCCCCTCCCGAGGAGGAGGAATTGCTGTAGGAATAGTGCCTTTCATTTACCAGCCTGTCATTGGAAAGGTAGAAGGCTGTGCCCCTTGCAGTCTTGTCCATATACCTTTCGGCTCCGGGTCTTACGAGCTTTTTGTAATTCGAGTTTACCACGGCAACAGCTATGATGGATATAATGACCGAAATCAGCAGAGGGATGAGCACCGTCACAAGGGTTATGTCCGATGAACCGGGACCCCTGCGGTAATACCCCGTGGTCTTGTCCACAAGGACATTTACAACGCCCATATCATCATAGTCGAAGTATTTGTCCCTCATCCGGGAATTCATGTTGTCAAAGCGGCGGCCCACCACATAATCACGGGCTTCTCCCGCAATGACCGTGTACCTGTAGCCCACATCGCAGAAGAAGAGCACGCCGGAAGAATCTCTGCCGAACACACTGTCGTAGATCTCCTCCGCCTTTCTGCCCGCCATAGTGTAGGCGGCGCTGTCGCCGTAGACCTCCGGATCGTAGTCATATTCATTCGTGGTGTAGATGCCGTAGTTCCAGCCGGTTTCCGCAGCCGCTGCTTCCAGCTTTGAATAGACCTCGGCTTCCTGGGACTCATCGTAAATATCCGCAGTATCTTCAAGGTAGACCTGCCCTGCCGCATATACCCTTTGGGGAAGCAGCAGAAGGAGGGCAGCCATAAGAAATCCGAAGAAGAAACATTTCTTTCCCATGATCACATACCTCCGATCATGGTGCCCGCTATGGTGACTATCACCATGATGGCAGCCACAAGTCCTATGAGCTTGCCCACACTGACGGGGTATCGCCCTGCCACCTTTGCAGTCTGTCCGTTGAGAGCAAAGTTGTATATCTTGCCGTTGTATTTGTAGGTCATGAACCACACGGGCAGAAGCATATATTTCCAGGTGGTGTTCACAAGGCGTATCCTTTTGTCCGTTACGGAAACGGAACCGAAAGTCTTCAGGTCATTGAGGATATACTGGAGAGCGGCATCCTCCACCCTGCTGCTTATCCTGGGAAGCACCTCCAGCTTGTCCACGTCGTACTTGTCGCAGAAAAAGCCGGAAAGGTAGGACATATCGAAATCCCTCAGCTCCTGATAGTTGAAGGGCTCCACCGCATCCATGGTGTCATCGTCTATCTTCCTTGAACCGTCGGCGGGAACGCCTTTGAAAACCAGCTTTGCGCCCCTTTCGTGAGAGAAGGTCTTTTCCGTGACATAGGTCCTGTCCCCTCTTGAATGGGATATCCTCTTCACGGAACGGGCGGTGACTCTCGCATCCACATCCACATCCGCCATCCAGAAAGGGACATAGAGACCCGTCATCTTTTCAAGGGTGCTGTCGGAGAGAAAGTCAAAGGGGAGGAATTTCTTTTTCCCGCAGTGCTGTCTGAACATCTTTTCCGCACTTTCCCTGTCCAGCTTGAAGGGTATTATCTTATCGGGTCTCAGAGCGCCTGTGAGCCTTCCCGTAAGGGATACGGGATTGTGGCAGTAATAGCAGAAGGTGGCAGCGGTATTGTGGTCGCAGAATATCTCCGCACCGCAGCTTTTGCAGGTATAGACATCCGTCTGCTCCTCAAAATCTATATCTTCCTTTTGCTGTTCCTGCGGTGCGTTTTCCTTGACCTCATCCTCCGTGAAAACAGAACCGCAGTATTCACACTCAAATGCCACCTTCTCCGGTGTCCATTTGAGCTCACCGCCGCAATTGGCGCACTTAAAGGTAACAGTCGTCTGAGCCATACCGTTCCCCGCCCCCTTCTTCAGGTCTCTTGTCTTATCCCTGTACCAGCTTTATAACGTAGATAACTATTATGACCAGTGCGGCGATACATCCCAGTATCTGCCATGACAGGGGCTTTGCCGCTTCCGGTCTGTAAGCATATTTGTCCCCGGGGACCCAGTAGACTTCCCTGTACTCCTCATCGGTGGGGGTCTTCTCTGCTATGCCGTCGGAAACGAGCAGGGTCTCACCCTTGTGCTCTATCACATACTGGGCGAAAGTCTCACCGTTCTGCTGTGTGTAGCCGGAGATCTTCACTCTTATGAGCTGCCCTTTGACCCTTGCTTTCACCTGGTTTATCATGGAATAGCCGCAGAAGCCCAGCACAGCCACCGCCAGGATAAGGTATATGATCCCGTTCATTTTTCATATCTCCTCATAAAAGTTTTTTTGAGAAAGCATCAATGTCGCTGCCCGATGTTTCCTTTTTACTCAGGGGGTCAGTAAACACGGCCGAAGCCCCGAACTCCTTTCCCAAAAGAGCGGACAGCCTGGACAGAGCCTTTTCTCCGCCGCTTCCTGCCTGGCAGGCAAAGGCAAAGATCTCCTTGCCCTTTAAAGCGTCAGAGTTTTCCGTCACAAAGCTGCGTATAGGGGGTGCAAAGTTTGAAGCCCACACCGGAAAGCCAAAAACCACCCTGTCGTAATCGGACAAGCGGATATCATAGGGTTCAAGCTCCGGCTTTTCTGCCATTATCGCACTCTTTCCTCCCCAGAAGAACTTGGCAAAGCCCTTGTCCGCATAGGCTTTTTTCGGCACGAGCCGCAGAGTGTCTGCGCCTGTTTTTTCGGCCAGCTGCTCTGCGGCATACTTGGTATTGCCTTCAAGGGAGAAATAAACTATTAGGGTCCTCATTACGGTCTGGGCTTGCCGCAGCCGCCGCAGAACTTGCCTGTGTTCTTGGTGCCGCAGTCTGTGCAGAACCATTCGCCGGCAGTGTCACCTGCGGGCTTGGGCTTGCCGCAGCCGCCGCAGAATTTACCGGTGTTCACGGTGCCGCAGTCGGGGCACTTCCACTCACCCTGAGCCGCAGGCTTGGGCTTGCCGCAGCCGCCGCAGAAATTCCCCTGGTTCACGGTGCCGCAGTCGGGACACTTCCAGCCGCTCTGTGCTGCTGCCTGCTGAGCTGCCTGAGCCTGCTGCTGCATCTGGAAAGCATTGGTCTGGGAAGCCGACTGCATAAAGCCGCCTGCTGCATTCATACCCATGCCCACACCCATAAATGCGTTGGCTGCGCCGGAGGTGTTGGAGCCCGCAGACTGTATGCCCTGTGCCACAGAGGACTGCACAAAGCCCTCTCTGATGGTGGGATCGCTCATCATAGCGCCCTTGTTGCGCATATTGATAAGCTCCTTGGACTCATCATCGTAGCTTATGGAGGCTATGCCCACAGAGCATACCTCTATGCCCCTGAGCTCGTTCCAGTCCTCGTCAAGGGTCTTGGCCATGTACTTGGAGAGCTCTCTTGACTTGGAGGTTATCTGTGAGATGCGGACACCGTCAACGCTCATCTGGTTGATAGCCGTCTGGAGGGCATCCATGAACTCGTTGAGGAGCTGCTCGTTAAGGTTCTTGGAATCTATCCTGCTTGTGCCCTTGGGAGCAAACTCCGCATAGAACTTCAAAGGATCGGTGATCTTTATGGAATAGGTGCCGTGAGCTCTGAGAAAAAGCTCCGCATTGTAGAAATTATCAAAGTACTGCACGGGGTTCTTGGTGCCGAACTTTATGCCCTTGATCTCTGCGGTGTTCACATAGTAAACAAGCTGCTTTGAGGAGGGGATGCCGTTGAACTGGAAGCGTCTCCAGGTCTCCTTGAGAGATTCCTTCAGCTCACCGTTGAAAAGAGAGGGAGCAGAGGAATTGTTTACCTCATAATAGCCTTCCTGTGCACAGTAGTCAACGATCTTTCCGCCGTCTATGAGCAGCATGAGGGTGTTGGGATAAACATGGATGATGGAGCCGTTGGAAACATAGTCCTCCGTAGACTTTGAACTGCCCTTCTTCATCACCACGCCCTTTACAAGGAGAGTGCCCTCGCTCATGTCCGCAGGCTCGATGACTTCCTTCCACGAATCCGCAAGTACACCGGATACGGCGTTAACGCCGGCGCTGATAAGTCCCATAAAAATGACCTCCTGATTTATATTTTATTTTTTCTTTTTGGTAACTATTCCTGCCACTGCCGAACCTATGACCAGTACTCCGGCAACCACAGCTATTATCACATACACAAAGGTGGGGATATTCCCCGTCGGAACGAAATCCGTAATCATTGCACAAGACCTCCGAATCCGCTCATATCACCTGTGAAGCCCGAAAGATCCCCTATCCAGCCTTCAAACATCTCTTCCAGCCCCTCAGCTCCCTTGGTGTCGTAAGCCAGAGACATGGCAGGAGACATAAAGACAACGGAAGAAAAGCTTATACCCTGCTGCTTGTCCGAAACAAGGAAGGCATAGGAGGTGCCGTTTTTATAGACATAGGCTGTCTGACCGTCACGGGTGGTCTTGGAATCGTACTTGTAGCCCAGATCCTTGAGTCTGGCCTTCATATCCGCATCTGCTGTTTTCTTTACGGAAGAATCAACTATGATGAGGAGTGTACCTTTGTCGGGTTCAAAGAAGTAGGTAGATGCAGTCTCCGCACTGGTCGCCCCCGATGAAACTACCACCATGGAACCTATTTCCATGGCGTTTTTGTTTTTGAGCAGGGACTTCTTTGTGGTCTTCCAGTCAAGAGAGGCGGCAACAGTACCCTTCAGGGCTCCGTTGTTGCCGAAGTCGTAGGTAATGCCGTCCAGCTTTACCTTTCCTGTCCTCATTTTGCCGTCGGCACCGAAATAGTACTTTCTCTTGTTTACATTGACCCAGCCCGTAGCCATTTTTCCGTTTTGTGAGGCAAGGAAATAATAGGTCCTGCCGTCTATTTTCCTGAAGCCCGTCACAAGCTTGCCGTTCTCGTCATAATAATACTTTGCACCGTTTTTGGTCTGCCAGCCCGTAGCCTTTACAGCGGCTACGCTGTACATGGTCTCAGCGGCATATACAGGGGGAGTGATGACAGGCACGCTCAGAGCGGCTGCCATAAGCAGTGCCGCTGTCTTTTTTCTGTTCATTATCTGCCTCTCCTTTCGTTTAAAAAAGCAAAACTGCCGTAAATTATCTGCGGTTTTTATAGTTTTCGATGGCTATGCGGCTCCCTATGATCCTGAAAGCCCACAGCACATACTTTACAACAAATGATAAAACGCTCATCTGATAATGTCCTTTTTTTCATGTGTGAAGGTGCAGACCTTCTCTGCCCTCCGACCACAATATGATTTTAA
Organism: Oscillospiraceae bacterium; assembly: GCA_018110985.1. Lineage (GTDB taxonomy): Bacteria > Bacillota > Clostridia > Oscillospirales > Ruminococcaceae > Huintestinicola. Next base: position 122,329 of record JAGAWT010000031.1, read on the forward strand.
CATATTCCGACAAAAAAATCAATATAAATCTTTGATTTCTAATCAAATCATAATCTGCTGCGGGAGGGCATCCAAAAACCCGTTTCTTTTCTGCTTATTGCACAAAACACGGCCTATCATTGCGGCACATTTTGTATGATCTTAAATACCTGTATTCTTATATGGTTTGTAGGCATGGCGTTTTCCGAGCCAAATCAACAAATTTGCCGGTCAAACGGACTTCGATTTGCCAAAATGCACAATTCCATCTTCATTTTTTGTTTTCACCCACGATTTGAAATCCTTTTGCTTTTGCCGTATAATCATAACATCAACCAAAGGAGATGACGATCATGAACAACAAGGAAAAGAGATCACCCCTGTACTATGTTGTGGCTGTGGGACTTATGGCCGCACTTGTCTACATCGGCAATTACTTTCAGATAAAGATCCCCAACGGCGGTCTTGTGACAAGGATACACCTTGGCAACTCCATGTGTCTGCTGGCGGGACTGCTTTTCGGCGGAGTACCGGGAGGACTTTCATCGGGCATAGGCGCAGGTCTTTTCGACCTCTTCGACCCCAATTATATATCATCCGCTCCCTACACCTTCTTCTCAAAGTTTGCCATGGGCTTTACCGCAGGTCTGCTGCGCAAGAAGGGCGATAAGGCGAACGAAAAGCTGACAGTGGTCGTTTCCGCAGTAGTGGGTCAGATAGTATATATCATCCTCTACCTTGCAAAGACCTATGTGAGCCAGAGGCTCCTTGGTGAGCCAAACTCCGTGGCACTGGCAAAGGTACAGCTCAATGCTGTCACCTCCTCCATAAACGGAGCACTGGCGGTCATCATCGCAGTTCCCCTGTACTTTGCCCTTTCAAAGGCACTTTCACATACAAATTTCGGAAAGCTCATAGCCGCAAGATGATCCGCCGCAGCAGGAGCACCGAGAGCACAGACAGTACAGATATCTCCGGAGCGCCGCAGCCCTGCGGCGCTCCGCTTTTTTCGGCTGCCCGACAGCTATAATACTGATTCTTCCTCGATGTATAGACGATCTCCAAGCCCCAGATCCCTTATATTCAAGAATTTGCGGCTTGTTTCTTGTCTATACATCGGTCAGAGATCAGTATAAGATATAAAACAGCGATATATCAGAAAAAACGCCATGGCACTTCCTACTCCTCATCGGAAATACCATGGCGTAAAATGTACAGTCAAGCCACAGGACTGTTTATCATTCAAAAGCAGCTATCAGCTCTATCTCTGCAAGGACTCCCTTGGGGAGCTTGGATGCCTCCACGCAGGAACGGGCGGGCTTGCTGACAAAATACCGTCCGTAGACCTCGTTGAACTTCCCGAAGTCGTTCATGTCCGCAAGGAAGCAGGTGGTCTTCACCACGTTCCCGAAGCTGAGCCCTGCCGCATCAAGAACGGCGCTCAGGTTTTTGCAGATCTGCTCTGTCTGCGCCTCTATCCCCTGTGCATCCACATTTCCCGTGGCAGGGTCAATGGCTATCTGCCCGGATGTAAAGAGGAAGAGTCCGGACTTTACTGCCTGTGAGTAGGGTCCTATGGCATCGGGAGCGCTGTGGGTATAGATGATCTCCGACATTTTACATTTCCTTTCCGTTTGTCAAATATATTCTCTGAGCACCTCTACCGAACCGGAGATTATCTCGTTGGCACGGTCGATGCACTTGTTTATCCTGTCTGTGCTTTCCTCACTTCTTGCCATTTCAAGAGCCTGAGTGACAGTCTCTCTGCCCACTGCCTCCTGAGTGCGGTATATCTCATCCAGCTGATCGGAGGCAAACTGCTCGAAGTTCTTGTAACACTCCTTCAGATCCTTTATGGTGGAGGATCTGATGTCATCATAATTTTCAAGGGTGGTGTCTATTATATCGGACTGCCTGTTCTTCTTCATGATGTTTCTGAAGAAGGGCATAGTGCCGGACGGGAAGCCTACGCTTCTCTCCGCACCCTGGGATGCTGCCTGCTTTATCTTGTCTGCCACGAAGGAGTTGACATTCACGGTCTCCGAAGTGGATATGCGGGCAGCTGCCAGGTCTGCTATGCCCAGCTTTCTCGAAAGCTGAACGCCCATATCGTTTATGATGCCGTTGAGCCTTTCCTGATGTATCTCCAGACAGCGCCTGTAAGCCTCTCCCACCTTGTCCATGAGGTAGGAGTAGAAGTGCCTTTCCACGTCCTCTGCGGTGGTGGTCTGACGGGATGCGACGATATCCTCTCTCAGCTTTACGAAGAATTCGTACATCCAGTATTCAGCCTCCTGCTTCATCTCCGTTATGGAAAGAAGTATCTTGGGCTTCTGGTTCTCAAGGGCGGTGGCTAAGTTCTCACATTCCTTGTCAAAGTCTGCCTGAAGCTTCTCCAGCTTTTCGGAATCCATCTTCAGCATATCGCTTATCATGCCCAGCCTGTTGAGAGTGTCCGTCATCATCATGGAGAGCATCGAGAAAACTCTCTGTGTGCGGAGAGTATCCTTCTGCACTATGACCTCTCTTGAAAGAGCCAGCTCAAACTTCAAAAACTGGTTCTCGTAGAATTCCTGGAAGCCCTTTATATCCGGGCGGTTGAGCCCTATCTTGCGCCTGTATTCATCAATGCCGCTGATACCGTATACCTCCGCCACGGGGATTATCTGTGCGCACTTCTCCCTGATATGGTTTATTATGCGCTCTATATCCTCCATGGTGTCTATGGCATCTATCATATTGATGAGGACGAACACCTTGCTGAAATTCTGCGGCACTATCTGGCTTGCGATAAAATACTGCTCGCTCTCAGAAAAGGGTGAGAGTGCGCTTGCCACATATATCACCGCATCCGCTTTCACAAGAAATTCCTTTACCTGTGAATCGAGCTCATCAAGGTCGGACAGACCCGGAGTGTCCACCACCTGTATCTCCTTGAGAATGGGTGCATCGCTCTTTACGTCGATGTATTCAAGAGAGCCGGGGAAGAAATCCAGAAGCCCCAGCAGCCTTTCACGGCTAAGGTCATCCTGTGTGAGCGTAACTCTCTTGCCGTTTCCGAGCACCGCCTCCACATTGGGGTTTTCGCCGTAGGAGAAACGGTTTATGGTAAAGGTCTCGGGAGCCACGTTCACGGGGGCTACGCTGCGACCCAGTATGGCATTTATTACAGTGCTCTTTCCCCGCTTGAAATCTCCCACTATCACCAGTGAGAAGGGTTCGGTCAGCTTTTTCTCAATGATCTGATCCCATTTTTTCATGCGGTTGGTGGCGTCCTCACCGAGGATGCCGCAAAGCTCCTGATCTTTCAGAAGTCTTTTAAGGTCGCCCCTGACAAGGGCTATATCATACTCTGCATTATCGTACTTGTTTTTATTCATCTTTGCGCCCCCTTATCACAGAGCATCTTCCGTCTGAGCAATGATCTCACAGCGGATCTCAAGGGACTGCTTGTTGCTCACATGGGTGGTGGGGCGATCAAGGTCGGATCTCCAGACATAGAGTATCTCGCAGCCTGTAAATTCCATACCTGCAAATATCCTGCGCTCATCGGGTGTGGTATTCTCCCCCAGTTTCAGGGAACGGACGGGGGTAACATGGATAGCATCATATTCCGCCAGCACCTCTTCGATGTTGAAGTACGGGTGCTGCACTCCGAAGGAATCGGGGACCCCCTTCTGCCTTACGGATGCAAATACCTTCGGGAAGGAAAGAGGATCGTCAAGGCAGATGATGCCTGCTCTGTCGGCAGTCACATCTCCTGCGGCTATCCACTTGTTGAGAAGGTAGTTCATTTCTCTGAGACCCGTTTTCCCCTCCGGATCCTCCGTGCTCTGCTCGATGTTCCCCTTGCTGATGCCCGGGTAGGTAAAGGCATAGTTGAAGGTGCAGTGCCTGTTCTGGAGCCTTCCGCACTCACAGCCTATAAGGTAGCAGAGCTCATCCTGATTGAATTCCTCTGCTATGTCGGCAGTAAGGACGATGGTAGGCTCAATGCCGTCTCCCGTAAGGGAGAATATCTCCGGCACCTCTCCCGCCTTGTGTACAAGGACGGAGGGAAGAGATATCTGCAGCCTGTCGCTGCACTTCTTTGCACAGTCATATGCCTTTGCAAAAAGCATGGAGCTGGCAGTGTCGGAGGTGGAAAAGTATTTCTTGAATCTTGTGGGGATGTCGGTGCTGTTTATGGCTTTGTAGAGCCTTGACCAGCCGGAAACACCGTTGAGCTTCTGGCGCAGAGCAAAGTCCGCATCAAAGGCATAGTCCAGCGTTCCTCCCACAACATGCTCCTGATAAGATCTTGTCCTTTGCTCCAGGTAGTCTGCAAAGGATGTATTTATGGAGAGCAGCGGGTTATTGGATATACTCATGCTTCATGCCCTCCCATCACTCATCCGAAAGAATATCGGTAAGAGCCTTGTGGAGGTTGTAGGTATTTGCGAGCATCCCGCCGACATTTTCCGCTATATTCTGGAGTCTGACTCTTTCGTTGTCAGACATTTCCTTCTGCTGCTGTTTTCTTTCATTGAGTTCGTCAAGGGTCTTCTGTGTATCTTTGAGGATGATCTCTGTCTCTGTCTCTATCTGGTTTTTCAGTCCCGTGAAGGAATTGTATACCTGCTGTCTTACGGATTCGGAGAAGTCGGAATTTATCTTCATCTCATGGAACTGTTTCTTGACGGAGGTCTTGAAGGACTGCTTGAACTTTTCTATCCTCTCGTCCACAAGGAACTTGTCAACGGCAAACTTGCCCGTAAAGGTGCCTGCAAAGCCTGCAAGAGCCATAAGGCATATGCCTGCGGGCGTGAGGAAGGCGCCTCCCACGATGGTGGTGACCAGCAGGAAAGAAGTTGCGAGCCATGTGGTAAGGCCTGTAAGACCGCCCAGCAGAGCGCCCTTTACTCCTGCCTCCCTGAAGCCTATGAACAGTCCTCCTATACCGCCGGAACCGATAACGGAGCCTATGATGGAATCCGTTACGCCGCCCTGCCTCTGACGCTTGGAGGGCTCCACGGAGAACAGCTCCTGGATGCGGTTCAGGGATTCAAAGAACTCGTCCTGGAAGGACTGGAGGCGCACTGCTTCCTCCGACAGACCAACGTTTATGTCGTTCTGGATCTGCTCACAGATAAGCTGTGCCTTGTTCTCAATGTTTTCCTTTATCTTGAGGGTGAGCTTTTCATAGACCACCTTCATCTTCTCACGCTTGAGATCCTCAGCCGCCATGGGATAGTCGTCTATGACCTGCATGGCAGTTTCCTCTATCTTCACCCAGTACTCGTCAAGAATGGGCTGCAGCTTTTCAAAGACCTCGTTGGCAGCGTTGTTTATGCGCACGAACTCCTCACGCTTTTTGGTGCGGATGTCCTCGATCTCCTCTATGGCGAGCTGGTACTTTTCAAGGAACTCATCCGTTTCCATCATAAGCGCATTTTCATGGATAACGATGGAGTTTATTATCTCCGAACCGGAGGATATTATCTTGTTTGCAAGGATCTGGAGGGTAATGGAGCCTCTTTCCTTTGTGAGCATGGTCTCAAGCACGTTCTCAAAGGTGGGGAAATTACTTTCCTCCAGCATAGCCATATCGTTGTTGGTCTTGGCAACAAGGGCTTTCTTGGCGTAGATGCCTATTACCTTGGGCTTTCCTATCTTCCTCTTGTAGACAGCGAATTCCTTGGAGCTTTCGCCCATGACCTTCTTCGCCTTGTCCATGACATAGCTGCTGATACGCTTTTCTACTGTCTCTACTATCCTTTCCTCGTCGCTCTTTGCAAAGGTGCCGAAACAGTTTACCGCAAAGATGATGCGTCCCAGGTCGGAGGTGAGCATCTTGTTTTCAAGGAAATCCTTCTCGAACTGGGAGAAGGGGGAATTTGCGCTGATGACGAACACAGCCGCATCTATTTTCGGCAGTATGGACATGGTGACATTGGTCATCTGTTCATCGTCGTTCAGACCCGGTGTGTCTATGATATCAACATTGTTGCGGCAGAATTCCGTATCGTAGTAGATAGTCGCCTCTCTTACGGTCTCCGCCTTTTTCTCCGATTCAAAGGAGAGCTTGGTAACATAGTCCGCAAGGCGGTCTATGGCTACCCTTTCCTCCGTACCGTCCTTGTACTCCACCATTACATAGGGTTCTTCGCTGTAGGTGACACGGTTGAGGGTAGCTGTTGCAGGCAGTACGTCCGCAGGGAGCACCTCCTGACCAAGAAGAGCATTTATGAGCGTGCTTTTCCCTCGCTTGAACTCGCCTACTATAGCCACGGCAAAGTGCTCGTCGGCTGTTTTATCGATTATCTCGGCAATGGAATCAGCAGTGTTATCAAGATTCAGTGAACGCGCATAATCCTCAAGCTGTGCCAAAGACTCGGACAGCTCGAGCACCGTGTCACGGAAGGTTGAATAGCTTGAAAAATCGTAGCCTGAAGCCTGTTCCATTTTAGACCTCCTCTTTACGGACATACCGGGTGAAATTGCCTTTCGGGCATAAATACTTACTATCTATCAAAAGTCAAAATTAACAATATTTTCACATATAAAGTAATTATAGCATAATTCCCGCTTTAAAGTCAATTTAATATGTGACGATATAATCATGTATTTTTTAGGCAGATTTCACAAAATCAGACTGTTTACTATACCGCCCTTTGAAGCTCAGATCTCCCTGAAGTTCCCCAGAAATCTGAAATAGCTCATGGTGCCTTCCAGGTCGTCAAGGAGCGCAGCCACCTTGCGGTTTGTATAGGAGCCCTTGAAATCGAGGAAGAAACGGACATCAAAATCCTGCCCCGCAATGGGCATACTGACTATCTTCGTAAGGTTGAGCCCGTTTACCGCAAACTTGGTAAGGGTGCGGTAAAGTCCGCCGGGGGTATGGGGAGCGTTGAAGGCGATGCTTATGGTATCGGCATCGGGAGGCGATGAAAAGTTCTTTGAGAAGCAGACAAAGCGGGTGAAATTGGGATAGGCATCCGCAGCCCTTTCCTCAACTATCTTCAGCCCCATTTTCCTTGCACAGTCCCCGGAGCAGATACAGCCGATGGTGTCATCGGTGGAATCTGCCACCATACGGGCAGCAACGGCGGTGTTGGAATATTCCGCAACGCTCAGCCCCATTTTCTTTATGAAGCCCGCACACTGGGCAAGAGCCTCCTTTTTGGAGTAGACCTTTGTGACCTTTGAGGGGTCTGTGCCTTCCTTTACCGCAAAGCAGTGCTGTATCTCCACACGCACCACGCAGTTTATGTACATATGGGAGGAGGCAAGAAGACTGTAGGTCTCCTCTATGGTGCCCACATTTGAGTTTTCAAGAGCCAGCAGTCCGAAATCCGCTCTGTCGTTCTCCACCAGATCCAGCACATCCGGGAATGTGGCTGCAAAGCGTATGGACTTGTCCTCTCCGAATAGCTTTATGCACGCCTTCTCGGAGTAGGCACCGCTCATGCCCTGACACGCCACCACCTGTGCATTTTCCGGAGCAAAGACCCTCGGCGCCTTGAACGTCTTTCCCCTTGCCAGCTCCTCGGACTGCAGCACCTTGCTTATGTCCATCATGTTTGAAAAGAGTATGGCGGAGGAATCCGCAAGGTATGAGGGGGAGCCGAGGCGGACCTTGTTTATTATCTCCGCCTCACGGTTGGAATTGAGGACAGGCAGCTTGTTTTCGTTCTTGTAGCGTGCTATGTCCCTGCATATGTCCATCCTGCGTTCAAAAAGCTCCAGTATCTTGTCGTCTATACTGTCGATCTCATTTCTCAGTTCTTTTATATCCATTGGTTTTTCCTTTATTCAAAAGCATTTTCAAGTACAGTAAATGATGCCGTGCCGTCGGCATTTGCGGTGATCCCGATCCTCACTCCCATGGGCAGGAACATATTGTCCTCCCCGTGTCCTGCGGGAAGCCCCATGATACAGGGCTTTTTCACCCTTTTTGCAAAGTCTCTCAGCACCTTTTCCACAGCCTTTTCGTCCGAATCTCCGCAGTCGGTGAATTCTCCGAAAACGATACCGTCTGCCCTGTCCGTAAGCCCGTTTTCCTCAAGACGGCGCAGCATGGAATCTATGCTGTCCGCATCCTCATGAACATCTTCCAGCAGGAGTATGCAGTGATCCCCCTCTATGCCGTAGGCTGTATCCATCAGCCTTACCGCACAGCTGAGGTTCCCGCCCACCAGCCGTCCTTCCGCCTCTCCCCTGTACAGGGTCCTGAGAGCTGTCCCTGCGGGACATTCCGCATCACCTGCGGTATCCTCATTCTTTATGCCCTCAAAAAACTGCCTTTCCGTGTACTCCGTATGGGGATAAACGAAATTGTATATCATGGAGCCGTGAACGGTAACAAGGCCGCACCTTTCAAAAAGGGCAGAGTGGAGGAAGGTTATGTCGCTGAATCCTATGAACATCTTCGGATGCTGCTTTATAAGCTCGTAGTCCAGCAGATCAAGGATATCCTTTGCACCCGCTCCCCCTCTGAGACAGAGGATGGCATCAACATCATCATCCGCAAAGAAGCCGTTCAGCTCCTCCGCCCGCTGTGCGGGAGTACCCGCAAAGCCGTTGTCCCTCAGATAGCAGCACTTTCCTACCTTTACCCTGTAGCCCCTGTTTTCGAGCATTTCCACCACAGGCTGAAAGTCATCCTCTATATACCTTGAAGGGGCAGCGATGGCAATGGTGTCGCCCTTTTTCAGTGCTGCGGGCTTTAACACCCTGCGGGTCTTCACCACGGCTCTGAAATTATATATCTTCGCCTTTGTGCCCGCCTTTCTGACCATGAGCTTCAGGCTCGTATCCTTCTCAAAGCGCAGCTTTTCTCCCCTGTATTCCGGGGACAGCTTTGTGGGAGTGCTACCGTCTGCGGTGTAGTTTACGACCGCACCCTCGGGTATGACGAACCACACAAGCGTGTAGCCGTCCCGCCTGCTCGAATGGCTTTCCGGCTTGGGCGCATACCCCTTTGCGGCAGCCTTCGGAGCAAAGCACATCACCAGACCTGTCACCAGAAGCAGCAGGAGCATTATCCTTCTTTTCATCCCAGTTCCTTCAAAACATAGTTGGGGAGAGCAAAAGAGCCCTTGTGCAGTGCCGTATTGTAGTAGCGGGTCTCTATGCCCAGAGCGTTCCACCTTTCCTCGTCAAATTCCAGAGGAGACAGTCCCTTTGAGGCAAAGCCGAAAAGCCAGTGCCCCGACGGGTAGGTGGGGATGTGTACCTGATACACATAGGCACATTCAAAATTGTCCTCTATGCGCTTGTGGGCACGCCTCATGTTTTTGGCATCCTCTTCATAATAGGGGCTTTCGTGCTGGTTCACAAGTATGCCATTGTCTGTCAGTGCCTTGTAGCAGTTTCCGTAAAATTCTCCGGTGAAAAGCCCCTCTCCCGGTCCGAAGGGGTCGGTGCTGTCCACAATGATAAGGTCATATTGGTTTTCACAGCGGCGCACGAAGCGCAGACCGTCCTCATAGTGGATATTCACCCTGAGATCGGACAGCTTGCAGGCAGTGCGGGGGATATACTTGCGGCAGACATTCACCACTTCCTCGTCTATCTCCACCATGTCAATGTGCTCTATGCTGTCATAGCGTGTAAGCTCTCTCACCGTGCCCCCGTCTCCGGCACCTATGACAAGGACATTTTTTATATCCGGGTTCACCGCCATGGGCACATGGGTTATCATTTCGTGATAGATGAATTCATCCTTTTCCGTAAGCATCATGATGCCGTCAAGAGTGAGGAACCTGCCAAACTCCGGACTGTCGAAAACATCTATCCTCTGGTATTCGCTCTGCCCCGAGTAAAGCTGTTCGTTTACCCTGATGGAGAGCTTTGTGTTTTTGGTGTGGTATTCACTGAACCATAGTTCCATAATATACTCCGTTTTCTACTTAATGTACACATCCCATGTACCGTCTTTTCTCTCGCAGATGATCTCCTGTGAATCAAGCACGAACATGACCCTGTCCTTTGAGGCTACACAGGTATTGATACCCGCATACTCGCCTATATCCAGCTTCCTTGCCCTTTCGGCAGTTTCTGCCGACACCTTCAGTTCACTTCCCCGGGGACCCGTAAAGCTCACTGTCCTCCCGGATGAGGAAACGAATATGCTCAGCACTGCCTTGTCCTCTGAGGTCCCGGCATCGGCTGCCGCCCTTGACACCAGCTTCATTAGCTCGTCGGAGGTGCGGGTGACGGAAGACCTGTTCTCACTCACATAGCTTTCGGCTTTTTTCCGTGCCTTCGGGTCGTCTCCCATCTGCCACCCCTTATAGGTAACGCCTATGACAGCGGCTGCTATCGCCAGACATATAACCGTGTAAATGACCGCCGCCTTTGTGCCGAAGACCTTTTCTATGATATATGCTGCATTCATTGACGATACCCGCCCATGTCTACTTTATGACCTTGATGTACTCTATGTTCATGTCCTCCGTGCCGGTCATAAAGCAGCCCCTTTTCTTGGAAAAGTCTATGTTTTCAAGTATTTCGGGAGTGAGCCTTTCCCCGGGTGCGATTATGGGTATGCCAGGAGGGTAGCACATAACGAATTCGCAGGAAATGCGCCCTGCGCTCTCCATTATGGGGACTCTTTCCTGTTCTCCGTAAAAGGCTTCTTTCGGTGACAAGACTATGTCGGGGTTTATGTATTCATGGTCGAGGGGGGCGATTGATTCATGGCCGTAGCGCCTTTTTATCTCTGCCAGAGCGGACACAAGGCGTTCTATGTCCTTCCACTTGTCACCGGGGGACATAATGGCAAGGACATTCCCTATGTCTCCCAGCTCCATCTGTATGTCAAAGGAATCCCTGAGACGGTCATAGACCTCTATGCCTGTAAGACCCATTTCACGGGTATAGACCGAGAGCTTTGTCTTGTCGAAGGCGAAAATGTTGTCGCCGTTCACCAGTTCATCCGAATAGGCGTAATAGCCGCCTATACGGTTTATCTCCGCCCTTGCGTACTCAGCGGAGCGCAGCACGGAGGCGCAAAGCTCCCGCCCTTTGGTGGCATAGTATTTTCTTGCTATATCAAGGGAGGACAGCAGCAGGTAGGAGCCGCTGGTGGTCTGGGTAAGGTTTATGGTAGCACGCACAAATCCCTCGGAGATACCCGCATTTTTCCCCACAAGGAGAAAAGAGGACTGGGTAAGGGAGCCGCCTGTCTTGTGCATTGATACAGCCGCCATATCCGCTCCCGCAGTCATGGCAGAGGGGGGCATTTTCTCACCGAAATAGAGGTGTGTGCCGTGAGCCTCGTCCGCCAGCACCTTCATCCCCTTTTTGTGGGCGTATTTGGTGATGCGCACCAGGTCGGAGCAAATGCCGTAGTAGGTGGGGTTGTTCACAAACACCGCCTTTGCATCCGGGTTGTCGTCTATCGCCTTTTTCACATCCGCAAAGCTCATTCCAAGCGGTATGCCCAGTCTGCGGTCTACTCCCGGATCCACATACACAGGTATGACACCGCTGATTATCATGGCGTTTATGGCGCTGCGGTGCACATTTCTGGGTATTATTATCTTTTCACCCTCACGGCAGACCGTAAGTATCATGGTCTGCACCGAGGATGTGGTGCCGTTTACCATAAAAAAAGCCAGCCCTGCCCCGAATGCACGGGCAGCCAGTTCCTCCGCCTCCCTTATGACAGAAACGGGATGGCAAAGGTTGTCAAGCGGCTTCATGGAATTGACATCCACATTCATGCAGGTCTGACCCAGAAACTCCGTAAGCTCGGGGTTCCCCTTTCCGTGCTTGTGACCCGGAACATCAAAGGGCACGACCCTCATGTCGTTATATTCTTTCAGTGCCTCATATATGGGCGCTCTGTTCTGATCGTACACCGTCAGGACTCCTTTTTGATGATTGGAAGCAGGGCGGGAGAAAAGAAAAATGACATCTGATACGGACAGCCTCCCCCACCATATGATTATACAGCGTTTCAGAGTGAATGTCAAGATACAAACTCCCGCAAAAAAGCAAGGAGACCTTACAGCCTCCTTGCCCGTTTGTCCTATTTTTCTTTTGAGCGGTGCTCCGCATATGAACGCCGCTTCGCATACTCCCTCATGGGCAGCCTTGTAGGCTCGGACAGCTCAGGAAGTGAGTCTAAGGAGAAAAACCCAAGCTCCGTCACTTCCTCCGGCTGGCATTTCAGCTCCCCGCTGTACCTGCGGCAGATGTAGACCACATCTATGGTGCTGACCTCATCTCCGTTGGGGTAGGTGTAGTGGAGCTCCTCTCCGGAGTACACTCCCAGCAGCTCCAGTTCCTCCGCTGTAAGACCGCATTCCTCCAGAAGCTCCCGCTTTGCGGCGTCCTCCACCTTTTCAAAAAGCTCCACGGCACCGCCGGAATAGCTCCACTTCCCGTTGTCCTTTCTCTTCTGGAGAAGTATCTCCCCCTGCTCGTTCTCCACTATGACAGAGGCACTGGCATGGATGATAGGGGCGTGACCCACCAGCTTTCTCAGATCTGATATATAGCCCATCACACAAATCTCGCTATCTCATCGACAGTGTACTTGGGAGGTGCGGAAGGTGTCCCGTCGGGAACGCCCACAGCGATAAGGCACAGAATCTCCTCATCCTCCGGCAGGGATACTATATCCGCTATGGCATCATAGTCGATGATGCCCATTATCACGGTGCCAAGACCCTCTGCATAGGCTGCAAGAGAGATATTCTGTGCGGCAAGACCTCCGTCAAAGAAGGTGTAGCCATCACCGCAGCGTGTGGACGGGGTACCGTCGGGTTCAAAGCCCGCCCTGCCTTTTACGGCAGACTGGACTATAACGGCAGCCGCTCCGCCTATTATGCCGGAATTATGCGCCATACCGAAGGCACCTTTTTCCGAAAGGCGTGCTATAACGGCTTTGTCCGTCACCACCGTGAAGCGGGGCGTGCGGGTATTCTTCCAGGAAGGCACCTTTGTGGCGGAATCTATCAGCTTTACCAGCTTTTCACGGGGGACCTCATCCCCTGTGAACCTTCTTACGGTGCGCCTGCCCGCTATTGCCTCATAAAGTTCCATAAGACACCTCTCCTCTCAGCGTGAAAGCCTCCAGATATTCTTGGCGTACTCATCCACTGCCCTGTCTGCGGAGAATATGCCGGAATAAGCGGTATTTCTCAAAGACATCCTGTTCCACTTCTCCCTGTTGGAGTAGCAGGCGGAAACATACTGCTGTGCGGACTGATAGCTGTCAAAGTCTGCAAGAGCCATGTAGGGATCCTTAGTTCTGAGCACATTTGCCACTTCGTCGAACTTGCAGCCGTTTATGCCGTTGTTCATCTTGTCCAGCACACGGCGTATGGTGGCGTTGTTGTTGTAATAATCCTCGGGACGGTAGCCCTGAGCCTTCTTTGCAAGTACCTCTTCGGCGGTCATGCCGAAAATGAATATGCTGTCATCCCCTACCTGGTCGTGGATCTCCACATTCGCACCGTCAAGCGTACCCAGTGTGACCGCACCGTTGAGCATCAGCTTCATGTTGCCGGTGCCGGAAGCCTCCGTGCCTGCAAGGGATATCTGCTCGGACACCTCTGCTGCGGGCATCAGCAGCTCGGAAAGGGAAACGCAGTAGTCCTCAAGGAAGAATACCGCCAGCTTGTCGCTTATCTTCGGGTTCTTCCTTATCTCCTCGCCAAGAGCCCATATCATCTTGATTATCTGCTTTGCAAGATAGTAGCCGGGGGCTGCCTTTGCGGCAAAGATGTAGGTCTTGGGAGTAAATTCCCTGTCAGGATCATCCAGCAGAGAGAGGTACTCGGAGATTATGTTCATTGCGTTGAGGTTCTGCCTCTTGTACTCGTGGAGCCTCTTTACCTGCACATCGAATATGGAGGAGGTATTCATGCTCCTGCCGTAGTTCTGCTTGACATACTTGGCAAAGCGCTTCTTGTTTTCAAGCTTTATCTTCTCTATGCGGGAGAGCACCTTCTTGTCATCCTCATACTTGGCAAGATCTGCCAGCTTCGACGCATTGTTCTTGAACTCTCCGCCGATAAGCTCCTCAAGCAGTGAGGTAAGTCCGGGGTTGGACTGGAGCAGCCACCTTCTGTAGGCTATGCCGTTGGTGACGTTCTGGAACTTGTAGGGAGTGTAGGAATATTCGTTGGCGAAAACATCCTGCTTGATTATCTCGGAATGGAGCTTGGAAACACCGTTCACGCTGTGAGAGGCATGAACGCACAGCAGTGCCATGTGGATGACATTGTTCTGGATGATGGACATTCTTGATACCTTGCCCTCATCCCCCGTATGTTCAAGCACCTTTTCGCAGTAGCGGCGGTTGATCTCGCAGATAATGTCGAATATTCTCGGAGTGATGGAGCGCACAAGGTTGCAGTCCCACTTTTCGAGAGCTTCCGCCATGACAGTGTGGTTGGTGTAGGCAAAGGTATTGGTAACTATGTACCAGGACTTGTCCCAGGAATAGCCGCAGTCATCAAGGAGTATCCTCATAAGCTCCGGTATAGCCAGTGTGGGATGTGTGTCGTTTATGTGTATGGCGACCTTCTCATGGAAATTGTCGAGAGTGCCGTAAACATTCATATGGCGGTTCACGATATCCCCCACGGAAGCCGCACAGAGGAAATACTGCTGTCTGTAACGCAGGCTCTTTCCCTCAAGGTGATTGTCGTTGGGGTAGAGCACCTTTGAGATCGCCTGTGCCACGGTGTTCTGTGAAAGCGCTCTCGCATAGTCTCCCTGATTGAAAAGGTTCATATCAAAGGAAGGCGCCTTCGCCTGCCACAGTCTGAGAACGGAAACGCCCTCGCTGCCGTAGCCGGGGACATACATATCATAGGGAACGGCAAGAACGGTGTTGTAGTTCTTGTGCTCAATGTGGTGATACTGATTGTCCCAGTATTCGTGCATCTCACCGTCAAAGCGCACCTCTATCGCCTTGTCCGTCTTGGGCACCAGCCATGTTTCGCCGCCGGGGAGCCAGTTGTCGGGCATCTCCGTCTGCCAGCCGTCATCCAGCTTCTGCTTGAATATACCGTACTCATAGCAGATAGAATATCCCATTGCAGGATAGCCGTCGGTGGCAAGACCGTCAAGATAGCAGGCAGCAAGTCTTCCCAGACCGCCGTTTCCAAGGCCTGCATCAGGCTCATACTCATAGATCCTGTCGATATTCACATCCCATTTCCTGAGTATGTCCTCTGCCATGGTGTTTATCTCGAGGTTGTAAAGGCTGGTCTTCAGAGAACGCCCCATGAGAAATTCCATGGAAAGATAGTAAATCTCCTTTTTGCCCGCAGAGTGTACCGCATTGCGGAATTTTCTCCTCTTTGCCCTCAGGAGCTCCACCACTACTGCGGAAAGAGCCTTGTATATCTGGTTATCCGACGCATCCACCGGTGTGACGTTGAAATCCACCTGCAGCTTGCTGCGTATCTTTTCTTCAAAATCTTCCTTCGTTATGATGGGGATCATAAACAGCTCTCCTTTAAATTTATATAAAATTATATCTTACTGTATACTGCTGTCAAAAAACGCAAAAAGCTACCCGAAGACGGCGGCTGCCTTTAGTGCATCATTCGTGCATTTCGGGGGCACGGGTCTCATCGGTCTCCTCTGCGCCCTCATCACTGCCATCTTCGCTGCCTTCTTCCCCGGTATTCTCCGAGCCGCCTTCCTCTGTCTCTTCGGTGGTGGTAGTTTCGTTGTATTTGCTGATATTGCTCTCGAATATGATGTCGCTGCGCTCTATGCTGGCTTTGTCCCTGAAGGAATAGCCGCCGTCGGAAAGGGACACTATGGTGCCCTCCTGATCCTCCGGGTAGCGCTCTATTATCTCGCAGCACATCATTATTTTTCGCTCTATGTCGTTTATGTTGCCCATTTCCACATTTATACGGTCATCATAGACCATAACGATGTCGGAACGGTCGGAAACATCTATGGAGGTGATGTTCTCCGCAAAGCCCCTTATTATCTTTTCCTGTTCCCGCTGCTCTCTGTCTGCGTCAGTGTCCTCCCCTGCCTTCACTTCGGAGAAGAATCTCAGCAGAGAATAGACCGACTCATCCTTTTTCTGGTCCCCGGAAGAATACATCTCTCCGGGAAGGAGCCCGGGCTTGGGTTCCGTGCCGTAAAAGGTATAAAGGGAGGCACGGGGCTCCTCAAAGGAGTCAAGTATCTTCCCCTCGTTGCTTACCAGCATGACCTCTCTGGGGGTGACAAAATTTGCCGCAGGCACTGCGGGCTCTATCTCTATGGTCACGGTGGAGGTGTTTGTCCTTTTGATGTTGGCGTGCCCCACATAGACCAGCCTGTCCTCTATGCGCTTTGACACCTTCTGCATACTTGTGCGGAAGATGTTGTCCCCCGCCTTTATCCCGGAGGCTTCAAGTATATCCTCCGGGGAATAGTTGGAGGAGCCTGTCACCTTCACGGTCTCTATATTGAAAAAAACGGTGGTGGACAGCACTGCCAGCAAAAGCAGCACTATGATGAACACGAGAAAGCGCAAGGCTCCGTTGTGTGCAGGCCGCTTTTTAGGTGTGCTCACCTTTGACCCCAGATCTTTTCCTCAAGTGAGGCGATCGCCTTTCTTCTCTTCTCCGTCGCTTCCTTATCCACTGAATACGCTCCGTCCCTGTGTACCAGCACATCACCCAGCGAAGCGTGTTTTATTTCCTCTGTCTTTACGGTGAAAAAGGTATCTGTTTCGGTATCAACTATCATTGCAGTGTCTTCATGGATCTTTTCAAGTACCAGCATTACACAAAAGCCTCCTCATAAGCGGTCCGGTAATCCTTTCCCCTGCATACTCCGTCAATGGCGGGGGAAAACCTGTTAAGTGCGTACATGGGGTCATAGACCGCCTTTTTTATAAGGCTTTCCGTTGCCCCTTCAAAACTCAGCGCAGTCCTGCACCATACGCCCTTTTCGTCCAGAACGAAGGTACAGGAGTCGGTGGAGAAGTTGAACATATTCACGAGCTTCAGCATTTCCGCCTCGTCTGCGTAGACTGCCTCCACATATGCCTCCACTGTGAAGTACTCCTTTGCAAAGCGCAGGAATACATCCGCATTCTCATATATCTTTCCCAGGGGCGCATGTATATAGATCTCGTTCATCTCCTCGTTTATGCGGGGAGAGAGATCCGAGCGGGCAAAAAGCTCCACGAGCCCCTCGAATATTTCCTTGAATTCCATCGTATCCTCTCTTTCACAAGCCGCTTTCAGGATACCGTCCCGGATATTTCTCCTCCGCTCTCATCGCTTGAAACGACTGTAAGCTCATTGAGCGCAAAGGGGAGCTCCGGCAGCGACTCAAGATACTCCCTTACTTCCTTCAGATCGGCTCCCGCCACGGATATGACCGCCTTGTTTGAAGGCACATCCGCATAGTATTCCGTCACCGTGTATTTTTCCATCACCAGTGCGGACGCATCCTCTGCCACCTTTTCAAGGTAATTCAGCGAATGTCCCACCACACGGTAAGTCACGCAGGAATAACCATCCAGAAGATCTGTAAATTCCGGGGGAGCCTCCTCGGCAGTAAGGCAGACATACAGCTTTCCGAAATAGCTGTATGCTCCCGCATAGGTATCGGGATAAGCCGACAGGCTCGTGATATAGGTCATAAGTGTGCTGTAAGCGCTCTCCGGTGTATCCTCAAAGGGCACGGTCTCGCTCTCCTGCACCGTTTCGGCGGGAGCCGCCGTTTCTTCGGTGACGGTGCTCTCTTCCGTCGTCGTTTCTGTGGCAGGAGCCGTCACAGAAGCGGAAGGTACGGAGGTCTCCGTATCCCGGGGCGCACCCCCTCCGCTGCACGAACAGAGAAGCAGCATCACAGCAGCTGTAAATAATCTTTTCATAAAAACATCCGTTTTCGGACAAAGCATATATCCCACAGGGCAAAAGCCCTGTCTGATAATTTTACCACAATATGGCCTTTCTGTCAATACTTTTCGCAAAAAACAGGCATAGTCCCGCATATTCCCGGCATCCTTTCCCTGTCACACACCTCCCTTAGCAGGTCGGCAGAGCACGCAAAAAGCCGCAGCACCCTTTTTCGGATGCTGCAGCTTTTGAAAGGAGAACAAATGTTCATTACTTTATAACGTAAACGGTAACGTCCTTATTGCCCCAGTTTATGCAGTCGTTGTATTCCTCCATGAACAGGTCGGCGATTATCCTGCCGTTTCTTGCAGCTCCACCCGTGTCCGCCGCTATGGCATAACCGTAAACATCGCCGTCATCGGCAACGATATAAAGCTCGGAGCCGTAGGGGATGATATCCGGATCTACTGCCACATAGCCCTGATATACCGCATTTCCGGTGGACATAAGTGCGCCGTCATGGGCAGTGTAGGCTGTGGCATTGCCGTAGAGCACTTCCTCGTACTCGGTGGGAACGCCGTTTTCATCAAACTGTATATATTCGGGTACGCTGAAAAGGGATATCTGCTCGGGAACATCTGTACGGCCGTTATCCACCGCCTGTATGGGTATCACTCTCTCGGTCTCCTCATCGTAGGAGGTCCTGAGATTTCCCTTTTTGCTCTTCTTCGGTGCAACGGGTATCTCTTCAAACTGAGCATTGGCATCTATCACGTCAAAATCCCCGGGTGCTGCGCCTATAACTGCCGTGCCTCTGAGGATAACGGTGGGCTGAGGCTCACTGAGCACGCTCTCGCCGACCTTGCGCACGCTTACCTCAACGCCGTTCTTGATGGTCTTGACCGCCTTTATGGAACGGACACCGTCAGAACCCTGGGTAAGCACTACTTCCTGACCCTCGGGGAGCTTGTCGCTCTTCTGATATACGACTGTCTTCTTGATAGCCTCAAGTATGGTGGTATTGACATAGATGACCTCATCATCGGAGGTCTTTGAGGAAGCGTTTACTTCCTCTACCTGTGCATCGCTGAAAACATCATAGTCTGTTCTTTTAAGTGAAAGTGTTTCTGTGCGGATGGTCTCCACTTCCGCAACCTTCATGTCGGAGCCTGTGTCTGCCGCAGTCTCTCCCACGCCTACACCCGCTGCTCCCGCCGCCGTGCTTGCAGCCAAAGCCACTGCAAGTGCTGCGATACATATTTTCTTGTTCGTAAACAACTGATTCATTTTCTGATAACTCCATTTCTGCCTTCACAGCCAACCTTTTTATATATCTCGGGTCACAGAGACGGCATAACTGAGACACACGGCTCTTTCTCTTTTATATATGGTGTGTCTTTTCATTCGGCTTTGTCTTTGTTTATCTCTTTTTATAAAGACAAAGCAGGACGGTCGATTTGATTCAATGTTTGCGAGGTAATTCTTACAAATCGGTAACAACTTCAAAGTACTTTGTAATTATAACGTAATCTTTGAACGATGTCAATTGAAAAAAACTGAACAAATTTGTTGAATTTGACGAAAAGACTTTGATTATTCCAATTTTTCGCCCCAAATAAAATCTAATAATCATAATTTTTGTATTTTTTTCTTTCCCTTGCAAAAGAATTATTCGGCAAATACCACAAAAAATCAGTTTTAAAGCCGCTTGACAGACTTTTACAGTGTAAAATAAGGTTCAGTCAATAATTTAGTCATAATTGAGGGAGGGAATTTTAACGGTAATTTGTGAATATTAACAAGCCTATCGGTTCATTTAACCGTAATTTTGTTGATTTGTACAAAGTTGCTGTTTTTCAATCAAAAAGTGCGACGAAAGGCGGTTTTTTCTGCCAGAATATGTCTTTTCACAGCAAAGAGAGTCATTCTTTTTGCGCAGCTTTTGGAATACAGGCTGCAAAGCATAGCACAACATCCGCAGGCTGTATTTTCCAAAGCTGACTATATAAAGACTTGTTTTGGGGAGCAGATAGTTTATTTTGCCCAAAAGCATATGTCACCGCAAATTTCTTTTCCAAATAATATTGATTATTCCTTCCGAATATGTTATAATCGACTGTGTATGCGTTATTGCAGCATTCGTCTGCTGCTCATGCCTTCCGCAAAGGTCATTGTTATTTCATTTTATATAGTGAACTTTAACCCGAAAGGATCGATCATATGTCCACCAAAAAATACACCGTGGAGCTGGATGAGATAATCAGCGAATTCAATCTGGAGGTCATATATATGCCGGAGGAGGACAAGGATGCTCCCCTTCTGGTGCACGAGACCGAGCTCAACCGCCCCGGTCTTCAGCTCATAGGCTTTTATGAGTATTTCAACAACGAGAGGATACAAATAGTCGGAAAGACCGAATTTGCCTACCTTGCCTCCCTTGATGAGGATGTGCGCAAGGAACGCCTCGGGATGCTCTTTGCCCAGCATCCGCCAGCGGTGATGATAACCCGTGAGCTGCCCTATTTCCCCGAAATGACAGACCTTGCCAAGAGCAACGAGACTCCCCTGCTGCGCTGCAAGGAGAACACCTCCGCATTCATGGCGGCGCTCATTGCCTACCTGAACCTGCACCTTGCCCCCAGGATCACCCGTCACGGCGTCCTTATGGAGGTCTGCGGCGAGGGTATGCTCATTCTGGGCGAAAGCGGCGTAGGTAAGAGCGAGACTGCGGTGGAGCTCATCAAGAGAGGTCACCGCCTTGTGGCAGACGATGCGGTGGAGATAAGAAAGGTGTCCAATATCTCCCTTGTAGGCTCATCTCCCGAAAACATCCGCCACTTCCTGGAGCTCAGGGGCATAGGCATAGTCAATGCCCGCAGGCTTTTCGGCATGGGTGCGGTGAAAGTGACAGAAAAGATAGATATGATAGTGGAGCTGGAGCCCTGGGATCCCGAAAAGGTATATGACAGAATGGGTGTGGATGTGGAGTACACATCCATACTGGGTGTAAAGGTGCCCATTTCCACCATTCCCGTAAAGCCCGGCAGAAACCTGGCAGTGATACTTGAAGTCGCAGCCATGAACAACAGGCAGAAGAAAATGGGCTACAATGCGGCACAGGAGCTCCTTGACAATCTGGGTCTAGAAACGGAGCACAAGGAAGACATCGTGCGCAAGTGGGATATATATTGATGCCGGAGAGGTCTTTTTCATGATATTCAGACCCTGTATAGACATCCACGACGGAAAAGTGAAGCAGATAGTGGGAGGCAGCCTTACGGACAAGGGTGCCACGGAAAACTTCGTTTCACAGCAGTCTGCCGCAGACATAGCAAGGCTTTACAGAGAGCACGGTCTCTCCGGCGGTCATGCCATAATGCTGAACAAAAAAGGCACCCCCGGGTACGAGGCGGACAGGCAGCAGCTTTTTGCGGCTCTTGAGGCCTTCCCCGGCGGGCTCCAGGCAGGAGGCGGCATAGACTCCCTGAATGCGGGGACATTCATCGAAAAGGGAGCATCCCATGTCATAGTCACATCGGCTGTTTTCAGGGACGGGATAATAAACTTCACCGAGCTTGAAAGCATAGTAAGAGCCGTGGGAAAGGAAAGGCTGGTGCTGGATCTTTCCGTAAAGGAAAAAGATGGCAGGCGCTTTATAGTCACGGACAGGTGGCAGAAGTTCACAAAAACGGAGCTTTGCCCCGAGACACTTGAAATGCTCTCTGCCTACTGTGACGAGTTTCTTGTACACGCAGCCAACGCAGAGGGCAAAAGAGCAGGTATAGACACGGTCACCGTCGGGATACTCTCCCAAAGCCCCATACCCTCCACCTATGCCGGCGGCATAGGCTCCTTCGATGACATAGAGCTTATAAACAGCATCGGCGGGGGAAGGGTGGATTTCACCGCAGGCAGCGCCGTGGATATTTTCGGCGGTGATATGAGCTTTGAACGGCTTGCGGAAAACTACAAAAAGAACTGATGATATGGATAACAGCTTTTATGATTTTGATGTAGCCGTTGTGGGGGCGGGGCACGCCGGAGTTGAGGCAGCCCTTGCAGCCGCAAGACTGGGGGCAAGGACTGCCCTTTTTACTATTTCTCTGGACAGCATAGCAAATATGCCCTGCAACCCCTCCATAGGAGGCACCGCAAAGGGTCACCTGGTCCGTGAGATAGATGCCCTGGGAGGACAGATGGGGAAGTCCGCCGATGAGTGTTTTATACAAAGCAGGATGCTCAACCGCGGAAAGGGACCGGCTGTCCATTCCTTAAGGGTACAGGCAGACAGAGTTAAGTACCACAACTACATGAAATCCGTCTGTGAAAAGCAGGAAGGTCTTTTTATAAAGCAGGCGGAGGTCAGGGAGATACTTGCGGAAAACGGTGCGGTGACCGGGCTTGTAACCTCTCTCGGTGCAAGGTACAGCGCAAAAAGGATAGTTATAGCCACAGGCACCTATCTTGGCGGGGTCATTCATGTAGGAGAGGTATCCTACGAATCGGGACCCGACGCCACTCTGCCCGCAAAAGGGCTTACGGACAGCCTTTCTTCCCTGGGTCTCCCCATGCGCCGCTTCAAGACGGGAACTCCTTCAAGAGTACACCGCCGCAGCATAGATTTCGATCTTCTTGAAAGACAGGACGGGGATGAGGATATACAGCCCTTTTCCTTTGAGACCGACCGCAGCGGGCTTGAAAACCGTGTTTCCTGCTACATAGCCTACACAAACGAGGAAACTCACCGTGTCATAAGGGAGAATATAGGCCGCAGCCCCATCTATTCCGGGCGCATCCACGCCATAGGTCCCAGATACTGCCCCTCCATAGAGGATAAGATAATGCGCTTCCCCGAAAGGGAACGGCATCAGCTCTTTATAGAACCCATGGGGCTCGACACGGATGAATATTATCTGCAGGGGATGTCCTCCTCTCTTCCGGAGGAGGTGCAGCTTGAATTCCTGCACACCATAAAGGGGCTTGAGCACTGCGAGATAATGCGCAATGCCTACGCCATAGAATACGACTGTGTGGATCCCACTGCCCTTTACCACACTCTTGAATGCAAGAGCGTGAAGGGGCTCTACGGTGCGGGACAGTTCAACGGCACCTCCGGCTATGAAGAAGCTGCCGCACAGGGGCTCATAGCAGGCATCAACGCCGCCCGTTCCGCAAAGGGGCTCGAAGAGATCACTCTCCCCCGCTCATCATCCTACATAGGCACACTTATAGACGATCTTGTGATAAAGGGCTGCTCCGATCCATACCGCATGATGACCAGCCGCAGCGAGTACAGGCTGCTTTTGCGGCAGGACAATGCGGATGAAAGGCTCACGCCCTTAGGTCATGACATAGGTCTTATAGACGATGAAAGGTTTGAAAGGTTCCTCATAAAGCAGCAGCTTGTGAAGGAGGAGGTAAAAAGACTGAAAAAGACCTCTGTCGCCCCCTCCGAAGAACTCAACGCCATGCTTGCGGAAAAGGGCAGCAGCCCCATAACACAGAGCCTGAAAATGGCTGAGCTCATAAAGCGCCCGCAGATAAGCTACAGCGACCTGATGCGCTTTGACGAAAACGATCCGCACCTTCCCTATGAGGTAAGGGAACAGGCAGAGCTGAAGATCGAGTATGAGGGGTATATCTCCAGACAGATAGAAGAGGTCGAGCGTGCCTCCCGCCTTGAAAAGAGGATAATACCCGCAGACATGGATTATGACAGCCTGAAGGGTCTTTCCCTTGAGGCTGCGGAAAAGCTGAAAAAGATACGCCCTGCCAATCTGGGAGAGGCCTCCCGTATCTCGGGGATATCCCCTGCCGATATACAGGTGCTGGGCATACTCCTTACCAAGCTGGCGGGCAGCAGCAACGATTAACGGATACCGGTGAAAATATGTCTTATGTTTCTTTGAAAAATGTGTGCAAGCGGTACAAAATGGGTGAGATAACCATTACCGCTGCCGACGATATCTCCTTTGAGATAGAAAAGGGAGAATTTGTTGCCATAACCGGGGAATCCGGCGCAGGAAAGACCACTGTCCTGAACCTTCTCGGGGGGATGGACACCTGCGACGACGGAAAGATAACCGTGGACGGCAGGGATATCACCTCTCTTTCAAGAAAGGGGCTCACGGAGTACAGGCGCCATGACATAGGCTTTGTGTTCCAGTTTTACAACCTTGTCCCCAACCTTACGGCTCTGGAAAATGTGGAGCTGGCGGCGCAGATCTGCAGGGACAGCCTTGACCCCGCATCGGTGCTTGAAAAGGTAGGGCTTTCCCACAGGATGAACAATTTCCCCGCTCAGCTTTCCGGGGGAGAGCAGCAGAGAGTGTCCATAGCAAGAGCCATTGCCAAATCCCCAAAGCTGCTCCTCTGCGACGAGCCTACGGGAGCTCTTGACTACAATACGGGAAAGACCATTCTGGGGCTTTTGCAGGACTGCTCCCGCAAAAGGGGCATGACCGTTGTGGTCATAACCCACAACCAGGCAATAACACCCATGGCAGACAGGATAATCAGGCTGAAAAACAGCCGTGTGAACCGTATCGCACTGAACCCCCACCCCACGGATGTAAACGATATAGAATGGTGACGGGAACTGCTATAAATGAACAGATTAACACTTAACACTCTCAGGGGGCTCGGAGCCTCCTTCGGAAGGTTTGCCGCCATAATGGCGATAACCGCCATAAGCTGCGCCTTCTATTCCGGAGTAAAGGGCTGTTCCCCGCTCCTGAAGGGTGCAGCGTGGAAGTACTTTGAGGACACGTCTCTTGCGGACGTAAGGGTAGTTTCCACTCTGGGCTTTTCAGATGAGGATGCAGCAGAGATAATAAAGGGGGAGCCTTTTTACACGGGCTACGGCTGCTACTCCGCCGACCTTTTCACCGAAGGTGACAGGGGTCAGGTGACAGTACACGTCATGAGCTATTCCCCCGCCTACTCCCTCAACACCCCCTTCCTTACGGAGGGCAGGCTCCCTTCCGCATCCGGAGAGCTACTGATGGATGCCAAACAGTCGGAGGATCTTTCCCTTTCCGTAGGAGACAAGGTGGTCTTTACTGCCGAGGACATTGAGGACAAGCTGGCAGTGACGGAGTTTACAGTGGTGGGAAAGGCACTTTCTCCCCTGTACACCACCGACAACAGAGGTGTGACCAATGTGGGGAACGGTGAGATCGCCGCCTTTGCCTACATCCCGGAGGAGGATTTTTCCTTCGATGCCTTCACGGAGATCTACCTTGGGGTAAAGGGCGGGAAGACCTGCACCCCCTTCGGCGATGATTACGACTTTATATCACAGTCCGCCGTCAGGAGCATAGAGACAAGGGAGGAAGAGTTCCTTGAATCCAGGCGTGAGAGCATCAGGAACGAGGCTCTTGACGAGATGTCGGAGGAAGTGGAGAAGCTGGAGGATGCACAGCGGGAGCTGGACATCAACCGCCATAAATACGAAGATTCAAAGGAAGAGCTGCGGGACAGCGAGGAGCTTCTGAAAAAGCAGGAGGAAACGGTCTCTGTGGCGGGAGAGGAAGCTCTCAAGACACTTGAAGCCCTGAATACCTCCTATAACGACCTTGCGGAGCTTGCCTCCACCTGCGGGGAGATAGATGCATGGCTCACCGCCTACGAGGGAGTCTCCCTTACGGTGCTGCCGCAGGACATGAGGGACAGCTTTACCCGTATACAGACCATTTACGACAAAAACAATGTTGCCGCCAATATAGGCGAACAGCTCTCCTTTTATGTGCTCAACGACCCTGTGACTCAGGCGGAGGAAAAGGCTGCGGCGAAGGCTGCGGTATCTGCGGTGAACGAGCAGGTGCGTTCGGCTTCAAGCTCCACCATGGCACAGCTTTCCTCCCAGATAGATGCCATAAACGATAAAATGGCAAATCCGGGACAGGACTACGAAAAGCTGGTGGCTGCCAAGGAAGAGATCGCAGAAGCCAAAAAGGAGCTGAAAAAAGCAGGCAGGAAGCTGAAAGAGGCACAGCTTGAAATAGATGAGGGCCGTGCTGAGATAGACAAGGTCCTTGATGAGCTCGAAGAGGAGATAAAGGGCGGCAGGCTCTATGTCACCGCAAGGAAGGACTTTAATCCGGACTGCATGACCTACGGCCTTGACTGCGACAGAGTAGACAGCATTGCGGATGTTTTTCCCGTTTTCTTTGTGCTGCTGTCGGCACTGGTATGCTGGTCTGCCATGACAAGGCTGGTGGAGCAGAAAAGGAGCGAAGCCGGCACCCTGAAGGCACTCGGCTATTCCGATGCCTCTGTCATAGCACAGTATGTGCTCTACGCCCTTGCAGCTTCTGTTATAGGCTCCGTGGCAGGAGTTCTGGCAGGCTTCAAGTTCCTGCCCCGGATAATCTACGAATGCTACACCACCATGTACAACATCCCCGGCTTCACAGACGGCTTTGACCCGAAGCTGGCAGGCATATGCGCAGGCTGCGCCATACTCTGCAATGTGGTGTCGGTGCTGGTCACCTCCGCAGGAGAGCTGCGTTCCTCCCCCGCATCACTTATAAGGCCCCGTCCTCCACGCAGCGGCAAAAGGATACTCCTTGAAAGGATAGCCCCCCTGTGGAAAAGGACGCCCTTCCTCACAAAGGTATCTCTGAGGAACCTGCTCAGGTACAAGAGCCGCTTCTTTGTAAGCGTTCTGGGAGTATGCGGCTGCACCGCACTCCTGCTGACGGCTTTCGGACTGAAATATGCCATTTCCGGTGTGCTGGATGCACAGTTTAAGGGAGTGGATCGTTACAGCGGGATCTGCACCCTTGACGAGGAGATAAGCGATGAGGAGATCGAAAAGGTCATCTCCACCGCAAAGGACATCCCCGAGATAACCGATGTTATACCCGCAGTAAGGGTCCTCCACGGGATACCCGGCAGGAAAAGGACAGTAAACGCCTATTTTACCGCCGCTGAAGATATTTCCGCCATCGTAGCCCTCACAGACAGGGATACGGGGAAAGAGCTGCCCTGTGTGCCCCCCGAAAACGAATGTTACATCACGGAGAAGCTGTCCATACTCACAGGCATCAAAAAGGGTGACATGATAACTCCCATTGAGGGCTTCGGTGCTCTGAAAGTTGCGGGTGTGACCAAGAACCACATAGAGCACTTTGTATACCTTTCCCCCGAAAGCTACAAAAGGGTCTTTGGCAGCTGCAGGACGGATACGCTGTACTTTTCCGCAGACGGCCTGCCCAAAAAGGCAAGGCGCAGCGAGATAACCTCCGCTGTGATAAGCTGCGAGGGTGTGACCTCCGCCATTTTCATGGAGGACGGAGTTTCAAATTTCTACTCCCTCTTTAAAAGCCTTGATGCCATCATACTGATGATAATCCTCTTTGTGGCAGCGCTTACGCTTGTGATACTGCTGAACCTGGCAGATATAAACATAAGCGAGCGGACAAGGGAGCTTGCCTCCATAAAGGTGCTGGGCTTCTACGACAAGGAGCTTTCATCCTATGTATTCAGGGAAAACATCATCTCTGCGGCACTGGGGATAGCATCGGGGCTGATACTGGGCATCTTCCTGGAGAGCTTCGTCATCGTCACGGCGGAGACTGATGCGGTCATGTTCCTGCGGGGTCTTGCCCCATGGTGCTTCGGCGCTGCGGCAGCGGTGATGGTGATCTTTGTACTGGCAGCAGACATTTTCATAAAAATAAGACTTATGGGCATAGACATGGCACAGTCCATGAAAGCTGTGGAATGACGGACTGACGATATGACCGCAGTATCACGCCTGCTCTCTGAAGGCAGGCTTTGAAACACGAAGGAGATATATCATGAAAAAGAAGATATTTGCCGCACTTTCTGCTGCCCTGCTCATGATGGGCGCCGGCACAGATGTCGGCGCAGCCGGGACTTCTCTCAGCAAGCCGTTTCGTGAAAAGTACAAGCAGATACTTGCGTCGGAAAAATACTTTGAGGGGGTCTACATCGGTGACCTTACCGGAGACAGCCGTGAAGATCTGCTTGTCGCACACAACGATTTCGGTAATTTCGACCTTTATGTTCCCGTGGGGAAAAAACTGGTAAAGAAAGAATTCTCTGTCACAAGCATATGGGGCTTTACACAGTATATAAAGGGCAGGCGGGAATTTATCTGCATGAAGAACTATGGTCACACCCAGGGCGCACCTATCCCCATCAGCATGGAGATGTTTGCTGTAACGGATGACAAAACGGATACCTATACCCTTTTCAAAGACTATACCGACAAGGGCAGGGGCATCGTGAGAAAGCTGAACGGAAAGGATGTATCCGAGGAGGACTTTTCCACAGCCCTTTACAGCCTTATAATGGCGACCTCCGACGCCGATCCCGTCCCCCTTGTGCGCCACGGTGAAGACAGCCTTCTGTACTACGGAGACGACAATATCATAGACATGGACTATGATGAATACATAAAGAAGATGCTGGGCTGAATCTCAGCAAAATGAACATATGTACAATGTATTTTCAAAGGCAGATATAAAATGAGAATGAGAAGAAAAAAGTGGGCACGCCCCGAACTTGAGCAGTGCCCCTACTATATAGATGATGCCACGGGAATGGGGGGCAAATGGAGAGAGGGCTTTGCAGAGCCTTCCCAGCCCCTGTGTCTGGAGCTTGGGTGCGGAAAGGGCGTTTTTGCGGCGCAGCACGCCCTGAAATACCGTGAGGCGAACCTGGTGGCAGTGGATATAAAGGCGGACATCCTTGGTGTGGCACGGAGAAACATAGAGGCTATGTTCTCCGTGGTGGGCGAGACCCACAACAATATCAAGCTGGTGCGGATGAACGTTTCAAAGATAGAGGACTTTTTCACCCCGGATGACAGGGTGGACAGGATATATATAAACTTCTGCAACCCCTGGTCAAGAGAAAAGCACAAAAAGAGAAGGCTCACCCACCCGAGGCAGCTCATCCAGTACAAAAAAATACTTTCTCCCACGGGAGAGATTTTCTTCAAGACCGATGATGACGGCCTTTTTGAGGATTCGGTGGCATATTTTGAGGAATGCGGTTTCGATATCACCTTTATCACCCATGACCTCTATTCCTCCGATTTTCAGGGGAACCTTATCACCGAGCACGAAAAGCACTTCATCTCCGAGGGAAAGAAGATCAAGATGCTGACTGCCTTCATAAAGGATACCGCTCCGGGAGGTGAGTGACGTGAAGCAGCTTTACAGAGCCCTTTCGGTGGTGCTCTGCCTTGTATTGTCCCTGAATATGGTGTGCCTTGCCGCCCCGAAAAGCTCCGCTGTGCTTTTTTCACCGGACTTTTCCATAACCTCCGAAGCGGCGGTCATGGTGAACCTTGACAAAGGGGTGATAGTCTACGAAAAGAATGCCGACAAGAAGATGTACCCTGCCTCCCTTACAAAGATCGTCACCGCCATGGTGGTGCTGGATCATGTGCCGGAGGAGGAGCTGAACACCACCATGTACGAAGCGCCTCTGTCTGTATTTGACGAGCTCTACGGCACGGGTGCTTCCGCTGTGGGTCTTGCATGGGGAGAAGTGACCTCCGTACAGGATCTGCTCTACTCCCTTCTGCTCAAATCGGCGTGTGAGTCGGCGGGCATACTGGCTTACAATGTGGGCGGACAGTCCACACAGAACTTCATCTCCATGATGAACGACAAGACAAAGGTCATAGGCTGCACGGGCACCCACTTTACCAATCCTCACGGGCTTTTTGACAAAAACCAGTACACCAACGCCCATGATATGGCAAAGATAGTGCTCTACGCTCTGGAAAACTACCCGAAGCTGGTGGAGATAGCCTGCACGCTGGATTACCAGATGCAGCCCACAAATGTCCACGGAGAGGGCTGGGCGCATATCTACCACACCAATTCCATGATAAATCCCGACAGCTACGAATATTACCCCTATGTAAAGGGCTTCAAGACGGGAACTCTGGATGAATGCGGCAGGAACCTTTCCACCTTAGGCTCTAAGGACGGCAACAACTATATGCTGGTGACTCTGGGCTCTCCCATGACCGACGAGGAGGGTCACACTGTCTACGATCACTATGAGGATCACAGGATGCTCTATGACTGGGCATTTGAGAACCTTGAATACAGGCAGATACTAAGCGAGGGCAAGGAAATCACGGAGGTGCCGGTGCGCTTCGGCGACAACAGTGACTTTGTGCGCCTTGTGACGGGAGAAAGCTACTCCTGTATCTGGGATAAGAACTACGATGAGACAAAGAGCCTTGACAGCCGCAGAGAACTGGCTACGGACAAGCTCAACGACGACGGCAGTATCACCGCTCCCGTGAAAAAGGGAGATGAACTGGGTAGCTATACCCTTACCCTCAACAATGAGGAGATATGCACCGTGCCCCTTGTGGCACAGCAGGATGTGACCCTTTCTGTCATGGATGAAACGGCAGACAAGGCGAAAAACTTTTTTACCTCCGGCTATTTCATAGCTGCGGTGATACTTGTTATCATCCTTGTGATAGCCTATGTGGCGATCGTGCTGACAGCGGAAAAGAAACGCCGCCAGAGGATAAAGCGCATACGCAGGACAAGGAAATTTTAGCCTGAAAGGCACCGGGAGAAAATGAAAATGAAAAAGATCAAACAGACTACAGCAGCACTGCTTTCGCTGACTGTCATCCTGGGGACCTCCGCAAAGGTTTTTGCAGATGAGGCCGACACAGTGACAACAGCCCCCGCAGAAAGCACGACCGAAACATCGGCAGAGACGACCGAAACGGCTGTATCCGAGGAGAGCACAGCAGAAACGGAAAAAGCTGACGAAGCTGCGAAAAAGGAAGATTACACCGAGACAGAAAAGGTCATTCATATAATGACCCCCGAAAACACCGACAGCATAACAGTCCGCTTCTATTCTGACAAGCCGGAGATACCCTACCTCTCACTTTCGGAGTATTACTCCGCACTCACCGGAGGCACTATGGAGATAGAGCCGTTCGGCACAGGCAGCACCTACAGCCTGCGCACCTCCTTCGGGGGCGAGGCAGTGGCAGATACCGAGGGAGACACCCTGTCATCCGATAACTTTGATGCCTTCAACAACACCACTGTCATAAAAGAGGCGAGCCTGCCCAACACCTATTACGACGGTGCGCCCTTCGTGCGTGTTTCGGAGCTTTCTGTGGACAAGGATCCCGCTCCCATGGAGATCGACTTTTCAAAGTACAGTATAGACCTGAAAGAGGATGAGAGCGGAAAGGATATCTGGCTCCCTGCCCTCACAGCCTCCGACCTTTTCTCCGGAGCGGTAATGTGTCACTGCGTATACGACGGCAATGACTTCCACATCCTCGACTGCAACGCAGAGTACAACACATTCACCCTTGCGGAATCGGAAGACTACTTTAACAGCATTTCCTCTGCATTTGCCAAGGACGGGAAACGCAGCAAGGCGCTGGCAGAGTACGGCTACAATGAATTCTGCTTTATGTACGATACCTTCTTCGGCTACCCCGGCCGTGTGCCCCTTGAGGAAGAACTGGCAGGCGGACTGGATGAGGCTCTCAAAAACCATAACGAGATCACCGCAAAGGCAAGGGAGTGGCTCATGTCCGAAGACCCGGCAGAGTACACAGCCGCTGCACTGATACTGGAGGAATACCTCTACGACGGCGGACACTCATCATTTTCAAGTATGCCGTATGCCTTTATGACCGACGAGACTCTGACAGTAAAATCCGTTACACTGCTCAAGGATATAGACTTTGAGTTCAAAAACTACCTGGACTACTATTCAAAGGTAGGAAATATGGAAATAATGTCCTCTGCCCGCAGCGAGGCATGGGGAGACGAGACCTTCTTCATAGAAGGCGACACAGCCTATTTTGTTTTCGATGAATTTACCTTTGATGTCAGCGGCTGGGATGATTACTACAAAAACGGCGGCGAACTCCCGGACGATGTTATAGGCAGCTTCAAAAAAGCCCTTGATACCGCCGAAGCCGACCCGAATGTAAAAAATTTCGTGCTTGATCTTACATCGAATTCAGGCGGCTCCGCCGATGTGGTCGTTGCAATGACCGCCATGATGACCGGTGATGCCTACATAGAATACGACAACACCCTCAGCGGGCAGAACACCCACGTTGAATATGAAGTGGACACCAACTTCAACGGCGTTTTCGGCGATGAAGAGGATATGGTGCCCTACAGCCTGAACTTCGGCATACTCACCTCCGACTTTTCTTTCTCCTGCGCAAATCTTCTCCCCTGCATCGCTCATGACAGCGGCATCCCCCTCATAGGCGAGCACACGGGAGGCGGTTCCTGCGCAGTGTATATAAGCTCTACTCCGGAGGGGGGCATCTATTCCGTTTCCTCCCCCATGAGGCTTACAGACAAGAACGGAAATAACATAGACCCGGGTCTTGACGTGGATTACGACATCACTGATACGGACGAAAACGGCGGTGTGGTTTATTCCGATCTGTATGATACGGAGACCATAAGCCGCTGCATGAACGAATTCTACGGCACAGAGCCCGAGGCTGCTGTG
The DNA here is from genome assembly GCA_018110985.1 of Oscillospiraceae bacterium. Lineage (GTDB taxonomy): Bacteria > Bacillota > Clostridia > Oscillospirales > Ruminococcaceae > Huintestinicola. The sequence continues at coordinate 154,638 of JAGAWT010000031.1, forward strand.
ACGGAAGAGGTCACTGTCAGCGAGAAGACCGAGACCGTACCCGAAACGGCTCCCGTTACCGCATCCACCGAGGATATCCCCCGTTCCGGAAACGCACCTGCGGCAGAAGTCATGGCTGTTATGGCAGCAGGACTTGTCACCGCATTGCTCAGCTCCGGAAAAAGGAGAAAATAACTTCTGATATTATCTGCCCCGAAGCCTTTGACAGTGCTTCGGGGCAGTTTTTGTGACGGAGCTGCAAAGGCTGCGGTCTCCGCACTATATCCGTTTTAAAATGATATCCCATATGCAGTGTAAAGGCGCCCTTTCCGCAAATGCGGAAAGGGCGCCTGATCGAAGGACAGTACACGGAGCACGCCGTGAGCTGCCCGCTGAATGGCTGTCTGCTACCTGAAAATTATTTCCAGCCTGTTGGTACCGTCGAAGCTGTGCCTGATCTCCTCACCGTCTATGAATATCCTGCCCGAAGTCGCCTCTTCAAGACGGTTTATACATCGCAGCAGGGTGGATTTTCCCGTTCCGGAGGGGCCTATGACCAATATGATATCACCCTTGTTTATCTCTACGCTTATATCCTCTATGGGAGTGACATTCGGATATAGGAAATGAAGGAGCTCTGCAAAATATAATATATATGGCGGCAAAAAAAGCGGCGGCCCTCCCCCATCCTGGAGAGGACCGCCCCTTCACAGAGACCTGTTATCAAAAAGCTGTGTCATTCGCTGTCCTGAAGGGCATCGTAGCCTATCTCGCCAGTTCTTACCCTTACCACGTCACGCACATTGTATACAAATATCTTTCCGTCGCCCAAATGACCTGTGTACAGGGCATTCCTTGCAGTCTCTATGACTTCCTTTACAGGGACCTTTGCCACTACCACATCCACCTTTACCTTGGGCACAAGGGATACCTCCACGGGAGATCCCCTGTAATAAGCCTGTTTGCTCAGTTTTCCGCAGCCCAGCACCTGTGTGGTGGTAAGACCCTCCACGCCGATATCCGCCAGAGCCTTTTTCAGCTTCTCAAAGCTGCCCTGCCTGCATATGATGGATACCTGTGAAAACTTCGATTCGCCGAAGGACTGATGGACAGTAGGTTCGTAAGTAACGCTGACTGCCTGTGCAGCGGGGACCGTCCCCTCCATGGGAGTGGGGTTGTCGTCTGTTTCCACTGCCATAACGAAGCCCGAATAGGAGCTTGTGAGGCCGTGTTCCTCTATGTCAAGGCCTACTATCTCCTCATGGCGTGTTACACGGAGACCGATGGTCTTTTTGATAAGAAGGTAAGTAAGAGTTATGCACACTGCCGTCCAGATACCTACTGAAAGCACTGCCAGCGCCTGAAGTCCAAGGAGCTTAAAGCCGCCGCCGTAGAAAAGGCCTGCAAGCTGTTCGCCGTTTGCATCAGCAAGAGAATAGGAGGGAACTGCGGGGTTTGCAAAGAGACCTACCGCAAGAGTGCCCCATATACCGTTCATCATGTGGACAGCCACCGCACCGACGGGATCATCAATGTGGAGAACATAATCAAGGAGCCATACACCGAAGGGTACCAGAAGCCCGCTGACTATGCCTATGACAGCCGCACCCACACAGTCTACCACGTCACAGCCTGCCGTTACGCCTACAAGTCCCGCAAGAGAAGCATTGAGGCACATGGAGACATCGGGCTTGCCGTATTTTACCCATGTAAAGAGCATACATACCACTGTTGCCACTGCGGGAGCTACGGTAGTTGTAAGGAAGATGGAGCCAAGCTGTGCACCGTTTACGGCAGCCGCACCGTTGAAGCCATACCAACCGAACCAGAGGATAAAGCATCCCAGTGCGCCTATGGTGAGAGAATGTCCGGGTATAGCCTTTACCTTTGTGACCTTTCCGTTTGCATCGGTGTCAAATTTTCCTATACGGGGACCTAAGAAGGCTGCACCTATCAGAGCAGATATACCGCCTACCATATGGATGGCGCAGGAGCCCGCAAAGTCATGGAACCCCATCTGTGCCAGCCATCCGCCGCCCCATATCCAGTGAGCCTCTATGGGGTAGATCACTGCGGAGATCACTGCGGAGTAGATGCAGTAGGAAATGAATTTCGTCCTTTCTGCCATGGCACCCGAAACAATGGTGGCTGCCGTAGCGCAGAATACCAGATTGAAAACGAAGGACGAAAAGCTGAAGCTGCCGTATCCCGAAAAAATAGTGTGATCCGGCTTTCCAAGGAAACCGCCTATGTCCGTGCCGCAAAGAAGTCCGTAGCCTATGGCTATGAACATCACCGTACCTATGCAGAAATCCATCAGGTTCTTCATTATGATGTTTCCTGCGTTCTTGGCTCTTGTAAAGCCCGTTTCCACCATTGCAAAGCCTGCCTGCATAAAGAAGACCAGTGCTGCGCCTATCAGGTACCATATACCGAAGGCTTCCGTTGTCACCAGCTCACTTACGCTGCTCATGAATTCCTCATTCATAATGTCATCTCCCATGAAAAAACTTATGTATACATTTTCCGGATCTCCGGCGGAAAATGAATGATAAAACAAACGGGGCTGCAAAAGCACTTCATTGTGCTTTGTTGCAGCCCCGTTGCTGTTGTAAGCTATACTACACCAAAAACGGCGGTTTGTCAATAGGCAATTGGTAATTTCAGCAGAAAAATGAATTTCATTATATATCTTTCTTGCAAAAATGGTTATTTTTTACAGATTATTATGATATATTTGCAATTTATGAATGTCTACATTGCAATTCCGTTCATATTTCTTTATACACATTGACCAAATGCACTTCTTTAATGTGCCGCTCTTTGGGCATATGATAGAATATGAGCGATTTTGCAAGATTTTACTTGACAAATTGCATATTTGGATGTAAAATCAAATTACACTCTTAATTAAGCACATTGATATGAAAGTTTGATGACTATAAAATTTCATTTAGGAGAGATCAACATGGACGGTTACAGAGAACAGGGACCTTTTCCAAAAAAGGGACTTTACGACCCTTCCTTTGAGCACGAAAACTGCGGCATAGGTGCTGTCGTCAACATTAAGGGCAGAAAGACCGCTGCCACGGTGGACAACGCTCTGAAAATAGTTGAAACTCTGGAGCACCGTGCCGGCAAAGATGCGAAGGGAGAAACAGGCGACGGCGTGGGCATTCTCCTTCAGATCTCCCATTCCTATTTTTCCTCGCTCTTCCCCTCTCTTCCGGGAGAAAGAGAGTACGGCGTGGGTATGTTTTTCTTTCCTCAAAAAGACAGCGAAAGCTCTGTAAAGTGCTTTGAGGGACTTCTTGAAAAGGAGGGTCTGGAGCTTCTTTTCTGGCGTGATGTGCCTGTTCATCCAGAGATACTGGGCAGTAGGGCAAAGGAAAGCTGCCCTGTCATAAAGCAGGCATTTATCAAAAAGCCCGCAGACTGCGAAAAGGGCATAGAATTTGACAGACGGCTCTATGTCCTGCGCAGGCTCTTTGAAAAAGCGGATGAAAAGACCTATGTCTGCTCCCTTTCCAGCCGCACCATAGTGTACAAGGGAATGTTTCTGGTGTCCGAGCTGCGGCGTTTCTATGAGGATCTTTCCGCAGGGACATACGAAAGCGCCATAGGTATAGTACATTCACGCTTTTCCACCAATACCAACCCCTCATGGCAGCGCTCCCACCCCAACAGGCTCATAGTACACAACGGTGAGATAAATACCATTACGGGAAATGTGGATAAGATGCTGTCCCGTGAGAGCATACTCCACTCCGTCCACCTTGAGGAACGCCACCCGGATATTTTTCCGTTTATAGAAAAGAGCGGCTCCGACTCCGCAAGGCTCGACAACACACTGGAATTCATGATGATGAGCGGTGTCCCCCTGCCTCTTGCCGTGACCGTGTGCATACCCGAACCATGGCAGCACTGCGACACCATGAGCCGTGAGCTCCATGATTTTTACCAGTACTATGCGGCTATGCTCGAACCGTGGGACGGTCCCGCATCCATCATCTTTTCCGACGGCGATATATGCGGTGCAGTGCTTGACAGGAACGGCCTGCGTCCCTCCAGATATTATCTGACGGACGAAAATGACCTTATCATCTCCTCCGAAGCAGGGGTGCTTGACATAGAGGAGAGCCGTATCATCAGAAAGGAACGCCTTCATCCCGGAAAAATGCTGCTTGCGGACACTGTCAAGGGAGTGCTTCTCTCCGACGATGAGATCAAAAGGGAGCTCTCACTGAGAAATCCCTACGGCGAATGGCTGGACAAGCACCTTTTCAGGCTCAGGGAGCTGAAAATGCCAAACAAAAAGACTGCCGTGAACGAGGGTGACCGCCTTTTAAGGCTGCAAAAGTATTTCGGCTGGTCCTACGAGCAGCTTTCCGACATACTCATCCCCATGGCGGAAAACGGCAGCGAGCCCATAGCATCCATGGGAACGGACAAGCCCCTTGCGGTGCTGTCCGAAAAGGATCCTCCCCTCTTTGACTACTTCAAGCAGATGTTTGCGCAGGTGACGAACCCGCCCATAGACAGCATCAGAGAGAAGATAGTCACCTCACCCTCGGTATATCTGGGCTTCAAGGGGAATATCCTCATGGAGGATGAAAACAACTGCAGGGTGCTGAAAATACACAATCCCGTTCTCAGCAATGCGGATATGATGAAGATCCGCCACACCGCAGCAGACTGGTTCAGGACAGCGGATATCTCCATGCTCTACACAAAGGATACGAGCCTTGAAGCAGCCATAGAGGGGCTGTTTGCACAGGCGGTGAAGGCACATGAGGAAGGTGCTGCCATCCTCATACTGACAGACAGGGGCGTGGACGAAGATCACCTTGCCATTCCCTCACTGCTGGCTGTTTCAGCCCTTCATTCCTATCTGGTGCGCACAAGGATGAACACCGCCATGTCTATCATAGTGGAGAGCGCAGAGCCTCTGGAGGTGCATCATTTCGCCGCCCTTATGGGATTCGGTGCCGGAGCCGTGAACCCCTACCTTGCGCTTGACACCATAAGAGAGCTCATCGGAAAGGGAATGATAGACAAGGACTACACCCTTGCCGTAAACGACTATGTAAACGCTCTTGTGTCGGGTATCGTAAAGACAGCCGCAAAGATGGGCATTTCCACCATACAGTCCTATCAGGGCTCAAAGATATTTGAGATACTTGGTCTTTCAAGGGAAGTCTGCGAAAAATATTTCCCGGATACGGTGAACCGCATAGGCGGAAAGAGCCTGAAGGATATAGAGGAGCGTTCAAGGAGGCTCCATGCCGCTGCCTTTGCTCCGAATGCCAATGTGCTTGAAGGCGGTCTTAAAAACAGGGGCGACCACAAGCAGAGACAGGGCGGAGAAAAGCACCTGTACGACCCCCGCACCATACATCTTCTGCAGCAGTCCGTCCAAAAAGAGGATTACCGTCTTTTCAAGGAATACACAAAACTCCTTGACGGAGACGAAAAACAGATAACCATCCGCTCACAGCTTGAGATACTCTACCCCGAAAAGGGCATTTCCCTTGATGAGGTGGAGAGCGCAGAGAGCATAATGCGCCGCTTCAAGACGGGTGCCATGTCCTACGGCTCGATATCACAGGAAGCACATGAATGTATGGCGATAGCCATGAACCGTATAGGCGGAAAGTCCAACAGCGGTGAGGGCGGCGAGTCTCCCGAACGCATAGCCACCAGAGGCACAGACACCGACAGGTGCTCAGCCATAAAGCAGGTAGCATCGGGGCGTTTCGGTGTGACATCCGAATACCTCAATTCCGCAAAGGAGCTCCAGATAAAAATGGCACAGGGCGCAAAGCCCGGTGAGGGCGGTCATCTTCCCGGAGGAAAGGTGTACCCGTGGATAGCAAAGACCCGCCACTCCACCCCGGGAGTTTCCCTCATCTCACCGCCGCCGCACCATGATATATACTCCATAGAGGATCTGGCACAGCTCATCTACGACCTGAAAAACGCCAACAAGGAAGCAAGGATATCCGTAAAGCTGGTATCCGAGGCGGGAGTTGGCACCATCGCCGCAGGCGTGGCTAAGGCAGGTGCGGGAGTGGTGCTCATCTCCGGGCACGACGGCGGCACAGGAGCCGCTCCCTACAGTTCCATACACGGAGCGGGGCTCCCATGGGAGCTGGGGCTTTCAGAGGCGCACAAGACCCTTGTGCAGAACGGTCTCCGTGAACAGATAGTCATAGAAACGGACGGAAAGCTGATGACAGGCCGTGATGTATTGGTAGCCGCTCTTCTGGGCGCGGAGGAATTCGGCTTTGCCACGGCTCCCTTGGTCACCATGGGCTGCGTGATGATGAGGGTATGTAACCTTGACACCTGTCCCGTTGGTGTTGCCACTCAGGATCCTGAGCTGAGGAAGCGTTTCAGGGGCAGACCCGAATATGTGATAAACTTCATGAGGTTCATTGCGGAGGATCTGCGTGAGCATATGGCAAGGCTCGGCATCCGCAGTGTGGATGAACTGGTGGGTCACAGCGAGCTGCTGAGACAGAAGAAGGGCAGCAGCCTTGATATCGGCGCCATACTTTCCGACCCCTGCCCCGTTCATCATCTCCCTGACAGGAGCTATGACTTCAGGCTGCGGGATACAAAGGACGAAAAGGTGCTCATACCCTTCTTTGAGAAAGCCGTAAGGACAGGCAGCAGAGCAGAGACCGATATGAAGGTATCAAATCTGGACCGCACCTTCGGCACGCTGCTGGGCTCCTTTATCACAAGGGAGGGCGTTCCCTCCGCAGACGACACATGGACGGTAAGGGCAAGGGGAGCAGGAGGACAGTCCTTCGGCGCCTTTATACCGAAAGGTCTGACGATCAGCCTGGAGGGAGAGAGCAACGACTACTTCGGAAAGGGTCTGTCGGGAGGGATATTATCCGTAAGACCTGACAGGGAAAGCAAACTGCCCCCGGAAGAAAACATCATCATCGGAAATGTGGCACTTTTCGGAGCCACATCCGGAAAGGCTTTCATAAACGGCATTGCAGGTGAAAGGTTCTGCGTGAGGAACTCCGGTGCTATGGCGGTCGCCGAAGGTACAGGAGACCACGGCTGCGAATATATGACAGGCGGCGTTGCGGTCATACTGGGTGCCGTCGGCAGGAACTTTGCGGCAGGCATGAGCGGCGGCACAGCCTATGTCCTTGATGAACGCAACGATCTTTACACAAAGCTGAACCGCTCACTGGTGGGCTATTACCATGTGACGGACAAAGAGGACATACAGACACTGAAAAGCCTTATCGAAGAGCATATAAGGTACACAGGCTCAAAGCTGGGACAGAGGATACTTGATGACTTTTCGTCATACCTGCCCCGGTTCAAGAAGGTCATCCCCCACGATTACAGGAAGATAACGGAGCTGACGAAAATGTACATCTCACAGGGAATGAGCGAGGAAGAAGCAAAGATACAGGCATTTCACGGAATGGGGAAGTAATATGGCTAAGAATACAGGCTTTATGGGCCGGGAGAGAGAGGACGATCCCGCTCTCTCCCCTATGGAAAGGATACAGGACTACGGGGAATTCCACTCCCGTCTGGATGAGGAAAAAAGACGGGCGCAGGCATCACGCTGCATGAACTGCGGCATACCCTTCTGTCAGTCGGGAACGGTGCTGGGCGGAATGGTCAGCGGCTGCCCTCTGGGGAATTACTGCCCTGAATGGAATGCGCTCATTTACAAGGGTCTCTGGGATGAGGCAGCAGAGCGGCTCCTCATGACAAGCTCCTTCCCGGAATTCACATCCCGTGTGTGTCCTGCCCTGTGCGAAAAGGCGTGTACCAACGGTCTTGACGGAAAGGCTGTGACCGTAAAGGAAAACGAATTTGCAGTTATAGAAAGAGCCTTTGAAAAGGGTCTTGTAAAACCGTGTCCGCCGAAGGAGCGCAGCGGCAAAAGGGTGGCTGTCATTGGTTCGGGGCCTTCCGGGCTTGCTGCCGCACAGATGCTCAACAGGTACGGTCACTGTGTGACGGTCTTTGAAAAGGAAGACCGTCCCGGAGGTCTCCTCATGTACGGCATTCCGAACATGAAGCTTGAAAAGAGCGTGATAGACCGCCGTATAAAGCTGATGGAGGAAGAGGGCATAGTATTCAGGACAAATACGGATGTGGGCAGGGACATCCCCGCAGAGGATATACTTTCATCCTTCGATGCGGCGGTGCTTGCCTGCGGTGCGCAGGAGCCCCGTGACATAAAGGCGGAGGGGCGTGACGCAGAGGGGATCTTCTTTGCAGTGGATTTTCTCAAAAACGCCACAAAGGAGCTGACAGGCTCCGGGACCGGCTCTCATATCAGCGCAAAATACAGGAATGTCGTCATAATAGGCGGCGGCGACACGGGCAACGACTGCGTGGGCACCTGTATCAGGCAGGGAGCAAAAAGTGTGGTGCAGCTTGAAATGATGCCGAAGCCTCCGGTGTGCAGGACAGCCGGCAACCCGTGGCCGGAATGGCCGAAGGTCCTGAAAACGGATTACGGTCAGGAGGAGGCGATAGCAGTATTCGGTGAGGATCCCCGTGTCTATCAGACCACTGTCAAGCGCTTTATAAAGGATGAAAGCGGAAAGCTGAAAGCTGTGGAGACCGTAAGGCTTTCCTTCGACGGCGGAAAGCCCACAGAGGAAGAGGGCAGCGAAAGGATAATACCCGCAGAGATGGTGCTGATAGCAGCGGGATTTCTGGGTGCAAGGAGCTATATTTCGGGTGCCTTCGGAGTGGAGATGACTCCCCGCTCCTGCATAAAGACAGAAAGCGGCAAATATGCCGCATCACGGGCAAAGGTCTTTGCGGCAGGAGATGTACACAGGGGTCAGTCTCTTGTGGTGTGGGCTGTAAGAGAAGGCCGTGAGTGCGCAAAGGAAGTAAATGACTTTCTTTGCGGCGAGGGATAAGGATCATGGGCATACATGAGGAATGCGGGGTATTCGGGCTCTACTCCGAAAGCAGACGGGAACTGGCTCATCAGGTGTATTACGGGCTTTATTCCCTGCAGCACAGAGGTCAGGAAAGTGCGGGGATAGCGGTCTGTGACGACGGTGTTATAAATTACCACAAGGATAAGGGACTGGTTTCCGAGGTATTCACATCCGAGGTGCTGTCATCCCTTCCGGAGGGAAATATAGCCGTGGGTCATGTGCGCTACTCCACCACGGGAGGAAACCGTGTGAGGAACGCACAGCCCATAGTGGTGAACCACCAGAAGGGCAGGATGGCGATAGCCCACAACGGGAACCTTTCAAACGCTGCTGCTCTCAGAACGGATCTGGAGCTTTCGGGAGCCATATTCCACACCACATCCGACACTGAGATAATAGCATATATCATAACAAGGAAGCGCCTGCGTCTGCCGTCCATAGAGGATGCGGTGTCCGCAGCCATGGAGGAGATAGAAGGCGCCTATTCGCTGGTGATAATGTCCCCCTCCAAGCTCATCGCCGCAAGAGACCCCTACGGTTTCAGACCCCTCTGCTTCGGCATCCTCCCCGACGGCGAATATGCAGTGGCATCGGAAAGCTGCGCCATAACCGCCATAGGCGGCAAATTCATAAGGGATCTGGAGCCCGGAGAGATGCTGGTCTTTTCAAAGGAGGGTGTCACCTCACGGAAAGAGCACTGCGGAAAAAGACCTGCCCGTATGTGTGTTTTCGAGTACATCTACTTTGCACGTCCTGATTCGGTCATAGACGGTGTCTCTGTCCACTCCGCCAGGCTGCGGGCGGGAGAGATACTGGCAGATGCCTGCCCTGCGGATGCGGATGTGGTGATAGGGGTGCCGGATTCCGGGCTTGATGCCGCACTGGGCTTTTCCCGCCGCTCCGGTATACCCTACGGCATAGGGCTGATAAAGAACCGCTACATAGGCAGAACGTTCATAGCCCCCACAGGCCGTGACAATAAGGTGATGATAAAGCTCTCCGTTCTCCGTGAGACCGTAGAGGGCAAGAGGATAGTCCTTGTGGACGACTCCATAGTAAGAGGCACCACAAGCAGAAGGATAGTTTCTCTCCTGCGTGACGCCGGAGCAAAGGAGATACATTTCAGAGTTTCGGCACCGCCCTTTCTCCACCCCTGCTACTACGGCACGGACATCGACTCGGAGGAAAACCTTGTTGCCTGCCGCCATACCACAGAGGAAACGGCTGAGCTCATAGGGGCGGATTCTCTGGGCTACCTGCCCGTAACGGAGCTTGAAAGGCTGGCGGGACGAAAGGGGCTCTGTACCGCCTGCTTTACGGGAGAATACCCTACTCCCGTACCCGTTACACAGCTAAAGGACAGGTTTGAGATAAAGATCTCCCACGGCTCTGCATCTGCCGCAGAATAATGAAAAAGCTCTCTCACGGCAATGTGAGGGAGCTTTTGCTTCTGCTTGGATATGCGCAGAAGCAATGCTGCCGCCTTTTTTATTGTCATCAGCGGGTGACAGCAGGCTCTGCCTTTTTTCTGTCAGTCCCGTACAATGAAAAGTTACCGAGCGGCAATGCTGCCGCCTTTTTATTTGTCATCAACAGGTGGGTGCAGGCTCTGCCTTTTTTTCTGTCAGTCCCGTACAATGAAAAGTTACCGAGCAGCAATGCTGCCGCATGTTTAATTGTCATCAACGGGTGGGTGCAGGCTCTGCCTGCCGGGCTCTGCCTGCGCCTGCAGCTTTTTGAGGAAAGCTCTGGCACGGTCGGTGGAGGGGTTGTCTATAACATCACTGGGAGTACCTTGTTCAACGATATATCCGCCGTCCATAAAGATGACCCTGTTGGATATCTCCCGTGCAAAGGCTATCTCATGGGTGACCACCACCATGGTCATTTTCTCCTCCGCAAGCTCTTTAAGGAGCCCCAGCACTTCGGCGGTAAGTTCGGGATCGAGCGCACTTGTGGGCTCGTCGAAAAAGAGTATGCGGGGCTTCATGGCAAGAGCCCGTGCAATGGCTGCACGCTGCTGCTGACCGCCGGAAAGCTGATGGGGGTATCTGTCCTCCCTCTCCGACAGCCCTATCTTCCGCAGGAGCTCCCTTGCTTCGGCGGTGACCTCCTCCTCCGGCCTTTTCTGTACGGTGACGGGGGCATCGGTCAGGTTTTTGAGGACGGTGTAGTGCGGGAAAAGGTTAAAGTTCTGGAAAACAAGACCGTAATAGCCCTTTATCCTTTTCAGGTCGTTCTTCGGAGCATAGACGCACTTTCCGCCTTCCGTACTTACAGCCTTTTCTCCGCAATAGGATATGCTGCCGCTGTCAACAGTCTCAAGCATGGTGAGACAGCGCAGAAAGGTGGTCTTTCCCGAACCCGACGGCCCCAGTATGGAAACTACTTCATTTTGCTCCACATCCAGGCTTATGTCCTTCAGGATATTGGTATCCCCGAAGGATTTCTTTATGTTTCTCGCTTCAAGCAAACTCATCTGACAGTCTCTCTTTCCTTATCTGAAATACGACATCCTGTGTTCTATCTTGTTCATGGCAAGTGCCACCAGTGCATTGAAAATGTAGTAGAAAACGCCTGCTGTGAAAAGGGGTATTATAGTAGCCTCCGCAGCCGCCACCTGCTTTGCTATGGTGAACATCTCCGTGTAGGACACCGCAAAGGCAAGGGAGGTATCCTTTACAAGAGTTATGACCTCATTTGTGATGGAGGGAAGAGTGTTCTTCACCATCTGCGGGAATATGATCCTGAAAAACCTCTGCGGGGCAGAATATCCCAGTATTTCCGCTGCCTCATACTGTCCCCTCGGCACCGCCTGTATGCCCGAACGGTAGATCTCCGCAAAATAGGCGGCATAGTTTAAACTGAATCCTATGATGACCGCAATAAACCTGTAGGCGGATGTTGTCCTCACCCCGAAAAGATAGTAGGGGCCGAAGAACACCACAAGGAGCTGGAGCATAAGGGGCGTGCCCCTCACCACGGAAATATAGATGCTCACTATGGCAGAAAGCAGCTTTGACTTCGACATCCTCCCCGCCGCCACAACAAGACCCAGGGGCATGGATATGAGGAGGGTCAGGAAAAAAATGGCAAGGGATGACAGCAGTCCCTCCGACAGGGACTTCACGATATACAGGAGCTTTTCCCACAGAGGCTCCTCCTCCTTTGAAGGATCGGAAGTATCATCCTGTATCACCGTGTCTTTGTCAAGGCACACGGATGAGGAAAGCCCCCACTTTTCCGCTGTCTCCATAAAGGTGCCGTCTGCCGCCATTTCCAGAAGGGTCTCCTGCACCTGATCCCTGAGCTCCGTGTTCCCTTTTAAAAACCCGATACCGTACTGCTCGGTGGATATGCTCTCATCCAGCATTACAAAGCCTTTTCTTGACTCTATCTCGTAGCTTGCCACGCCTATGTCAAGACAAATAGCATCGACCGCTCCCGAATCAAGGTTCAGAAAAGCGGAGTTGTAGTCCCCCACCTGCTGCAGATCCGCAAAGGAAGCAGCAAGAGCCAGGTCATCCTCTTCCGCATCCTCGGATGTGAGAGCCGCAAGCGCAGAGCTGTCCGCCTGCACCGCCACCACTTTTCCCTTCAGATCTTCAAGCTCGTCTATATCGGAGCCGGCTTTCACCACCACTACCTGTGAGTTGTCCACATAGGGTATGCTCCAGGTATAGTCGTTCTCACGCCCGTTAATGGTAAAACCGTTCCAGATACAGTCTATGGAGCCGGTTTTCAGTTCCATATCCTTTGAGTTCCAGTCTATGGGCTGCTTTGCCAGGACCCAGCCCCGCCTGTTGCAGACCTCCTGTGCAAGATCAAGGTCAAAGCCCACATACTCTCCCGAATCGTCCTTGTACCCGTAGGGCGGGAATTCTGCATCAAAGCCCACGGTAAAGGTACCGTTATCGGCGGGAGATGCCCCGGCACCGGCAGGTAATGCCGTCACTGCCGCTGCAATGGATAAAAGCACGGAAACGGCGATCATATATATTTTTTTCATATCTTCCTCCGAATGTGAAATGATATACAGAAATACTATCATATTACAGGCATAACTGATAGACAGATTTATTAAGAAATTTGTAAACAAAAAAACAGATCATAAAACGATGCCCCCGACGGTGATGCAAACACCCGGGGGGCAGTGATACTGATCCTTCCTCGGTGTATAGACGATCTCCAAGCCACAGATCCCTTATATTCAAGCATTTGCGGCTTGTTTCTTGTCTATACATCGGTCAGAGGTCAGTATGAGCTTATGCCCTGCAGGATATCTGTTTTTGTCGGGGGAAAAACCAGCGCCTGCTCCGTTTTTTATCTCAAAAGCCGCTGCTTCATGTCCCTTTTTCGCTGTCCTCTATCATCCTCAGCGCATCATCGAGGGTCACACATTCCGCATACCTTCCCTGCCATATCATCTCATTGTAATACCTGTAAGAGGTCTCTTTGTCTATATAGGCATTGTCAAAGGTAGAGTTGCAGCCTGCCGGCACTATGACCCTGAATCCCCGTTCAAATGCCGACTTTACGGTGGCATCTATGCAAAGATCCGTTTGCAGCCCCACTATCATCAGTGTATCTTCGGAAATGTCCGAAAGGTAGCGGCAGAAGTCCTTGTTCCCGAAACAGCTGTTGATGCTTTTGTCAAACACCTTTTCTCCTTCTGCGGGCGCAAATTGCTCTGCTATCTCAAAAGCGCTGTCCCCAACGGAAAAGCCGGTCCCCGGACCGTCATCATGTCGGAAAAATATTATCTCCGTGCCGGTGCTGCGTGCTTTGCCGATGATCCTGCGGCTGTTTTCACAGAACTTCCCGAAGTTGCAGAGCCTGTCATCCGTTATCCCTTTCTGCACATCTATAACGAGCAGTATCATAGTTGACCTCCGTTTGTTATTATGGTCCTGCACCTATCAGCGTTCCCGAACAGTATACCCACAGACGGTGTTTATACTAATTTCTGACCGATGTATAGACAAGAAACAAGCCGCAAATGCTTGAATATAAGGGATTTGAGGCTTGGAGATCGTCTATACATCGAGGAAGAATTAGTATTAATCTCCCTTTCCGGACTCCTCCGCTTCGGTCTCCACCCATGCGGGCTTGCAGCCGCACTTCAGAGCAATATCCCGGGATCCATATTTTCCACATAGCCGCTGATATGCATTAAAATCCGGTAAAACTTACATTTGCATCATTTCCGATGATAAATGATCTTTGCCGGATATATAAGCTATTATACATCACTGCCGCCGCTGAGTCAACCCCCTCCGCCTGTATGAAAATGACCTGCAAAAGGTGCAGTGATGGTGCAATGCCACGAAACAGCATTACAGCGACACAAGCTGTGCCGCTGTTATTTTTATACTGATTTCTGACCGAAGAATCAGTATTATACTTTTATCTCAAAGGAAGCGCCGCTTTCACCGAGGAAAAGCACCTTGCCGTCCTTCGGCATGGGTATCACATCGCCTGCGTCCTTAACGTGGGAGGTGTATATGGGCTCATCAAACTTGTTGAACACGATGACCGCACTGTTTTCGGGTCTTGTCACCGTCACGGGGGTGTTTGCAATGCTGTCGGAAACATTGTACCACGCCGCATTGTCTGTAAGCTCCACTGACTTGACAGATGCATCAAATACGGGTATATTCTCCGCTAAGATGTATTCTGTGCCGAAAGAAGTTTTTATCGTCAGCCTGCCGTTTTCATCTGTGTCAAGCGTTATATCAAGAAGATCTCTGCTTGATGAGGATGGGATATCTTTAGGCGAGACAAGATGTTTGCTGTCGGATATTTTCAGCAGGAAATCCCCGGCGTTGCCCATAAGAAAAACATACCCCTGCAGATCCTTGACAACTCGGAGTTGTGCAATAGCGGCACCCTCGTAATTGCCCGATGAATACTTATCCCCCACAAGAAGGATCTTCTTCCCGTCAAATGCCTTAATGCTGCTCAGAACGTTCTCGCCGACAGTGTTCTCCTCTATCATCTGTCCCCCATAGGTCTTTATGTCATACGAACCAAGACCCGGATAGAACAGTCCCCCCGATATTTTCATAAATGTTCCGTCAGCGTTCTTTTCAAAGGACAGACGGCTGCTCCCGCCCGCCAGCAGGCGCTTGTCAAAACCGCCGGACATACCTGTACCGGATCCTTCGACTTCATAGGCAAGCTCCGCAAAATCGCCGTCTGCTGTCAGCACATAGTCTGTGCAAGTGGTCTTGCGAGAGGATATCTTTTCCATGTGGAGATACTTGTTTTCGGGGAATGTCACTTTGCAAAGTGTATCGCCCTCGCCCATGATATTCATGATATACATACCCTCATAGGCCTTGTATTCATCGGGTATTTCGTCAAGTATCGTACATTCGGGCAGTTCTTCCTCTGTGATACTGATTCCCTTTTCCTGCAAAACAACGTCCATGAGTGCCTGTGCTACAAGCCCATTCTGCGTGCTGCCGCCGCCGTTTGAAAGCACAGCAACGCTTATCTTCTCATCGGGGGCAGTCAGCAGAAATGCGTGATCCATCATTACATCGCCGCCCTTGCCCACCACCTTGACACCGTTTCGCTTGTAGCGGAGCATTTCGGCTTCGTCCCAGCCAAGACCGTTATCATCACAGTATTCGTTGTCGTTCCAACGAGTGGACATGGCGTTCTTTGCACCGTCGGAGATCAGCGTTTCATCACCCGTGAAGAAAGCCGCACCGAACTTCGCCGTATCGGAAGCCGTTGCGTAGATACCGCCGTCACCGATCGTCACACAATAGCTTGTATCAAGGGGCAGACCGCCTGCCGAAAATGAGGGCACAAGCATATCATTGCGGAACATATCTATGGGCGTTCCTGTGTAGGTAACACCTATCTTGCCGGAGATGTTCTCCCTTACATAATCGGTGTAGGTCATGCCTGTTACGTTCTCGACTATCAGTTCCAACAGACCAAAACCGTCATTGCAGTACGCCGCATATTTACCGGGGTCGGCTTTCAGGCGCTGACCTGCAAGGTTTCCAAGCAGATGATCGTGATTATAAGTATCGTTGTCGTCATACAGATTGCTGTTCATTCTTGTTGAGCCCATTAGCCCCGAAGTGTGATCCATGAGCATACGAACAGTGATGTCTTTATAGCGCTCGTCTGCCATTGTGAAATCCGGGATATATTCGGTTATCGGCGTATCAAGCCCGACTTTGCCCTCGTCAACAAGCTGCATGACAGCCGCTGTCGAATAGATCTTGCTGACTGAACCTATGCAGTAGATATATTCGCCGTCATCGGTGTTGGTTTCCGCAGACAAAGCCGTTGCCGCTGTGTCTGCATTCTCTGTTTTTGCCGATGTTTCCGCTGCCGCATCTGCACAGCCTGTCAGCATGAGAAGTGCCATGACTGCGGCGATATTCTTTATATGTTTCATATTATCTACCTCTTACTCGGTCATGAGTTCCGTTACGGAAATCGTCTTTATCCTGCCTGCGCTGATATATGTCACAGCATAGCAGAACGCCACCAGTACCACATCTGCGATGATCGTCAGCGGCATATTCAGCTCGCCGTATGCACCGAATGCCATGAGCCAGAAAGCGCTGTAAACGTATTTTGCCGCAAATGATGCTATTATCACGGAAAATATTGTTACAGGCATGGTCTTAATGGCTATCTGCTTCATCAGGTCTTTTGAGGTATAGCCCATACCTTTCATGATACCAAGTTTCCTGCGCTGCCGCTTCACGTTCGATGATGCGATAAGTCCCAGGATAACGGCTACAACTACGGAAAGCACGATCATTGCACCGATAGAGCCGTATTCCGACACCGCAGAAACATTAGTCAATGACTGTTCCGCCAGTGTCATGAGCGAGGAAACGTCCTTTATGATAAAATGCCTGCTGTTTCCTGCGATGACCTGTCCGTCAATGACTACTGCATAGTCGATATTCGTGACACCGTACTGCGAGGTCAGC